>CP033051.1:197500-1087500 GCA_003667865.1 Rossellomorea marisflavi | reverse complement strand
ATCCTTTTCCACTTAACGTATACTTTGGGACCTTAGCTGGTGGTCTGGGCTGTTTCCCTTTTGACTACGGATCTTATCACTCGCAGTCTGACTCCCATGGATAAGTCTTTGGCATTCGGAGTTTGTCTGAATTCGGTAACCCGATGAGGGCCCCTAGTCCAAACAGTGCTCTACCTCCAAGACTCTTACACATGAGGCTAGCCCTAAAGCTATTTCGGAGAGAACCAGCTATCTCCAAGTTCGATTGGAATTTCTCCGCTACCCACACCTCATCCCCGCACTTTTCAACGTGCGTGGGTTCGGGCCTCCATTCAGTGTTACCTGAACTTCACCCTGGACATGGGTAGATCACCTGGTTTCGGGTCTACGACCACATACTCATTCGCCCTATTCAGACTCGCTTTCGCTACGGCTCCGTCTCATCGACTTAACCTTGCATGGGATCGTAACTCGCCGGTTCATTCTACAAAAGGCACGCCATCACCCGTTAACGGGCTCTGACTACTTGTAGGCACACGGTTTCAGGTTCTATTTCACTCCCCTTCCGGGGTGCTTTTCACCTTTCCCTCACGGTACTGGTTCACTATCGGTCACTAGGGAGTATTTAGCCTTGGGAGATGGTCCTCCCAGCTTCCGACGGGATTTCACGTGTCCCGCCGTACTCAGGATCCACTCAAGAGAGAACGAAGTTTCGACTACAGGGTTTTTACCTTCTTTGACAAGCCTTTCCAGACTTTTTCGTCTACTTCATTCCTTTGTAACTCCGTATAGAGTGTCCTACAACCCCAAGAGGCAAGCCTCTTGGTTTGGGCTAATCCCGTTTCGCTCGCCGCTACTCAGGGAATCGCGTTTGCTTTCTCTTCCTCCAGGTACTTAGATGTTTCAGTTCCCTGGGTCTGCCTTCAACACCCTATGTATTCAGGTGAAGATATCACTCCATTACGAGTGATGTGTTCCCACATTCGGAAATCTCCGGATCAAAGCTTACTTACAGCTCCCCGAAGCATATCGGTGTTAGTCCCGTCCTTCATCGGCTCCTAGTGCCAAGGCATCCACCGTGCGCCCTTTCTAACTTAACCACTAAATGGTCTTTGTTTTAAGGTTTAAAACCTAAAATGGCGATACTCGGTATCTTTCTTGACTTTCATTTCTAACTTTATCTAGTTTTCAAAGAACAATACAAGGTAATTTTCGCGAAGCGAAAAAACCTAAGTGGAGCCTAGCGGGATCGAACCGCTGACCTCCTGCGTGCAAAGCAGGCGCTCTCCCAGCTGAGCTAAGGCCCCAAGAAATAGAAAATGGTGGGCCTAAGTGGACTCGAACCACCGACCTCACGCTTATCAGGCGTGCGCTCTAACCAGCTGAGCTATAGGCCCATATCTATTACATAGGTAATATTATTTATATTATTATAAATGGTTCATATTAAACCATCAAAACTGAACAAAACTCATGCGTCAACGTCTCAATTATTTCCTTAGAAAGGAGGTGATCCAGCCGCACCTTCCGATACGGCTACCTTGTTACGACTTCACCCCAATCATCTGTCCCACCTTAGGCGGCTGGCTCCAAATGGTTACCCCACCGACTTCGGGTGTTACAAACTCTCGTGGTGTGACGGGCGGTGTGTACAAGGCCCGGGAACGTATTCACCGCGGCATGCTGATCCGCGATTACTAGCGATTCCGGCTTCATGTAGGCGAGTTGCAGCCTACAATCCGAACTGAGAACGGTTTTATGGGATTGGCTAAACCTCGCGGTCTTGCTGCCCTTTGTACCGTCCATTGTAGCACGTGTGTAGCCCAGGTCATAAGGGGCATGATGATTTGACGTCATCCCCACCTTCCTCCGGTTTGTCACCGGCAGTCACCTTAGAGTGCCCAACTGAATGCTGGCAACTAAGATCAAGGGTTGCGCTCGTTGCGGGACTTAACCCAACATCTCACGACACGAGCTGACGACAACCATGCACCACCTGTCACTCTGTCCCCCGAAGGGGAACGCCCTATCTCTAGGGTTGGCAGAGGATGTCAAGACCTGGTAAGGTTCTTCGCGTTGCTTCGAATTAAACCACATGCTCCACCGCTTGTGCGGGCCCCCGTCAATTCCTTTGAGTTTCAGTCTTGCGACCGTACTCCCCAGGCGGAGTGCTTAATGCGTTAGCTGCAGCACTGAAGGGCGGAAACCCTCCAACACTTAGCACTCATCGTTTACGGCGTGGACTACCAGGGTATCTAATCCTGTTTGCTCCCCACGCTTTCGCGCCTCAGCGTCAGTTACAGACCAGAAAGCCGCCTTCGCCACTGGTGTTCCTCCACATCTCTACGCATTTCACCGCTACACGTGGAATTCCGCTTTCCTCTTCTGCACTCAAGTTCCCCAGTTTCCAATGACCCTCCACGGTTGAGCCGTGGGCTTTCACATCAGACTTAAGGAACCGCCTGCGCGCGCTTTACGCCCAATAATTCCGGACAACGCTTGCCACCTACGTATTACCGCGGCTGCTGGCACGTAGTTAGCCGTGGCTTTCTGGTTAGGTACCGTCAAGGTACCGCCCTATTCGAACGGTACTTGTTCTTCCCTAACAACAGAGTTTTACGATCCGAAAACCTTCTTCACTCACGCGGCGTTGCTCCGTCAGACTTTCGTCCATTGCGGAAGATTCCCTACTGCTGCCTCCCGTAGGAGTCTGGGCCGTGTCTCAGTCCCAGTGTGGCCGATCACCCTCTCAGGTCGGCTACGCATCGTCGCCTTGGTGAGCCGTTACCTCACCAACTAGCTAATGCGCCGCGGGTCCATCTGTAAGTGATAGCCGAAGCCATCTTTCCACCTTTCCTCATGCGAGGAAAGGAATTATCCGGTATTAGCCCCGGTTTCCCGGAGTTATCCCAGTCTTACAGGCAGGTTACCCACGTGTTACTCACCCGTCCGCCGCTAACGAAAGGGAGCAAGCTCCCTTTCGTCCGCTCGACTTGCATGTATTAGGCACGCCGCCAGCGTTCGTCCTGAGCCAGGATCAAACTCTCCGAAAAAGTTTGACTTGCTCATTTGTGAATCTAGTTCAACTTTGTTTTGTAAGACTAAGTCTTACATATAAAAGAATTAACGTTGACGTTTTGTTTTGTTCAGTTTTCAAGGTTCAATCTGTTTTGGTGTCATGAGCGACTTTAATAATATAACATCTCATTAATAAAGTGTCAATACTTTTCAAAATGTTTTTTTATAAAAAAGGCTGTTTTTTTTTGACAACGAAAACTATTATACATATTTTGAAGTAACAGTACAAGGGTTTTTCAGATGTAAATAATATCCTGAAGCACCCTTGTTAACATAGATCAATTTTATTACATAGTTTCTAACTGAACATCATAAATAAAAAGATGCGTATGTTGAGAGAGATCAATGATTTCTTCGGTTCCAATTGTTTTCACAAGTGGTCGCGTTAAATGTTCACGCTTTGTAAACATTACATTTGCTACACGTCCATCTGATAATTTTATTCTAGTACCAGTTGAAAGATTAGCTACTAATTCAAGTAGTGCATTTACCACTTTAATATCAAATTTCCCAAATAAATCTTTACTAATCATCTCTAACACTTTAAAAATTGGTTGCTTACTACGATAAGCTCTTTCAGATGTCATTGCATGAAACACGTCAGAGACTGCAATGATTTGTGAGTGGGTATGCACACGGCCTTTTGTTTCTCCGGAAGGATATCCACTTCCATCTAATCTTTCATGGTGTTGGTAGATAGCAAGCTTTGATTCTGATTTTAAGAGAGGGGTATCCTTCACCATATTAAATCCATTAATAATATGCATTTTCACTTCTTTAAACTCTGCTTCTGAAAGGGCATTACTCTTATTTAAAATAGACTGGGAAACCTTTGCCATTCCACAGTCTGCTAATGCACCTGCTAATGCTACTTGATTTATCTGACCAGTTGTCATACCAAGTTTTTTTGCAATCATCCCACTTAGTAAACTAACTGCAACAGGATGATGATAAAGATAATTCGCATCGGAAGAATACTGGTTTAGGGAGTATATATGTGAAGGGTTTTCTATTACTTCGTTTAATAACGGAAGTATAATCTCTCTCATATTTGCTACGTTTACGCTCATACCCGATTGCCAATTCATGAACTCTTTTTTAAACGATTGAACTCCCTTTAAATACAGATCAATAAATGAGTCTTTCTCCTCCATCTTTGGAGTTGTTAATGAATCTTCGTTTGAAGAAGTTAATGTTTTTCTTGGCAAAAACATAGATCCGTCTGCTTTTGTTTTCTCAACAACAATATCCTGTATTAGAAAATCCTTTAACACCTGCATATGAAGCTCTGATACTACAGTATTTTTAGGAATAATAGGATATTGTGTTTTTCCATAGATATCTTGCTGAACTATACAACCAACTTCTAATTCCTCAATATTTATGTTCAAGTTGTGCACCTCAATTTTACAGGACTAGTATCTCTCTTCATTTTACCAAAAAAATTTCATGAGTGTTGATAAATATTTATGGGATTCAGTTTGAGTTTAGATGAATATATAGAACTAAAAAAACTGATATCCATAGAAAGAATCTTTGGATATCAGCTCATAATTTACTCTTCTCCTGACTCATCCGCTTCCGTTTCATCAGGTGTATCTACCATTACATCTTCTTCACTTAGTTCTGTTTCTTCAACAGGTGTTGTTTCTTCTGATTCATCTTTTTCAACTTTTGCAACGGTTGCAACAAATTCGTTCTCTTGTACACGAATTAACCTTACACCCTGAGTATTACGTCCAGTTGTTGAGATATCATTTATATCTAATCGGATTAAAACACCATGAGCTGTTATCATCATTAAGTCCTCTTCACCTGTTACGGCTTTAACAGAGACTAGCTCACCATTTCGTTCTGTTATGTTACACGTTTTTAATCCTTTACCTCCACGTGTCTGGATTCTATATTCACTTGCAGGAGTACGTTTTCCAAAACCTTTAACTGTTACAACAAGAACATCATTGGAATCTTCTAGAATCTCCATACCCACTACAACATCATCTTCTGATAAGGTAATCCCCTTAACTCCTGTTGCTGTTCTACCCATAGACCGAACATCAGTCTCTGGGAAACGAATAAGCATTCCATTCTTTGTTCCAATAATGATATTTTTTTCACCATCTGTTAACTTAACAGAGATTAATTCATCATCTTCTTTTAGATTAATCGCAATTAACCCATTTGTGCGGATATTAGCAAAATCCGAAACTGGGGTACGCTTTGAAATCCCTTGTTTTGTTGTAAAGAATAGATACCAGTCATCAACAAATTCTTCAATACGAATCATTGCATTGATCCATTCATCTTTTTCAATACCTAGTAGATTAATAATTGGGATTCCTTTTGCTGTTCGACTGAACTCAGGAATTTCATACCCTTTTGCGCGATACGCTTTTCCCTTGTTTGTAAAGAACAAAATCGTGTCATGAGTTGAAGTATAAAGAAGGTTTTCTACGAAGTCATCTTCATTCGTTCCCATACCTTGGACTCCACGGCCACCTCGCTTTTGACTTCTATAAGTAGAAGCTGGAAGACGTTTAATATAGCCATTATGCGTAAGCGTCACAACGATATTTTCTCTCGGGATTAAATCTTCATCTTCAATTTGTTCGATTCCACCTGCTACAATCTCAGTTCGTCTTTCATCGTTAAAGCGTTCTTTAATTTCTAACAACTCTTCACGAATAATTTCAAGAACTTTTTCTTCGTCAGCTAGAATGGCTTTTAATTCTGCAATAAGCTTAAGTAACTCTTGATATTCTTCTTCGATCTTTTCTCTCTCTAATCCAGTTAAACGTTGTAAACGCATATCAAGGATTGCTTGTGCTTGACGCTCTGATAGCGAAAATTGTTCCATTAATCCATTTCTAGCAATCTCAGTCGTTTGAGATCCACGGATTAACGCAATGATCTCATCTATGTGGTCAAGAGCAATACGTAGTCCCTCTAAAATATGTGCACGTGCTTCCGCTTTCTTCAGTTCAAACTCAGTACGTCTACGAATCACGACTTTCTGATGATCTAAGTAGTGCTTTAAGCAATCTTTCAGTGTTAGTACTTTCGGTTGACCATCAACTAAAGCTAATAGGTTAATACCAAAGCTTGTTTGTAGGGCTGTTTGTTTATATAGATTATTTAAAAGAACATTGGCATTCGCATCTTTTCTTACTTCAATGACAATTCGCATACCATTACGGTCTGATTCGTCACGAAGGTCTGTGATACCATCGATTTTTTTATCACGAACAAGATCGGCAATCTTTTCTATTAACTTTGCTTTATTTACTTGATATGGAATTTCATTTACGATGATCGTTTCTTTACCATTTGATTTTGTTTGAATTGTTGCACGCGCACGCATCGTAATAGAACCTTTTCCTGTTTCATATGCTCTACGGATTCCGCTTCTTCCTACAATGAAACCTGCTGTAGGGAAATCTGGACCATGAATATAATCCATAAGCTCTTGAATCGTAATTTCAGGATCCTTACTTAATGCCATTAGCCCATCAATGACTTCACCTAATTGATGTGGCGGGATGTTTGTTGCCATCCCAACTGCAATCCCTGAAGAACCATTAACAAGTAAATTCGGGAAACGTGATGGAAGAACAACAGGTTCTCTTTCTGAACCATCATAGTTGTCTTTATAATCAATTGTGTCTTTATTGATGTCACGTAGGAGTTCCATTGAGATTTTCGACATTCTTGCCTCTGTATAACGCATTGCAGCAGCTGAGTCTCCATCAACAGAACCAAAGTTACCATGACCATCTACAAGCATATAACGATAGTTGAAATCCTGTGCCATACGAACCATTGTTTCATATACAGCACTGTCACCGTGAGGGTGGTACTTACCGATAACGTCCCCAACGATACGAGCTGATTTTTTATATGCTTTATCGGATGTCATTCCTAGGTCATTCATTGCATATAAAATACGGCGATGAACTGGTTTTAGTCCATCACGTACGTCTGGAAGTGCCCTTGATACGATTACACTCATGGCATAGTCCAAGAATGATGAGCGCATTTCCTGACTTAGGTTGATTTCTTTAACATTTGATCTTGACATTTCTGACATAAAGGGACCTCCTTTTGAAGAGCCAAAAGCTCTTTCTGCTTTAACCCTTGTCCACTTTGTTATGTAAAAGACGGGATAGACGTGTTGCTCTCCTGAAGAAATTGACTCTCCTTAATATGGCCGTTGATTTGCGCTCGAGGTACTTGCTTTCCGCGGGGCGAGAGTGAGCTCTCCTTAAGGAAGGTTCCGTTCCAGTGGGTACAGAACCCGGGTCTCACTAGCTCGCTATTTCCCGCTGGAGTCAAGCACCTTCCGCTACAATCAACTCTGAAGTTTGGCTAGAAATCTTTTTAGACATAACAGTAATCTTCAGTTGTAGGAAAGTTTTTTCAGTTATATAACATCGTTTATTACTTTAGATTAGATATCTAAATTCTTAACGTAAGCTGCGTTTTCTTCGATGAAGTTACGTCTTGGTTCGACTTTGTCACCCATTAGGATTTCGAAGGTTTCGTCTGCTTCGATTGCATCCTCTAAGCTTACTTGTAGAAGTGTTCGCGTTTCAGGGTCCATTGTTGTATCCCATAATTGATCTGCGTTCATCTCTCCAAGACCTTTGTAACGCTGTAGACCAGGTTTAGGTTGTGCTGGTAATTGCGATAATAACTCTTCTAGTTGCTTGTCATTATATGCATACTCTACTCGTTTCCCTTGGGTTACTTTGTATAATGGTGGTTGAGCAATATAAATAAATCCAGCTTCTAGAATCTGTCTCATATATCTGTAAAAGAATGTTAATAATAACGTTCGAATATGTGCGCCGTCGACATCGGCATCTGTCATGATGACAACTTTATGATAGCGAGCTTTGGAAATATCGAAATCCTCACCGATACCAGTTCCTAAAGCCGTAATAATTGCACGAACCTCGTTATTCGATAAAATCTTATCTAAACGTGCTTTTTCAACGTTGATAATTTTCCCTCTTAAAGGAAGAATTGCTTGGAAGTGACGGTCACGACCCTGTTTTGCAGATCCACCTGCAGAGTCACCCTCTACCACATAAAGCTCGCTTATCTTTGGATCACGAGAAGAACAGTCTGCAAGCTTACCAGGTAAGCTCGAAATCTCTAATGCACTTTTTCTTCTTGTTAACTCCCTAGCTTTCTTTGCTGCAAGTCTAGCACGTGCAGCCATCGTACCTTTTTCAACTATCTTACGAGCAACAACCGGATTCTCTAGCATAAAGCTTTCAAAACGATCAGAAAATAGTGTATCTGTGATGGCTCTTGCTTCAGAGTTTCCTAGCTTTGTTTTCGTTTGCCCTTCAAACTGAGGGTCTGGATGCTTGATTGAAATAATAGCTGTAAGACCTTCGCGAACATCTTCTCCAGATAGGTTTGCATCGTTGTCTTTGAAGATATTATTTTTACGAGCATAGTCATTTATCACACGTGTTAAGGCTGTTTTAAAGCCTGATTCATGGGTTCCACCTTCGTACGTATGAATATTGTTAGCGAAGGAGTATATATTACTAGCAAAGCCATCATTGTATTGAATGGCAATTTCTACTGCAATTTGGTCCTTTTCACCTTCAATAAAGATTGGTTCTTCATGAATCACTTCTTTTGTACGGTTTAAATGTTCAACATATGATTTAATACCGCCCTCATAGTGATATTCATTTCGTTTACCTTCTCCACGCTTGTCTTCAATTGAAATTTTAATTCCTCTATTAAGGAATGCTAACTCTCGAATACGGTTTGCTAACGTGTCGTACTCATACTCAGTTGTTTCTGTGAAAATTTCTGTATCAGGTTTAAAGTGAATCATTGTACCTGTTTTATCTGTTTCACCAACAACTTTCAAATCAAAAGAAGGGACACCTCTCTCGAATTTTTGGTAATGAATTTTGCCATCACGATGGACATGGACTTCAAGGACTGTTGACAGGGCATTAACAACTGAAGCCCCTACACCATGCAGACCTCCGGAAACTTTATAACCGCCTCCGCCAAATTTCCCACCTGCGTGAAGAACAGTCATGATAACCTCTACTGCAGGTCGTCCCATCTTTTCATGGATTCCAACTGGAATTCCTCGACCATTATCCATTACAGTAATACTATTATCTTCTTCAATAACAACATCAATTTCATCACAGTAGCCTGCAAGGGCTTCATCGATACTATTATCAACAATTTCCCAAACTAAGTGATGTAACCCTTTGGAGCTTGTTGAACCAATGTACATACCAGGTCGTTTACGAACAGCTTCTAATCCTTCTAATACCTGTATCTGATTTTCATCATATGATTGTCCGTTTGCCTGCTGTTGTTCCATTGACATATTCACTCACCTTACTTTCTCAAACATGAAGGTCATGTTACCGAATTATTTTAATAAATTGTCGTATGTCGACCATTTTTTTGAACGTTTATTTAATGTACTTGATGCTAATGGAGACAGGTAGATTTGTTCTACCGTAATCACCACAGATTTATATAAACCCTTTGATAGGTTGGTAATGTTCTTTTCTTTTAATTTTAAAAACTCCTGCATTTCATCTGAAAACTGAACAGTGTCTTTATCTATAATGGCAACAATTTCATCTGTTCGTACCATCACGTCTTCGCCTACATGAACATACATCGTAACACCTCATTTTACCCGTTTCATCGAACCAGATTCAACCTCGTATGTAGCCGCTTCATTTAATGTTTGATGATCAATTCCATCTACACTTGTTGTTGTAACGAAGGTCTGTACTTTTCCTTGAATCGTATTTAACAAGTGAGATTGACGATAGTCATCTAATTCTGATAACACATCATCAAGTAATAATATTGGGTATTCTTTAATTTCGGAGTGTATGAGTTCAATTTCTGCTAGCTTCACAGAAAGCGCCGTTGTTCGTTGTTGTCCTTGTGATCCGAAAGTTTGAACATCTCTACCATTAACGAAAAACTGTAGGTCATCTCGATGAGGCCCAACTAAGGTAACACCTCTATCAATTTCCCTACTACGAATTTGTTCAAATTTTGTTTGGAATATCTCTATCATTTTTGACCAATCTTGACTCTCTGATACCTCTAGAGAAGGTTTATATGTAATTTCAAGTGACTCTAAACCCCTTGATATACCTGCGTGAATAGGCTTTGCCCATTCCTCTAGCATGTTAATAAACTCAAATCTTTTCACTATAATCTTTGAAGCAACTTCTATGAATTGATCTGTTAACACGTCAAGCATCGTTTGATCTGTTTGTTTTCTTGTCTGTAAAAGTTTCAAGTAATGATTTCGTTGATGAAGAATTTTTTGATACATGCTTATATCATGAAGATAAATAGGAGATACCTGTCCAATTTCCATATCAATGAAACGTCTTCTTACTTGAGGACTTCCTTTAACTAAATGAAGATCTTCAGGTGCAAACATAACCACATTCATATTTCCAACATATTGGCTGAGCTTCTTTTGTTCTAAATGGTTAGATTTAGCTTTTTTACCTTTTTTGGAAATCACGAGCTCCAAAGGTAAAGAGCCGTTATGTTTTTTTATCGTCCCTTTTATTTTAGCATATTCCTCATCCCAGCGTATTAAATCTTTATCGTTTGACGTTCGATGAGATTTCGCCATAGCTAAAACATAGATCGATTCCATCATATTTGTTTTTCCTTGGGCATTTTCACCAAGGATCACGTTCACTTTATTTTCAAAATCAATGTCAATGGAATCATAATTGCGATAATTCCTTAACTGTAATTGATCAATATACATGGATAAAACATCCTTTAGTTTTCTTCACTCACACGAAATTCACCAATATTTGAAATTTCTATCACGTCGCCAATTCTTAATTTTCTGCCGCGTCTTTGGTCTTGTTCTCCATTTATAAAGACTTCGTACTCACTTAAGAACCATTTCGCCATTCCACCAGACTGAATAATATCCGCTAACTTTAGAAATTGTCCCAGTGTAATGGTATCCGTTTGAATAGCTACCTGTTTTTCCACATTTTCACCTAATTCCGTTAAAGTCTCTAATACCTTATTTTACTCTAAACATAGTATACCCACAACTCCCTTTAGAGGGACGGACCTTTGTCATGCATTTTATGGCAGTATTTTATCTCACCAATAATTAAAGTAGACCGTTACTCTCCACTCCAGGTGCTAGTAACTCTGTACTTAGGACTGAAGATCTCTAAAACCCTAGAAATATGTATATTTCAGCTTCAAAAGAAAAAAAGCCGATACAAAATAGTTATTCTGTATCAGCTTATTTATAAAAACAAAATTAGTACGTTCGAACTGGAAGGATTAACTGGAGAATGGAGTCATCATTTAGTGGCTTAATCACAAATGGTCTCATGGCGCCAGTGAAGTTGATATAGATTTCCGTTCCATCGATTGCTTTTAATGCATCCATCATATATTTTGCACTGAACGAAATTTTTAGTTCTTCTCCCTCTACTGCCTCACTTTGAACTTGCTCGATAACTTTACCGATTTCTGGTGAGTTTGAAGATACTTCAATCATTCCGCCTTCAAGTGTTGAAAGTTTTACAACATTATTTCTTCCTTCTCTTGCTAATAATGACGCACGGTCAATTGCTTGCAGGAATTCTTTTGTATGAATTGTTAACTCAGTTTTTGTATCTGATGGAATTAAACGACTTGTGTCAGGATAGTTTCCTTCTAACAATCTAGAGAAAAATAGTAAGTGCTTAGCTTTAAATAATACTTGGTTCTCTGTAATAAATATATCTACTGGTTCTGTTGTATCATCAAGGATCTTACTTAACTCAGTTAAACTCTTACCTGGGATGACAACATTATATTGCTCATCCTGGTTCGTTTCAATTGGAGCTTTTCTCATTGCTAGTCGATGACTATCTGTTGCAATACAGTGTAATTCCTCGTTTTCAACCTTCCAGTTTACACCTGTCAAGATAGGGCGTGTTTCTGAGGTGGACACTGCAAAGCCTGTTTGACGAATCATGGTCTTTAATAGGTCAGTAGCAATTTTTATCGCATTTTCTTCTTCAACTTGAGGAAGATGCGGATATTCTTCTGGATCTAGTCCGTTTAAGTTGAATTCTGCTTTTCCTGAACGAATCACAGTAACAAAGTGGTTTTGTACTTCAATTTCTACTTGATCCATAGGTAGTTTTTTCACGATTTCACTGAAAAACTTTGCTTGAAGTACTACTCCACCACTTTGAATGATTTCTACAATTTCATTTCCATCTTCTTCTCTCGGTATAAACGATTCAATAGAAATATCAGAGTCACTTCCAGTTAGTGTTACTCCTTCATCATTTGCAATGATTTTAATCCCTGTAAGAATTGGAATGGTTGTTCTTGACGTTACTGCTTTCATAACGTCTTGTACACTTTCAACTAAACGGTCACGTTGAATAACAAATTTCATATTTGTTCCTCCATTTGCGAATAATTTTTTTACTAGAAACATATAATAATTATTTATTTAAAATCGTCATAGTAATAGTAGGGCCTGTTAGTATGTGGATAAGTGTGTAAATTGAAAGGAAAGACAGCCTATCCACATGTGGACAGACTGTGCGTTAGTATGTTCAAGTTATTCACATAATTCACTTGTCCTTATCTCAATGTCGAAACAAGGTCGTTCTAGTTTTTAGAAAAAAATAAAAAGTATTGCTAAAAACAAGTACTAATATTTTAATTTTTCTTGGATTTCTTTAAGCTGCTGTTTTAATAGCTCATCGGTTCCAAGAAGTTTGTTTATTTTCTCATGTGCATGAATGACGGTTGTATGATCTCGGCCTCCAAATTCCTCACCAATTTTCGGGAGAGAGAAGTCCGTCATTTCTCGAGAGAGGTACATGGCTACTTGCCTTGGAAAAGCGATAGATTTTGTACGTTTTTTTGCTTTAAAATCCTCTAATTTAATATTAAACTGCTCCCCAACAACTCTTTGAATGTCTGCAATGGTAATAGCCTTTGGCTTCGAGCTTGGAATAATAT
Source organism: Rossellomorea marisflavi (assembly GCA_003667865.1). Lineage (GTDB taxonomy): Bacteria > Bacillota > Bacilli > Bacillales > Bacillaceae_B > Rossellomorea > Rossellomorea marisflavi_C. The sequence continues at coordinate 1,074,405 of CP033051.1, read as the reverse complement.
CCTTTAAGGCTTCAGCTGCTAAATCAGCATTAATATCTTTATTAATTAAAGAGGAATAGGCTACTACTCGTATTAACGCACCTTCTAATTCACGAATGTTGGAATCAATCTGATTGGCAATATACAGCATCGCTTCATTTGGAATGTCTAGACCTTCAGCTTTTGCCTTCTTTCTTAAGATGGCAATCCTTGTTTCCAGGTCAGGAGGCGTAATGTCTGTAATGAGTCCCCATTCAAAACGGGAACGCAAACGATCTTCCAATGTTGGAATCTCTTTAGGTGGTCGATCACTCGATATAACGATTTGCTTACTTTCTTCATGAAGCGTGTTAAACGTATGGAAAAATTCCTCTTGTGTTTGTTCTTTTCCTGCTAGAAATTGAATATCATCAATTAGTAGAACGTCTACACTACGGTATTTGTTTCTAAAATTCACCGTTTTATTATCACGAATAGAATTAATAAACTCGTTAGTGAATTTTTCGGAGGATAGGTATACTACTTTTGCGGATGGGTTATGCTCTAGCACATAATGACCAATCGCATGCATTAAGTGGGTTTTCCCTAAACCAACTCCACCATAGATAAATAAGGGATTGTAAGCTTTTGCTGGTGCTTCAGCTACTGCTAATGAAGCGGCATGAGCAAAACGGTTTCCCGATCCGATAACAAACGTATCAAATGTATATTTGGAATTAAGCATATTTTGATTGGATTCGCTTTGTTCTTCTTCTTTATCTATGTTTTTTGAAGGCAATGGAATATCAAATTCCTCAGGCTCTTGATTTTGCGGAATGATAAATTTCACAAGAAGCTCTTCACCCGTAATTTCATATAAGACGCCTGAAATTAGTTGAGAATAGCGCCCTTCAAGCCAATCCCGTGCAAACTCATTTGGAGCAGTAATGATTAGTGTATCTCCTTGTAATGAATGAGCTTTAGTAGACTTTAACCATGTATCAAAGCTTGGCTTGCTTATTTTTTTCTCTATATTTGAAAGGACGTTATTCCACAAATCCCCGATATTCTCCAAACTTCTCCCTCCTTTTCTTAAGATTGTCTAACCTTTGTATAACGTTATATTCGATATATCATTTGGTTTTCATAAATATTCAAAGTCTTGTATTGTGGAAATCTATATAATAAAGAAGAAAGTAGGATTTCGACACTATCCACTTCTTGTGGACAAACTTTTACATAGGGTCTGAATAAGTTACCCACAAGTAATCCACAGTTTGTGGATAAACAAGTCTAGTAAAATTAATTATTAAGAGTGAAAACACAATAATCATATCAAATAATACTTTGCTCTGCAATGCTTTTTCAATCTTATCCACAATACCAAAATGTTGTGAAAAAAGTTTATCCACATGCTATGTATTTGTGAAAAACATGTCAATATGTGCTGTGGATAGTTAAAAAGTGTGTCGAAAAATATCCACAGGTGTGGTTGATAAAGAAAAATCACTGCAATTTTAAAGAAATTTTGATTTCCTCTTCGCAATCACAAAATGAGGTTCAATTGGCAGAAGAGATGATTCAACTATTAAAATTGTCACTAAAAAGTGAACGTATTACTGCTTACTTGGGAATAATAAAATGAACCACCCAGTTACAGATCTGAACCACGGCTTATTTAGAAAATAATTTTATTGGCCATTTTCGTAGAGGTATTCTATAAATTTGACTTCCTCACTGCGAAAAGAAAGTTTCTGGAGCGCAATGGAGGGTCTACGTTGAGTATGCAAAATCAGATAAAATACAACGAGGTATGCGAATGTGCCTTTTTATTTTCTCTATTCAACTATGTTGCCAATAGAATTTCATAACTATTCCTACTGTAAAGTTGTGGATTCTATATCGCTCGGTTCAATTTTGTGTTATTGTATTCAAGGTAAGCTTTCTTAAGAAAGATGTAGCTGTTTTTTAAAGCTACTAAAAATGTCTTTTTATCATTAAGGATCAAACATGACTTTTAATAAGAGGTTGACATATTACTCGTATGGTCTTTATAATATGTAAGACTGTCTTTTATAAGAACTACAGAAATTCCTCAGGGAGGTGTCATATATGAAAAGAACGTTTCAACCAAACAAACGTAAAAGAAGTAAAGTACACGGATTCCGTGCTCGTATGAGTTCTAAAAACGGACGTAAAGTATTAGCGCGTCGTCGTCAAAGAGGAAGAAAAGTATTATCTGCTTAGGCCACTGAATTTGATCAGTGGTCTTTTTTCACATTTTTTGAAATAAAATAATGGCAATGGGTGTGAATATGAGAAAAGAACAAAGAGTGAAAAAAAATAGTGAGTTCCAGGAGATCTTTTCGAAGGGAACTTCTTTTGCAAATCGACAATTTGTTGTCTATTCTCTAAAAAAAGAACAGCAGCCTTATTTTCGGATCGGCCTTTCTGTTAGCAAGAAAATAGGAAATGCCGTTGTTCGAAATCAAATTAAGCGATATGTTCGTCAAGCGTTCCTTGAATTGAAGGACGATATTATAGAAGGTTTTGACTATGTCATTATTGCAAGAAGACCAGCTTCTGAAATGAGTTTTCATGAAGTGAAGAAAAGTCTCATACATGTATTAAAGAGGGGCAAAGTTTTAAAAAAGTCATCAAAGGGTGAAAATGTTAGATAAATAACGAAAAAAACAGTAGATGTCTGACAATTTTCGTAAGCATACGCAATAAAAAGATGTTACAATACGATAGGTTGCGTGTTTTTGGACAAGCATAGCTTGTTCTTTTACATAGATTATTTTCGAGAATTTAACGTTGGGAGGAAAAAAAGGGTGAAGAAAAAACTACTAGCCCTGATGGTATTAATAGGGCTCGTAACAATACTCTCAGGATGTACAGAGTATAATCAACCAATAACTCCAGAAAGTGATGGGTTTTGGAATGAATATATTGTCTGGCCACTTTCACAATTAATAACATTTGTTGCAGAGTTCTTTGGAGGGTCATATGGGTTATCAATTATTATTGTTACTCTATTAATCCGCTTTGCAATTTTACCATTGATGATCAAACAAACGAAAAATTCAAAAGCAATGCAAGCTTTACAACCAGAAATGCAGAAGCTACGTGAAAAATATAGCTCTAAAGATGCTCAAACACAGCAAAAGCTACAACAAGAAACAATGGCATTATTTCAAACAAACGGTGTTAATCCTTTAGCGGGATGTTTTCCCCTTATTGTTCAAATGCCAATCTTAATTGGTTTCTATCACGCAATCGTACGTACGACGGAGATTGCTGAACATAACTTCCTATGGTTTGACCTAGGTGAGAGAGACATTGCTCTAGCTTTAGTAGCTGGTGTTACAACATTTATTCAACAAAAACTTATGATGGCAGGTACAGCAAATCAAAACCCTCAAATGGCGATGATGCTGTATATCATGCCTGTAATGATTGTTATCTTTGCGATTAACTTCCCAGCAGCATTATCTTTATACTGGGTTATCGGAAATCTCTTCATGATTGCTCAAACATACTTCATCAAAGGCCCGGAAATTAAAGCTCAAGTAGCTACTGGAAATTCGGGAGGAAAGAAAAAGTGAATGAAGTGAAAATGACTGGTCAAACAGTTGAAGAGGCAATTCAATCGGCTCTTACGAAACTAGGAATTTCTAAAGAAGAAGCTGAAATTGAGGTTGTAGATCAAGGAAAGAAAGGTTTTTTGGGATTTGGTGCTAGACCTGCATCCGTTATTGTCAAAAAACCATTGAATCCTATTGAAGAAGCAAAGAATTTTTTACTTTCTATTATGAAGCAAATGGATGTTGATGCAAAAATTGAAGTGAAGCGAGAAGGGAAAAATGTTGAATTTCAACTTTCTGGTGAAAAAATTGCACTAGTAATTGGAAAACGAGGTCAAACGTTAAATGCCCTTCAATCGTTAACACAACTTGTGTTAAATCGATATTCTCAGCAATTTTTGACCATCATCCTTGATGCTGAAAATTACAGAGCAAAAAGAAAAGAAACGCTAGAAAATTTAGCTGCAAAGTTAGCAGATAAAGCGTTGCGAACGAATCGAAAAGTTGCATTAGAACCAATGCCTTCATATGAAAGAAAAATTATTCACGCTGCACTGATGAGAATGAACCAGGTTGAAACCTTTTCAGAAGGGCAAGAACCTGGTCGACATATTGTTATTGCACCGAAGAAAAATAGCTATTCAAAAACCCGTTAAGTAGGATCTCTGCTTAATGGGTTTTTTTATTTCAATAGGATGTGCTTTTTTAAAAAAGTAACGCACTATTGACACGTTTGGTTTACTAGGAAGTTGATTTAGCCTGAGGATTTACATTCCGTTGGGACAGAACGTACGCTACCTTTCCTCAATTCACTCAAAAATGTAATGAGTTCCGCTCAACTCAACTTGGGAGATACGATTTAAAATGAATAAGTTTAGACAAGCATGGTTTATGAAATCACAGAAATTCTACACAATCGATCAGAATGAGCCCTCCTTAACTATGTTTTATTGTTATTCACATGTGGATAAGTTAAAATGAGAAGCGACAGAATATGACGTTGTGGATAAGAAAAAAATATAAAAGTGAAAAATATGTGTGTGGATAAATCTATGAGGATTCCAAAACTTTAGTAATAAATATAGATATGGTAATCTAATGGTTTAGGACGAATGAAAGAAATGGTGTTTATATAGATGTAAATTTAACTAGTAAGAGGTGAAGTAGATGGAATTTGATACAATTGCCGCTATATCGACGCCAATGGGTGAGGGAGCTATTGCCATTGTGCGGTTAAGTGGTGATGATGCTTTTACCATTGCTGATAGAGTGTTTAAAGGAAAGAAAGGCAAAACGATTCATGACTTTCCATCTCATACGATTCATTATGGTCATATAATTGATCCAGATACAGAGCAAGTTGTTGAAGAAGTGATGATGTCGATTATGAGAGGTCCGAAAACCTTTACTCGAGAGGATATTATTGAAATTAATTGTCATGGTGGGTTAGTGTCAGTCAATAAAGTGCTGCAGCTCGTTCTACGGAATGGAGCAAGATTAGCAGAGCCAGGAGAGTTTACGAAAAGAGCGTTTTTAAATGGACGTGTTGATCTATCTCAGGCAGAGGCTGTAATGGATCTAATTCGAGCGAAAACAGATCGTGCCATGAATGTTGCCATTAATCAAATGGAGGGGCGTCTTTCGAACTTAATTCGCAAGCTTAGACAGACGATTCTAGAAACATTGGCACACGTTGAAGTAAATATCGACTATCCTGAGTATGATGATGTAGAAGAGATGACACATAGTGTGCTATTAGAGAAATCTCGTTATGTTCACAATGAGATTGAAAAACTTCTACAAACTGCAGAACAAGGCAAAATTCTAAGAGAAGGACTATCAACAGTTATTATCGGTAGACCCAATGTAGGAAAGTCTTCTCTATTAAATAGTCTCGTTCATGAAAACAAAGCAATTGTAACGGATATCCCTGGTACAACTCGTGATGTGATTGAAGAATATGTCAATGTTAGAGGTGTGCCATTACGTTTAGTGGATACAGCGGGAATTCGAGAGACAGAGGATATTGTTGAGCGGATTGGGGTTGAAAAATCTCGCCAAGTACTAAAAAAGGCAGATTTAATCTTACTCGTACTCAATTATGCAGATGATCTAACGAAAGAGGACGAACAGCTTTTTGAAGCGGTTGAAGGTATGGATGTTATTGTAATCGTAAACAAAACCGATCTTCCTCAGAAAATAGATTTAGAAAAAGTAAAATCCTTAACAAAGCAGCATCCTTTAGTAACAACATCACTGCTGGAAGAGCAAGGTGTTGATGAACTAGAAGACGCGATCTCCTCATTGTTCTTTGCAGGTTCAATTGAAGCAGGGGATGTCACATATGTTTCGAACAGTCGTCACATTGCCTTATTACACCAAGCAAAACAAGCAATTAGTGAAGCCATTACCAATGTTGAAATGGGCACTCCAATTGACATTGCTCAAATCGACCTAACAAGAACCTGGGAGCTACTAGGCGAAATCATCGGAGAGAGCGTACACGAAAGTCTTATTGATCAACTGTTTTCTCAGTTCTGTTTAGGGAAATAATATAAGAATAACTCTTCTCTTTTTGTTAGTCAGTTTATAAGCTATCTGGAGAGGCTAACGGACATGAGAGCCCTTATTAAGAAGTTTTAGAAGTACAAGGAGGAACAAAGCGTGAAAACGATGCAATATGAAGCAGGTACATTTGATGTCATCGTTATAGGTGCCGGACATGCAGGTGTAGAAGCGGGATTAGCTTCTGCTCGCATGGGAGCCAAAACATTAATGATCACCATCAATCTAGATATGGTCGCCTTTATGCCATGTAACCCATCAGTAGGAGGACCGGCAAAGGGAATCGTCGTAAGGGAAATTGATGCACTTGGCGGCGAAATGGGCCGAAATATAGACAAAACACATATTCAAATGAGAATGCTGAATACAGGAAAAGGACCGGCTGTACGTGCATTACGTGCACAAGCAGATAAATTTTCCTATCAGCATGAAATGAAAAAAACCATTGAGGACGAAGAGAATATTACCCTTTTACAAGGAATGGTAGAAAGCCTCATTATTGAAGACGGTGAATGTAAGGGTGTTGTTACACAAACTGGGGCGGGTTATCTAGCGAAAACGGTCGTCATTACAACGGGTACTTTTTTACGGGGTGAGATTATTCTTGGAGAACTTAAGTACTCAAGTGGACCCAATAATCAGCAGCCATCTATTAAGCTTTCTGAGCATCTACAAGAACTAGGCTTCGATATGGTGCGTTTTAAAACAGGAACACCACCACGCGTGAATAGTAAAACGATTGACTATTCAAAGACCGAAATCCAGCCAGGTGACGATACTCCTCGTGCCTTTAGTTATGAAACAACAAAATATATAACAGATCAGCTTCCATGCTGGTTAACGTATACAAATGAATCAACACATCAACTGATTGATGACAATCTTCATCGTTCTCCAATGTACTCTGGAATGATTAAGGGAACAGGTCCGAGATATTGTCCATCTATTGAAGATAAGGTCGTTCGTTTTCATGATAAACCAAGACATCAAATCTTCTTAGAGCCAGAAGGTAGAAACACGCAAGAGGTGTATGTTCAAGGATTATCAACGAGCCTACCGGAAGATGTTCAAAGAAGAATTTTAAATACCATTCCTGGATTAGAAAAAGCGCAATTAATGCGTGCCGGATATGCGATTGAGTATGATTCAATCGTCCCTACACAGCTTTGGCCAACACTAGAGACAAAGAAAATCACCAACCTTTATACAGCTGGACAAATAAACGGAACATCCGGTTATGAAGAGGCAGCTGGTCAAGGGCTTATGGCTGGAATTAATGCAGCATGTCGTGCTCTTGGCAAAGATGAAGTGATTTTAAGTAGGTCAGATGCTTATATTGGTGTATTAATTGATGACTTAGTGACAAAAGGAACAAACGAACCATACCGATTATTAACATCAAGAGCAGAATACCGTTTGCTGTTACGTCATGATAACGCAGACCTTCGACTAACAGATATCGGTTATAAAATTGGATTAATTAAAGAAGAACGCTATCAATCCTTTAATGCCAAAAAAGAAGCAATCGAGCAAGAAAAGCAACGTCTACAAGAGATCCGCATTAAGCCAAATGTAGAAACACAAGAACTAATTCGTGAAGCGGGTGGAAGCGAATTAAAGGACGGCATTTTGGCGTATGATCTTCTAAAACGTCCTGAAATGAATTACAGTCATATTAAAAAGTTAGCTCCTAGTGAAGTTGAGTTACATCCAGATGTTGAAGAACAAGTGGAAATTCAGACAAAGTATGAAGGATACATCGAAAAATCTCTTCAGCAAGTAGATAAAATGAGAAAAATGGAAACAAAACGTATTCCAGAAGATATTGATTATGATGCCATCAACAGTTTAGCATCAGAAGCACGCCAGAAATTAAAAGAAGTTCGTCCATTATCATTAGCACAGGCTTCAAGAATTTCAGGAGTTAACCCTGCTGATATTTCGATTTTGCTTGTTTATATTGAACAAGGGAAAATTGCTCGAGTGTCTGGTGATGAATAGACCGTAGAAAGGTTGAAGAAGAAACGATGAATGTTAGTCAGTTTCAAGAAATGTTAGAGGAGAAAGGGATTTCCCTTTCTCCAGAACAATTAGAACAATTTGATGCCTATTATAAGATCCTAGTAGAATGGAACGAAAAAATGAATCTAACAGCCATTACGGATCAAGAGGATGTATATTTAAAGCATTTCTATGACAGCATCAGTGCCGCATTTTTTGTTGATTTTACTAAGCCGCTTTCTCTCTGTGATGTTGGAGCGGGAGCAGGATTTCCAAGTCTTCCAATAAAAATATGTTTTCCACAGTTAAAGGTGAGTATAGTAGATTCTTTAAACAAAAGAATCTCTTTCTTAGACCATCTTTCAACACAATTAGGGTTAACGGATACACACTTTTACCATGATCGTGCAGAGACATTTGCAAAAAATAAAGAGCATCGAGAGCAGTATGATCTTGTTACAGCAAGAGCGGTAGCAAGAATGTCTGTATTAAGTGAGCTTTGTTTACCATTAGTCAAAAAGGATGGCCTATTCGTTGCATTAAAAGGATCTAGTGCAAATGAAGAAGTATCCACTGGAAAGAAAGCGATTTCTACTCTTGGCGGGAAAACGGAAAAAACGCATTCCTTCCACTTGCCTTTTGAAGAAAGTGAACGCAATATTATTGTCATTAAAAAGGTGAAGGAAACCCCGAATAAATACCCAAGAAAGCCAGGGACTCCGAATAAAATGCCTTTAGAATAATTGTAAATTTACAATAATACATTTTCCGTTTTCTATATATCATGGTAAAATAGATATAAGAGAAAACGAGAAAATTGAAAAATGATGGCTTTCTAGTGTTATATGTGCATGATATTGTTCGACAATGTCTAGTAGAAGGCAGGAACTTGTCATATTTTAGAGAATAAGTATGTTATAGGGAGTTTTACCTAAAAGGTGGTGTCAAGAGATGAAGCATCCATTCTCTCGTCTTTTTGGAATAGGAGAAAAAGAAGAAAATACTGAACAGCAGCAACAAGACCAACAACAAATCGATCTTCTTCAAGACCAGGATGAAAAGATTATCAATGAGGAAGTTAAGAATATAGAACTGACTCAAATTGTTCCCAATCGCTTTCAACCACGAACGATTTTTAATGAAGAGAAGATAGAAGAGCTGTCTCGTACCATTCATACACACGGTATTATACAACCCATTGTGGTTCGTGAGTATGATGAAGAAAAGTTTGAAATTATTGCTGGGGAAAGACGTTTCCGTGCCGTTCAAAAACTTGGATGGACTACCGTTCCTGCTATTGTAAAAAATATGAATGATACCGAAACAGCCTCGGTTGCTTTGATTGAGAACCTTCAACGTGAGGAACTATCGCCTATTGAAGAAGCAATGGCGTACGGGAAATTACTAGAGTTACATAATTTAACTCAAGAAGCATTAGCACAACGTTTAGGAAAAGGTCAATCAACAGTTGCGAACAAGCTTCGTCTTCTTAAACTGCCTGAGGAAATTCAAAATGCGCTCTTGGATAAATCAATAACAGAGCGTCATGCACGAGCACTTATTCCATTAAAGAATCCTGAAAAGCAAGTTAAGCTTTTAACTGAGATTATAGACAAAAATTTAAATGTCAAGCAAACGGAAGATCGGGTTGTAAACCTGTTAGAGCAATCCGTGAAAAAGCCAAAGCCACAAAGAAAGGCTTTTAGTAAAGACATGAGAATTGCTGTTAATACGATCCGTCAATCACTTTCAATGGTAACAGATAGTGGTATAAAGCTCGATGCCGAAGAAGAAGAACATGAAGAGTTCTATCAATTTACTATAAAAATCCCAAAAACGAAAAAATAAATTCGCTTTAGTGAGAAACCAGAGAATCTAAGTTTCTCACTTTTTTGTTGCGTATTGAACCATTATTCTCTATTGTATTGAATAGCATGAACGAAAGTGGGAAGACCTTCTTTAAGACAGGCCAGAGTTAATCAGAGGAAATAATTCCTATTTTGAAAAAAGTAGCACATGAAATCACGGAAAATCAACGTTTTCCCAGTGGTTCATTAGTAGTAAAAGAAATTGGAAATGGGATTTTTTTATATTTCAAGACAATTTCTTTCATATTTTGATAAAATAAGAGAATACGTGAATCGTATAGACGAGAAATAGGAAGTCAAAAGGTAGGTGACAACCTTGGGCAGAATTATTGCCGTAACCAATCAAAAGGGTGGAGTAGGGAAAACAACAACCTCTGTTAATTTAGGGGCTTGTTTAGCATACATAGGCAAAAAGGTTCTTCTTGTTGATATCGATCCTCAAGGAAATGCTACAAGTGGAGTAGGCATTGAAAAAGGGGATGTACAACAGTGTATATATGACATCTTAGTTGAAGACTTGGATGTTAAGGACACTGTAATACCAACAAATGTAGAGAATCTTTCTGTTGTTCCTGCTACTATTTCATTAGCAGGTGCTGAAATTGAGCTAGTGCCTACAATATCGAGAGAAGTTCGCTTAAAAAGAGCACTAGAGAAAGTAAAGGATGAATATGACTACATTATCATCGATTGTCCGCCTTCTTTAGGTCTCTTAACCATTAATGCACTAACCGCATCAGACTCTGTAATCATTCCTGTTCAGTGTGAATTCTATGCACTTGAAGGATTAAGTCAATTATTAAGTACAGTAAGGCTTGTACAAAAGCACTTAAATCACGATCTAATGATTGATGGTGTTCTACTCACAATGCTTGATGCTCGAACAAACTTAGGTTTACAAGTTATAGAAGAAGTTAAGAAATACTTTCAGGATAAAGTGTATCGTACAATTATTCCGCGTAACATTCGACTCAGTGAAGCTCCAAGTCATGGAGAGCCAATAATCATCTACGATTCTAAATCAAGAGGTGCAGAAGTGTATTTAGATTTAGCAAAGGAAGTGGTGTCGAATGGCTAAAGGTTTAGGTAAAGGCATCAATGCACTATTTGCTAACGTTGAAGCGCAAAATGAAGAAACAGTTCAAGAAATTTCAGTGAAAGATATTAGACCAAATCCCTATCAGCCTAGAAAAATCTTCACAGCTGAAGCGATAGAAGAGTTAAAGCAGTCTATTGAAGAGCATGGCATTCTTCAACCGATTATTGTAAGAAAAACAATAAAAGGCTATGAAATTGTGGTAGGGGAAAGACGTTACCGTGCGGCCAAAGCAGCAAAACTAGAGAAAGTACCTGTTGTTGTAAGAGAGTTAAATGACCACAAAATGATGGAATTAGCAGTGCTGGAAAACCTTCAAAGAGAGGATTTAACTCCAATTGAAGAGGGCGCGGCTTACCAGATGCTGATGGAAAAGCTAAAGCTTACACAAGAGGAGCTAGCAAAGCGTCTTGGGAAATCAAGACCACATATTGCAAACCATATCCGCCTTCTTTCACTGCCGCCAGCTGTTCAGGAGTTAATTACTGAAGGAAAGCTATCAATGGGGCATGGTCGAGCTTTATTGGGGCTTAAACGAAAAGATCATCTTCAATTTCTTGTGAACAAGCTATTAAAAGAGTCATTGAATGTTAGACAACTTGAAAAGCTTATCCAAGACTTAAATGAAAATGTTCCACGTGAAACAAAAAAAGATAAACCAAAAGATATTTTCATTAAAGAACAAGAAAATATTCTACGCGAACGATTTGGTACAACGGTTAGCATAAAACAATCAAAGAAAAAAGGGAAAATCGAGATTGAGTTCTTCTCAAATGAAGATTTAGAACGCCTTTTAGAATTGTTTGGTAAATATTAATTCATACTTTCGTTGAAAGCGAGTTGCTTTTGACGAAAGTTTTTTTATTATTGCGTATTAGGTTGTTACTTAGGATAGAATTAAGAGCTTTATGCACAACCAGATTAGCGGTATAAATTCTTTGTTATGATCCCTATTTGCAAGTAAGATTGTGCTCAGAAAATAGTAGGGTATAAATTACTAGAAAATTTCTCTTTAAAAACTATATGATTCTGTTACTTTTCATGGTATTTTATATAAAAACATTTCGGCAATCGAATAAAGGGGATAAATATGGTACTTTTCGGAACGATTATTAATGGAGTGTGTATAATCATCGGTACCCTTATTGGGAAGTTACTTCATCGCATACCAGAAGAGATGAAAGGGACTGTTCTTAAAGCCATTGGACTTGCTGTCATGGTTCTAGGCTTGGACATGGGACTGAAGAGTGAGAATTTTTTAATTGTTATTATTAGCTTGGCTCTGGGTGCAGCCCTTGGAGAGTGGATGGGATTAGAGGATCGATTGAATTCTTTAGGGAATTGGATTGAACGTAAAATTGGATCGAAAAATGAAACAAGCATTTCACAAGGCTTCGTAACCGCTACATTAATTTTCGTAATTGGTGCTATGGCGATTATAGGTGCTTTAGATAGTGGGATTCGTGGCGATCATGATGTATTATTAACAAAGTCAATTATTGATGGTTTTACGTCCGTTATTTTAACAACAACTCTTGGCATTGGGGTTATGTTCTCTGCCATTCCAGTCATGCTATATCAGGGATCTATTGCTCTTTTTGCAACACAAATTAACCGCTGGATCCCAGAAGATGTTATGAATATGTTTATAGCAGAGATGACAGCGACTGGAGGAATTATGATCTTTGCTATTGGATTAAATCTAGTAGGAATTACAAAGATACGTGTTGCGAACCTGTTGCCAGGTATTATCATTGTCGCTGCTATTGTTGGAATTATTGTCGGATATGAAAAGATTGTATAGCAAAAGAAAAGGGTGTCTCAAATAACTTTGAGGCACCCTCGTATTATGAATTCATTTCTTTTTGTAAGTCTAGAGACAGGAGTCGCTCTCTTCTTTCGTACGAACGGCTCGTAATCATAATGCCATCAACAATGGTTTTAGCCATTTTCATGACAAGGCTTAAGCGAGTGTTCTGAAGTACGAAGAATTCCATAAACCCACTTACATTTACAATACCGGTAATATGCATTTCTCCAACATCAGGAAGCTCCTTATTTACGCCAGCACCTGGCTTTAAAGGTCCTTCGTTAAGCTGAATGGTACCAACACTTTTTAGCCTACCTAAGCAAGCATCTATACCGATGATAAAGGGATTGTGATGTTTTTGATGAATTTCTTCTAGTTTTTCTTGTAAATTAACTGCATGAATGGGATCTTCTAATGTACCATAGACTAGGAAGCTATCTTGTCTTCTTTCACTTAATAGTGTACCGATTAATGGTCCGAGAGAATCACCTGTTGAACGATCTGTGCCAATGCAAACAAAGACTATGGGTCTTGCTTTTATTCCACTTGGAAGCATAGATAATAATTGAGCGGACATCTTATACGTTGCTCGTTCATCTAAATGATCAATTTTTTCTGATTCAACTTTCCGCTCAAAGAAACCTTTTTTTAGATTCATTGCTTCCACTCCTTTAGACTAGTACTAACAGTATACGGATAAACTTTTGAATCTATACATAAGTTGTAAGGTAAATTGGTAAAATAAGAAATTAAGTTTTTGCTAGGAGAACAAATACATGGTGAAGAGTAATGTTTGGATGTAAAATAACGTATAAGATACCGTCTAGGTTGGAGTGATGACAATGACTGACACGATAAAGAAATTCTGGAATGATGTTATTTGGGATAGTATATCAAGTGAACAAGTTTGGCTTGGGATAGGGGAAGGCATTTTTAAAATTATTGCGATTTTAGTGCTTGGATTTATCATTATTCGCGTTTTAAAAGCCGCTGTTCGGAATATGTTCAAAGTACGTGCTAGAACTCCATTAAAAGTTTCGGAGAGAAGAGAAGCAACACTATTAAAATTATTAGAAAATGTTATCACATACGTAATCTACTTTATAATTATTGTCATGATCCTATCGACACTTACTATTGATGTAAAAGGACTCATAGCTGGAGCAGGGATTGTAGGATTAGCTGTTGGTTTTGGTGCTCAAAATCTAGTTCGAGACGTGATTACAGGTTTCTTTATTATTTTTGAGGACCAATTTTCAGTAGGTGACTATGTTCGTATAAACAATAATGAAGGATTTGTAGAGGAAATTGGTCTAAGAATAACAAAAGTTAAAAGCTGGACAGGGGAATTACACATATTTCCAAACGGGAATATCACCGAGGTGACCAACTTTTCCATCCATAACAGTATTGCCATTGTTGACGTTAGTATCGCATATGAAGAAAATATAGAAGAAGCTGAAAAAGTAATACAAGAATTAATTGAAACATTACCAGCAAAGTATGAAGACCTAGCTGAAACACCGCAACTACTAGGAGTGCAAACTCTTGGTGCATCAGATGTTGTGATGAGGATTATTGCTGAAACAACTCCAATGAAACATTGGGCAGTAGCAAGACAAATCCGAAAAGAAGTGAAGCTATGTCTTGATAGCAAAGGAATTGAGATTCCATTCCCTCGTATGGTGATGTATTCTAGAAATGAACAGGCACAAGATGTAAAAGAAGCAAAACAGCAAAAACTTGAAGAATAACGTATAAATATTGTCATGATTTGATTAGAAAGGAAGATCACTATGGAGCCAAAAACATTCAAAATGAATGATATCGTTGAAATGAAAAAGCAACATCCTTGTGGGGTAAACCGCTGGAAGATCATTCGAGTTGGGATGGATATCCGAATAAAGTGTGAGGGCTGTGAACATAGTGTCCTTATTCCGAGAAAAGATTTTACGAAAAAAATGAAAAAAGTACTTGTGAGTGCTGAGGAATAGAAACTAATTGATATGCTGGAAATAAAGTACTTCAGCTAACGGTAATCCGAATTATAATGTGATAGTTCATGAATCTATCTCATTATAGTTCGGTTTTTTATTTGCTATCGTTAATCATGTTTACTATGAATAAAGATTTAGTCGAATAGAGCGGAAGTCACTCAACTCTTGCGTCATTGAGGAAAGGATCTGCTGCCTCTTTATGGAAAGTGAGTGTCTGGAACGCAATGGAATGAACTTGTATGAACCATATAGTTGACTTGTCTTTTTATAGCATTATCTCTATAATTGGGAAGGGTTATATACGCCAAAAAAATACGAATTCGTGTTCATAGAGTTTTAGATAGATACGATTTTGATTAGTAAAAAGAGGAGTGACCATAATGGCTTTAACAGCTGGAATTGTAGGGTTGCCGAACGTAGGGAAGTCTACATTATTTAATGCTATTACAAAAGCAGGTGCAGAGTCTGCTAACTATCCTTTCTGTACAATTGATCCCAATGTAGGGATTGTAGAAGTTCCAGATCAACGCTTAAATAAATTAACAGAGCTCGTACAGCCTAAAAAGACAGTTCCTACTGCATTTGAATTCACTGATATTGCGGGTATCGTAAAAGGTGCAAGTAAAGGTGAAGGATTAGGAAACAAATTCCTTTCCCATATTCGTCAAGTAGATGCCATTTGTCAGGTTGTTCGTTGTTTTGCTGATGACAATATTACACACGTAGCTGGAAAAGTAGATCCAATTGAAGATATTGAAGTAATCAATCTAGAATTAATACTTGCTGATCTAGAATCAGTAGATAAGCGTATTGGCAAAGTAGAGAAGTTAGCAAAACAAAAAGACAAAGACGCTGTATTTGAGTTCGAAGTTTTATCGAAATTAAAAGAGGCCTTTGAGAACGAAAAACCAGCTAGAACGGTTGAGTTCAATGAAGAGCAAACTAAATATGTAAAAGGACTTCACTTATTAACAATTAAGCCGGTCCTTTACGTAGCAAATGTTGGTGAAGAGGATATTGTCGATCCTTCTGAAAATGAGTATGTAGCAAAGGTTCGCGAATTTGCAGCACAAGATGAAGCAGAAGTTATTGTGGTTTGTGCAAAGATTGAATCTGAAATTGCAGAGCTTGATGATGAAGAAAAAGCAATGTTCCTTCAAGAGCTTGGTATTGAGGAATCAGGATTAGATCAATTAATTAAGGCAGCATACTCGCTTCTAGGACTTGCAACGTACTTTACAGCAGGTGTTCAAGAAGTTCGAGCTTGGACATTCCGATTAGGTATGAAAGCTCCACAATGTGCTGGAGTTATCCATTCTGATTTTGAAAAAGGATTCATTCGTGCTGAGACGGTATCCTATGATGATCTAGTAGCTGCAGGCACAATGAATGCTGCAAAAGAAGCTGGAAAAGTTCGTTTAGAAGGAAAAGAATATATCGTTAAAGATGGAGATGTTATTCATTTCCGCTTTAATGTATAGAATTTTATAAGTCACTTTATTACCGTTCCGTTTTGGAGTGTATATAATTTAGTGATCTGCTAAGGGGCATAGGTCTTGACACCTATGTCCATTTTTTAAGTAAAATAGAACTTTTAACCGGCATTTCAATGACTAATTGAGAGTTTTTGAATTGTGGGAGGTAGAAGTGTTTGACTATTAGGACATTTATTCCGTTATTATTAATAAAAGCAAGGATTATTACGTGCTGGCGGACATCTGTTCCGTTATTTAGCGAACGGGAAGCAAATCCATTCCAATTTTCATCAAATAGCGGAATAAATGTCCACATAACCCCGATAATGGGAGTTTTGCGAGATAATAACGGAATAAATGTCCGCATCGAAATCCTATTCACGACTCGCAATTTTTATTCTTTCGATATACGAATATGTGCATTTTCACTGCCACGTATATGAAATGCACCTTTAAACAATGCTCTAATGTTTTTAGAGTATCTTTTTTAATGGTAGATGTTTAGATCTTCCTACCAAGACATGTATATAAGAATTAGAATAAGACCAACATTTAAAGCGGATAAAGTAATATACACTAATGAATTTCTTTGCAGGAGCGCTTCGGATTATAAGAGCTTGTCCGACTGTATTGCAATACTAGCAACTATGTGATATAATTCTATTTCGTGAGTAATGAACGCATTGCTCCTTGCTCTTCGTTAGAAGGGCCGCATAGTCCATAAGGAGGTGACTAAAAGATGAGAAAGTACGAAATCATGTACATTGTACGTCCAAACATTGAAGACGAAGCGAAAAAAGCTTTAGTTGAGCGTTTTGCTGATGTTCTTACAACGAATGGAGCGGAAATCATCGAGTCTAAAGAGTGGGGTAAACGTCGTTTAGCTTATGAGATTAACGACTTCCGTGATGGTTATTACCAACTAGTGAAAGTTAACTCAGGTTCTCCAGCTATTAACGAGTTTGATCGTCTTGCTAAAATTAGCGACGATATCATCCGCCACATCGTAATTAAAGAAGAACAAAAATAATCGTTTTAGATAAAGAGCTTCTATTATTGTTTCACGTGGAACAATGATTGGAAGGGAAGGAGTTGATTCTGATGATGAACCGTGTCGTTTTAGTAGGACGTTTAACTAAGGATCCTGAGTTGAAATATACTCCAAGTGGTGTAGCAGTTGCATCATTCACACTTGCTGTTAATCGTACATTTACGAATCAACAAGGTGAGCGTGAAGCTGACTTCATCAATTGTGTGATTTGGCGTCGTCCTGCAGAAAATGTAGCAAACTATCTTAAAAAAGGTAGTCTTGCTGGTGTTGATGGTCGCATCCAGACTCGCAACTTTGAAGGACAAGACGGACGTCGTGTATATATAACAGAAGTCGTTGCTGAAAGTGTTCAGTTTTTAGAGCCTCGTAGTGCGAATCAAGGTGGAGGGAACCAGGATCAATATGGTGGTCAAGGCCAGTATGGCGGTGGCCAACGTGATCAGGGAAATCCTTTCAGTCAGAATCAACCACAACGCAACAACAACAATAATAACAATAACTACACTCGTGTAGATGAAGATCCATTTGCGAATGATGGTCAACCGATTGACATTTCAGACGACGATCTTCCATTCTAAACGAACGCAACATAAAACTATTAATTAGGAGGCGAAATCACATGGCAGGTGGACGCAGAGGCGGACGTAGACGTCGTAAAGTGTGTTTCTTTACAGCTAACGGAATCACACATATCGACTATAAAGATGTTGATTTACTAAAAAAATTCATCTCTGAGCGTGGAAAGATTCTTCCACGTCGTGTAACTGGTACAAACGCTAAGTACCAACGTATGTTAACTCGTGCAATTAAACGATCACGTACAATGGCATTACTTCCATACGTTACTGGTGAATAATAAATAAACGAACACAGTGGGAATCGTGATTCTTGCTGTGTTTTTTTATTTCTTTTCTGAAAAATATTTTTAAAAATATATAGGTTTGATTGTTCGTACATAGTAATAAATGAAAGACAAACGAAGTACAAATCTTTTCTTCAATTATTTGATTTATCGTAGTAGGATTCTGTATACTTTTGACATACAGATGGTAGGGAATGCTTCTGTTTCGGTTAGGAGGTCCCCTACCGTTTTCTGTTTAAAAGTCATCCCTTACATCAGTATATGTACATAAAGGAGAGGGATTCATGCAAAAAACAAAAATGATTACCGAAGGCGCATTGATGCTTGCCATCTACACGGTATTATTACTACTATCACTATATGTACCGGTTATTGCGGTCATTTCAAGCTTGTTTTTAGTATTACCATTTATTATCTATGCTTCTAAATATCCACTGAAGTATAGTGTTGTTTTCTTCATATCTTCAGTAATGATTTCTTTCTTAGTGGGAACCATCTTTGGTATAGCTATTCCACTTTTGTGTGGTTGCACTGGAATTGTTATGGGGTGGTATATAAAGGAGAGAAAAGAAGCATTATCATTGTATGTGTCAGCAAGCTTAACGTTTTTGGTAAGTTTGACGCTGATCTATGTTACTTCAATTGTCATTTTAGATATGAACATGATAGAACGATTTTATGATATTGTCGATAGTTCCCTAAAAAAATCAGAGGAATTAGCTACATCTCTAGGGCAAACTGTAGACCCATCAGACTTAGAAAAATTTGAGCAAGCCATTCGTTTTGGGAAAGTAGTCCTTCCATCTACTTTACTCATTACATCCTTTATCGCAACGTGGTTATTTATTGTGATTAATTTTCCTATAATAAGAAGATTAGGGATTCATGCACCTAGATTTAAGCCATTTAGAGAATGGTCTTTACCTAAAAGTGTCATATGGTACTATCTACTCTTTTTAATCCTGTCATTGATTATTCAACCAGAGGAAGGTTCTTATTTGTCTATGGCAACCGTAAATGTTATGTATGTGCTTACATTGTTAGTTGCTTTGCAAGGCTTTGCCTTTTTGCACTTTCTAGCATTTCAACAAGGGTTTCCCAAACCCGTTATCGTTATCTTAACAATTCTTTTGTTGCCTTTCCTACAATTTATAGGAATTTTAGGTATAATTGATTTAGGATTTGATTTACGAGAGCGTATACAAAAAAAGTAGTTTTTTTGTGCTCTTTATGAAGGAAGATTCTTCTTTCTAAGAACAGGTTGACTCAGACAGTGCTTGCTTCGTACTCGTTATGTTTACCATGTACGTTGAAAAATGTCTAAGTTATAGGAGCTGAAATCATGCCATCTTATTTTAATAAGCGATTGGTTCGATATCCATTGTATGGACTTATTGCAATTTCATCTATTCTTTTAGTATGGATTGCTTTTTATCAATGGATTATCTCTGCTGTGGGGTTCTTATTTTTAGGTTCAATTTTTTACTTAACCTTTTACTTTGAACAAAAAGCACACGAGGAGACGGAGGAGTACATTTCTACATTATCTTATCGGGTAAAGCGTGTTGGGGAAGAAGCTTTAATGGAAATGCCGATTGGGATTATGTTGATCAATGATGAATACTACATAGAATGGACGAATCCTTTTTTAGCTTCTTGTTTCGCAGAGGACACCCTGATAGGACGATCGCTTTATGATGTAGCAGATGCTTTAGTGCCTCTTATTAAACAAGAGGTTGATGCAGAAATTATCACTTTAAATGAGAGAAAGTATCGTGTTATTTTAAAACTGGAAGAAAAACTACTTTATTTCTTTGATGTTACCGAGCAAGCTCAGATTGAAAAGCAATATCATGAAGAGCGAACAAACATAGCTATTATTTTCTTAGATAACTATGATGAGGTCACACAGGGAATGGATGATCAAACACGTAGTAGCTTGAATAGCATCGTAACCTCTAGTTTAAATAAATGGGCGAAGGAATACGGTGTTTTTCTAAAACGAATATCATCTGAACGTTTTATTGCTGTAATTAACGAGAAAATTCTTCAGGTTTTAGAAAAAGAGAAGTTTTATATTTTAGACGAAGTTCGAGAAACGACGTCAAAGCAAAATGTTCCATTAACATTGAGTATTGGGATTGGAACTGGGGTTTCTTCTCTACCTGAGCTTGGTACACTTGCTCAATCTAGCCTAGATTTAGCACTTGGAAGAGGTGGAGACCAGGTTGCCATTAAACAAACGAATGGAAAAGTAAAGTTTTACGGTGGTAAAACCAACCCAATGGAAAAGCGTACAAGAGTACGTGCTCGTGTGATATCACATGCTTTAAAGGAACTTATGCTTGAGAGCGATAAGGTCATTGTGATGGGACATAAACACCCTGATATGGATGCCATTGGAGCAAGTATTGGTGTGCGAAAAGTTGCTGAAATGAATCAAAAGGAAGGGTATGTCGTCCTTAATTTTAATGAAATTGACAATGGTGTTAAACGCTTAATGAGTGAAATTAAGAATCATCCTGATCTCCATTCTCGTTTCATAACACCAGAGGCAGCTTTAGAAATGGCAACTGAAAATACACTTCTAGTTGTTGTAGACACACATAAACCAAGTCTCGTTATTGATGAAAAGCTTCTGAATAAGATTGAAAAGGTCGTTGTTATTGACCATCATCGAAGAGGAGAAGACTTTATTAAAAATCCTCTGCTTGTCTATATGGAGCCGTATGCATCTTCAACAGCAGAGCTTGTAACAGAGCTACTTGAGTATCAGCCGAGACATGAAAAAATCAGTATGTTAGAAGCTACATCCTTGTTAGCTGGAATTATTGTAGATACGAAGAGCTTTACATTACGAACTGGTTCAAGAACCTTTGATGCAGCTTCTTACTTAAGAGCTCAAGGTGCTGACACGGTACTCGTACAAAAATTCCTTAAGGAAGATGTCGAGACGTACATTAAACGTGCTAAGCTGATAGAATCTGTTGAGTTTTACCGTGAAGGTATTGCTGTTGCAAAAGCCGAGTCTGGAATGATTTATGACTCAGTCCTTATTGCCCAAGCAGCTGATACACTACTAACTATGGACGGAGTTATTGCCTCCTTTGTTATATCCAAGAGAGACGAAGATACGGTTGGAATTAGTGCACGTTCTCTAGGAGAAATTAACGTTCAAATTATCATGGAGAACTTACAAGGTGGAGGGCATTTAACAAATGCTGCTACACAGCTTAAAGAAACAACAGTAGAAGAAGCGGAAACACGTTTAGTGGAAGCTTTAGATGATTATTATGAAGGGAGAAAAGAAGAATGAAAGTCATTTTCTTAAAAGATGTAAAAGGTAAAGGGAAAAAAGGAGAAGTTAAAAATGTAGCAGATGGGTATGCACATAACTTCTTAATCAAACAAGGATTAGCACAAGAAGCGACAAATGCAAGCATTAGTCAGCTTGAAGGACAAAAGAATAAAGAGAAAAAGCTTGCTCAAGAAGAACTAGAAGAAGCAAAGAAATTAAAAGAAAAACTAGAAACACTAACAATTGAACTGAAAGCAAAATCAGGTGAAGGTGGACGTTTATTCGGTTCCATTACAAGCAAGCAAATTGCAGATGCACTGAAGAAGGATTTTAGCATTAAAGTTGATAAAAGAAAAATTGAAATGGATGATGCCATTCGTGCATTAGGATATACAAATGTTCCTGTAAAGCTTCATACAGACGTTACAGCAACCCTAAAGGTACATGTAACAGAGGAATAATGAAAGAACCTTTAAATGGTCTTAAATGGCCTAGGAGAGCCTGTCGATGGACAGGCTCTTTTTCTGTTCTTACATTCATATTCGGTTCGGCTTTCAAGCCATTGTTTGTAGAGAATCACGGCTACCTTTTAAATAAATTACGAATTTTGGTAACGGATTTTCTCGAAAAACATGATAGAATGATATAGGTGCCTTGCGATTGAATAGGTACTATACTAGTTTTAGATAAGAAAATTAATCTCTCATCGGGAGGTTCAATACATGAATGAGTTGATGCAAGATCGAGTTCCACCACAAAATATTGAAGCTGAGCAGGCGGTTTTAGGTGCTATATTCTTAGAGAATAGTGCTCTTGTAACAGCCTCAGAATCCTTAATTCCTGAGGATTTTTACCGTAGCTCTCACCAAAAGATTTTCAATGTCATGCTAAACCTAGGGGATGCCGGAAAACCGGTGGACCTGATCACGGTTACAGAAGAGCTAGCAGCAATGAAGGAATTAGAGGATGTTGGGGGAGTCTCTTATTTAAGTGACTTAGCTGCATCTGTTCCTACAGCAGCCAATATCGAATATTATGCGAAAATCGTTGAAGAGAAGTCTTTATTAAGACGATTAATCCGAACAGCGACTACCATTGCTTCTGATGGATATTCAAGAGAAGATGAAGTAGATGCTCTTTTAAATGAAGCAGAAAAGAATATTATGGAGGTGGCTCAAAGACAAAATGCCGGTGCCTTCCATAATATTAAAGATGTTCTTGTTAGAACGTATGATAATATTGAGGAAATTGCGAATCGTGTAGGAGATATTACTGGTATTCCTACGGGCTTTACAGACTTAGACCATATGACTGCTGGATTCCAGCGAAATGATTTAATTATCGTAGCCGCACGTCCTTCTGTTGGTAAAACAGCCTTTGCACTGAACATTGCACAAAACGTAGCAACAAAAGCTGGAGAGAATGTTGCGATTTTTAGTTTAGAGATGGGTGCTGAACAGCTTGTTATGCGTATGCTTTGTGCTGAGGGTAATATCAATGCCCAAAACCTACGTACAGGCTCCTTAACTGAAGATGACTGGAGAAAGTTGACTATGGCGATGGGAAGCTTATCAAATTCTGGTGTTTTCATTGATGATACTCCTGGTATTAGGGTTGGAGATATTCGTGCTAAATGTCGTCGATTAAAGCAAGAGCATGGTCTCGGGATGATTCTAATAGACTATCTACAGTTAATTCAAGGTAACGGACGCTCTGGCGAAAACCGTCAACAAGAGGTATCAGAAATTTCCCGTTCTTTAAAAGGACTAGCTCGTGAGCTAGAAGTACCTGTTATTGCGCTATCGCAGCTTTCCCGTGGAGTAGAGCAGCGTCAAGATAAGCGACCAATGATGTCAGATATCCGTGAATCAGGAAGTATTGAGCAGGATGCGGATATCGTGGCGTTCTTATATCGTGATGATTACTATGATAAAGAATCAGAGAATAAGAACATTATTGAGATCATTATTGCAAAACAACGTAATGGTCCAGTTGGAACCGTTTCACTAGCTTTCGTAAAAGAATATAATAAATTCGTAAATCTAGAGCGGCGATTTGATGATACAAATATTCCGCCTGGGGCATAATAATAGCAAAGAAGACAGACAACTTTTTCGTTCGTCTGTCTTTTTTACGCTAAGAAAAGAATTTATTCCGAACATAATAATACATAAATATATAATTGTTCGTGTTTTCGTTGACTTTCACTAGTTGTAATTGATAAAATGAGTATGTTTGATAATAGTGGGAAAATAGTTTCCCAGCGGAGGTGCTTTTATGTCTTCAGTAGTAGTTGTTGGAACACAATGGGGAGACGAGGGAAAAGGGAAAATCACGGATTTTCTTTCTGAGCATGCAGAGGTTATTGCGCGCTATCAAGGTGGTAATAACGCAGGACATACGATTAAATTTGATGGTGAAACGTATAAGCTCCACTTAATACCTTCAGGAATTTTTTATAAAGACAAAATTGCTGTTATTGGGAATGGGATGGTTGTCGATCCTAAAGCATTGGTAACAGAATTAAAATACTTACATGACCGTAATGTTTCTACAGATAACCTACGTATCAGCAACCGTGCACATGTTATTCTTCCTTACCACATTAAGCTAGATGAGGTTGAAGAGGAAAGAAGAGGTGCCAATAAGATTGGTACTACGAAAAAAGGAATTGGACCTGCTTATATGGACAAAGCAGCACGTATCGGTATCCGTATAGCAGATCTATTAGATCGAGAAGTATTTGAAGAAAAATTAGCAAGAGTTCTTGAGGAAAAGAATCGCTTGTTAGAACGTTTTTATGAAACAGAAGGCTTCAAGATTGAAGATATCTTAAATGAGTACTATGAATACGGTCAGCAAGTAAAGCAATATGTATGTGATACATCTGTTGTTTTAAATGACTCTTTAGACGAGGGGCGTCGTGTTCTATTTGAAGGTGCTCAAGGAGTTATGTTAGATATTGACCAAGGAACCTATCCATTTGTAACATCCTCAAACCCAGTTGCAGGTGGGGTAACCATTGGTTCAGGTGTTGGACCAACAAAAATCAATCATGTTGTCGGTGTTTCAAAGGCATACACAACGCGTGTAGGGGACGGACCTTTCCCGACAGAATTGAACAACGATATTGGAAATCAAATTCGCGAAGTTGGAAGAGAGTATGGTACAACGACAGGGCGACCACGACGTGTTGGTTGGTTTGATAGCGTAGTTGTGCGTCATGCACGCCGTGTTAGTGGTATTACGGATCTTTCCTTAAACTCTATTGATGTTTTAACGGGTATTGAGACGTTAAAGATCTGTGTGGCGTATCGTCATAATGGTCAATTGATTGATGTGTATCCAGCGAATCTTAACATGCTTGCTCAGTGTGAGCCTGTTTATGAGGAGCTTCCAGGTTGGACTGAGGATATTACTGGGGTAAAATCGTTGCATGAGCTTCCTGAGAATGCACGTCATTATTTAGAGCGTATTTCGCAGTTAACGGGGATCCCACTTTCTATTTTCTCTGTTGGGCCTGATCGTTCACAGACGAATGTGGTTCGTAGTGTTTGGAGTCAGAGCTAAGTAATCTAATTCATAGTAAAAGGCTGTAGGTGTTCCTTTATAGGGATTCTACAGCCTTTTTTGTATGGTGAATAAACACTTTTTAATATAGCCCGTTGCTTTCCGCGGGGCGGCGGTGAGCCTCCTCACCGAAAAGCGGAGGAGAGCGTTTAGGGACGTATGGATTGGAGCGAACCGCACGAGATAAAGGAAACACGACGAACGAAGTAAGTCGATGTTGACTTATCGTAGGAGGATTCGTGAAATCCACTAGTCCCTGCGAGCCGGAGCTAGACACTCGCTGCGCTGTGGGGTCTCACTTTGCCCGCTATGTCCCGCAGGAGTCAAGCACCTTCCGCTCCAAGCAACTCTGTGCATTTACTTATCTAAATTAAAGCAGAACTCTACTTTAAAACGTAGTAGCACACCTTTTATTTAGTTGCTTGATTTAATTTTGAGGTATGTATCGTCGTGGCAGACGATGAATAGTTTGTCTGTTGGGTTGATTGGTTTGTTTGCAGCGTTGGAGAAGTCCATGTCTTCGTTTACTGCTAGTAATACTGCGCCCATTTCTAATAAGTTTTCAGATGCTTGTTTGTATGTCTTCCAGTCTTTGTTTGGTGAGAGGATATGAATGTTGTTTCCGAATTGCTTGCTTAGTAGCTGTCTGAAAATGTTAGTTGTCCCTGGTTCTAGTGTAGCTTTGGCCATCAGTAATGAAACAGAATCATTTGATAGGATGAAGTCATCGACAGCAATGTGCTTGAATTTTTGAATGTGACGGTCTTCATTGATTTCGACGATTGTATGAATATCTTGATTGTTTTTCTTCGCTAAAGCTTCAACCGCAGAAGCAATTAATAGTGTTTTTCCATCAGCAAGCAAAGGATTTTCAATTTTGGGATCTGAGAAGATGGCAACACGATTACATTCTATAATATTTGCTTTTAAAAGTGTTTCATCATCTGATGGGTTTCCTTGTATGTAGTGGACTTGTTCAAGCTCAATAGGTGATGTAGACAGATCATCAATTAGAACAATTTTTGCTTGAGGAATATGTGCCAATACCTCTTGTATTGCTTGTGATGTTTTCGTTGACCAGCCAATATAGATAAAGTGATGATTCCCTTTAAACATAAGTTTTCCCTCCCTCTTAAGGCCATGATACGTAACGATTGAATCTACTGTCTTACTAATAAGTAAGCCAATTAATCCAATTCCAAAGATAAATAAGAAAATTCCTAACAGTCTACCTGCGACAGTGGTTGGATAGTAATCTCCATAACCAACAGTTGTTAAGGTTGTCATTGTCCACCAGAAGCCTTCGAAGAAAGAAGGGAAATTTTCTGGTTCAAGTAAAACAATTCCGAAAGAACCTATTGCAATTACGATTAAAGATAGTATGGCAATAAATCCATACTCCATCTTTCTAACCTTTTCCAAGAGTCTCAATAATATCGTCATGATATCCCTCCCTTACAAAATCAACATGTATATAAAACCTTATTATTATCATATCAGTATTTTATGAGATGATGAACCATTGTATAAACCAAAACAATCATTTATTCTCATATATTGGTAGTGAAGGGAATATAAAAAAGGTATAGAATATAGGTAATAAGTCTTGTGCACATAGGTCTAAAAATCGCTTTCAATCAGTTTTCGACAAAATTTTAAAAAAAGTATTGCCCGATAATAATATTCTATGGTAAGATGAATTTCGTTAAGGAAATGTAAACATTGTTACACACATGATGGCCCATTGGTCAAGCGGTTAAGACACCGCCCTTTCACGGCGGTAACACGGGTTCGAATCCCGTATGGGTCACCACTATATATTACTGTTTCTTTTGCTATTATATATTTTAAGCTTTGCTTAAAAGAGACACTAATGATAGTTATTTTTTGAGCAAAGCTCAAAAAAAACTTTGGTCCGGTAGTTCAGTTGGTTAGAATGCCTGCCTGTCACGCAGGAGGTCGCGGGTTCGAGTCCCGTCCGGACCGCCATTTTTTTGATCTATTACAACATTTTATAGTATAGATTAGAGGAAATGATATTATTATTACGGCTCAGTAGCTCAGTTGGTAGAGCACGATGAGTTAACATCATTGAATTACATCAGCGTACAGATTGAGAGGCATCTTGAATTGACTTTCTGAAATCTGGACGATGGACAGAGCACAAACATTGTATATTGAATATTCTTATTACGGCTCAGTAGCTCAGTTGGTAGAGCACGATGAGTTAACATCATTGAATTACATCAGCGTACAGATTGAGAGGCATCTAGAATTGACTTTCTGAAATCTGGACGATGGACAGAGTACAATCATAGTATATAGATTATTCTTATTACGGCTCAGTAGCTCAGTTGGTAGAGCAATGGACTGAAAATCCATGTGTCGGCGGTTCGATTCCGTCCTGAGCCATTTACCTAAAAAGCATGGCGACGACAGAGGCTCTCGCTGTGCTTTTTTGCATTTTTCTTTGTTACATGCTTGTAATGTAAATTACAAATGAAGTGTTTTTGCATATTACCGATGCCAAGCTAATATTAATTAGGGTAAGTCATAAACCCTAAACTCTCGTTATTTGTGGATAAGATAAAGAACCTAAAAAATCGCTATATTTTGTCAGTTATTATACAATTATGTTACATGTACAAAAACTATTTTCATTTACTGGTCGAAATGTGGTAAGTTAGTATAGTAATTGTTTAATAGTAATCTTTATCTTGTAGTAAAAAGGAACTACCATTATTTGGTTGTTATACTCCTTTTTATAGATTTAGGAGGTAAATCCTATGAAACAGGGAAGGCTTTCTTGTACCTTTTCATCTGAAGAAATCTATAGTAAATTTTCAAAAATTGCATTAGCAACTGTTGCTGTCTCGACGATTACGGTTACTTCTGCTTTTGCTGATAAAAACGTAGATACAAAGAACATGAAGAAAATATACCATGTATATATGAATAATGAGTATGTAGGGGCAGTTACTGATAAAGCCTATATTGAGACGAAACTTAAAGATATGGTTCTAGATGCCAAACAGGAATACTCTAACCTAGACTTTGCAATAGATAATGAAATCGTATACATACCAGAACAAGTATTCACTTCTGCAACAGACAATGAATCTGTTTTAAAGAAAATAAGTGATTCGGTCGTGGTTGAAGCGGAAGCTCATGCGATTATGCTTAATAATAATCCAATTGTTTATGTAAAAGATGAAAAGGCTGCTGCTGAGACAGTTAGAAAATTAAAGCTGAACTTTGTCACTGAAGAGCAATTAAAGGATTTAGAAGCTCGTCAAGCAAGTCCTACTGAATCTTTACCACGACTTCAGGAAGATAAAACCCGTTTACTAGATGTAAAAATCAAGGAAACCGTTTCGTATAAGGATGGTCATGCACTTCCAAAGGATATTCTGACTCCTGATCAGGCAGTACAATATTTACTTAAAGGCACTTTAACTGAGCAAAAATATGCAGTTCAAGAAGGCGATGTTCTAGGAAGCATTGCCATCGATCATGAACTAACAACAGAACAACTGTTAAAATTAAATCCTGACATCGATGAAGAAACGGTTCTTCAGATTGGCCAGGAGTTAAATGTAACAGTTTATAAGCCACTTCTAAATGTTATTGTTCAAAAAGAAGTTCAAAAGGTAGAAGTAGTTCCTTATGAAAAAGAAGTTATCGAAGACTCTTCTATGTATAAAGGCGATATGAAAGTAAAACAAGAGGGGCAAGAAGGAGAACGCTCTGTCACGTATGTGGTGAATGAACAAAATGGCGTTCAATCAGGTAAGGAAGTTAAAGAAGAGAAAATTCTTAAAGAACCTGTTGATTATGTTGTCATTCGAGGAACAAAGGTTGTTGCGTCAAGAGGAACAGGATCCTTTGCATGGCCAACAAATGGTGGCTATATTTCTTCAAGACAGGGACCTCGTTGGGGCAAGTTCCATAAAGGAATTGATATTGCAAGACCTAATGATTATACAATAAAAGCCGTTGATAACGGTGTTGTTACATTCGCAGGCTGGGACGGCGGATACGGATATAAGGTTGTTGTTGACCATAATAATGGCTACGAGACAATCTATGCTCATTTAAACTCAATCAGCGTCTCTGTAGGGCAAACCATCCCTCAAGGTGGAAAGCTTGGCGTTATGGGTGCAACGGGTGAATCTACAGGAACACACTTACACCTAGAAGTATATAAAAATGGAACACTAGTAAATCCATTAAGTCTATTCTAATAAATATAAAATAAAGGGGCTGTCATCAAGGTGACAGTCCCTCTTGTTATTTGTAATTCTTGTAACAAAGGAATGTCGACTAGGTTTATGGAATAATAAGATAGAGGTTTTTGATAAGATTTTTTTCGTTGCTTTGCATATACCACAGTGGAATGGAGCAGAAAGAAATTTGATCTATAGGGGGAATGTGGAGACCTGGGAGTCGTACCCTCTGGAACGACCATTTCTGCATCAACAAAGTTTGCGAAAACAGCTTTTATAAAGAGCCTTTACAATAAGCAACAGTAAAGATTGTTATATCAATAGGTTATCTATTGTAAAGAATGATTTTCTAATTTGAATCTGATACATTAAAGAAGAAGCTACTAACGAAATTTCATTTAAGATGATAATGAGATGGAGGACACACATATGGAAAAGAAAATCCTAGTTGTTGACGATGAAAAACCGATTGCAGATATTTTAAAGTTTAACCTCAAAAAAGAAGGCTATGATGTACATTGTGCTTATGATGGAGATACAGCTGTTAAAATGGCAGAAGAATTGAAGCCGGATCTAATCCTATTAGATATTATGCTGCCGAATCGAGATGGTATGGAAGTATGTCGTGAGATTCGTAAAAAATATGAAATGCCAATCATTATGCTGACAGCAAAGGATTCAGAAATCGATAAAGTGCTGGGATTAGAGCTTGGTGCAGATGATTATGTTACAAAGCCATTCAGTACAAGAGAATTAATTGCACGTGTAAAAGCGAATTTACGTCGACACCAGGCTGTAAATGCACAAACAGCAGAAGATGATAACAATGAGATTTCTGTAGGATCTCTAACCATTCATCCAGATGCTTATGTTGTTTCGAAGAGGGGAGAGACAATTGAACTTACACACCGTGAGTTTGAATTGCTTCACTACTTGGCAAAGCATATTGGACAAGTCATGACACGTGAGCATCTGCTTCAAACGGTTTGGGGCTATGATTACTATGGAGATGTTCGGACAGTCGATGTTACAGTAAGAAGGCTTCGTGAAAAAATTGAGGATAACCCAAGTCATCCAACGTGGATTGTGACACGAAGAGGTGTCGGGTACTATCTAAGAAGCCCTGAACAGGAGTAGATAAATGAAAAAAGTTGGATGGACGCGTTCAATCCATTTAAAGTTTGTTCTCATATTTATGCTGCTCATCCTTCTTACCATTCAAATCATCGGAGTCTATTTCGTAGGGGAACTCGAAGATAAATTGAAAGCAAACTTTCAAAACTCGTTAAAAGAAAGAGTTATCCTACTTGAGTATTATTTACGAGAAGAGATGGTAAAAGACCGAAAAGAGGATGACCCTACTCTAGAGTCAGAAATTGATAATATTCTAGAGGATTTTGCAGCATCAGATATCTCGGAGGTTCGCGTTATTGACAGTAAAAGTAGAATCATTGGTACATCCGATCGCAACAATCAGTCTATTATTGGTCAAAGAACAACAGAAAGGCTAGTAAAGCGTGTTCTAGCAGTGGGTCTTGATTCTGAGGATATTTATTTAGACAACCAAACCGGGAACAGAACATGGGTATTTACGGCTCCAATACAGAACGGTCAAGAGGTTATAGGTGCAATCTATCTAGAAGCTAAAATAGAGAATGTCTACTCCCAGATGGAAGAGATTAATAGTATCTTTTATAAAGGAACGGCCATTGCATTAGGGATTACAGCCATTCTAGGTGTTCTATTAGCAAGAACCGTCACAAGACCGATATCCGATATGCGTAGACAAGCGATTGCGATGGCAAAAGGGAATTTCTCGAGAAAAGTAAAAATCTATGGATACGATGAAATCGGGCAGTTAGCTATAACGTTTAACAATCTTACAAAGCGTTTGCAGGAAGCACAAGCGAATACAGAGGGAGAGAGAAGGAAGCTATCTTCTGTTCTCTCTTATATGACAGATGGTGTTATCGCAACAGATCGAAAAGGTAGAGTGATTCTGATCAATGATCCTGCTGCAAAAATGCTAAATGTTTCACGTGAAACAGTCCTATCACAGCCAATCGTGTCATTGCTAGGTTTAGATGAGAATTATACGTTTGAGGATCTATCAAAAGAACAAGATTCTATCATATTAGACTATAGTACAAAGGATCATCCCTATATTTTACGAGCGAATTTTTCCGTAATCCAAAAGGAAACAGGCTTTATCAATGGTCTTATTACTGTTTTACATGATATTACAGAGCAAGAAAAAATAGATATGGAGCGAAGAGAGTTTGTTGCGAATGTATCACATGAACTTCGAACTCCGCTAACAACGATGCGAAGCTATTTAGAAGCATTAGCTGAAGGTGCTTGGCAGGATGAAGAAATAGCCCCTCAATTTCTAGATGTTACTCAAAATGAAACAGAACGAATGATTCGTTTAGTCAATGATTTATTACAGCTTTCTAAAATGGATAGTCGTGATTATCGATTTAATAAGGATTGGGTTGATTTCACTCTCTTTTTCCATCGGATCATTGACCGTTTTGAAATAACAAAAAAGCAGAATGTCGACTTTAAACGTATCCTACCAGACAAAGCTTTATATGTGGAAATCGATCCTGATAAAATTACACAGGTTCTAGATAATATTATTTCAAATGCCCTTAAGTACTCTCCTGAAGGTGGCTTGGTGACCTTCACGGTTGCGGAACAAGAGAGTCATATTGAGATTAGTGTTTCTGATGAAGGACTTGGGATTCCACAGGATAATGTTGAGAAGATTTTTGATCGCTTCTATCGAGTGGATAAAGCTAGGTCAAGAGAAATGGGTGGAACAGGTTTAGGACTGGCTATTGCCAAGGAAATGATATCAGCACATGACGGAAGAATCTATGCGACTAGTATAGAAGGAAAGGGAACGACGATTACATTTACACTTCCATTTGATCGAGAACAAGAGGATGAATGGTCATGAGATACGAACAAATGAAATCAATTGTATTAACGTTACTCGTTGTTATTAGTATTGTGATTACATTTAATTTATGGACCTATCAGCCTGATTATGAACCAATTGAAAAAAATGATACGTACGATATTGCAATTAGTGATAAAAAAGAGATTAAGGACTTAATTTTACCGTACAAGGTCTTGTATCATCAAGCTGATCAAACGTATGGTACAAATAGCGATATTGAAACAAATCGCATTATGAAAGAGTTAGCAACATGGAACCTATCTCCATTAACAGAACTTACCGATTCTTTAACACCGGCTGACTTTATGAAGCTTGTTCATGGACAAAACAATGTAGAAATTATCTTTCCAGATATTGTCCCGTTCAGTATCATGCGAAATGTATTAAAATTTGAAGAGAAGGCTCTTCCAGCTAATGAGTTTAATCGAATTATTATCTCAATGAAGGAAGATAACAATGCTGAGTCAGGCACGATCTACTTTGTAAACTATGATCAAACAGACAAAACCGTCTATCAAGCGACAGTGAGTACGCAGTACTTGTCTGATTTCTATAATGATTTCTTCTTGAAAGCTAGAAAATATCCAAGCTATTTTCGATATGATTTAACGGATAGTCGAGCGATCTTCCTTCCAGAGGAAACAACAGAGCTTTATAGTTACAAATATTATATTGATTTAATAGACATTGGAAACTTCCGAAATGCCCTGTTTAGTAATCCAAGTGTCGTAAGAGGAGACATGACAGAGTATACAGATGGGACAAGCATCATGAAGATCCACAGTGAAAGCAAAACATTATCCTACATTAATCCATCGGAGGAAGCAATCGGATTAGGTGATCCGGCAAAGCTTTTTCAGAGAAGTGTTGATTATGTAAATGAACATGGTGGATGGACTGATAAATATCGATACTTTAGCATGAGTAGCTTAGAACAAAAAATTGTGTACAGACTGTTTCTGCAGGGATACCCAGTTTTTAATGACAACAATATGGCTGAAATCTCACAAATCTGGGGCAATGAAAAAGTCCATCAGTATCAGCGCCCGTACTTTAGTGTATTTCTTGGTCTCCCATCTGAGCCTGAAGAAATTCAGCTAACGTCAGGATATA
This sequence comes from Rossellomorea marisflavi, assembly GCA_003667865.1. Classification (GTDB taxonomy): domain Bacteria; phylum Bacillota; class Bacilli; order Bacillales; family Bacillaceae_B; genus Rossellomorea; species Rossellomorea marisflavi_C. Next base: position 1,040,960 of record CP033051.1, on the reverse strand, counting down.
CAGCTCTTGACTTTCTCCTAGCAGATGAATTTATTAATAAAGAGTATGTAGAGGATATCGCAATCGGATACAAGTTATCTCGAGATCCACAGTTTAATGATCAAAAGGTCATTATTTTTGAGCCAGCCTGGTATTACAAATACAGTGGCCTCTGGATACGACTACCTCTTGAACGGTTAGGGGGTCGTTAAGATGGATTGGAGTAAAACAAAGTCTATTTTTATTATTGTGTTTCTTATATTAGATATCTTTCTATTATCGCTATTCTTTAGAAAAGTCTCGACAGACCATAACTTAAAAATTATCGACGAGACATCTATTGAGGAGCAATTAAAGGCAGAAAATATTAGCTATGATCAGTTACAAAAAGAACCGGTAAAACAAGCATATATGAGTGCAAATACGAAGGTATTTACTGCAGATGATCTAAAGGGATTAAAAGACCAAAAAACCGAGATTATCGAAAAAACAACGATTCAATCAAGCTTTGACAAGCCTTTTATGATTACAGCAAATATGAAACAAGAGGAAGTAGATCAGTTCGTTAAGAACAATGTTTTTCAAGGAGATCAATATGAGTTATGGCAATATGATCAAGAAAAAAAACAACTAATCTACTACCAAAGCTTTAAAGATTATCCGCTTTTTAAAAATTTAAATGCGGAGCTAACTCTTTTTCTAAATGAAAAAGGAGAAATCTCCTCATATAAGCAAACGATGTTAGAGGATTTTGATGAGATCAAAGAAAAGGAAAACACCTTAACTCCCATTCAGGCTCTAGAATCAGCCTATAAGAGTGGTAAAATTCCTCCTGATAGTGAAATAGAGAAAGTGGAGCTTGGGTATTACACACTTGTTCCGCTTTCTGAATCACAAGTGTTAACTCCAACATGGCATTTTCTTGTGAAAAAGGGTGGAGAACAAGAAAAAATGGAGGATCTCTTTGTAAATGCGTTTGAAGGTCAGCTCATTGAAGTGACTGTTCCGGAAAAAGAAATAATGGAGTGAAATGAATATGACCATGCATTTTAGTGTACTAGCTAGTGGAAGCACCGGAAATGCAATATATGTAGAAGCAGATGGACAATCGTTATTAGTTGATGCTGGTTTAAGCGGAAAGCAATTAGAGCTTCTCTTTGACCAGATCGGCCGTAAAATGGACAACCTTTCAGGAATTCTTGTCACGCATGAACATAGCGATCATATTAAAGGATTAGGAGTCGTTGCCAGGAAGCATAACCTACCTATCTATGCGAATAACAAAACATGGGCTGCAATGGAAGGATTAATCGGAGTGATTCCAACAGAGCAGAAGTTTTCCTTTGATATTGAAACGGTGAAAAGCTTTGGTTCATTAAGTGTAGAATCCTTTGGAGTATCCCACGATGCTGCTGAACCTATGTTTTATGTATTTCATCATGAGAACAAAAAATTAGTGGTTATTACAGACACAGGCTATGTGAGTGATCGTATGAAAGGGATCATTTCAAATGCCAATACGTATGTATTTGAAAGCAATCATGATGTAGGCATGCTGCAGATGTGTCGTTATCCATGGAATATTAAACGACGTATTCTAAGTGATTATGGACATGTTTCAAATGAAGATGCAGCGATTGCAATGAGCGATGTAGCTGGTGATCAAACGAAGGAAATTTACCTTGCTCATCTAAGTCTTGATAACAATATGAAGGATTTGGCGAGAATGAGTGTAAGCCAAACACTTGAAACAAAAGGGATTCGAGTGGGAGAGCAATTTGACCTATTAGATACAGATCCGAAGGTACCGACAAAACTAGTGGCAGTATAAGGTTTAAGGTAAGAATGATAATGGTAAATAAGAGGTGAAGCTCCTATAGGGGCTTCACCTTTTTGAATACATAATGTAGTGCTAATCATTTTTATTGAAATTTCATTTCTCCTGACTATAATTTGACTTATAAAGATAAACTAAATAAAGGAATGGATGAGGAAAGGAATGAGAGTCAATGGGTTATTATGATCAAGATTATGAAAACAAGGAACGTTTTCGAAGGCAGAAAGGAAACCGCGGAGGATATTTTCTCGCAAGCTTGCTCGGAATTATCTTAGGAGCGTTTCTAGTGATTGTCGCCATACCGCAATTATCTAATATGAATATCCTTCCTTATACGATAAAACCAGATGAAAATCTAGCTGCAACAGACGATGCGTTTCATAATCGTGAAAACGGAAGCAATGTCCAAAATGTATCTGTCAATGTCACAACGGATGTCACAAAAGCTGTTGAAAAAGCGGGGGATGCAGTCGTTGGAATCACCAACATTCAATCTGCAAGCTTTTGGGAGCAAACCGCCCAACAAGCAGGAACGGGCTCTGGTGTCATTTACAAAAAAGATAACGGCAAAGCCTATATCGTGTCCAATCACCATGTTATTGAAGGTGCAGATCAGCTAGAAGTAACACTCTCTGACGGGACAAAGCTCGAAGCGCAATTGCGTGGAAGTGATATTTGGACCGATTTGGCAGTACTTGAGGTTGATGGGAGTCAAATCAAAGATACTGCAGTGGCTGAATTAGGAGATTCTGATGTACTAAAAGCAGGTGAACCTGTTATCGCAATCGGAAATCCGTTAGGACTAGCGTTTTCTGGTTCCGTAACACAAGGAATTGTATCAGGAGTCGAGCGTTCCATCCCTGTAGACTTGAACCAGGATGGATTTGAAGATTGGCATGCAGATGTTTTACAAACGGATGCTGCCATTAACCCTGGTAACAGTGGTGGTGCGTTAGTGAACCTATCAGGGCAAGTCATTGGAATCAATTCAATGAAAATCGCACAAGAAGCAGTCGAGGGAATTGGCCTAGCTATTCCAATTAAAACAGCACAGCCTATTATTGAAGATCTTGAACAATACGGTGTTGTAAAAAGACCAGCAATGGGTGTCATTCTTGAAAATGTAAGTGAAATTTCAGCCTATCACCAACAAGAAACATTAAAACTCCCTGAAGATGTAAAACAAGGGGTTATGGTACGTAAAGTACAACCAAATACACCGGCAGCACTAGCAGGTCTAGAAGAATTTGATGTCATTGTTGAACTAGACGGAGAGAAAATAGAAAATCTGATTGAGCTTCGTAAGCATCTTTATAACGAAAAAGATGTCGGTGATCAGATGAAAGTATCCTTTTACCGAAATGGGAAGCTGGAAGAAGTCGTGCTACAGTTAACAGATGAATCACGACTGTAAAAAATAAGTACAAGCAAATGAGAGAGGAACCTTCTAGTGAGGGTTCCTTTTTAGTTGTCCACAGATGATTTCTTGACCAATCTAGGTAATGTTTTATGATAAGATAAAAGAATCTGTGGAAAAATAATAAAAAAGGGAGGAATCGGTTATGATTTATTGCTGTGATGAACACGTAGAGCTAGCAATTGATGTGATTGTCGACGAATATGAGGTCGCACCTAATATGAAACAACTAACATCAGAAGAAAAGTTATCCACAACCTGTGAATATTGTGGGAATAACCCAACATATATTGTGTCGAACTAATATTCGCATACATTATGTGGATGACGGGTGTGGATATGTGGATAAGTTTTGTGGATATCTTGTTTGTAAATTGTTTGTAAAGTGAGGACGAAGTGTGAATATCACAATTATTACGGTAGGAAAGCTGAAAGAAAAATATCTAAAGCAGGGTATTGATGAATATTTGAAGAGATTAAGCGGGTACGCAAAAGTAGAAGTCGTCGAAGTAGCAGACGAAAAAGCCCCCGAGCAATTAAGTGACATTGAGATGGAACAGGTTAAAGATAAAGAAGGCGAACGAATCTTGGGGAAAATCCAACAAGATACATATGTCATTGCACTTGCGATTGAAGGGCAAATGAAAACTTCAGAGCAATTAGCAGATTCTCTTGATAAATTAGCAACGTACGGGAAGAGCAAGATTGCTTTTGTTATTGGGGGATCACTTGGGTTAAGTAAAGGAGTACTGGATCGTTCGGATGAGAAGCTATCCTTTTCTAAAATGACGTTTCCTCATCAGTTGATGAAGTTGATTTTGTTGGAGCAGGTTTATCGGGCTTTTCGGATTAATCGGGGGGAACCGTATCATAAATAGATGCAAAAAAAGTTGAATATAAGGTGGTGCATTATATTATCTTTTGAATCAGAGATAGGAACGTGACTTTTATCTTTATGATCTGATTCAAGAAAGAGTACATGGATAAGTATAAATGTTTTAGAAACGTTAATTTCTGAGAAATCAAACTCCACTTTAATCTTATCAACGGTTCTGGAGCGACTGCCGGCTTGTTGGATTGTATCTGACTTAGCAAAAGCTGAAAGAGTTTTTTTTTCTTTTCTCTAGAGGAATATTGGAGCACTTGAATATTCTTTTCTAACAACTGCCTAACCACTTCTGGGGGGATTCCCCTGGACTCTGATGAACTTAGTTGAATGCTAAGTTCAGTTTTCTTTTGATCTAAGGCTTGTTTCCTGACAGATACATGTTGTAATCGCTCCTGTAATACAGAAACCGGAAGAATATTTTGCTCAAATGCTTCCATATATTTCTCTTGCACGGCAATGGTTGATTTAGTTCTGCTTCTATGGTCACTAATTCCTCTTTTAATTTTATGTTTGCTTGAACCGCATCCTTATTAATGTTTTCTATGGGCTGGATAAAGTCTTCTGAATCATATAACTAAAAATGAAAAACACTGGTCAATTAATGTCATTAAAACCATCCTACAGAATCAGATTTATGTGGGAAATACAAAATGGCGTGGTAAGCACACAAAAGGCCCAACATAACCCAATTATTGAAAAGGATTTGTGGGATAAAAAGGAAAAGGTTATGCAAGCAAGGAGTTATACTCCCCAAAAGAATCATCCTAATACATCATCTCACCATATCCTTCATTAGATTCAGTTGTTAGTATACAGGTTATTATTCAATATTATAGTCATATTTTACATTTTAACTTGCCCTGTTCATCTTAGGTACTTCGGAAAAGGTTGTCATCGATACAAAAATGCCGGACTGCGCTATGTTCTTATTCAAATATCCTCATTATTTTTAATCAGCTCAAAGAAGTCGAAAATGCTGCAAGAAAAAAAGCCCTTTTATAGGGCTTTTTTTACAAGAATAATATGTTGCTAATTACTTAAACCAATCTAAGCTTTTGATTTCGTCTAATGATATTTCGTTTTCTGCACATAATTCATTAATTGCTCCGAGTGAGAAGGTTTTCCTTGCATCTGCCTGTTGTTGAGTAGTCCAATCTCTGTCAGCGTTAAAGGCAGCCTTTAAACTCGGTAGAATTACAGAGTATAACATTAGCGATCCTTTGTCTATTGCTTGCTCAAAAGGTATCAGTTCACCTTGATGACCATTTAAAGCGGATTCATAATTATCAACAAAGCAATCTCCCGTTTCAAATAGGACAAATCTTAATGATCCTTCTTCACAGGAAATCGTGGTACCAATATGTCCAATACGACTGTTGACTCCTAAACCCGTCTTTGACATTGCTTCTTCTAATAAATTATCACCTTCACTTTCATGCTTTACATCTCTTCTATCAGGTGACTGAGAAAGAAGCCTGATATCACTTATATTCATCTCAAATAGCGGTGTTGTAATGGTGGTATTTTCCTTACTGATAAGCCAGTAAAAAAACTTACTTGAAAAGGTATAGTTGGGAATATCCTTAAATTGTACTTTTTTCCACTCCTTATGGGTTTCCTCAGGATTTTTCCCTCCACCCATTAATAATGTACGTATATATCTAGTTTTATATTCGGGACCATTTATTATGGCATACACTCTTGAGGACATCTCAAAGAAAAAAACTTCTAGAAGTGAGGGGGTGACTCTCTTGGATCGAGGCATAACGAAATCCCCGTGGAGAGCCTTATCTGGAGGAGCAGCCGTTTCAATAAAAGCCCTTACCGGAATACTTAAGATAGTTTGTCCTAGAACTTCATAACTTTGGATGTTAAACTCTTCATCCGATATATATTCTTTCCAGCGGTGCATCAGGGTCTTATCTATCTGTGGTAAGTCTTTTTCATCTAAGTAAGAGATTGCTTTGGAATAATTTAATCTCATTAACTCTGGTAATTGATTTAAACTTATCTCTGGATCTAGTGCCCAAACTGTAAGTTTTGTCTCTTTTCCTGCCATGACTTTCACTCCCATTTAAAGTTTACTACATGCGGCTGTGTCTCAAACCGAACTAGAAATTCACACCAAGTTGGGGCTCTTTCACCATTTCTATATAGCATAGGTACTATATGTATGGTTTCATTACTTACAATGTGGTCTCTATCTTCACTAATAATATATTCGCAAGTTTTTCCATGATTTCCTTCGGAAGGACTGTCAATAATGTTGCTGACATTTTCGTTAATCTCGATGATAAAACCTTTAGTTGTTGAGGTGATGTCGTTTCTAACGGCCTCATTATCTGCTTCAATGACTATTCCGCTAGTCACCGGTTCCACTAAGATAGATAACCTACTTCTTTTAAGAATAATAGCAACTAACTTACCCCAGAATGAAATACTTCTTTCTATATTAACTACCATTTCTACTAATCTTTCATGTTCTTGAGTTCTGCTAGATCCACGGATGGAAAAGTTTGTTTCAGTCTTGTCGTACTGGCTATTTGACTGGTGTAATCTAATAGTGAGAGGTCTCTTAATTAAATATACCCCTAAAGAAAAAATGTAAAAGACTAATCCGATTAACAAAAAAGTAATAAGTTCATGAGTCTTATCGGTAAACCATTTTTCCTCACCGAAAAAGAACTTTGCTATAAAGTAAAAAAGGACCAAAGAAACTATATCCTTTAACAGTAACCTTCCTGCTTGTCCCCACATAACTAAACCTCACCTCTCTCCCTATCCTGATTTTTTAAATAAGGAATAAAGGTGCCAGCAAGAATCCCTATTGGTTCTGAAGACATCAAGTCAGTTATGGCATCATCTTCGAGATCTGCAGTAAGGACTGCGTTTCGAGAAATTGAAACTATATTGTTCATCCCATTATTTTTGGGTTTAAAGGATATTTCTTCAACATCATTTCCAAAGTCATATCTTTGTTGGTAAACAAATTCTAACAGTTCTGGTAACTCTCTTTGTCTCAATAGTTTAATTAGTTGCTCATGCTCTTCTTCCAGTAAGTCACTTGAAAATTTAATTCGAGTTAAATCCAAGTTTAGTTGATCTAAATAAGCTATGAATTGATCAAACTTTTTTTGTCGAACTTCAAATGGTTTAATGTTACAAATGCTTTGAAAGGACTGTATATTATAATCTTTCCAGTGCTTGCGGTCTAGTCCAAGTAATGGCCATTTTTCTGCCAGGAAAACACCTTTATCAGTTGTATTTGTGGAAGCAGGTTTATCAGGTGAATCAAAACATTGTGATAGTAATCGATACATATACAGTTTCTTCTTCACTATAACAGCCTCCTTTCATAAAGGTAAGTGGAAAAAAATTGAGAAATCTTTACTTTTTATTATATATTTATTGATGGATTAAGCAATATTATTCTATAATATATTCCCCATATTTTAAATATGTTAATCAGTCTGAATATCAAAGGAATAAATTGTTTTCTGTATAATCACCTGGTGACATGTATTGACTGCAAAATAATGTGCTCTAAAAAAGTTGAAAACCATTTCGACCCCAATGGAACAAATTCATTAATAAAAAAACAAAAGAACAAAAAAAGGGAGCAAGAAATCCCTGTCATATCAAGGATTCTTGCTCCTTATTTAATACGTCCCAGGCAAGATTTGAACTTACGACCTACAGCTTAGGAGGCTGCTCCTCACTTCAAATTGTTTTCGCCTTCTCATTACTCTGAAATGCTAAAAAATAGCGACAAGTGCTTGTTGAAATGTTTTTGTTGAACTATATGAAGAACAATCGCAGTGTGAAAGGTTTAAAAATAGAATATTTAAATCACAGGCTAAAACGAACTCCAAGGCATTCTAACTAAATTAAATATGTCCTTTTTTGCCTCTTAAATAACTACGGTGAACCGTATCACAAATAGCAGTATAGCAGAAAGTTGAAGTGGTACTTGACCAGTAGGGCTAGAAAAGCACTTTAAAGGAATGCATATATATTTAAGGATTCCCTGTTGCAAGATACACAAAAGAATTACCAATCCTATTTGAATGGTAATTCTTTCTTTAAAATATTTATTTATTCTTTTTATCTCTTTCTTGCATTTTTCTAACATTATCTGAGTGGTAAGGAGATTCATCAACTTCACTAACTACACTAAATGGATTGCCGGCCAAGTCAAAGAAATCAAAAAACTTCATTCCATCAAAATCATTAATTTCATTAGTAGCTATGCCATTGTTTATAAAATGTTGATGGGCAGTTTCAATATCATCAACGACAAAATTAAAATAGGAATTCTTCTGGTTCCCCTTGGTAATAAACTCAGTGGGTTGTGGGGATTCAACTTTAATTAAGGCTAATTGTGTTGACCCATTTGGTAAATAAAACCCGGTTCCATCTCCCCAACTAACGATTATCTTTACACCAAGAAACTTTACATACCATTCTGTAGATTTTTCAATGTCTGTTACTGGAATAAATATACTACCTACTTTAAACATAATCTGCCTCCTTGAAATGAAATTATTACTTATAACAAATATAATAGTGTAAAAGTTACACTTACACATAAATAAATTTAAAAGGTGGAAAAAATGGATTTTGATAATTTAGAGTTTGAGATTTTCACTAGGAAGGTTATTTGCTTCAGAGTCTGTGAAATTCAATTGACTAAAAAAATTGCCTGAAAATCTTGTTGTTAAAACACTAAATAGAATTATCAAAAAAAATCACTAATAAATGAAACTTTCTTTCTATAAGTGCGTAAGTATGTATGTGAATGTAAATCTTTCAGTATATTAGTATAGAGGTGTTGTGATGAGTTTTTTCAAAAAGCTTTTCGGAAACAAAGAGGTGGTTCGGGAGGTCAAGGAGAGAACAGTACTTTCCATTCAAGTGGGAGATATTGTGGAGTATGACCTTGAGGATTATCAGGTTGTGGGCAAGTTGACTTATAATTCTCATGGCTTTGAATGGATTGCCTACCAGCTTCAGCACCCGGAAAAAACCATCTGGCTTAGCGCTGAAATGGACGATGAGCTAAATGTAGGCATTTATAAGAAAATACCTACATTAAAGCTTCAAGAGCCATTGCCTAAAGAAATAACCTATGATGGGAAAACGTATTATTTTGATGAGTCGGGTGTTGCTAGAGTCACTGGAGAAGGCAGAGGCAAGAACGTTAATAACATGGAATGTAAGTATTTTGGTTACTGTGATGATGAAGAAGAAGAATTTCTATCTGTTGAAGTATGGGGGACTGAAGTGGAAGTAAGCCATGGTTATGAGATAGAAGAGTTTGAAATTAAAATTATTGCAGGCCAATAAACTATAGGAGGAATGATTAATATGTTTGCATTTTTTAAACGAGTAAAAACAGTTGTAGATTCTGAGCTCAATTCTATGCTTGATAAAGCAGAAGACCCGGTAAAAATGTTGGATCAGTTTATGAGAGAGATGGAAGCAGATATACGCGATGCTGAAAAAGCGGTAGCGAATCAAATTGCCAATGAAAAAATGCTACTTAAAAAACTGCAGGATGCCGAAAAAATGGTCAGTCAGCGTGAGAGTCAAGCGGTTAAAGCATTAGAATCTGGAAACGAAGATTTGGCAAGAAGAGCTTTAGAGGACAAAAATGCACATCTAGCCAATGTAAATTCTTTTAGAGAATCTCATATAATTGCGAAAAAAGACGCAGATGTACTAAGAGCTAAGTTGGACGAAATGAAAAGCGAGTACAATGGAATGAAACTGAAGAAAGATTCCTTAAAAGCCAGAGCGGAATCTGCCAAAACTAGAACGAAGATGAACCGTGCAATGTCAAGCATAGGGGGAGATGAAGGACGCAAAGGCTTTGAACGCATGGAGGAGAAGGTTATGCGATTTGAAGCAGAGGCAGAAACAAGTGATGATCTTCGTAGCTCTAGCCGCAGCTTAGATGATGATCTTGCCGCATTGGATAAAGGTAATGCCGTGGATGATGAACTTGCTGCATTGAAGAAAAAGCTTGGAAAAGAGTAACTTTTCCAGGCTTTTTGATAGAGAAAAAATTTATGAATACTAGCAAAGTTGGATAGAAAGTGGGGGAACCGATGAAAAAACCACTTCTTATACTCATACTCACTTTTACCTTACTGGTGTCTGCATGCGGATCTCAGAGTAGTGGGCTGTTTAAAGATGACATAGTGGACTTTATCAGCAGTGAATATAGAATCTATGATACTGTATCCAGCGTAACAGACGGAAATAACTTTTCAGAGATTTACATTGCAGAAAATCAGGGCTTGGATGAAGTAGCATTGACTATAACGTCCCATGATAAACCGGAAGAGATGAGTGAGAGGAAGGACGGAAAGCAAGTACTGGTATATGACAATCTTTTTGTTATCTTAACAGAGGATGAAGAAGACACGTCCAATACCTTTATTGAAGTAGCAAACGATCAGTTTGTACGAAATAATTATAGTCCTGATTTTTTTGACGGCTTATTCCTATATTGGATGATGAGTAACCTGCTTGGTAACGACTGGGGAAATACGCAAAAGCAAAAGTGTAAACTTAATCCAGAATATTGCTATAACGGTTACGGAAAATCAGGGGGAACTTATAAAGGAATTAATCAAAACCCGACGATTCGAAATGGAAGCTCGTCAGTTCGCGGTGGCGGACCAGGAACGGGAAAATAGGTGAAGGAGGCAGTGATATGGAAGCGATTTTATTAACTTTTATGTATTTTACACTAGCCGTAGTGATAGTTATTTTTGGATTAGTGATATTTGAAATGATGACAAGGAAATATAAAGACTGGGATGAAATACACAAGGGAAACCATGCAGTTGCCCTATCAATTACAGGGAAAATCATCGGAATTTGTATCGTCCTCGCTTTTTCTATCTATCACAGCGCACAATTACTAGATACATTGCTGTGGGGTGGAATCGGAGTTGTTCTTCAAATGATTGCATATTTATTATTTGAAATATTCACAAGAAAGTTTTCTGTTGAAGAAGAGCTGAAAAAGGGGAATGTTTCTGTTGGTATTATTAGTGTTGGTGTGTCTATTGGAGTAGCCTTGGTAATTGGCGCATCCATTACGTAAAATCTCCCGATAAGGGGCTTGGAAAAATGCTAACTAGTCAAAAGAAAACCAATGCCATTTACTGGTCTTCAGGGATTGTGTCCATCTGTGGAATTATTTATGAAGTATTATTTGGAGCTGCAGGCTCTTATATCTTGGGAGACGGCATCAAACAATATACGTTGACCATTTCCCTCTTTCTAACTGGTATGGGAATTGGGTCTTACATAAGTGAAAAGGTCACACGAAATTTAATCATATCCTTTGTGTGGATAGAGTTTCTTATTGCCATCATTGGCGGGGTATCTACATTTCTCCTTTTTGGAGTGACAGCTTTTTTAGCAGAGGGAACAGATGCGTTTTTCCTCTATTTTGTCACCCTTTTAGTGGGAACCTTGACAGGTGTAGAGCTGCCCATCCTCATTCGGAAAGCGAATGAGATTGGAGAAACACTGAACAGAAGTGCAGCCAGAGTCCTCTTTTCGGATTACGCAGGGGGCTTAATTGGGGGACTTTTGTTTATCTATTTGCTTCGCCCACAATTCGGTTTAGTCAAAACAGCTTTTATTGTTGCGACTATTAATGCATGTGTTGCCCTATGGCTTTTATATTATTTCAGGGACGAGATTAAACGAGTGAGGATGCATGCTACAGCTGGTATCTTCATTATCCTCCTTCTATTCAGCGGTATATTTTTCGGTGAGGAAATGGCTTTTAGCTTCGAGCAAAAACTTTACCGTGATCCTATCATTTTTAATGAGCAAAGCGCATATCAGCAAATCATAATGACAAAAGAGCAAGGTGATGTGAGGCTGTTTTTAGATGGTCAACTACAATTCAGTTCCACTGATGAATATCGATATCATGAAACATTGGTGCATCCGGCAATGGCATCAAGTAAAAACAGGGCAAACGTACTGATTTTAGGCGGGGGAGATGGTTTAGCAGTTCGGGAGCTTCTCAAATATGAGGAGATTAGATCCATTACAATTGTGGATCTTGATCCTCACGTCGTTAAATTGGCAAAAACAAACCATGATCTTGTGGGTCTTAATGAAGGAGCCTTCGAGGATAAAAGAGTGAAGGTCATACATGAAGATGCATTTAAGTTTTTGGAGAAATCTTCGGACCTTTACGGGACCATCCTGGTCGATTTACCCGATCCAAATAATGAATCATTAAATAGGCTGTACACATTAGAGTTTTACCAATTGATTCGCAACCACTTGCTCCCTGGGGGAAGTGTCATGATCCAAGCAACAAGCCCAACCTTCGCCACAGAAGTGTATTGGGGCATTGATGGGACTGTGCAAGCAGCTGGTCTAGAAACATCTAATCTTCATGTGGACATTCCAAGCTTTGGTGATTGGGGATTTGTTTTAGCAAAACGAGAACCAATAAATTGGGATGACATCTCCATCGAAGTTGAGACAGAATTTCTAACGACGGAAGTGCTGACCGGACTGCGTTCATTCGGTAAGGATATCGATGGAGAGCAGTTAGAGATTGAAGTTAATACACTTATAGATCCCATTTTGCTTGAAAAGTATTTGAAGGCTTGGAGTGGTTATTGAGTAGTGTAATGACAAATAATTAGTAGAGAGTAATTGCTATCTAGTAGGTGATAGTGATTGCTCTTTTTTTAAATCTGATTTCAACTGTTATAAGAAGGAATAGAAGAATAGGTTGTTAATAGAGAGGAAAGAAGAAAGAGATTTGCTTTAAGAGAAGACATAGCCAGCAGTTGTTATTTGACTTATTGCAGTGTTTATAGAAAAAATTTAAAACCTTACTTAGAAAGATTACGAGAGCCTTACCATAAGTAACTAAGGGTTACTACGGTTACAAGAAGTGCAAAGATAATAATTCCCCTTTATTTTGAGTGCCCCACGACTTTGCATTTGTTCTCCTTTTTAGTGCTATACTTAGAAAACAAATCGAATTTTGAAGGGAGATAACAAACTTGAAATATATAAAATCACAAATGCAACAGCTAATTAAAGATCATAAAGAATTGCATACACGTTTAAAAGATCTGAAGGTAGAACATGGGCTTGGAAAAAATGATGCCATTAAGGCTCTGTACCATTCAGAAGTTGCGGACGGAGGGAGATATCAATCAGCCTACCAAGCACTTGATGAGCATAAGAAATAAATCTGGTATTGCCAATAGAATTTAATAAATAGATTTTAAACCATAAAAAAATCCCCCTGATCTTTAAAAATAGGGGGATTTTGCTCTATTTAATCGCCTTACTAACTCTTAATTTCTTCCCTTTAATCGTAGTATTCTCCATCGCCTGTAAAACAAGAGACCCTTTTCCGTTCAAAATATCAACATACGACATCTGGTCCTGGATGGTGATAATCCCAATATCATCTGCTGTGACGCCAGGGATTTTTGCAATTGTTCCAACAAAGTCAACAGCACGAATCTTTTTCTTCTTACCACCGTTGAAATGGAGTTTCATAATGTCCTTATTAATTCGGGCGGTTTTATTGTTTCTTACGATTCGTCTGCTGTTTAGTTTCTCATCGAAAGCGGCTTGTCCTGCAGCTACTTCCTGTTGGCTAGGAGCCTCCATAGTAGGAATCTCAAAGTCAATATATCGTTCAATTGCTTTAATGAATTTTCCTTCAAACGGTGTCGAGAATGTAATGGCTTTTCCTTGATTTCCAGCACGACCAGTTCTTCCTGTTCGATGCACATAGCTCTCTTTTTCCATAGGAACATCATAGTTGATGACAAGTTTCACATTATCAATATCAATCCCTCTGGCAGCAACATCAGTGGCTACTAGATAACGGAAGTTCCCCATTTTAAAGCCTTCCATTACAGCAAAACGGTCTTCTTGTTCTAATCCGCCATGGAGCTTCTCACAAGAGTATCCAGCTTGATCTAGTTCACTAAACACCGTATCAACGTTTTCTTTTGTTCGGCAGAAAATTAGGCAGCTGTCAGGATTTTCTACTACTGTGATATCTTTCAGGAGTGACATCTTTTCTGTCTCTTTCACTTCAATTAAGAAATGCTCAATGGTATCGGCTGTTACCCCAGTGGATTCAATCTCAATATGAATGGGATCTTTCATATAGTTATGACAAAGACTTTCAATATCTTTCGGCAAGGTTGCAGAAAAAACCATCGTTACTCGGTTGGAAGGCAGCTTTTTAATGATTGCTTCCACTTCATCGATGAATCCTCTATTAAGCATCTCGTCCGTTTCATCGATAATAAGGTACTTTATTTGGTCCAATACAAGAGTTTCTCGTTCAATATGATCCATAACACGTCCGGGTGTCCCGACGACAACATGTGTTTTTTGTTTCAGTTCTTCCTTTTGTTTCGTAAAAGGTTCCTTGCCATAGACAGCAACTGCTTTAATACGTTTGAACCTTCCGATATTCGTCATATCTTCACGGACTTGAACTGCGAGCTCCCTAGTAGGAGTTAGGATTAAGACCTGTGGATTTTTTTCCTCCCATTCAATCAAATCAGAAACGGGGATCCCAAAGGAGGCAGTCTTACCACTTCCTGTTTGAGCTTTTACGACAAGGTCTTTGTTCTCCAAGGCTAATGGTATGACCTTTCGTTGAACCTCTGTAGGAGTATCGTATTTTAACAGGGCTAGTGCTCTTTTAATTTCGTCGCTTATTTGATAATCAGCAAAACTTCTATTACTCATTTTAAAACCTCATTTTTTTGGTTTTTCGTCATATGTATAGAATTCTCCTCAATAGATACATTATATGCATGATCTGAATATGGTTCATTATACTTGAAAAGTGAAAGACAAATGGTTTTTTAGTGTAAATAAATTTTAAATTCTTGAAGACTGTCCTACATCTTTTAATTTGATTGGGGTAGGTACCCATATTTAGCTAAGCAAGTGACACTCAGCAAATAAAAAAAGCTGAAATATACAATGAACTAGTATTTGTACATTTCAACTTTCTATTAAACTATTATTCTAGCTTGAAAATATTAGCTTGCTGGTACATTTACAGCAGGTAAACATGTTATACCACAGAAGCAATGTAAATCTACTGTGACAAAGATTCCTGATCTAGTAAATTCATTACCGGTAAACGTGGTCAAACAAGCCTGTTCAACAGGTGCGTTAGGAAGACCAGTCTCACATAAAATTTCTAATTCTGCACAGCATTTATCAGGATTTACATTAGAAATTCTAAAAAATGATGATGCAGCATAAAGAATCTCAGTCTCCGGTGCAGATGGGTTTCTTCTAAAGCCTTGTGCAACAAATACAGTCCCACATCCAGCACCGCCTACTGCAAGCCCTCCCGTAGCAGGCGGAATTGTTGGGAATGCAGTGTTAGGGGCATTACATAATAATTGAATTGGAACAGTGTTGAAGTTATTGGCTGCCATGCCACCAGTTAATTCTCGAATAGACTGTGAACAACTACCTAAACTATTACTATCATTTTGTGCTGAAACAATATCTAATAAGGTGTCACAAACACAGCTGCCAGTATTGTAGTTATTACCACAACTCAAAAAAAAACCTCCTATATATAATTTATTGACTTAAGTCTCTATATAGTATTCATAAGAGAACATTTCGTATGGTTAAGTCTCTTAATGATTCTCCCAATTTTAGTAGAATGAGTAAAAATATAATTTATTTTCTGTGATTTCCCAATGAATAGTAGATTACAGAGTCAATCAATCCGCATAGATCAGAGTATTCTCAAGGACCTATCGGGAGATCTCTGTAAGGATTCATCATCAATCGAATATGAAAGGCACCACAGGAACAGAACTAGAAAAAAACCTTTTACAACTTTAGTAAAGTGATGCCTAGGTGCATACCTACAAGCAATTCTTTTACTAGGAAGCACAAGAAACGTCCCCTTGCTTCCCTAGTTGTAATGGTATATTTTAATATGTAAGTAATGAAGTGATACAAAGGGGGATGTATGGTACTTATTAAAAGTTTAAAAAGAAATATCTATTATATAACTGTATTATTTGTAATAGCCGTAATGACATTAGGACTGTTTATGAATAACCCGAGGATGGGTGAGTTCGGTGTTGGTTATATTTCTCATATACTACTAGTCTTTATTCTAGCTGTTTGTTTATTACTCTATCCGAAGAATCGTACCTATGTCTTTCGTGTCATGATCACGATTGTAGCAGCTAGTTATTTCTATACGATTTTCTTTTTATATCCAGCGACTTGGTCCAGTTTTATTTTTTTATGTTTTATCCCGGCCATTCCAATTTTATTTTTTGATTCAAAGCTCTTTTACTTTTCGTTAATTTTAAACTCTGTATCAATCATCTTGGTGTTTTGTTACATTGTCATCTTTGATCAAGGGCATCAATACCCCTATATTGAGCAGGATGTAATTGGGAATGTCATTAACTTTTTTGGGAGTCAGGCTATTATCTACTTTATTTTTCACCTAACGAATGGGCGAATAAAAAAGCAGAAAGTATATTATGAACAGATTCAACAATCTGGACGTTTAAAGGTAACGGGTCAACTTGCAGCAGCTGTAGCACATGAGATTCGAAATCCTTTGACCGTTGTGAGGGGATTTATGCAGTTATTCGAACAAGATTCTTCATTTTCCGCTGAACGAAAAGGGCAAATTGCTTTGGTAATAGATGAATTAGATGCGGCGGAAGAAGTCATTTCACAGTTTTTGTCTGTAGCCAAGCCAGAAAAAGCAGTAAAGGCTGAGATTGAGGATGTTAAGCTTGTTCTTCAGAGTGTTAAGGAATTACTACAGTCATATGGACTTTTGCATGATAATTGGATTGAATTAAATGTGATAGATGATTGTAAGATCATTATTAACACTATAGAGTTTAAGCAGCTACTTATTAATATTATTAAAAATGCGATAGAAGCCTCTAAAACGGGTGATGTAGTTCTTATATCGGTTAAAAGGGAAAAAGACAATGTTGTCATTAAAGTGATTGATCAAGGTATCGGTATGTCAGAAGCAGAGGTTGAATCTCTAGGAACGCCTTTTTATTCTCTAAAAAGTAAAGGAACAGGCTTAGGAATGATGATTTGCTTTAATATTGTAGAAAAATATAAAGGGGCGATAAGCTTTGAAACGTCTAAAGGGCATGGTACTACAGTTTCAATAAGCTTTCCGTCAATATAATCCCCCTTGATAACAAAGAAGGCCCATGCTTTTACTGAACATAAAGCATGGGCCTTCTTTTTTTATTTAATAGTGAACATTATACACGATTTCCATTCAATTCCGGTGCCTGTTCAACTCGTCTAATAAAGAATGAGAGGACAAGACTAATTACCCCAATGATTAGGATTGCAAAATAGGTGTCACTAATACCTTGAATAGAAGCCTCCATGAGCATATGAGATTGAAATTCTCCGGTAGCTCCTCCAAGTGTCATGTCTTCAAGATGTGTTTCTGTACGGTTTGTCATAATTGTAACAAGGAGGGAGGTACCAATCGCCCCTGCAACCTGTCTAGCAGTATTTGAGATTGCTGTACCATGGGAGTGAAGGCTAGATGGTAATTGATTCAATCCTGCTGTTTGAAGTGGCATTAGGAACAAGGCCATCCCCACACGACGTCCCGCGTACATGATGATTAGATACGTATAGCTCGTTGAATCTGTTAAATTTGTATACGTATACGTAGTAGCTAGAATGATGATGATCCCTATAATGGAAAGCCATTTCGCTCCAAACCGGTCAAAGACTTTACCAACTGCTGGACTTAGTAATCCCATTAATAGAGCACCAGGAAGCATGAGTAAACCAGATTCCAATGCCGTAAACCCTCGTGCATTTTGAAGATAGAGAGGTAATAGGATCATATCAGCATACATGACCATTGTAATCACACAATTAATAATCGTAGTTAACGAGAACATATCATACTTAAAGGCTCTCAGATCAAGGAATGGATTGCTAGAGCGTAGCTGTCTTAAAGTAAATAGTAAAATCGTGATAATACCTACAGAAAGAGAAAGAATGACTTCTAAATGGGTCCAGCCTTCAATACCAGCTTCACTAAATCCATATAAAAGTGCCCCGAAACCTATAGTAGAAAGAATGAGACTAAGCATATCAATTTTACTTGCGGTTGTTTCTGAAACGTTCTTTAAGAAAATAAAGCCGCAGATAATAATGATCACAATAAACGGAATGAGACCGTAAAATAATGCTTGCCATGGGTAGAGATCGACAACATAACCGGTTAATGAAGGGCCAATCGCAGGAGCGAAAATAATCGCAAGTCCAACTGTCCCCATCGCTGTACCCCTTTTTTGTGGAGGAAATAGAGATAATACAACATTCATTAATAACGGCATTGTAATACCAGCCGATGCTGCTTGAATGAGTCTACCGATAAGTAACACAGGAAAAGTCGTAGCAACTGCTGACACAATTGTCCCAGCTAGGAAGATCGTCATGGCATTTAAAAATAACTGGCGTGTAGTAAATCGTTGCATTAAAAAGCCTGTTACCGGTATGAGTACACCATTAACTAGCATGTAACCTGTTGTAAGCCATTGTCCTTTTGAAGCATCCATATGAAAATCTTCCATTAATTTTGGAAGAGCAACCGTCATAGTTGTTTGATTAAAAATAGTAAGAAAGGCACCAATAATCATAATGGTCAAGATTGGTCCTTTCTTGATGGAACTACTGTCCTCTATTGCTGTATTAATCAAAATACCCCCATCCCTTCTTTTCCTTATTGTAGATAATTTACATATTGTAGTATAATTAACAAAACGTAAATAATATTATAGGTGCGAGAAAAACCCATATCAACCTACAAAAATGATGGAAGTGTCATTTAGTTTACAATCATTAGTAGTGTGTAGCTTAACGAGAATAAAAACAACAATAATTATAAAATTGTAAATTAGTGAGGAATGAAGAAAAAGAAGATGACAAACCCAAATAAGGAAACAGACCCAAGGGTTATACGTACCCGTCAAATGCTCAAAGCAGCACTTGTTGAGCTACTTCAAGAAATGGATATGGAAAAAATATCTGTTAATAGCTTAGCGAAACGGGCTACCATTAATCGTGTAACCTTTTATCTGCATTATCGAGATCTTCCAGATATGCTGGAAAAGATGGCAGAGGAGATGATTCATGAAATATCGATTCTCTTTGGGGAACCCATTGCTAAAAAGCAAACACATGAAGATATTATACAAATGCTCGAGAAGTTTCTTCAGCACATTGCTGATCATGCAACCTTTTTTAAAACAATTCTTACATCTAGAAGTCCCTCTTTTTTTAAGGATCGTCTACTAACGTTCATTAAAGATTGGCTTTTTATAAGGATTGAAAGTATTGGCAGTGATTCCTTTGTTCAAAAAGCAGATATCCAAAAGGACATTTTGCTATGGTATAATTCGGCAGCATTTTTCGGAACTGTACAAGAATGGTTACGAAACGATATGCCCTACACACCTTCCTTTTTAGCAAGGCAATTTTATTTGATACATAAAAGAGGGATTGGATAAAGCTATTTTTAACATAAGCATTTGTACTTTGTAAGTTTAGTAGTGCGGTAGTAACATCGGTTACGCACAAAAAAATATAGGCCAAGAGAATGATGATCCATTCTACGCTACGGCCAATATATAAAAGAACAGTGCTTTTAATCAATCCACTCCTCTTTAAATATAATTTTTTGTATATCAGATGTTGCCCTTTCTTAACTTAAATCAAATAGCAAATGGAATCCCTCACACTACTTCATGAATAACTTAACTATATTTTAATATTTTCGTTGCTCACATGATTTTAGAAAGGGAGATATTCTTTTATAGAGGGAAATTTGAAGGTGGGTTTTCATGAAATCAAAACTTCCAAATAAAAAATTTCTAACATATTAAAAAGCATGGGATAGAACTCCCATGCTTTCATGTAGTTATTCGAATAAAGCTGCCTGGTTGATTTACTTCGTAAGCTAATATAGGGAAATAAAACTATAAATCTTGAAAACAGCAAAACACTTATGCCCACCTGAGATACCAAAGCAGGCTGATCTAAAAAGGACACTGTGCATACAGTATTATCATTGATAGATAAGATTTGTGCTGCTGGAACCGTCCTCGCCCTTCCCAATGGCCCAGCCTTATAGATTCACTTCAATAACATTTTCATCATTCCTCAGCAAGGTTGCAAGGATGTCTCTCTGGACCATCAATCCACCATTACGGTAAGGGTTGTCAGAATCAGTCGTTTCAACTCTTACACCATTGATCGTTACGTATCTTTCTTTTCGCTGTAAACGATAAACAAAGGTTATAGGCTTATCCAGGTAGGAATAAGTAAATTCCATTCCGTCTAACTCATTCGGAAGGACTGGATCAAGTATCAAGTTCCCATCGTATTGTCGAATCCCCAATGCGTTTGAGATGAGTTGATTCATATAAATTCCTGGGCCACTAGAGTAGATTCTCCATCCACCTTTAACAGGAACAGAACCATCTTTGAGTTTATAAAAATGCTCTTGTGCTTCATATCTTGTATTAAACTTCCCGTCCGAACTACTAAAATAAGCATTGCTTTGGCGGATTTCAGCATTAGGAACAACTGCTTGAATGTTGATAGGATTGATTACATTCAATCCTTGCCAAACTTCCTTCGTAATACCTAGTTTCGCCATGGCTTCCACAAATCGAATATGTGCATGAACATATTGAAGGCCGATTTCCCGTCCAAAATTAGATGCTTGCTCCGCCCGTCTGAAATGGGTGCTTACTCCACCAGCATAATTAGCGGGCTGATTCATTAAGCGGACCCCATCTGGACAGTATAGATGGTCCTTAATGAGCTCATAATGGTGCTTTGCCTGTTCAGGTGTAAATAACTCACTAATAATGCTTCGTTGCATTGGTAACAGGCGGTAATGAATGCCTGTCTTGTTGTCAGAAGGATGAAGCATGAATTCGGATTCTTCCGGTTTTTCCATATACACAAATCCAGGTATTACATCGGTTGTCAGAATATAGGTATAGTAGTCGTGCCGAATACCTTCAACAAGTTCCTCTATTTTCGCTGCTTCTGATGTATCAACCTTCGATAAAATCATAGCAAGCTTATTCAAGCTTTGATACATTAGAGCCACTGTCCAGGTACTAACCATGTATTTCTTCAACTGCTGGTTTGCTGGTTGAAGGGTGTCATCCCAATCTCCATCATCGTAGGAAGGAAGGAAAGTATCATGTAGGAAGTGATCTTTCATATAAGCAATTTCCTTCTTTAAATGAGAAAGCAAGCTTTCTTTCTTTTCAGTGAAATTACCTCTTGAACGGTCCATATAAGAGATATCTTGATTTAAAATATCATAGTCACCCGAAGCTTCTATATAATCACCAACAACTTTTAAAGGCCATACAATAATGTCTCCATGGCTTTCTGCTTGTTGTATTTTAGTATACTGGTCAAACATAAACCATTGAGGCCAATCACCGCTATCTTCATACTGATGAGCAAAAACATTTAGGATGATTTCACGAACAGTGCTGTAGTTCTGGGTTGCCATAAAGTATTCAACAGGTCCCTGATTAACATCTCTAGTACCCCATGCAGCACCGCCATATTGTTCAAGACCATGTGGTGAAGAAAAGTGGACAAACATATTATGAGTATACCAGTAAGCTAGTGCATTAAACTTCTCTAACTCTACCTGATCATTGGTTGGGTGCGATAAATGGAAGCCCCTCATTACCTGTTTGTAATAATCACGGTAATTAGTCGTTTCCTTAATAAAACTATGCTCTTCAATTGTAGGCAGATTGCCATATAAATCACCCTGAATGGATAATTTCCACTTAGAAGCGGAATTAATTACAGCAACTACAAGCGATGCGCTCAATGGTTCGATATTTTTGGCAATGAGTCTTTCATCTCCGTACTGAACCTCAGCTCCATTAATTTGCAAACGATAGGTAAGCTTTGGAAGTATCTCCGAGCTATCTGACGAAGAATCTGCCTTGAATGTCACTTGGTTTCCCTGGATTATATATTCGAAAGGTACCTCGTATTCATTATTGTTCATAGACACTTGATTCGTTACTAAGTATCGGTAAGCTTTTCCGCTTTGTGCTTCAAATTCTAATTGCACATTTTTTTCGTCAAGGGTAGTAAATGTCGTAATGATGAAAAGTTCATCTTCCGTTTTGTAATACCATTTAGCAAAGTTCATTCCAAGCTGAAATAATGAAGGCATCGTTAATAAGTGGTATTTTCCACCAATCTCAACATATATCCGTTGACCAGAAGTCTTTAAGATATTAAGTGGATTGCGGGAATTGGTTAACATTTTATTCATTGATATGTTTCCAACCGCAATGTGCGAATTGAACATGCCATACATATAGACACTAGTCGTGAAGGTATCATCCCGAACGTGGTCATTGTGACCATTCATTAAGATATGTCCATGTGGTCTTTCAACAAGCTGTTCCTTCTTCTTTAAAACAATGTGCTCATAAGTTGGTGTGAAAAAAGAAAGAAGCGAATCGTCAGCTTTTTCCTCTAAAATTCTGTCTGGGAAAAATTGATTGATTTCCCATTCATCCATTTCGATTGTTTGAAGTGGAGAGCCAATATTATCAGATAACACGACACGGTTTATTGGTTCGGAAAATATAGGTGTCTCGTGTTGTATTGCTTTCCAAGATTCATAGATTTCATCTTCAAATTCTGCCTCAGTAACGGCATCAGGATGATGTTCTTTAAATAATCCATAGAACGTAAATTGATGATGTCCTTGTAATGTAACTCTTTCAGATTGAAGAGCTGTGTAAGCAAATTCATATTGGTATACCTCATTCTTCAGATTGAGGCTCGTAAGAATTTCTGGTACATTGGTTGTTTTATAGGATAATCCAAAGAATTGGAATCCATCGGTTGAATATCCGACCGCTTTATTTAAACTTCCCTGCTGTATATAGGGAAATAGACCATCTTGAGGCTGGTTCTGACGAGAGCAAACTATATAGCCCCTTTTAGAACTTTCAAATACAGAATGATCAATATATTGGGATGTATAGGCTTCATTCGACCTTACTGCACCAATTGCAGCAATACCAATATCCTGCCCATAGATTACATCAACTTCTACCTGTGTTCCTTCTAATGTTATATCCCAGAACCAAATACGGTTAGAAGCGAGTACAAAGCAGACTTCATATTGTATGCCTTCTGCCTCCCCAGTCCATTTAATGGCAGACTGGGAAGTAGAGATGCTACTATTGGAATGAATGCCCATCAAAGGAATGGTCTTAATTCCATTTTTGTCGTGAATGCGTAGATATATATTATTAAGAGAGCCATCAATTGGATTAGCTAATATCTGATTGATTAAGGTGTTGCCATTCCCAAATTTATATAGATCACCACTAGGTAAAAAGGTTGCTTGTAAGTCATCCAATTGTAGATGTATATGTGTGTTCATAGTCACGTGTCATTCTCCTTTTGGTTTATAGTAATTGAAAGGAAAGAGATAGAACTTCCTCACTGCTTGATCCAATAAAAGCATTAAATTTTCCCTTATCACTCATATAACGTAAATCAGAATGATAATACCGCAGCTGTTCCTCTCTTACATTGAATTGAACCTCTTTCGTTTCACCCGGATTCAAGGAGATTTTTTTGAAATCCTTTAATTCTTTCAAGGGTCTAACAACCTCTCCAGTTACATCCTGAATATAGAATTGAACGACCTCATCTCCTACCAATTCTCCCGTGTTAGTTACTTCAATGGAGAAGGTCAGCGTATCTTCAGCACCCATCGCTTCAGAGGATTGTTTCATATTTTCATAAGAGAAAGTTGTATAGCTTAATCCATATCCGAATGGATATAAGGGCTTGTTTGGACTATCTAGATATTGAGAAGCATATCGTTCTTGAGCATCGGGTGCATCCTTTGGTCTTCCAGTATTAAAATGATTGTAATAAACAGGTATTTGCCCAGATGAGTATGGGAAGGACATTGTTAGCTTCCCAGAAGGATTGATATTCCCGAAAAGAACATCTGCAATCGCTGCCCCACCCTCTGTACCTGGATACCACGCTTCTAAGATAGCATCTGATTGGTCGTGTATATCAGTTAAGTCTAGGGGCCTTCCGTTAAACAATACGGTAATAATTGGTTTACCTGTCTTCTTAATATGTGAAAATAAGTTTAACTGCGCCTCCGGTAATTTAATATTGGTTCTAGAACCAGCTTCTCCGCTCATTTCTGAATCTTCCCCTAACGCCAAAATTACAATATCTGCATCCTTGCAAGCTTCTACTGCTTCAGCTATATCGTCAATTGAGGAAGCCTCAACCTGGCTACCTTTTGCAACCGTTAATGAAGAGTGATCAATCCTTTGTAGCATTCCATTTTTTAGCGTTACAGCATCTGCCTTCGAACCTTTCCATGACCAGGCACCGAGTATGTCTCCACTATCAGCAAAAGGTCCAATGAGTGCGATCTTTTGGTTTTGTTTTAGAGGGAGGACATGATGTTGGTTCTTTAATAAAACAACTGATTTTGTTGCAAGCTCATATGAAACGTTTCGGTGAGCATCCGACATGACTGTTTCTTTTTCTAACTGTTCATCTGCTCCGCGATATGGATTCTCGAATAATCCTAGTTTATTCTTTAACTGAAGAATACGGAAAACCGCTTCATCTACCAATGATTCCTCCAGCATCCCTTTTTCGATTTGGTCTTTTACATGATCAACATAACAAGTGGTCATCATCTCAATATCAATACCCGCTTGTAGTGCTTTAAATGCTGCCTCTGCCTCGTCCTCAGCAACACCATGAGGAATCAATTCCTTTACAGCTCCCCAATCGGAAATAAGAACCCCTTCAAACCCCATTTCCTTACGTAGAATGTTCCTCATCAAGTGTTTATTGCCAGTAGCGGGAATTCCATCAACGGTATTAAATGCTGACATGACCATTTCAGCTCCAGCTTCCAATGCTGATCTATAGGATGGGAGATACTGTTCATACATTTCCCTTTCTGACATGTTAACTGTGTTATAATCCCTTCCACCCTCTGGAGCTCCATATGCTGCAAAGTGTTTCACACAAGCGGCTACTCTGCTTAAGTCATTCGTTAAATCACTTCCTTGGAATCCTCTTATTTGTGCTTTAGAGAATTCACTATTTAAGTAGGGATCTTCTCCGGTAGTTTCAAGTACCCGTCCCCACCTTGGATCACGAACAAGATCAACCATTGGTGCGAAGGTTACATGTATCCCGGAAACAGCAGCCTCTTTGGCAGCAATTTCAGCGCTTTTTTCAGCAAGTGGTAAATCCCAAGAGCATCCCATTGCTAATGGAATAGGGAAAATCGTCTCATAGCCATGAACGATATCAGACATAAATAGGAGAGGTATGCCTAACCTATTATCTTTTAAATGCTGTTCTTGGATGGCTTTCGTTTGTAGTGCTCCAGATGCACCTAAAACAGAGCCGGTATTTTCTATAGTACTTTGTGAGATTCCCATTTCTTTCATAGGACCCGTTATTTCCCCATTGTCATTTGAACCCTTAAAGAATGGAGTTGCTAATTGAGTTAATTGAGCAACTTTTTCTTCTAATGTCATTTTGTTAAGCAACTGAGTTAAATCTATATCCTTCATATTTCTCCTCCTTAATCAACCTTTGTATTTGGGAGTTCATATTTTTTTGTTTAATTTTGTATTCGTTTTCATAAATAACTATAATGGATTTTTTGAAACGTTTCAATGAAAAGGATAAAAATATTGCAGGTGTTTTATTGATAAAACCCCCATATTATTCTGTAAAAATTGAAAAAATAACTATTGAAACCGATTACAATATAAATTATAATAAACTCATTGAAACGTTTCACTAAAATTCGATAATGATTTTACCATTATCAAGTAGTGCATTTTAATTATTATAAAAGGGGTGTTTTAAAGGATGAGTAAATGGAGTAACTGGAAATCAATGAGTATTATTATGATCCTTACCTTGATATTGGGTGCTTGTTCTTCAGGCGAAAGCTCTGGGGAGAAAGAAAAGGATACATTGAAAGTTTGGACAATGTCAGGAGCATTAGATGAATTTGTAACAGAATTTGAAAATGAAAATGGTGTTACTGTTGAAGTTCAGACGATTCCTTGGGCGAATGCACATGATAAACTGCTAACGGCTGTAGCTTCTGGGAAAGGGCCTGATGTTTTACAAATAGGAACAACTTGGGTGGCAGAATTTGCAGAAGCAGGAACTTTCTTGGATCTAACAGAGCATCTAGATGATTATGAAAATATAAGTCCTGATAATTTCTATGAGGGAGCAAATGGAACGACTACATTTGATGATAAGACCATTGCGGTTCCTTGGTATGTTGATACTCGATTATTATTCTATCGTACAGATATACTTGCAGAAATGGGTTATCCTGAAGGGCCTACAACGTGGGACGATATGGTCGATGCTTCAAGAAAATTGGCTGCACGTGGTGAAGGTCAATATGCCATTGATATGCCTAAAAGTGATCCACAATTCCCGTTTATGTTGGCTTGGCAGCAAGGATGGGATTATCAAGTAGGAAAGGGATCTGAGAATTTTAACAGTGAGGATTTTAAAGAAGCTGTAGAGTTACACCATTTATTCTACGAAGAGGAATTATCTCAAATGGAGAAAGGAAAAGAATTCTTCCAAGCATTTGCAGATGGTTCAAAACCGATGTTTTTCAGTGGTCCTTGGGATATTGGTACAATCAAGGACAGAGCGCCTGAAATCGAAGGTAAATGGGATGTTCATGTAATGCCTAAGGCTGAAAATAATAAGTCCATGATGGGTGGTGCACATCTTGCTGTGTTCCATAACTCTGATAAAGTTGATTTAGCTCTTGATTTCATTAATTGGATGGCTGATGAAGAGACACAAGTTAAGTGGTATGAAACAAACAGTGAATTGCCAGCAAATATGGCTGCTTGGGAGAATCCTGTTTTGACAGATGATCCAATGGTAAGCACATTTGGTGAACAACTAGAGTCTACACAGCCTCTACCGTTAATACCGGAGTTCGAAAGATTGGGTCAAGAACTATTGAGCCAGCTTGAAAAAATTAACCGTGGCGGTAAAGATGTTGACGAAGCTATTGCAGAATACAAAGATACTGTAGCTGAAGTACTATCTGAATAAAAAACATGAGAATTGGGTGCATGAATGCTTTTTTGCACCCTTTTTTAACATAGAGGCTAGGAGGGAAGGACCTCAATGAATAAAATGAAAACAAAGCTTACACCTCTATTTTTCATTGGACCTGCAGTGTTGTTATTAATGATTTTTTCTTTCTTACCAATCATTATTGCCTTCAGTATAAGTTTTACAGATATGAACCTAGCAGGACTGGCTAATTGGTCCAATATTGAGTTCGTGGGTATTAAAAACTTTATTAATCTATTTAAGGATGATGTATTTCTGCAATCGATTGGAAATACATTTATTTACGTTATTATTGGTGTGCCACTTGCGGTAGCAAGCTCTTTTATAGTAGCTTTCTTTCTCAACTTGATCGGAAGCTGGTTATCCTCAACCTTTAGAGTGATTTATTATATGCCTTCTATTACTAATATAGTGGCTATTGCAGTAGTTTGGGGCTTTCTTTACAACCAGGAATATGGATTGTTTAACTTTATTTTGAATTCTGTAAATCTATCCTCGATACCTTGGTTGGAAGATCCGTTTATTGCGAAACTCTCCCTTATTCTTTTGGCAGTTTGGAAGAGTAATGGAGTGAGTATGCTAATTTTTCTAGCTGCTCTGCAATCCATACCAAGGACTTATTATGAAGCTGCTGAGATAGATGGAGCGAATCGTTGGCAGAAGCTGACTAAGATTACCCTTCCGTCTATGAGCTTTGCAACCTTCTTTGTAACAGTGACGACATTAATTGGTTGGCTGCAATTTTTCGAGGAACCTTTTGTTATGACAGAAGGTGGTCCGTTAAATGGTACGAATTCAATTGCCTTGTTCATTTACCAGGAAGGCTTCCAGTATAGTGAGTTTGGCTATGGTGCAGCAGCATCATTTGTCTTATTTGTTATTGTCATTGCAGCAACACTGATTCAATTTAAATTAAGAAAATCAGATGAAACGATGTGAGGTGATTGTTGTGTTTTTGAAAAATAAAGTGGAGAAATCAATTGTTATTGCAGTAATGTTTATTGGTGGATTGCTGGTTGCGCTGCCGTTTATCTGGATGATACTAAGTTCATTCAAAAATGAAACAGAAGTATTGGCTATACCTCCAACTGTATTTCCAAAAGAACCGACATTTAGTCATTACATCGAGCTTTTCCAGAATCTAAACTTTGATGTTTATTTAGTAAATACGTTGATCATTGTATTTTTTTCAATGATTGGATTATTGCTTAATACGATGGCAGGATATGGGTTTGGTAAGTTTCAATTTAAAGGAAAAGAAACTTGGTTTATGGTTGTTCTTGTAACCATGATGCTTCCTGGTCAGGTTACGATGATTCCAACCTATTTAATCTTAAATGAAATGGGATTAACAAACACGATGGCAGGTATCATTTTACCTGGTTTAATCTCAGCATTTAATATCTTCTTAATTCGACAGTTTATGGTGACGATACCAGACGATTTGATAGAAGCGGCAAGACTTGATGGAGCTGGAGAATTTTATATTTTCACACGCTTAATCATTCCATTGGCAAAACCAATTTTGGCTGTCCAAGTTATTCTGACATTTATAGCATCTTGGAACAGTTTCTTGTGGCCGTTAATTATTGCAAATGACCAATCGTTATATACGTTATCTGTAGGACTCTCCTTATTACAAGATGAGAATGTAACCAACTATGGTCTTCAAATGGCAGGTTCTGCATTGATGGTTATCCCGATTATTATTATATTTTCTATTTTCCAGAAATATATTATTGAAGGATTTAACGTGTCAGGAATCAAATAAAATACTGTATATTGAATGATAGGACGAACATTGATTTTGCATGTAATGATTTTCAAAAATGAATCTACAGTTATTTACCACTGCGCAATATAGTAAGGAGTGTTTAATGTGCCGCGTATAGAATGCAGTTTCTATTCAGAAATTTTATCTAAGGTTGTTTCAATGACTGTGCTTTTACCGCAGGAGCCTATTGATAAACTAAAACAAAAGAAAGAACATAAGTATCCTACATTGTACCTTCTACATGGCTTTAGTGATCATCATAATACTTGGTCGGACAGTACTTCATTACAAAGATATGTAGAAGGACGCGGATTAGCCGTTGTGATGCCCGCCGTTGATAACAGTTACTATACTGATATGGTATATGGAGGGAATTATTGGACATTCCTAACAGAAGAAATTTTAATGAAATCAAGGTCAATGTTTCCTCTTTCTGACAAGAGAGAAGATACCTTTGTTGCAGGACATTCCATGGGAGGATTTGGTGCCCTTAAGTGGGGATTAAATAAACCAGAAACCTTTAAGGCTATAGCTTCTATGTCAGGGGTAGCTGATATGGTATATCATTTAGAAAATGTCCGGAAAGAGGATAGTGATAAAACAAGAGCACTGAATCTTGTGTTTGGTGAAGGTGATATTTCACATACAGAAAATGATATTCTATGGAAACTGGAGAGACTTGCTCGTTCAGAGGAAAAGTCTCCAATGATTTACCAAACCTGTGGTACAGAGGATTTTTTATATGAACACAATGTAAGGTTTTCAAAAAAGAGTATAGAAGTAAACTATTCAACAACCACTGAATTCATGTCGGGTGACCATAATTGGGAATTTTGGGATGCTGCAATACAGAGAGTTCTCAATTGGCTTCCAATAAAGAATTCGGAGTAGATTGTTGTTCGGAGGCAAGTTGGAATGGCGACTATAAAAGATGTAGCGAAATTAGCAGGAGTAGCGGTATCAACTGCTTCATATGCATTAAATAATAGTGACAAAATCAGTCAAGAAACAAAGCAGAAGGTTGAAGCAGCGGCCAAAGCGTTAAACTATCAAAAAAATGGCATCGCTTCTGATTTGAAAAGGGACAAAACCAATACAATCGCCCTTATATTAAGCGATTTATCTGGACCATATTATTCGGAATTAATAAAGGGAGTCCAAGATGTTGCGTCATCAAATGGATATGATTTAATTGCCTGTAGTTCTGTTGGTGGGGCTCAATCCACAGCAGTGAAATTCTTAAAGGAAAAACGTGTTGATGGTGCCATTATTTTAGCACACAATATTAGTGACGACATTACTTTGGAATCAGCAAGAGAGTGCTTCCCTTTAATTGTTTTGGATCGGGATCTAACAAATGAAAATATCTATCATGTTGAAGTCGATAATGAACATGGGGGATTTATCGCAACAGAACATTTAATTCAAAGTGGCTTCACAGAAGTGGCCTATATAAGCGGTCCGGCGAATTCATATGATAATAACCGGCGTTTCGATGGATATATGAGAGCTTTAAAGCAATACGGAATTCAGTACCACTCCAAATGGAAGATTTCTGGTGATTTTACACGAGATGGAGGATATCGTGCGACGAAATTACTCATTGCTCAACAGAATTTACCACAGTCTATTTTTTACGCTAATGATGAAATGGCGATTGGTGGACTGCAGGCATTTCAAGAGCATAATATTACGGTACCGGATGACATCTCTATAATTGGTTTTGATGATATCCAGATTGCAGAATACGTATCACCACCATTAACGACGATTACACAACCAAAATATGAAGTGGGTGCTTTAGCAGTTCACCTTATATTCCAAATTCTCGCAGGAGAAAAGGTAGATCATCATTTTACGCTATCGACAAAATTAGTTGAGCGAAAGTCTGTCAAATAAAATCCCTAAGCATTGCTCTTCACCATTTTATAAGGTGGAGAGTTTTTTTATGAGGAATTAGATGGTAGTGACTGTCCTAAATGGAACGCCATTACCGTATATTGTAGCGGGCATAAATATGAATGAATGTCGTCCAGTTAAATTAAATGCTCAATGTCTTCAAAAAGGGCTTCTAGTAATATTGATAGGTTGAGCTTTTCAAAAGAAGTACCAAAAGATTATACATAAAGCCACTATAACTTATATATTATTTTACAACAAAAAATCGCATCGGCTTTTACAGCACCTTGCGATTTCTGTTGAACTACATATTTGATTAAGAATAAACCGCCAACCGATTATGATACCGCCCAATTGGTACCACAGAAGGTGAACCTGAGACCGGATCGGTTACTACCGTACAATGAAGACCAAAGATATCTTTAATTAGATTACTAGTAATAACCTCTGATGGCGCACCCTCTGCCACAAGTCTCCCTTTTTGAAGAGCAAAGATATGGTCTGCATATCGTGCGGACAAGTTAATATCGTGAAGAACCATGACAATTGTCGTTCCACGCTTTTGGTTAAGATCTGTTAACAGGTCAAGAATTTCAACTTGATACGTGATATCCAAAAAGGTTGTTGGTTCGTCAAGGAACAGGATGTCTGTTTGTTGTGCAAGAGCCATCGCAATCCATACACGTTGTCTTTGACCACCAGAAAGCTCATCAATGCTTCGATCTGCGAACTCCGTAATATTCATAATCTCCAATGCCTCAGCAACTGCTTCATAATCCTTTGTGGTCCAGCCTTTTAAAAATGATTGATGTGGGTATCGTCCACGGCCAACTAAATCGGCAACAGTGATTCCCTCAGGAACAATGGGTGATTGTGGTAAAAGCCCTAATACTCGAGCCAGTTGTTTTGGTGGGATTTTCGTAATAGGTTTTCCGTCCAATGTCACCTGCCCAGAGGTTGGTTTAATCAATCTTGCCATTGTTTTTAATAGTGTTGATTTACCACACCCGTTGGCTCCAATAATGACACTTATTTTGTTATTTGGAATGGCAATGCTAACATCATGAAGAATGGTTCGATCCTCATAGCCAGCAGTGATCGCTTCAGCTTGAAACTTATGTGTTGGTTTCATTATAAATCTCCCTTTCGATTCATTCGAATGAGCAAGTAGATAAGATAAGGCGCACCAAGAATACCTGTTATGACACCGACAGGGTATCGAGCAGTGAATGCGAATTGCCCGATCAAATCTGCTCCTAAAACTAAGATGATACCAACAAGACCTGCAGGAATGATGGTTGAAAAGCCAACACCAACGAGTCTTTTAGCGATAGGCCCAGAAAGGAAAGCGACAAAGGCGATAGGGCCAGTTGTAGCAGTAGCGAGCGCAATCATTAGTACAGAACTGATAACCAGTATAAGTCTTGTTTTATCAGTGTGGATTCCAAGAGAGGTTGCTGCTTGCTCACCAAGCTCTAACATATCTAACTGTCTCCCAAGTATGATGATAATAGGAGCACAAATCAGTACTGTGATGATAAGTGGATAAAGAGTTTCCATCTTTGAACCATTTAAACTACCACTTAGCCATCTCATTGCAGTTGGAATATCATGCTCTTGACCAATCAGTAATAGATAGGAGATGACAGCATCTAGCATTGCTTGAATCCCTATCCCTACTAATATTAATCTACCAATTGAAAAAGACGTTCCTTTTGATAATAGAAAAATAATAACAACTGTAGCCAGTCCTCCAACAACAGATGCAATCGATACAACGAGGTTACTGGCATGAAGAACAATGATACAAAAAACGGCAGCAGCACTTGAACCAGCTGTAATCCCGATTACGTTTGGGTTTGCTAAAGGGTTTCGTAGCATCGTTTGAAAGACGGTTCCAGCTACGCCAAAAGCGAAACCAGCAAATATACCTGCAACCATCCTTGGGAAACGGATGGTACCCACTGCAAAGGATGCGCCTTTCACATCCTCGCCCAAAAGTACACCCACAACGTCCTGAACAGGATAGATCGTGTTTCCGAGCATAAGCATGGTGCAGCAAAGGGCAAAGGAAATGATTGCAAGGACGGAAGTGACGATAACAAAACGGCGTCTTCTCTTTACTCTACCTACCATTATAAGATTCATAGTTTCATTCATCATAAGGCACGCATTTTCGCTTTCATAGTTAGTAGGATTAAGATAGGAGCACCAATAAATGCTGTCACAACACCGACTTCAAGCTCACCAGGGCTACCAAGAAGTCTGCCGCTAACATCCGAAATGGTCAAAATGATCGCCCCTGAGAGTGCAGACATCGGAATGACATAACGCAAATCGGGACCAATCATCAGGCGAATGACATGGGTAGCTAATAGACCGATAAAACCAATCGGACCAGCTAATGCTGTCGTAACACCACATAATAAAACACCGCCAAAAGCTGCTACTAATCGAAGAGTACCAGTACGTACCCCAAAGCCTTTAGCGACTTCATCCCCTAAGGCTAATGCATTTAATGCTGGAGCTGTAAATAAGGCGATCATGATTCCAATAATCAAAAAAGGTATAAAAATAGAGATGGAGTCCCAATTACCTGCTCCAACACTTCCAACCTGCCAAAATCGAAACTGGTCCATTACGCTTGAGCGAGGAATCATAATCGCCATAACGAGAGATGATAACGCAGCACTTGTAGCCGCCCCCGCTAAAACGAGTTTAAGGGGCGTGGCACCGCCACTCCCCATTGAACCAATTCCGAATACAAAAATGGCAGTTATGATTGCTCCTACTAATGCAAACCCAATGTATTGACTAGCAGAACCAATATGTAAAAAGGAAATCCCAATAACGACGAAAAGTGCTGCCCCTATATTCACTCCTAATATACTAGGATCTGCAATCGGATTACGTGTAACAGATTGCATGAGTGCTCCAGAAACTCCTAATGCAGCGCCACACATAAGACTAAATATTGTTCTAGCAATTCTCTGACGAACAACATTTGCACCATGTGACTGTACCTCTGGATGGAATAAGCCATCCATCAGCTCATTCCATCCAACTGTACGTGATCCAAAGGCAAGAGAAGCTAATACACTTATACCGAGTAAGACAATTGTAAGGACCAACACTTTAATGAAATGCTTCGGTAAAAGTAACTGCTTATTTTCTGTAACGGACGTTGTATTCATTATTCAACTTTGCTTACAGCTTCAGAGAGTAACGATACGTACTCATCAATTGTATACTTGATTGAAAGTGGACTTGGAGTCCCTGATGCTGCAAGTGGTGTATTATCTTCAATAATAACAACAGAACCTCTTTGTACCGCTGGGATCTTTCCTAGGATTGGATCAGCTTGTAGAGCGGCAAGTGTACCGTCATTACCATATGAAACGAAGATGTCCGCATCGTTCAGCATATCTGAATTCTCAGCACTTACTTCTATATAGAAGCTACTTGGATCGATTTGGCTAGAAATACTTTCTGGATACTCCATCCCTAGCTCAGTAAGGAACGCACCACGTGGATCTGTTGGTGAATAGATATAGAACTTCGATAAATCAGCAGCATTAAGACTTACGAATGCAGCTTTTTTACCTTTTAATTCTGGGTGTTCATTTGCTTTTTCTTGAATTAATTTTTCTGTATCAGCAATCAGTTGTTTTCCTTCTTCTTCCATTCCCATACCCATGGAATTGTATGTAACCTGTTCTCTCCATGAAGCAACCCAAGGGCCTGTTTGATACGCAACAACTGGAGCAATTTCACTTAAAGTATCGTATTCTTCTTGTGTAATACCAGAGTATGCTGCAAGAATGACATCTGGATTTGCATCTGAAATGGCTTCAAAATCTAAACCATCTGTATCTTGGAAGATGTTCGGGTTTTCTTCACCAAGCTCTTTTAATTTTTCTTCAGTCCAAGGTAACATGCCACTACCGTCTTGAACACCGTAGTTTGCTGCTGAGAAACCAACTGGCACAACTCCTAGAGAAAGCGCAACGTCATGGTTAGACCATGCAATTGTAGCAACACGTTCAGGTTTTTCTTCAATGGTTGTTTCACCTAATGCGTGTTTGATGACGATCGGATATTGTGTATCTGCTTCTTCTGTTTCAGTAGTTTCCTCTGTGTTAGCTTCATCTGTTGAAGCCGACTTAGGTTCTGAACTTGATTCCTCGCTTGAACAAGCACCGAGCATCAATATGAACATAGCAATTAATAGTGTTGTAATGAAAGAATAATTTCGTTTTGCATTCATGTGTAAGCACATCCTTAAAAGTAGTTAATTGATAATGATTATCATTATTATCAATATAAGTCCTTATGTAAGGGTTGTCAATACATTATTGATTAATATATTGATAACCTAAAAGATTTATAGAGAAGAGGGCCAAACGATTGTATCAGCTGTCTGTAAAATTTCGTTACGGCTCTTTTTTACAAGAATGTAATGATAAGCTTGGTCTGAAAAGACAACTTGTTAGTATTGATTAATCTTTAGGTCCAATCAAAAGAGCTTTAGTAAAAGCTTGCTTTGATTTAGTAAATATGATTCAATATGGTTAGTCATAAAACGTAATGATTACGATTAACAGAATGGAGGTTTCTACTATTGGCAAAAAAATCAAAGGTTGTTAAGGAAAAAAAGCGTCAGGAAATAGTGGCAAAGTATGCAGAGATAAGAAGAGAACTTAAGGAAAAAGGAGATTATGAAGCACTAAATAAGCTTCCAAGAGATTCTAATCCAACTCGCTTGAAGAATCGCTGTGAGGTGACTGGAAGACCACGGGGCTATTTGCGTAAGTTTAAGATGTCTCGAATTGCCTTTAGGGAACTAGCACATAAGGGGCAGATCCCGGGTGTTAAAAAATCTAGCTGGTAATGATATAACATTAGGAGGAATGAATGATGAAAAAAGGTATACATCCTGAATATCAAAAAGTAGTATTTATGGATACGGTAAGTGGATTTAAATTTCTAACATCCTCAACAATGAGAACGTCTGAAACAATGGAGTGGGAAGATGGGAACACATACCCTCTGATTAAAGTTGAAGTAAGTTCTGATACACATCCGTTTTACACAGGTGTTCAGAAGTTTGGAGAGCGTGGGGGAAGAGCAGAGAGATTTAATAAGAAATATAATATGAAATAAAAATATGAAATAGTGGTTCAATCAGCTTAGCATAAAGGGTACCTAAAATGATAAGCTGATTTCTTTTTATATGGAATTAGTTTGGAGTGAGAATGAAATGAAGGTAAACGATCATCTGTTAGAAATATTAGCACGAGATATTGTTAAACATTTGCCTGAGTCTCAGAGGAACCTTTATACGTTTATTGTAAATTTAGAAGACGAGTTGGCACAGCAGGCAAATACGTCAGATCACTTCATGTCTCTTCTAGTGAAGCACTCTCCACATCAACAAGCAGCTCAACATTTTAGCATGCCATTTGGTGAAGTAATGAAGGAAATGAAGCTGATTGAGGGCATTATTAATAGGGAGCTAGATGAAAAAGTAAATAAAATTAAATGGATTGACTATACAAATAAAATAAAAGAACAAAGAAGAGAAGATTCTTTCAGTAGATCGTACTTTTTATTCATTAGTTAGTCTTATACTTGGGATGTAATAAAAGTATAGTTATTTTAGTATCAACACACCAGGATGGTAGAGTCTGGTGTGTTTTTGTTTTCATAAGAAAACAGTTAAAGTGCTTCATTTTTCAATTTGTAGAGCATCCATATCGTGAAAAAATGGAGTAATTCTATACAAAAAAGAAACCATAGATCTTGTTAAAATACTGTAAATACTCCTTTTACATATAGGGTTTTATAATTTTTGAAGAATAGATTCCATTCATTGGTAAACCTTATATGTAAATGAAAATGAGGTGTGCGCGTTTTGAGGTTTACAGAAAAAAAGTACATAGTATTTGCCTTACTTTTTATTACATTGTTTCTTTCCCCATATTTCGTATTTGGGGAAAATGCTCACATAAGAGTACATGATAATTTGGATTCTAATTTGGCATGGTACAAGGTTCTTGCGAAAAGTGGAGAGATGATGGGGCCGATTGATGCTACCATTCCACAAATTATTAATGGTATTTCTCGAAATGCCTATGGAACAGAACTGAGTATTATTGTGTGGCTCTATTACTTTTTTCCGCCAATGATTGCATATGGTTTAAGTCAAGCCATTACAAGGTTTGTTGCTTTTTTAGGAATGTATTTGTTATTAAGGAAACATTTTATCCGAACTGAAGCTCTGGGTTTCATACGAGTGGGAGTGTCAT
The DNA here is from genome assembly GCA_003667865.1 of Rossellomorea marisflavi. GTDB lineage: Bacteria > Bacillota > Bacilli > Bacillales > Bacillaceae_B > Rossellomorea > Rossellomorea marisflavi_C. Next base: position 1,003,559 of record CP033051.1, on the reverse strand, counting down.
TAGCCTTTGCCTTAACCCCCTTTTGGCCATCTGGGATGCTCAGTACTTTAGGTATGCCACTAGCCTTATGGGCGTTTTTGAATATTCGTAAAGGAGAGAAAAGGTGGCAAAACTATTTAGCCCTTACTCTATTACCCCTTTACTCCAGTATTGTATTAGGCTTTTTCTTTTTCCTAGTTGCTATGGGGATTCTATGGCTGACAGATGTTATAAGGAAAAAACAATTAAATCTTAGGTTCTTCCTATCTATTGCGTATATGACCCTATTATATGCAATCGTTGAATACCGCCTCATTAGTTCTTTTTTCATTGAGGATGAGCCTAATAGTCGAGATGAGTACTTTCACGCAAGGTTAACCTTTTGGCATTCTGTGCGATTAACCTTTAAGAACTTTGTCTTAGGTCATACACATGTGATGACAGTTCATGGACTATTTATATTAGCGACAATGCTACTTGCTCTTCTTCTTGTTATTAGGAAGAAACTATGGAAGCAGGAACGGTACTTTGTCCTCCTGCTTGTCTTTAATTTTGTATTGTCAACATGGTATGCATTTTGGTTTTACAAAGGATGGCTACCATTGACAGAACGTTTCCACGTACTAGATACCTTTAACTTTGCCAGGTTTCACTTTTTACGACCACTCGTAATCTATGTGGGCTTTGCACTAGGCTTAAAGATTCTTTATCAATACATGAAAGACTGGAAAAAGCCTGTGACCTTTTTACTTATCGGACAAATTCTTGTATTGGTCGGATTCAATGAGGAAATTCGCTACCACAAGCAACCCTCCTTTAAGGAGTTTTTTGCTGAGGAGCAGTTTCAGGAAATAGAAGAGTATATAGCGCGACCTCAGGAAGAGTATCGAGTGGCAAGTATCGGGATACATCCAGCCATCGCACAATTTAATGATTTTTACACGGTCGATACGTATAACAACTTTTATCCTCTAAGCTATAAATATCAGTTTAGGAAAATAATTGAAGAAGAGTTGGCAAAAAATAAGACAATCAGAAGGTATTTTGATGAATGGGGTGGTCGCTGCTATATCTTTACGGATGAATTGGGGAAGCATTATATGTTTAAGAAAGACTCAAAGAAAACGTTAAAAGAATTGCAGCTTAATATTCAAGCTTTTAAGGACTTGGGAGGAGCTTATATATTTTCGGCAGTGCCGATAGAAAATGCTGAGGAAAATGGCTTGAAGCTTGAAAAAGGTTTTGAATCAGACTCCTCTGCATGGAAAATCTACCTATATAAAGCGGTCTAGCATCCAGGAGGAAACAATATGAATCCCATACTGACGATTGTGGTACCATGCTATAACGAAGAAGACGTTTTACCGTACACTTTTGATCAATTAAAAGGCTTAATGCTGCGCCTTGTTACAGAGGAGCTCATTTCAAAGGAAAGTAAGATTCTGTTTGTAGATGATGGTAGTCGGGATCGGACCTGGTCTATGATTTACAAAGAGACGATTAAGAATGAGTGGGTAAGAGGTTTGAAGCTTGCACGAAATGTGGGTCATCAAAATGCTTTATTGGCAGGTCTATTTGCTGCTAAGGCAGTTTCAGATTGTGTCATATCTATTGATGCAGACCTGCAGGATGATATTGAAGTCATTCGTGAGTTTTTACTGAAATACCATGAAGGCTATGAGGTGGTATATGGGGTCCGAAAAAAGCGGGATACGGATACCTTTTTCAAGCGTTCAACTGCTCAAGGATTCTATTCTTTTATGAAGGTAATGGGTGTTAACCTAGTATATAATCATGCCGATTTTCGTTTGATGAGTAGAAGAGTAGTGGACGAGCTTGAACGTTATGGTGAAGCGAATCTATTTCTAAGAGGGATTGTCCCGCTTATTGGATTTCGTTCTACAGAGGTTTACTATGACCGCAGGGAGCGCTTAGCAGGTGAGACGAAATATCCGTTGAAAAAAATGCTCTCCTTTGCATTTGATGGGATCACGTCCTTTTCTGTAACCCCTATTCGCTCGGTTTTAATTATCGGTATTCTTTCCTTTGTCATTAGCATGGTATTTGGTGTTTACTTCTTGTGTCTTAAGTTCTTTGGCGACACAGAATTAGGCTGGACCTCTATCATCACCTCGATTTGGTGTATCGGAGGTATCCAACTAATTGCGATTGGGCTCATTGGAGAGTACATCGGAAAAATTTATAAGGAATCAAAGAGAAGGCCAAAATTTGCGGTAGATTTAGATGCCTTTCGCTCTCCTATTTCAATACATGAAAGGGTAGAAGATGAATACATTCAGCGGTCTATTCAAAAGCTTCCTGAAACAAACTAACTCCTTCGTACGATTCTTGCTTGTAGGAGTCGTGAATACGTGTATTGGGTTAACGATTACGTTTCTCTTTTTAAATGTATTTGATCTCGGGTATTGGCCTTCTACCTTTCTAGGTTATACAATGGGGGCGATTTCTAGCTTCTTACTGAATCGGACGGTTACGTTTAAGAGTAGTATTTCCTTTGTAAAAGGGACTCCGCGATTTTTACTAGTAGTGCTAAGCTGTTATGTTTTAGCCTTTCAGGCAAGTGAACTTGTTTGCCGGTGGATTTATATAGGGACTGATGGACTGGATGTTATGACACAGAATGAAATGGCCGTTTTGCTTGGGACAACCTTATACACAGTTATGAATTATTTTGGTCAAAAAATCGTTGTGTTTAAAGGACCAAAAAACGCATCTCAAGTAAGGTGATGTGAAAACATAAAGCGAACGAGAGTGCTTATCATGAAAAAATATCTACTCACATTGTGTCGATCAAAGCATCCTTACTATTAACCATAAAAAAACGCTTAGTTAGAGACAAAAAAGTCATAACTAAGCGTTTTGTATGCTTTGGTAGTGATTGTTATACTAAAATGTCCATGAGACCAACCCTTCATTGATTTGGAGCGGACATTTAGTACGCTATTTTTGATAAATACATAGATTTATAGCTGTTGAGGGACATTTGTTCCGCTATTTCATGAGAATTGAAGAAAATTAACACCATTTTTGATGAATAACGGAATAAATGTCCTCTTCGCCCCTTTAAGTCAGGGTTTTTCGACGAATAACGGAATAAATGTCCGCCCGCAGAAGTCCCTTTTAATCTTACCTATCTATAATCCAGTGTATCAGAAGGAACCCTGAAGAAAATGTTGCAATTAATACCTTTGCATCGTCTGATTCAAATCATCTGCTAATTCAGCTACTTTTGAACCAACTTCACCAATTTCATTCAAAGTATTTGAAAACTTAATAATTTCTTGGTTATTACGTTCATTTTTTTCTTTACTCGTATTACTTGATGTAAGAATTTCATCTAAGTTGCTCATAGTATCTTGAACATTTTGATTTACGGATGATGTTTTCGAATCAACATCATTAATTTGTATGTCCATGTCTTTAATATGCTTTGTAATAGAATGAATCATTTCAGTAATATGACTTGAAGATGTCTTTGTTTGCTCAGCAAGCTTTCGGACTTCTGATGCTACGACCGAAAAACCTTTTCCATGTTCTCCAGCTCTTGCAGCTTCAATAGCAGCATTCAATGCTAGAAGGTTTGTTTGTTCTGCAATTGTGGTAATAACAGCGATAATATCCCCAATTTCCTTAGAGTTGGCTTCCAACGAGCTAAAGCTTGTTTTAATAGTATTGACACTATCCTTTAAGGAGACCGTTTGTTCAATGACTTGGTCTAACTGTCTACGTCCAGTCAGGGATGTTTCTGACGTAATGATAGAGGACTGCAAACCATCAGCTAGGTCTGTCTTGATCGTCTCAGAACCTTTAATGACTTCATTTACAGAAATACCAACCTCTTCAGACATGCTAGCTAATTCTTCTGTGATCGAACCGATCGTTTGCTTAATGTCTTGTTTCGCTTTCATTTCTTTTGTTGCAGCTTCTGCATTTTGCAATTCCTGAAGAGTTGAGAGACAAAGTTGTAATTCTAAATTAAATATTTTTGTTATGACTTTTGAAGCTAAAATTAACGTATCAATATCATCTTTAAATTCTTCTTTTAGGATCTCTAGTATGGTGTTCATCATGGCTTGGTTCGTGCAGACATACCATTTTACTTCAACACCAACCATTAAGTAATATTTGGAAATATTCTTCCTTTTTTCTAGAAATAGGTCATCGATTACCCCGTTAAAAAACCCAATGACATATTGCTGACACCCTTTTAAATCTACTCCAATGGAAGTCATATCTACTACTCGACGAATTCCTTCAAGTTCATGGTGATATATGGGATTGTATATTTTTTCAATATTCTTTTCAATTAATGGTTGTAATGCCTTTGCAATTGCTAAATCTTCTACTGTAAGGTCCATGACAGATAACTGTTGAGATAAGGTATCATGTTTACTAAAATCAATTTTCACATGCTGTCTAAGTTTGTTAGCTTCTTCTCTTAAATAAGAGATTTTTTCTTTTTTTGTGAACATTCATGAAAACTCCCTAATATATTGAAATAATACCGTTTTTATCGGCCAAAATAAGGCAATGTTTAATAGAAAAACCAGATTTAAAAAATTTTTGAAAACGGGGGTGTCCCTTTGGATTAATAAGATGTTAAAGTACTTCTATAGTAGATTAAAGATTTATAGAGGTGAAGGCATGAAGGAGAAATTAGCTCCATTTTTAATATTATTCGCAGCGATCCTTTGGGGAACAACAGGAACAACTCAGGCACTTGCTCCAGATACAGCACACTCAATTGCGATTGGAGCTACTCGTTTAGCGGTAGGAGGTCTATTTTTACTTTTATTAGTTCTTATAACAGGGAACGTGAATTTCAGAAATTGGCCTATTAAGACAACCATTGTGGCTTCATTATGTATGGCTTTGTATCAACCGCTATTTTTCTCTGCTGTAACGATAACTGGGGTGGCTATTGGAACAGTGGTAGCGATAGGGAGTGCCCCGATTTTGTCAGGTCTCATTGAATGGATGTATGGTAAGAAACGTCCTACTATGATTTGGTGGATCTCTACTTTTCTATCAATAGTAGGGTGTGTGATGCTTTTTATGAATAAAACATCCTTATATGTTGACCCTCTAGGCATAATAATGGCCTTAGGGGCAGGTCTAGCGTTTGCTAGTTATACAATAGTCAGTAGAGAGTTAGTAGAGAAGTATTCTTCTTTATCTGTTGTTGCAGTTGTTTTTACAATCAGTGCCATCATGTTATCTCCATTCTTATTTGTGTACGATATGTCATGGATAGTGAGTCTACAAGGAGTCGGTGTGAGTCTTCACCTTGGTATTATGACAACGGGTATTGCTTATTTTCTGTTTGCTAAAGGCTTGGTTCAGGTTTCATCCTCAACAGCTGTTACCCTGTCGTTAGCAGAGCCGTTAACGGCAGCTTTATTAGGCGTGTTCTTATTAGGGGAATACTTGAATGTAACGTCTTGGATAGGAATTGCTCTCTTATTATTAGGAATTGGTATATTAATGGGGTCTACCAGGAATAAGGTTATTAACAAAGAACTCTAATAAAAGTTAAAGGGAAGTAACCATGTTATGACATTAATGAGAACCAAGATTTTTTATAAGCAATTATAGATAAATATCAATATTTATACATTAAAAAGGTAGCCAGGGACATAAGTATTTGAGCTAATGTTAAACCCGAACAATCAGGAGATATCTATCGGATATTTTGCAAAATTGTTCGGGTCTTTATTTACTGTTTTTTAACATCCTTTACCATTTCACTTATTGTTTTTAAAGACTTAGTGGAATGGAGCGGAAGACACTCGACTCCTACGGGATTAGAGGAAAGGCTGAGACCAAGGTGACGTACCCACTGGAACGGAACCCCGCAGGCGAAGACGAGGAGGCTCAGGTTCCTCCCCGTGGAAAGCGAGTGTCTGTAGCGCAATGGAACGAACTTGTTTATTGCTTAACTACTGATTAATAGAAACGGGTACTATGTTGAGTATAATTTTTGTATTGTTCGTCTTTAAGGGTGGATTAGTATGTTATGTCATAGCCTCTTAACCTTTTCCATTATTGTAATTTCATTATCGCTATTCACTAGCCTTAACAGCCATACTATCCTTAACCATGCGTACAAATTCATGCTGTGACTCAGTTTCAGCGGAGCCTTCTGCGAGTTCTAGTACAGGATCTAACGAAGAATCTTCTGCCCAGTAGCTACCTCGTAATATCTCTGCATATTCTGTTACAGCAGCGAGGAATTGAAGTTCTCTTGAAAGTGTTTCCCCTACACGCAGTTCATGGGTAATCTCTTGGATTTCTTGGGTTTCTTCATCTTTAAAACGTAAATGGATGTTGCCTAGTTTCTCTGTCTCGCTCTTTAGCTTTACCTCATAAAGAGCCGTTACCGAATGTCCTGCACCGATTTCTCCCCCATCAACATCATCATTTCTGAACTCTTCATCTTTGACATCACGGTTTTCATAGCCGATTAGTCGATAACGAGCCACTTTTTCAGGATCAAAGTCGACCTGAATCTTTGCATCCATCGCAATCGTTTGTAATATTCCAGTGAGCTCCTCGGTAAAAATTCTCCTTGCCTCAGAAAATGTATCAATATATGAGTAATTGCCATCCCCATTATCAGCAAGCTGTTCCATTAAAATATCATTGTAATTTCCCATTCCGAATCCGAATGTGCTTAATGTAATATCCTTTTGTGCATAGTTCTTGATTTCCTTTAAGATACTGTCTGCCCCAGTATTACCGACATTGGCTACCCCATCTGAGCATAAAATGACACGGTTGATTGCACCAGGAGTAAACGATTCTCGAGCCATCTCATAAGCAAGCGACAAGCCTTCCTCTGCATTTGTGGACCCTTCTGGTTGAAGTTGATCAATGGCCTGTAGAATTTTATCTTTTTCATCAATAGAGGTTGGTTGTAAAACCGTTCGGCCTTGCGTCCCATAAACAACAATACCAATTTGATCTTTTCCTTCAAGTTGGCTGACAAGAAGGTTTAAGCTCTTCTTCACGAGACCAAGTCGATTCTCACGGTCCATTGAACCAGATACATCTACCACAAATACAAGGTTTGCAGGTTTACGATCGTCTACCTTTATCTCTTTGCCTTGTATCGCAACACGCATCAAATGATACCCCTCTCCAAATGGGGAAGGACCACCATCTACTCCAATAGAAAAGGTGTCTTTGTCAGGAGGTTCGACAGTTGATTTGAAAAAATTAATGAACTCCTCAACACGAATCGCTTCTTGAGGAGGTAATGTTCCGTTATTTACGTAATTTCTTGTTACAGTATAGCTTCCTGTATCAACATCAATAGCAAAGGTGGAGAGAGAATCATCTTCCGTTGCAATAAAAGGATTTGTCCCATAATGCTTAAAATACATATCATCATATTCTGCATCATTTGGTGGTGCATTTTCAGCTTGAGATTCAACCTTAGCCATATTGCCAGTTTCGTCATAAGCATTTTGACTACTTTCTTCACTTGCTGAGAGATCACTTGATTCGTTATTTTCCCCTGCACTACAAGCCACAAGAGATGCCACTAACAGTAAACTCAACGGTATAATCGTTACTCGTTTCATCACGTGTTTACCCCCTTTGTCTAATAAGACGTAATTGTTACAAAAATGTTACAATACATATTGGTTTTTTATGGGAAGAGGAAGATGGTAAATGCGACGTCCTTTTTTCACCTCAATCCACCTAAAATGACATTCTTATCACATTAAGCTATAATTAGAGGCGCTGTTATCACCCTTTAAATTTGGAAGGGGGTTTTTTTGTGCTTACATTACATAAAGTATCGAAAAAATTTTCACAGTTTCAAGCCATTAAATCTGTTTCTTTAACCATTCATAAAGGTGAAATACACGGAATCATTGGTGCAAGTGGAGCGGGTAAATCAACCCTGCTACGTCTCATGAATTTGTTGGAAGTACCGGATGAAGGGATCGTCGAAGTAAACGGACAAGAATTAACAAAAATGAACAGCAAAAAGCTTCGTGAAGCACGGAAATCAATCGGGATGATCTTTCAGCATTTCAATTTAGTTGCAAATAAAACCGTATACGAGAATGTAGTCGTATCCTTAGAGTTGGCCAATTATCCTACTAAAGATCGGCGTAATCGTGTCATGGAATGTCTTCAATTTGTGGGATTAGAACATGTAGTAGAAAAATATCCTGCACAATTAAGTGGCGGACAAAAACAGCGTGTGGCTATTGCGAGAGCATTAGCAAATAAGCCAAAGATTTTATTGTGCGATGAGCCGACCTCTTCACTTGATCCCAATACGACTGCTGACATATTGCGTGTACTAGAAGATATTAATAGAAGTCTCGGGGTAACGGTTGTGATCGTTAGTCATGAAATGGATGTTATAAAAAGCATCTGTCATCGTGTGACCGTAATGGCAGATGGTGAAATTTATGACACGATTGACATCGATCCAAAAGGTATTGAAACAAGAGATGATCGTCCACAATACTTTGTAGAACAATTGGTGAACAAAGGGAGTGACATCGATCATGCTTGATGTTTTAGTTCAATATGAAGCTGAAATATGGCAGTCTATTGGCGAAACCTTTGTAATGGTGGGTGTTTCCATTTTAGCTGCTGTTTGTTTGGGCCTTCCAGTTGGGACGCTGCTGTTTCTTTGTAGAAAAGGAAATTTACTTGAAAACCAAGTTGTTTTCTCGATATTGAATCTAGTCGTTAACATTATTCGGTCTTTTCCGTTTCTATTATTAGTTGTGTTCTTAATTCCTTTTACGAGACTCATTATCGGAACGGCAATCGGCACAGCGGCTGCAACTGTTCCATTATGCATTATTGCCATTGCACACTATTCTCGATTAGTAGAGCAATCCTTATTGGATGTACCAAGAGGTGTCATTGAAGCAGCCATCTCAATGGGGGCTTCTGTTAAGGAAGTTATATTTAAGTTCATTTATGTAGAGGCACGCTCTGGACTTGTTCTTGGCTTAACAACGTCCATTATTAGTTTCATATCCTACTCAACCATAATGGGTGTCGTAGGTGGTGGTGGTATCGGAGATTTTGCTATTCGTTACGGTTACCAACAATTTAAAACAGATTTAATGATCTATATGATTATCATCATGATTATTCTTGTGCAGCTGATCCAATTCATCGGGACGACTGTATCAAGAAAGATTGACAAAAGATAAACTTTAGGAGGAAAAATAGATGAAAAAGTTATTTTTACTAATGACAGCCCTTCTAGTCATGCTAGCAGGTTGTGGTCAAACAAATGAAGAAGAACAAAATCAAGAAAATGCAACAGAACAAGAGCAGGAGGAAGTAACGTTAAAAGTAGCTTCACTAATCCCTCCAATGACGGAAATTCTTGAGCTAGTAAAACCGAAGCTTGCAGAAGAAAACATTACCCTTGAAATGGTTGTGCTTGGGGACAATGTACAGCCAAACACGGCTCTTGCTGCAGGAGAAGTGGATGCAAACTTCTTCCAGCACGTACCATATATGGAGGAGTTCAATCGAAACAATGATTCAGAACTAGTTCCTATTACACCGATTTACTTTGCAAACTATGGTGTCTATTCTAAAAACTATCCATCTATGGATGAATTACCGGAAGGCTCTATTATTGCCATTGCAAATGACGTTTCAAACATTGATCGATCATTAGCATTGTTGGCTCAACATGGTGTTATTACATTAAAAGAGAAAACAGATGTTTATTATACAAAAGCTGATATTGTGGAGAATCCAAAAAACTATCAGTTTGAGGAAGTAGATCTCTTAATGCTAGCAAGAATGTATGATGATGCAGATGCAGTGGTCATGACTCCGGCATATGCTGCACCACTTGGATTAACACCAAAAAGTGATGCTCTTTTAACAGAAGGTATTGAAAATGACTTTGCGATTACACTTATTGCTCGTAAAGACAATGCTGATTCAGAGCCAATTCAAAAACTAGCAGAAGTAATGACGAGTGAAGAAGTGCGCACGTTCTTAGAAGAAAATTATGATGAAACAGCAATTCCGGCGTTTTAAATACTAATTTATAACGGGAATTCATATAAGTAAAATAAGGTACTATTTGTCCACTTAGAAAGCTATTGATGCTTAATGGGGACATTTAGTACCTTATTTGTCTTAAAACAAAGGTTTTTGATTACGTAGCGGACATCATAGTACCTTATTAAAGTGTAGAATGCTAGATTTTAGTGAATTTACTTAAAATAAAGCACTGGAATGTCCGCTTACCTTAAAAAAACAGTGAGTTCATAAAAAATAAGGTACTAAATGTCCTCTTAAATAGGCTAATAGCCTCTTAGGACAAATGGTACCTTTATTATTTTGACTAAATGAATAGCCCGTTCTATGATTATTGATTTTTGTTTAAGATGGATTCTAGGCCTTTTAAATGCTCTAGTATGTCCTCATTACTCGTTAAGCACGTTTCAAGAGTTGCTGTCACCTGCTCAAGCGAAGCACTCGATTCCTGACTGTACGCAGCTAACTCATTCGTAGAATGGCTAATCGTTTTATTCGATTGAGAAATCGATTTTGTTAATGAATCAATGGTATTTGAAAGGGCATCAAGTTTAATAACCCCTTCATAAATTTGTCGAAACGAGTTTTGGGTATTTTCAGTAATTTGATAGCTTTCATCCATTCGTTCAGCAACTTGAACCATTTTATTTCGTGTTTGATCTGATTGCTGAGAGAATGTTGCAAGCTGCTCGGAAATTTTCTCTGCAGAATCACTCGACATCTCTGCAAGATTTCGAATCTCATGTGCGACTACTGCAAAGCCCTTACCATTTTCTCCAGCACGAGCGGCTTCAATACTAGCATTTAAGGATAATAGATTTGTCTGATTGGCAATTTCCTTAATCGTATTACTAAATTGATTTGTTTCATTAAGATTATGAATCAGTTGTGTAATCTCTTCAGACATACCATCAATTTCTTTCTTGAATTCCTTAATGATTTGAGTGAGTGCATGAATTTGACTTTGACCAGATTCAGATAACTGCTTTGTTTGAAGGGATTCATCTGTAAGAGATTTCACAGCAGTATCCATCTCATTAACCATGGAATTCATATTTGTAATCGAATCATTAATATCCTGTGTTGATTCACTTTGAGAATTTGCACCTGTTGCAATCTCTTGGAAGGTAGCACTCATTTCACGGAAAGCAATATTATTTTCTTCACTGTGTGAAGCAATATTTGCTGTTTTTTCTGTTACCGTTGTAATAAGTTCTTGTAATGATTTCTTTTGTTCTTCTTGTTCTTTGAAAAATTCTTCTGCCTTCTTCCGAGCTTCTTCAATTTGTTTAAACATAAAATTGGATATTCTTAATGAAGAAAAAGAAACAATTAAGATTAGTGCATAATAGATCCCGTAGGATACAGCTTGATCGGGTGTGAAAATATCCGAATGGAAGATAAACATATAAGCGAGTAATAAAATGCCATATACATTAATAGCAATAGAGAGTTTCATATCCATATAAATAAGCGTTAGAATTACTAAGTAAATCATTGAGATAATGCTCATCGCATTTGGGGCAGTCACAATTCCATAAGTTGTAGAAAGTGCAGAGCCTATGATTGCAATATACTTGATATGAAAAATCCACTTTCTACTTAAATGTAATACTAGGAATGGTAACCATATAGCTAATTGGATTCCAATCGTGATGAGGATACTTGCTGAAATGCCATAAGACAGAGCGGATAAAATAAGTAACGTAACAATGGTAAGAGCCACATTCACGGCACTATTCCTTTTTACCATGTCAATTTGTTGCATTGTTAGCTGTGAATCAACTTTCTTTCGATTAAACATGTTTTCGGTCCTTTCTACTAGAAACTATGAAATGATATTATTGCTATAGTACTACCTATTTTTCCTTATATTACTACAAATTTCGACATATGTACATATTAATTGATTAAACTATATTAGTATAGTATTATTAATGGTTTACTAATTTTGAGGGAAATAGGAGTTAAAGAAAGTATGAGGAGGAAATTAAGTTATCAGGTTCTCATTAGACCCGTTGATATTTCAGTATTCACAATAAGTACTGTTTCAGATGGAGATAATTAAATAAAAAACTGCATATACGCATTAAAAATATTTTGACATTCATACCATGAATTCTTCGGAAAGCTCTCCCCTCACATATTTAACCAATACCCATTTTTTTATCCACCCAATTTTTTCGTAATCTGTACATTAATATTACTTAGTATAAATTAAGGATCTAGTTCATTTTTAAAAATAGGCATCATTTTAATACTGGAGATGAAATAAGAAACCACAGCAATGGCATCGCTTACACTTTTTCTCCCCTAAAAATTGTATGTTAGATTTTCTAACAAGATAGTTGTTAGAAAATTCAGTCGTTAGTAAAGTGTAACTAACAAAGGATGTTAAAACATCTAACACAAAGGGGAGAAAACAAAATGGAAATTGCTCTAATGGATAATTTATGGGTCATCATTGGTACATTTCTCGTTTTATTAATGCTTGGAGGATTTATTTTGCTTGAAGCAGGATCGACACGAATGAAAAATGCCGGTCATATTGCTGGTAAAACGATCTTCACAGCTGGAATTGGTTCTCTTGTTTTCTGGGCAGTCGGTTATGGATTCATTTATGGAGAAGGGAATTGGTTTATCGGACTTTCGAGCTTCTTCTATGGAGACGCTTCGTTTAGTGGAGAAGGACTATCTCCAGCAGTAGACTTTATGTTCCAAATGATGTTTGCACTGATTGCCTTAACAATTGCATTTGGAGGGTTTGCTGAACGTGCAAAACTTTCCTCTTACGTCATCTTCGCTGTTTTATTCTCAGCACTTATTTATCCAGTTGTTGCTCATTGGATTTGGGGTGGCGGTTGGTTAGCTGATCATGGAAAACAAGACTTTGCAGGCTCAACAGTTGTTCACTTAACAGGTGCAATGGCAGCACTAGCAGCAACAATCGTCTTAAAGCCTCGTATCGGTAAGTATAATAAAGATGGTTCTTCTAATGAACTGGCAGGACATAACCAAGTATTCACGGCACTAGGAGTTTTACTTCTATGGGTAGGATGGTTTGGATTTAACGGTGGGAGTACATTTGGAGTAGCTGATGGGTTCTTTGGCTTTGTTATTTTAAACACACAATTAGCTGCAGCTGCAGGGGCTATTGCTGCAATGTTTGTAGCTTGGGTGCTCACTGGAAAAGCAGATGTTCCATCAACTTTAAATGGTGCTTTAGCAGGGCTTGTAGCCATTACAGCTCCAGCAGGATTTGTTGATCCTTGGGCAGCTGTCGTAATCGGCTTAGTTGGTGGCGTGATTGTGATCTTTAGTATGAAGCTATTTGATAGAGCCAGAATTGATGACCCAATCTTTGCACTATCAGTACACGGTACCGTAGGGGTTTGGGGAACATTAGCAAACGGATTATTCGCCGTACCAGCTTTCTCAACAGATATCGGCTGGGGGCAAGCAGGACTATTCTACGGTGGAGGCTTCACTCAGTTAGGAGTGCAAGCACTTGGAGTCGTAACAAGTGGACTATATGCATTCGTTGTAGCCTTTATCATTCTTAAAGTTATGGATAAAGTAATGGGTGGAATTAGAGTAACAGAGGAAGAAGAGATTCTCGGGCTTGATATAAGTGAACATGGTGGATATGGCTATCCAGAAAATCTTCCTAACCCACAAGATCAAAAAGGTGCTTAATCTGTAAGATGATTCGTTGAAACAAGGGGGTCGACCGAATGAACAGTTACGGAGAAATCATGAATTGGCGACAAAAAAATATAAAGAACGTTTCAACGAATCCTACTCAGTTAAATGCATTACATGATGATGTGCTTAGGAAAACAGTGAACGTGGCAATAGAAAAAGTGCAAAGCGAGTGGGGGAATCCTCCCGCTCCCTTTGCTTTCTTTTTAATGGGAAGTGCTGGGCGCTTTGAACAATCTGTCGTTAGCGATCAGGACCATGGTCTACTATATGATGGAACCCCTACAGATCAAGAATATTTCTTAAAGCTTGGAAATGAAATTTCTCTAGGTTTAGAAATCGTTGGCTATGAGCTCTGTGACGGAAAGGTTATGGCATCCAATCCATTGTGGTGTCAATCTATCAGTGACTGGAAGCAGCAGATCTCAAATTGGTTAACAGAAGCAAGCTGGACTACCTTACGCCATTTTTCCACTTTTATGGATGCAAGAGTGTTAATTGGTGAACACCAGTTTATTGATCAGATGAAACAGTATGCCTTTACGATAATACAAAGTGAACCCCGGCTCTATATTCGCTTAATAGAAAATGTGGACTTTATCAAAAAGGGTGTAGGTGTATTTGGACAATTGCTTACAGACTCTTTTGGTGAAAAATCTGGGCGCATACAGCTAAAGCAAACCACGTTCTTTCCATATGTGAATTCGTTGCGTTTACTATCAATAAAAGAAACTATCTTACAATCTTCTACTCTAGTACGGTTCGAAACCATAAAGGATAAATACCCATCTATTTACCAATATGAAGAGTGTTTTCGGCAGCTTCTACAGTTTCGTCTTCATTTTCAGAAAGACATCACGGACTACGAGCGCGTTCATCTTATCCCAATAGAAAAGCTATCAAAACAGGACAAAAGGGAGCTAAAAAGAATCATGAAAGGCGGATATCACCTTTTTTCTGATACTAAAAAAATCATTGAGAATGAGTGTTCAACATGGTAATGAATCAGATGTTACAATTCGTGAAACAGTTATCTGGCCGATTCAATTCTAATGCAGATGCATCATTATCAGATCCACGGCAAATGGCCTATATTCGAAATCTGCAGCGTGAGATGAAAAAGAAAGATGTATTAAATACGCCATTTGATCAGTTACGTGTAGTCGTCTTTGATATTGAAACAACAGGGTTTTACCCTTATAAAGGAGACCGAATCTTATCCATCGGTGCTATAAAAATGCAAGGAGACCAACTTTTAGAGGATGAGACATTTTATTCTGCTGTATTTAGTGATGAAGGGCCATCAGAAGAAATTGAAGCATTGACAGGTATTACGAAAGAACAATTAATTCATGCTCCTCCTATTCAGGAAGTATTAAAGAATTTCTACCAATATGTCCAGAGTGATATTCTTGTTGCCCATCACTCAAGTCACGAGAAACAATTTATGAAGCATGCAAGCTGGATGGCTCTAAAAACAGACTTTCAACACAGAATTCTTGATACGTCATTCCTAACCAAAGTGGTAGAGCCTGACTTGAACTTCAAAACACTTGATGAGTACTGTGATTATTATAAAATTTGTAATCTACAAAGGCACCATGCTTTACAAGATGCGATTGCAACAGCAAAGCTATGGTCAGAAGGTATTCGGCGCGTGAAAGAGTTAGGCTATAGTCACTTAAATGAAGTATATGCTCATATTGCTACATTAAAATAAACAAAGCAAAAAAGTGAGGAGGATGGCTTTTGAACAACAATATTCCTGAACATGTCCCAACATTTCCAATCGGTGTGGTAGAGGATCTAACCGATCTATCAGCTAGGCAAATTCGATACTATGAAGACCAAGGGTTGGTGACCCCATCTAGGAATGAAAGTAATCATCGCCTTTACTCACTAAATGACATTAATCAATTAAAAAAAGTTAAAGAGCTTATTAAAAAAGGAATTAATACTGCAGGAATAAAAGCATTGTTAAGTAAAGATATATAATAAATAACACAATAAGTTAGAATGAAACTTCGTTATATAAGAACGAGGTTTTTTTGTTTTATAAACATATAAAGAGATATCACATTAAAAGTAGTAACGATAAATTACTAGAGGAAAGTAGAGCATGATTATTATTGGTTTATAATGAAAGTATCAATAAAATAGGGGAGAAGAAAATGTCTAAAACAATCGTCGAAAAATTAAATTTGCAGAAGTATGAAAAAATAGTAGTGCTTCATATACCAAAAGATACAGATTATTTTGCTGGATTAGAAGGATATGACACTCAATTTAATAAAGATCACTATGATTTAATCTTTGCTTTTGTTCTGGATATTAATGCGTTAAAAAACATTGTCAACCTGATTATAGATAAGCAGTATTTAAATGAAAACGGATATATTTACTTAGCCTACCCAAAAAAGGGCAATAAAGTTTATGACTCTTTTATTCATCGGGACAGTCTTTTAGAGGGGGTAGGTACTGATGAGAAAGGATATGTTGGAAAAAGCGACATAAAATTTGCCAGAATGGTAGGACTGGATGATGTCTTTACTGTAGTCGGATTAAAAAAAGAAGCACAAAACAACATAAATAGAACCTCATCTAAGGCTAATCAATGTGTTGATGACTATATAGAGATGATTTCCGATATTGAAAATGATTTAAAGGATAGCCCAGACCTTCTAGCGTTTTATGGATCATTGACTCCTGGATATCGAAAAGATTGGGCACGATTTGTCTATAGTGCAAAGCAGGAAGCGACTAGGGAAAAGCGTCGTGGGGAAATGAAAGAGATTATGAGGGCAGGGTATAAGAGTCGGGATCTTTATCGGAGAGATATTAGATAGAAGTATAACTACTAGATTATTGTAAAGAAGAATTCAGATGTTGTAGTGGCTAGTTGAGAAAGCTTAAATTTGATTAGTCATAAAGTAACCCTGATATAGAAAAAACTAGCATATATGACCCAGGAAATATAAGAGGCTGGGACAAAACTAAATAACTAATACTTAAAAACGAACAATATCTAATTAACAGAATACTGTTTTCTTAAAGATTCAATTTAGTTTGAGAAAATTAAGTTCGTTCCATTGCGCTACAGACATTCGCTTTCCACGGGGAGGAAGCTGAGCCTCCTCGTCTTCGCCTGCGGGGTCTCAGCCTTTCCTCTATTTCCCGTAGGAGTCGAATGTCCTTCGCTCCATTCCACTAGTAAAAATAGGACGTAAAGATAGTAATCAAAGACCCGAACAATCAAGTGAAAGATTCATCGAATTATCGCCTTATCGTTCGGGTTTTTCAATAGCATTAATACTTATGTCCCAGCCTCTTTTTTACAGTGCTACTTCACTCATTAGTGCAAGTGTGTTATTCTCGGAATCTTTGAAAAATGTCATCCATGTTTCGGTTGTGCCAATTTTAGCAACTATATGAGGTTGGTCAAGGAATGCAACTTCTTTCTCTAATAGATTAGAAAAAGCTTCTTGAATATCTTCTACATCAAAATAAATGACAGAGCTTGAAAGAGCAAATTCCTCTTTCTCAGGTAAACTTAATAGCAGCTTTATACCGTTACATTCAAAGAATGCCATTGTGTCTGTTTGGAACAA
This sequence comes from Rossellomorea marisflavi, assembly GCA_003667865.1. GTDB lineage: Bacteria > Bacillota > Bacilli > Bacillales > Bacillaceae_B > Rossellomorea > Rossellomorea marisflavi_C. The sequence goes on along the minus strand of CP033051.1, from coordinate 986,202 downwards.
GAGAGGAAGATTTAGTACACCCTGATAAAAAGAAATTGCTCTTTGTAGCTGTTTCACGGGTACGGATATTTGGTTGATTTTCATAGTAAGGCTCCTTTATTAATCGTTCTATAATCTTATGATAGAACGAAATTACTTTGATTGCTTATCCAAAATCACCTTTTTTCTGTAGTTTGATGGTGAAGTGCCTACAAATTGCTTAAACATTTTACTAAAGGAGACGGGATTATGAAGGCCGATATCATATGTAATGTCAGTCATGTTACGGTCCGTTTCCTTTAACAGCCATTTGGCTCTTTCAATTCTTAACTCTGTAAGATGTTGATGCGGGGTTTTCTTGTAAATTTGTGAGTAACTTCTTAATAAGTGATTTGGTGATAAAAAGGCAGCATTAGCAATGTCTCGAAGGGTAATATCTTTATAAAAATAGGCACGAATAAAATCGTGTGCAAGGCTAATTCTTCTATAGAGCTCCTCTCTAGTTCCTTTTTTTAGTGCCGATAGGGCTTCGGTTTCTTTTAAAGAAGAAGTCTGTTCCAAAAGAATGCATTCCATGATGTTATAATAGTTTTCCTCTAGAAACTCTGCATCTCTTCCGAATTGCTTATGCTTATTCTTTAGCTTGTATAAATGGTTAGTAAGCATGGAGGGAAGCTCGAATGTCTTTTCAAAGAAACCGATTGATGATTGTTCTTTAAAAGGATCTGAAAGAAGCTGATTTGTTTGAAGAGACACTGTTTTTAAAACTTCTTCCGCAAATCCTTCTTGGAAGAAAACACAAAATGATTCTACTTCGTTTGGTTCATCAATGGCGATACTGTAGTCACCCTTGTTTAGAAGCAGGTATCGATTGTCTTCAACAGCAAAAAAGCCTCTATTCGTTCTGTAGTAGGCGCGACCCTGTGTGAAGGTTTTAATAGACAGCTGTCCCGTTCCTTCCCAATAAAATTCTTTACTTTTCTCATGTAAGACAAAATTAGAAGTTTGTTGTTTTGACATTGAATGAACTCCAAATCTCAATGATAGTATAGATTTATTATAACGAATGATAGGAACAAATTAATATCTCGATTTCTTCAGATAACCATAAAACAAAAGATTTCTTTGAATCAAAGGCTGACTATATTACAATAACTAGAGGAACTTAATCTCAGATTATAGGAGAACGATTGGTATGGAATGGAAAAATATTTTTAGAGGTTTTATCATGGGCGTGAGTGATCTGATTCCTGGAGTAAGTGGGGGAACACTTGCTGTTGTTCTTGGAATTTATGACCGATTACTTGAAGCGATAAGTGGTTTTTTTAGTAGAGAGTGGAAAAAACATCTTGGTTTTCTTGTTCCGCTTGGAATTGGAGTTGTTCTAGCATTAGGATTACTAAGTAGACTTATTGAATACTTACTAGAGCATTATTATGAGCCCACTCAGTTCTTTTTTATCGGATTAATTATCGGGGTTCTACCATTCATCCTCCGTCAAGCGGACGCCAAAAAAAGTTTTAAAGCTACTCACTTCATTTTGATCCTAGTAGCAGGTGCCCTTGTAGCATCAATGGCTTTCTTTAAACCAGAAGAATCAACAGATCCTATCACATCTTTAACAGCTCTTAGTGCCATTGGTTTGTTTTTATCAGGCTGGTTAGCGAGCATGGCCATGCTGTTACCAGGAATTAGTGGCTCATTTATATTATTAATTCTAGGGGTTTACGCTACAGCGATCAACGCACTATCAACGATGAACATTCCGATCATCGCTGTTATAGGTGCCGGAGTAATAGTGGGATTCATCCTAAGTAGTAAAGGAATACGCTACTTACTAGACCACTTCCCATCCATAACCTACGCCGTCATCGTAGGCCTTATTATCGGATCCATATTCGTTGTATTCCCAGGCCTAGTAACCAACACAATAACCATCATCCTATGCATCATCACATTCATCCTAGGCTTCGGACTCGCAGCATTACTGGGATCTAATAAATTCAATAAATAGGTTTTAACCAAAAAAAGATGCTGACATGTAAGTGAATCAGCATCTTTTTTAGTTTTAATATTTGGAGGTAGGAAGTTTATAGGGTTTCCTGCGGGGGGCGGAGATTTTGAAAAAAAGCGTTTAGAATGGTATTTGGGTCGTTTATCGGTGAGTTTGAGTCGTTTAGAAATGGATTTGAGGTGTTTATCTTTAAATTTGAGTCGTTTAGATCCGGTTTATGTTGTTGTTAGTTCCGATCAACTACTGGCAAACCCCTTTGGTGTGAGTTTACTTCTGATAAATGATGATTATTTGCCAGCTTGGCCTTGTTAGCGTTGCCGAAGTCGAACCTCCTACGATAAGTTAACATCGACTCACTCCGTTCGCCGTGTTTCCTTTATCTCGTGCGGTTTGCTCCAATCCATACGTCCCTAAATGCTCACTTCCGCTTTTCGGTGAGGAGGCCCACTCTTACCCCGCGCAAAGCAACGGACAAATAAAAAAGAATCTGTCCCCAAAGAGGAACAGACCCCTATTTTAAATAATCCCCTACTTAGCAACAACCTGAGACACAGGAGCAGCAGGTGCCTTAGGTTCCGGCACACGTGTCAAAATAATAATCCCAATGACAAACAAAACAACTAAACTAAAAACACCTTTACTAGAATCTCCAGTAACCTGAGCCGTAACACCTACTAACAACGGCCCCATAATAGAAGCAAACTTCCCAAAAATATTATAAAAACCAAAGAACTCATTCGCATTCTGCTTCGGTACAAGTTTTGCAAAATAAGCACGACTTAACGCCTGGATGCCTCCTTGTGAAGTAGCCACAAGCATTGCTAAAATCCAGAAATCTAACGTAGTCTCTAAGAAATAAGCATAAATACAAACAATAATATAAACGATAATTCCAACATAAAGCATTTTTTTACCTGTAAACTTCTCTGCTAAACGACCGTAAAGAATAGCAAATGGTGCTGCAACAACTTGAGTCACAAATAAGACAATTAAAAGATTTGTTGGCGATATTCCTAAGTCAGATCCATAGGCAGTTGACATGGAAATAATCGTCCCCACCCCATCGATATAGAAGAAATAAGCTAATAGGAATAAGAATAGAGCACGATATTTCTTAATTTCTTTTAGTGTTTTAAACAACCGTTTAAAGCTGTTAACGACAGGCTTTGCTTCACGTTCAATATAATGCTTCTGATGAACGTTGCGGAACATGGGGATCGCGAATATCCCCCACCAAAGAGCTGTAATTAAAAAGGCAATTTTACTTGCAACCGTTGTAGATAATGGAATGATTTCATTTTGTGATAACACAATAATGGCAATACTAACAAGGAATGGAATGGTACTTCCGATATAGCCTAGTCCAAAACCTCGAGCGGATACACGATTCATACGCTCTTCTGAAGTGACATCAACAAGAAACGCATCATAGAAAACATTCGCACCGGCTGATCCAACAGCAGCAAAAGTATAAAAAATTAGCAACACAAGCCATTGATCACTTGGAATAAAAGCTAGAACAGCCGTACTTGTAACCCCTAGTGCCAAAAAAAAGGTGAAGAATTTCTTTTTAAACCCTTGATAGTCAGCGATTGTCCCGAGAATCGGTCCAAGCATCGCTAAAATAAATGTTGCAATCGCAATCGTATAGCCTAAATAAGCAGTTGAATTCGCGGAGCTTACACCAGCGTTTGTCGCAGCAGCTTTGTAGAAGAGTGGAAAAACAGCTGTTGTAATAATGATGGAGTACGCTGAGTTTGCCCAATCATAGAACATCCAGCTATTCTCCTCTTTAGTAAAGCGTTTCATCATATGGCCTCCCTAGCAAACGTTTTCTTTTATTCTACAAGAAAAAGATAAGTGAAAATGAAGAGAGCAAAAATTTTACAATTGCTTTACATAGTTAATAATTCCTTTAGTACGTTTCCATCTGTTGTACCAATATCTAATCCTAGCAAATGGGCAAATGTTGGTCCTTCATCAACGAGATGCATTGCAGGAATCTCTCTATTTGGATAGATGCCTTTACCAGATGCTATAAAAACCGTATGATAATTCTCTTTTTGCGGTGAATATCCATGTGAGGCATACGTATATCGTTTTTCTCTTACATCTTCTGGTGTAATTTCATCAATATAATCTCCATCAAAAAACTCTTTAAAATAAAATCCTTGCTGAGCTTCAAGCATGAAAGAAGCCTCACGATCTGCCCCAAGTTGGGCTGCTTCTTCCCCTGATAAAACGCTTTCAATTCCATTCCTTTTGTTCATAACTAGACTATGAAGGATCTCTTTTACTTTTGAATAGGTCGCTTTATCTTGCTTATCCTTTAGATAAATGTAGGCAGAGCCGTCACAGCTTTTACAGTAAGCCTTCCAGTCTTTAATTTTTCCTTTATTAGAAACCTTAATAAGACCGTTTTCTTGAAGCAATACATTGAGCTTTACAGCTTTTGATTCATTAAGTGCACTATGATCACCTAGTGCAACAAGGGTGGTATTTTCTGAGATGCCACTTTCTTCAATGGCCTTCATAATTCTCCCGAGACGCTCATCATGACGGTGAATGGCTGCAAGGGCTTCTTCTGATTCAACCCCATGATAGTGGCGTTGGGTGTCTAAGTCTGTAAAGTGCACTAGAAGTAAATGTGGCTTTTTTGAGGTAATGGTGTCAACAGTAGATTCTAATACAAAGTCATCCAATTCAGGTTGATTCAAGCCTTTTCGAATACGGCCATATCGTAAATTCATTTGGAGCTGAAAGAGTGGACTTCCATTCCATAAGGAAACAGCAATTTGATTGTGCCATATACGATTGGCAAATATCTCTGGCATATTGTAATCAATTTTCGCTCTAGCCGTAACAGGCCAGAGCAAAGCAGCCGTTTTCATACCTGCCTTTTTGGCTTCATCATATAAGGTTGTCCCTTTAACATGACGTCGCTGCCAGTACCAATCTGGAGATACTCTACCAGGCTGCAGAAACGTGTTATTAATGACTCTATGATTAACAGGGTATCTACCGGTCACAATGGTGGCATGACAAGGATAGGTTACGGAGGGGTATATCGTTTGCACATTCTTGCAATAAGATCCTTTTTCTAAGAGTTTCTTAAAGTTAGGAAGCTTTTCAAGCATTGGGAAATCGAGTGCAGCTAGACAATCAAATGAAATAACGATTAAATGATCGGTGAGCTTTGTCATTATGACCTCCAAATATAGGTATGATTATTTTTACTATATCAGAAATCAGAACAGATTTTGGGTGGAAATATCCTTAAAAGGAATTTTTTATCTCTTATTTTTGAAAATGTATCCCTCACGAAATCAACTTTTGTTATGCTATTTCTATCATTGTTTAAAAAAGATGTCTCTGTATTTCTTGTAGCCTTAATGTTTTCAGGTATTGCGGTAGTATATTTTAGAGAACAAGGATGGCTTGGAAAGGAAAAATGGTTCAACAGTAAAAGCAGCGTTCCCCTCAGCATATGGAAAATTATGAATAGAAAAGAGTTTTTATATGAGCACATCCATTTCGAAACACAATATACGTATGATGTTTTGGATTCATCTATTTGGGACCATTAATTTTCTTGCACCTGTATTAACCTTGTTTTATATGGAGCGGGGGTTGGAGGCTTCTCATATCCTATGGCTTCAGTTGTTTTGGAGTGGAGCAGTCCTTTTAGGGGAGGTTCCGGGTGGAGTAGTAGCCGATCGTTTTGGTGCTAAGGCCTCTTTTTTAATAGGAGTACTTGTAAAGATTAGTAGTATTGTCTTACTTATCTTTGCTTACGAGCCGTGGATGTTTTTCCTCTATAGTGCGCTTAACGGGCTTTCAGTTACATTCTTTTCTGGGGCTGATGAGGCGTTAATCTACGAATCGTTAAAAGAGGATAATCAACATGACCGAATGGATCGAGCTATGGGGAAAATTCAATCCGCAGGCTTTATTGCCATGATAGTAGCCGTTATATTTGGAGCCTATTTCGCAAATGACCTTCAGGATGAACAATTTATCTTCTTAATTATTTTGGGACTTGGGTTTCATGTAATTGAATTTCTTTTAATCTTCTTTGTAAAAGATCCTAAGAATTATGGCTCTTATAGGGATAATCCATTCACTCAGGTTGTTTCTGGCATCAAGGTGATTTCGCGCGCACCGCAACTGCTGTTTCTCTTTTTGAACTTTACTTTAGTGTTTATTGCCGCAGACTCTGTTTATGAAGCCTTTAATCAACCACTATTTACAGGAGCGGGTCTACCTGTTTTTATGATCGGTATCGTGTATGCATTAGCTTCTGTTTTAGGATATATTTCATCACAATCAGTAGGGTGGTTTACTAGTCGATTCTCAAGAAAAGTTTTAATGAACATTACGGGTGGTTTGGCTGCTATTGGGTTGTTTCTCTCAGCTGTGTTTGCGGAGACATTATGGCTCGTTATTGGTGCATTCTTTATCATTCGACTAGGCCAAGCAATGCGCTATCCAATTTACTCACAGTTAAGTAATGACCTCATTCCATCTAATATAAGGGCCACTACACTGTCGCTAATATCAGTATTAGATTCAGCTTTGGATTTAATTGTGTTTGGCTTATTAACAAGCATTGCGTACCAAGGGATTACGGGCATTTTTATTGCAAGTAGTATTCTTGCTCTAGTAGGAACATTGATTCCGATTCAACGAGTAAAAGCATCTGTTGCAAGAAAAATCAGTAGTGAATAATGAGTCGTCATCACTTAAGTGATTAATAGCATGTTTCATGTGTAACAAATGATTCGGTGTGAACTTATTATGAATAATAATAAGGTTAGAAAGATGTAGTAAGGAGGGGATTACTATTCGTTTGATACAAAGAGTCTATGAAGGAATTATGGTCATTCTTGTGATGTTCACCATTATGACATTATGGACAAATAACAGCTATAATTCCATTATTAATTGGATTGTATGGGCCATTTTCTTTATTGATTTCATCGTCCGTTTCACGGTAACGAAAGAAAAGTGGACGTTCTTAAAACGAAATCCCTTCCTAGTCGTTGCAATCATCCCACTTGATCAATTTTTTCAAATTGCTAGGGTAGTCCGATTGATTTATCTTTTTCGAATCAAAACGATAACAAAATATTATATACAACCGTTAATAGATAAATTGACATATCAATCTAAGATCTTGATCCTGATGTACGTTTTTGTATTCTTGATTATAGAGTCTTTAATCATATGGATCATAGAAGTAGATGTCAAATCATTCTGGAAGTCTATACAATATGTATTTACCCACTTACGTTCCTTCGGACATCATCCTTTCGAGGTTACCCATACAGTCACCATTTGGCTGTTTGTGCTGACAGGAATTATAGGCATATTACTCCATGGCATTGCCATTCAATGGATCTTTTCAAAAGTAGAAAGCTATTATCATAGATTTAGGAAAAAAGAATCTCCAATGAATACGGATATGTAAGAGGTTGGGACATAATTAGAGTAATCATCCTTGTCAAAAATAAGTACATTGCGCTACATTCCACAACGCTCTAAGGGAAGGAAGCATTGATTAGTATTCCGTTAAAAAACAGTGGATATATATTATAGTTTTGCAATTTATATAGCGAATCACTTGCTGATTAGCAGCAAGTAAATGACGTTTTTGATCATTCAATATGGTTAGAACAGTGACTTTATCTTCTACTAGAGCCACCGTTCGTAACAAAGTAATGTGGGAGTGGTAGAGGACATTTATTCCTTTATTTTGCTAAATATCGCTCTTTTCAAAGTGTTTAAGGACATTTATTCCGTTATAAACAAAATTCATTGGGAGATTGGCGTTGATTTTGTAAAATAGAGGAACAGATGTCCGATTACATCCAAAATTCTTTGTATTGAGCCAAATTAACGGAATAAATGTCCGCATGCCCACGCAGCCCCACACCGTAATAAACTCATCGAAGCAAATGTCTCTTTCCTATTTTTGTAGTTATATAAGCTACCTCTAAGAAATAATGTATCTATTCTATAAAAACAACCATCTATAAAAAGTATCAAGTTTTATCAGTGATTATCTCTACAACCAACAAAAATAACTAGCAGCCCTTTTTGGCCTGCTAGTTTCAAATTTGTACACCAAAACGAAACAACCTACTAGTAAGCGAAAGGTTATTAGCACATAATAATTCGGGCTTTTCACTAGGTCAAATAATTATGTCCCAGCGTCTTCTATTATTACTAGCTAAGCGCAAGAGGGAATATTGCATACTCAATAAGGTCGTTCAGTATGATGAGCTAGATCTTATAATAACTAACGGTTCTTTCAATTTATACTACTGTCGCTCAGTACTACTCCCCATCAACCATCTCCTCCTTCATCCGTTCCTCTTGCTCCTGAACAGAAATCTTTGTTACTTGTTCAATAAGGAAATGATTCAAATAATCTCTTTCACTATCACAATTGTTGAGTTCCTTCTCCTTACTCACTCTTTTCCCTCCATTATTCAAAGTTTGTAAGCTTATGGTATGCAAATATAACCGGGACTATCCAGAAATAATGCTAGGTCAATTTGTAAATAGATTATTAATAATACATGAAAAAATTGTAAATTAGCCCTGAATGATGACTGCGTATAGTAAAATTATGCCTGAAAAACCTATTATTTCAGGGGGATTATACTAATATGATTCAGATCCAGAACCTGCAAAAAACGTATAAAATGGACAACAAATCCTTTCCGATTCTACATATTGCTAATTTGAAAATTGAGCATGGAGAACAGGTTGCCATTACAGGGCCGAGTGGCTGTGGGAAGAGTACCCTTTTACATATCATTGGGGGGGTCATTGAGCATGACGAAGGAGTAGTGATGCTTGATGAAATAACGATAACAGACCTTACACAATCGGAGCGAGATCAGTACCGTAGAAAAAGTGTGGGATATGTTTTTCAAGACTTTCATTTGATCCCTAGCTTAACAGCAGAAGAAAATATCAAGTTAGTGCTAACAGGGATGACAAAAAAGGCTCAGCAAGTACTCATAGATGACTGGTTTGAAAAAGTAGGATTAGGTAATCGCAAGAAGCATCTGCCTTCTCAATTATCAAGAGGCCAGCAACAACGAGTAGCGATCATACGTGCTTTTATCACACAACCAGAACTTATACTAGCGGACGAGCCAACAGGAAGCTTAGATTATGAAACGGCTCAATCAATCATGGAATTATTACTAACATTAAGCAAGGATCAGAAACAAACGCTTATCTGCGTCACACATGATCGAACGTTAGCTACTAGATTTCCTAAGCAAATTGAAATGGAATCAATCAACGTAGTAATGAAGCAAAAAGAGGTGAAGTTCGGGTGAACCTGTTTCAATTATCATGGAAGAACATAATGCATAAAAAAACACTAACCTTTCTAACAATCTTTGCAGTAGCCATTGCAACAGCACTAATTGTTTTTATATTTTTAGTAAATGACGGTTTGCAAAAAAATGTGGGAAAAGGCTACGGTCCTTTTCATGGCGTTGTTGGAGCAGAAGGTAGCGAATCACAGCTTGTTTTGAATACCTTCTATCATATCGGAGCACCTACTGGAAATGTAGACTATGAGATTTATGAGGACTTACAGGAGAGTAGATTTGTAGATCAAGCAATTCCAATGACAAGAGGGGACAGCTACAAAGGCTATGCACTTGTAGGAACACCTGTTGAGTATTTGAGTACACGTTATCCTGATGAGAATCTGGAGGAAGGTGCCCTTTATCAAGAGCATGGTGAGGTTGTTGTCGGAAGTTATGTTGCAGAGTCACTAGGCTTAAAAATAGGGGATACATTTCATGGTGAGCATGGTGCAGAGGGCTCAGGCGAGGAACATGGGGAATTTGATTTTACTGTAACTGGAATACTTTCTGAACTAGGTACACCAGATGACAAGGCAATTTTTACAACACTGGAAACAGCATGGATCGTTCATGAAGAAGAACATGTTGAAGAAGGTCACGAAGAAACAGAAGCTGGTCATGAAGAAGAGCATATAGAAGGTGACATTACAGCTATTCTGATTAAGCCAAAAGGTATTATGGATATGCAAGGAATAGAATCCAACTTTGATGAGCTTGATGGAGTTCAAGTTGCCTACACTGGTAAAGCAACATCGGATATATTAACGATTGTGGATACTGGAGCAGATGTTATTAAGCTCGTTCTAGTTGTAACGATTATTATGGCAGCTATATCCGTATTACTATCATTATCTGCAATGGCAGCTGAGAGAAGGAAAGACATCGGATTATTACGCCTAATTGGAAAACCGAAGTCGTATATCGTCACCGGGATGTTACTAGAGTCTAATGTTTTAACTGGAATTGGGATAATTATTGGAATTGTACTAGGGCATATTGGGAGCTTCCTACTAACAGATGTAATCTTTCAATACTCTGGAATCCAACTAAATGCTTGGACCGTAATACCGGCAGAATTATATATCTTACTAGGTGGACTTGTTCTATGTACAATAGCTGCACTTATTCCCGCACTTCGTTCATACCGAGTAGACCCGGTTCAATTATTTAACTCTTAAGGAGGAATACCGTGTGAAAAAGTTTATGATTTTGCTAACGGCAGGGATGATGTTCCTTTCAGCTTGTGGTACTGCTGAGAAAGATGCTTCAAAAGAAACGGAGAAAGAAACATTAAGTGATTTAGTAGAGGAAGAACCGGAAAAAGAATCTACTAAGATAGCTAGTGAAGAAGATTCCAATGAAGAAGTAGAATCTGAGAGTACTGAGAATGAAGAAAGTAAGCCGAGCTCTAACGAAGTAAGTGAAGAAGAGGATGTACAAGAGGGTGTAAAAGAGGTTCCTCAAACAACAGAAGTTGCTGCTAGTACAGAAGAGAAAAAAGAAAACAGCACGAAGAAAGAGGAAGTAAAACAAACAAATACAGCAAGCAAACAGTCAGAAAAACCACAACAAACAACAAAAAAACCAGAGAAGGCTAGTAGTTCTACTCCTTCTTCGACCAAGAAAGAAGAATCAAAAAAAGAAGTAAAGGCTGAAGATAAAAAGCCAGAAGAGTCAAAAGTAGAAGAATCCGAAAAACTGCCTGTTATTGCAGAAGCAACAGGAGAGGCTACAGTGATTCAGTGGGAAGACTTTTTTGATACAGAAGCACAAAATGAGCCATCAGCTAAATTTAAGAAACTTGATGGTAAAAAAGTAGAGTTAATTGGATACATGGGAGATGGGCTGAGTATAAGTGATGGGTGGTTTCTTATGATCAAGACCCAAAACGGAGATTGCCCATTCTGTTCTGCAGATGAATCTTACTGGAACGAAGTAATGGTGATATATGTGAAAAACAAAAATTATTTAAGAAATATTCAAGGGAAAGTAAAGGTAACAGGGACATTAGATGTTGGAGTCCGAAAGGATGAGACGGGTTATAAAACAATGTTCCGCCTCTATCACACAGATTTCTCTAGTTACAAAGATTGATATGGAAGAGGATCCAGTAACGGATCCTCTTTAGTTTACTATTAGTTACACAATTCTACTAAATTTACATATTTTTAACAATATTCTCGTAATAGATTAACAGTTTTTTTACAACTTAACTTTATAATAGGTTTGTACTAATAATTACTAATAAAATAATTGGAGGGAACCACCTTGCTAAAAAAACAATTAGCTAAGAAGGTATTACCAGTAGCGGCTGCTACTTCATTAGCAGTTACTAGTTTAGTAGGAATTAACGCTTCTGAGAAAGCTGAAGCTGCATCAAAGCCTGCATCAGGAGTGAAAAATGTCATTATGATCATTGCTGATGGTACGGGTGTACCTTACTATTCAGCAAACCGTTATATGCTAGATAATCCAAATACAGTAGAAATGGAACCAACTGTATTTGATCCTTACTTTGTTGGTTTACAAACTACATATGCTGACGATCCAAAGCAAAACGTAACAGATTCTGCTTCTGCAGCAACAGCAATGGCAAGTGGAGTAAAAACGTATAATAATGGTATCGGTGTAGATGCCGCAGGAAAACCTGTAAAAACGGTTCTTGAGCAAGCAAAAGAAGATGGAATGGCGACAGGTTTAGTTGCTACATCTGAAGTAACGCATGCTACTCCAGCTGCTTATGCTGCGCATGATGAAAGCCGTCGTAACATGGATGCAATTGCAAACGATTTCTATGATGAAATGATCAATGGTGAACATAAAGTAGACGTTATCCTAGGTGGAGGACTTAAAAACTTTGATCCAGCTGCTGGACGTAAGGTTGATGATCGTAACCTAGTTGATCTATTCAAAAAAGATGGATATAGCTTTGTATCCACAAAAGCAGAGTTAGCTGCAGATAAAAATGAGCAAGTGTTAGGACTGTTTGCTAATGGTGGACTTGATAAAGCAATCGATCGTTCTGAAGAGGTTCCTTCTTTAGTAGATATGTCAAAAGCAGCAATTGATCGTTTAAGCAAAGATGAAGATGGTTTCTTCTTAATGGTAGAAGCAAGTCAAATTGACTGGGCTGGTCATGACAATGACCTTATTGCTGCTATGAGTGAAATGAGTGAGTATGCAGACACTTTCGAATACATTATGGATTGGGCTAAGAAGGATGGAGAAACTCTAGTTATCGCAACTGCTGACCATAGTACGGGTGGTCTTTCAATTGGTGCGGGTCCTGGATATAACTTCTATGTTGATCCAATTAAAGCATTCAAACGTACACCTGATTTTATGGCAGCTGAAATTGCTAAAGGTGCAGATGTGAAAGAAACATTAAAGAAATATATTGACCTTGAACTATCACCAGAAGAAATTCAATCTGTTGTTGATGCTAAAGCAAAATTAGCTGATGATAGTTATGCTGTAGATAATGCAATTGAAAAAATTGCTGATAACCGTGCAATGGCAGGTTGGACTACTGGTGGTCACACAGGTGAAGAGGTTCCTGTTTTAGCTTATGGTCCACAGTCAGAGAAACTAAGAGGCTTAATTGATAACACGTACCATGCAAAGCTAATCTTTGATATCCTTGATCAGAATAAAAATGGAGTTAAAGATAACAGCGTTGTAGGAAAAGTAGTTGTAACTGGAACTTCAACTCTTTACAAAAAGACTGCTGATGGTCTTGTTAAAGTAAAAGATCTTAAAAAAGGTACTGGTTACAAAGTGTATAGTGTTGACAACACTAACAAATGGTATGTTGTTGGTGGAAACCATGTTGTGAAATTTAGCGATAAAGTTAAATTTGTTGCTAATTAATAGCTAGTAAGAAGTGAGGAGAATACTATATTCTCCTCACTTTTAATCTATTAAAAGATGTACAGTGATAATGAAATTTTAAAAAAAGAAGTCAGATACTCATTCTTGAGTCTCTGACTTTTTTGGCACTAGCTGAAATATATCATTGTTCTCTAAACTATCAACTAAGCGGTTTAACCAATCATAATAGTTTAAAGCATATTGGAATTTTTCTATATCAATTTGAGCAGCAGCTTTTACTTCCTCATCGGTTTCAGGGTCATGAATAACATTCTCGAGATCCTTCACCGATTTATTAATCGTTGTAATATTTAACGAGATCCCCATTCTCCACTTAATTGAGAATAAATCAGTAAATGATTGATACCAGTCATTATTGCTAATATATAGATCTTTTCTTTCTCCTTTTTTCCATACCTTTTCAACCATATTGAGCTCTTGAAGCTGTCTTACAGCAGTGCTCATACTGGTCTTACTCATTCCGAGCTCATCCTTCATTTCATCTAACGTCATCGGTCCCTCATTGAAATATAGAAGGCCATAGACCCTGCCAACAGAATGTGTTATTCCATATAAATTCATATTCTGAGCCATAGAATCAATAAATCGGTTCCTAGAATTTAGTAATTTTGTATAATTTGTCACTGTTCCTCACTTCCCCGAGTGTACTAATTATAGGGTAACACATTGAATTTGAAAGTAAAGATTTATCATTGTATAGTAATCGGGAGTATTTGGGAGTATTTTTATGAATAGTGTGTGTTTGTTCTGTACAGTTTTATCTGTACGTAAAATATGTACGGTTTATACGGAAATATGCGGTTTGAGGAAACATAACAAAAACTTATACAATAATTAAGGTCAGTGTTTGAAAAACTTATGACTTTGAACATAAAGGATTTCACGAGACTAATTCTTCTTTACAGAATAGGAAATGACCTCTCGATAAAAAGCCTCTACTAATAAATAATCTCTCAAAGTTATCTTGTAAATAACGGATCCGAACGATAAAAAAGGAGACATGTTGATGAATAAGATAGAAGTGAAGAATATAACAAAAGTGTTTGGTTCTCAGCCCAAAGAAGGTGTTAAGAGAATTAAACAAGGTCAAAGTAAAGAACAAATTTTAAAAGAAACAGGTATGACCGTCGGTGTAAACAATGCTTCATTTGACGTAAAGCCTGGTGAGTTCTTCGTCATTATGGGGCTATCAGGGAGTGGGAAATCAACACTGATTCGCCTCGTTAATCGTCTAATTGAACCAACAGATGGGGAAGTTTTGATCGATGGAGAAGACATTACAAAAATGAATAAAAATGACCTCATGCATACACGACGTAAAAAGCTTGCAATGGTCTTTCAAAAATTTGCTTTATTCCCACACAGAACTGTCCAACAAAATGTTGAGTATGGGCTAGAGATTCAAGGTGTACCTGCTGAAGAACGAGCAGAAAAAGCACGTAAGTCTATCGTAGATGTTGGCTTAAAAGGCTACGAAAACAGCTATCCTGATCAGTTAAGTGGTGGAATGCAGCAAAGGGTAGGTCTTGCTAGAGCACTGGCAAATGATTCAGATATTCTTTTAATGGATGAAGCATTTAGTGCACTTGATCCAATTATTCGAAAAGAAATGCAAGACGAACTATTAAACTTGCAAAATAAGCTTGGAAAAACCATTATCTTTATTACACATGATCTTGATGAAGCATTGAAGCTCGGGGATCGTATTGCGATTATGAAAAACGGCTCCATTGTACAGATTGGTACAGCTGAAGAGATTTTAGAAAATCCAGCAAATGAATATGTATACAATTTCGTAGAAGATGTTGACCGTTCCAAAGTACTAGTAGCATCCAATGTTATGAAAAAACCAGAAGTCGTGACAACATGGAAGGATGGACCTAGAGTGGCGGTTAAGAAGATGGAGGATGCGGGAATCTCAAGTATTTTCGTTGTAGATAAAGATAAAACCTTAAAAGGGATTCTTACGATTGATGCCGCAATTAAAGCCTATAAAGAGAATAAATGGGTAGAAGACGTTCTAGCACAGGATTATCATACAACAGCTTCAGATACTCCATTATCTGACTTAATTGGAGTAGCAGCTGAATCAAGATATCCAATAGCTGTTGTTGAAGATGATAAATTGCAAGGAATCATTGTACGAGTTTCTATATTATCAGGGCTCGTCCTAGGTAAAGAGCAAAGTGAGGTGACAGAATAATGAATTATTTTACACTTCCTTTAGAGCAATGGACAAATGATTTTGTCTATGAATGGTTGATTCCTGTTATGGGTGGTTTCTTTGATTCTATTAGTGCCATTATAGGGTTCTTCATAAATGGAGTAGCAGATATTTTTACATGGATTCCAGCAGAAGTAATGGCCATTGTGCTCATACTTTTAGCTTGGAGATTTGCTGGAAAAGGAATTGCCGTATTTACGCTAGTAGGTACGCTTTACCTTGGATCTGTAAACCTTTGGGAAGATGCCATGCTGACATTGGCCGTTGTTATTGTTGCAACGTTATTCTCGATTATTATCGGAATTCCTTTAGGGATTATGGCTGCTAAGTCACGAACATTAGATAACATTGTAAGACCCATTTTAGACTTTATGCAGACCTTACCAAGCTTTGTTTACTTAATTCCAGCTATCTTATTATTTGGATTAGGTGAAGTTCCAGCGGTTATTTCGACTTTTGTATTTGCTACGCCGCCAGCTGTTAGAATGACGGCATTGGCGATTAAGCAAGTACCAACAGATATGGTCGAAGCAGCAAAAGCCTTTGGATCAACACCATGGCAAATGCTAGTGAAAGTTCAATTGCCGGTTGCAGTCCCAACTATTATGGCTGGGGTAAACCAAACGATCATGTTAGCACTATCCATGGCCGTTATTGCATCGATGATTGGATCACCAGGACTTGGTACAACGGTATTAGCTGGTATTTCAAGTGTTAACGTTGGACTAGGTTTAGTTGGTGGGCTTGGAATCGTTGTATTAGCCATTATCCTTGACCGAATTACACAAGGTCTAGGAGAACGAAAAAGATAAGGAAACGAAGGCATGATGCTGGAGTTTTACTATAAATAAGGAGTGAATCAGATTGAAAAAACTAGTTAAAATTAGTGTATTCTTTCTTGTATTATCAGCTTTATTAGTAGGTTGTGGAAGCAATGAAAATACTGGGGGAGAAACAACAGAAGGTAGCGAAGCAAAGGACGTAACCATTAAATTTGGTGTAACACCTTGGACGAGTACAGTACCTCCAACAAAAGTAGCGAAGCTTTTACTTGAAGACATGGGGTATACAGTTGAAGAAACAAATGCTGATGCCGGTGGAGTTTACACTGGGTTATCACAAGGTGACCTTGATGTATTTATGGATGCATGGTTACCAGTTATGCATGCAAATTACATGGAGAAATATGGCGATTCATTAGATGATACAGCAGTAAGCTATATGGAAGGTGAGCTTGGTTGGGTAATCCCTACGTATGTTGAAGGAATTGAAAAGGTAGAAGACATCAAAGGAAAAGAAGATCTATTTGGTGGGAAAATCTATGGTATTGAAGAAGGAGCAGGAATGACTGTTACTTCTCGTGAAATGATTGAAGAGCTTGGATTAGACCTTGAATTTGTTGCTTCATCAGAAGGTGGAATGCTTGCACAAGCACAACGTATGATGGCGAATGAAGAACCTGTTTTATTCCTAGGATGGAGACCACATCCGATGTTTGCTAACTATGACTTAAAAGTATTACCAAGTCCTGGTGAGTACTTCCAAACATCAGAAGTACACGTAGTTACAAATAACGAGCTCCAAGAAAAAGCACCGGAAGCTTATGAGTTCTTAAGTAATTGGAAAATGTCTGTAAGTGATATTGAGGACATGATTGTAAAAATTGAAGATGACGGTGTTGATGCAGAAGAGGTTGCTCAAGAGTGGATCGACAATCATCAAGATGAAGTAAATGCAATGTTAGGCGAATAATATATATGTAAGACTGGCTCATTTTAGAGTCAGTCTTTCTTTATGTATCCATATTGTACCTACATAATTGGACGTTGTACAATGAATAGAGAAATATTTAAGTTGTTGCTACATAGGATGGATAAGGGACGAAATGAAAGCAACAAGTTTGTAAATAAGGGAGATCCATATGAGTAATAAGAACATGCATAAAGGGCCATGGCAATTTTTACAGTTTAGTAGTATTGGAATGATGAATGCTATAGTAGATATTGTCTTCTTAAATGCCTTGCTTTGGCTATTTCCAACGGAAGAGAAAACATTGTTGGTGTTTTTTAATACTCTTTCCTATACATTAACCGTCATCAATAGTTATTACTGGAACTCAAGAATTACATTTAAATATGGACCGAGGTCATTAAGAGTAAAGGTTCATTTTGCTATTCAAGCGCTTATTAGTTTAATGATTAGTAATCTAGTGTTCCTTGTTTCTATTGACTTACTTACACATTTTAGTCTCCCAATACTAGCTGTAAACAATATTGCAAAAGGATTAGCGATGGCATTATCATCTACATCTAGCTTTTTCTTCCTCAAACATCTTGTGTTTTATCAGAATGGAAAATCATAATTCAAATAGTATGTTTTATTTTTAATCAAAGGGATGAAGCAGCATAAAAAAGGTCTTGAAGGAACTTCTTTAAGACCTTTTTTACTATGTAACTTAACTTCATAATATGGAAAATTACGCCCAGCATCAGCTACACCAGGGTTGCTCCAGTCTGCTCTGTCGTCGAATAAATTGAATATACTATGTGAAGTTATTTCTATTTATACATTTGTAAAAATTGACTGTTTTTGTAATATATAACGAACAATTAGAGTGATCATTGCTGTGTGATTTCTGAATGTAGTAGAATCGAATACAAGAAGAAAGTCAGAAAGGAAGTTCTTATGAACATTCACAATCACAAAGTAAAAGGAATAGAAGTAGATTCAAATACAAGGTGCAAGCACTATCATTCTGATATGGATATTATTGCAATAAAATTTAAATGCTGTGACACATATTTTCCATGTTATCTCTGTCATGAAGAGACAGAAGATCACAAGGCCACTCAGTGGTCAAAAACAGAACGAGACCAAAAAGCGATACTCTGTGGAAGCTGTGGGCATGAATTAACGATCACAGAGTATATGAATGCTGACTCATCTTGTCCAAAATGTGAGGCACCATTTAATCCAGGGTGTTCCCTACACTACCATTTATATTTTAAAGTGTGAGAATAGAGGAGTCTATTATGTTAAAGGCTATGAAGAGAAAGACTGATGACAGTGGTTTTTGTAGTAATATGTAGAAAATTGTTTCACGTGAAACTGAGGTGATTATTTGAAAAAAGAAGTTGCTACATTTGCTGGTGGTTGTTTCTGGTGTATGGTAGAACCATTTGATGAAAAGGATGGAATTATAGCGGTTCTATCAGGTTATACGGGTGGAACACAAGAGAATCCTCGATATAAACAGATTATTGCAGGAGAAAGTGATCATGTAGAAGCTGTGCAAATTACATATAATTCAGAGGTCATTACATATGATGAGCTACTTGATATTTATTGGCAGCAGGTAGATCCAACCGATGAAGAAGGTCAATTTACGGACAGAGGCTCAGCATATCAGTCCATTATTTTTCACCATAACGAAGTTCAAAAACAGAAGGCGGAGCAATCAAGAAGGGCACTCGGAGAAAGTGGACGATTTCAGAAGCCTCTTGTAACAGAAATCCTTCCAGCAAAAACGTTTTATACTGCAGAAGAATACCATCAGGATTTTTATAAAAAGAATGCCTTTCGCTACGCATTATATAAACGAGGATCGAAGCGGGAGGATTTCCAAAGACAGTATTGGCCAAAGGACCAAACGTATTTAAAGGACAAACTAACAGATATGCAATACTATGTGACTCAGCAAAATGGAACGGAACCGCCATTTGCAAACGAATATTGGGATTTAGAAGAAGAAGGGATCTATGTTGATGTTGTTTCAGGAGAGCCTTTATTTAGTTCAAAGGACAAATATGATAGTGGATGTGGCTGGCCAAGCTTTACGAAACCCATTATGGATGCGAGTGTAAAAGAACAATACGATCTTACCCACAAATCGACTCGCGTTGAGGTACGAAGTAGAGACGGAGAATCCCATCTTGGTCATGTATTTACAGATGGTCCCGGTCCAAAAGGGTTACGCTATTGTATTAACTCAGCTGCACTAAAATTTATTCCAAAAGAAAGACTTGAGGAAGAAGGGTACGAGGATTTCAAAATTCTATTTAACATGAGATAGGTAGATACAATCCCCAGTTCTTGGAGTTAGAGAACCGGGGATTTTTTCATGGAAAAGAACCTATATTTCGTCTAAATAGAAGAAAACTAGTATCCATACCCATTCAACTGAATGAAAACAAGCATATGTTATAAGTGAGAATACAATAAAGGAGGAATTCTTCATGTCAGAAAAGAAAAGAAGACGTCCAGTTCTTAACGCAGATACAGTATTAATTCGTGCAAACGAAGTTATTGTCATTGAAGAAAATGACAGAAGACGTCATCGTTTTGATGATGATGTAGTAGCTGGTGTAGAAGATGAAAAACGTCGTCGTAAACATCGCCGTGATTTTGATGGAGATGTTTTAGGTGTAGAAGATGATGACGATGATGAAAAGGGCAGAAGAGGATTTTCTTGGATCTAAAGGGTTCAATGTAAGCAGGGTGCACATGCAACCCTGCTTTTTTACATAGGGTATTAATCTTGGAAACGGTTTTTCTTTTTCTTTGCTTGTCCTGTTGTAAACTCGACCATTTCAGTGCTTGTACGCTCTTGCTTCGCATTATTATTGCTTTGAGCATTGCGGTTTCCTTGCTTCGTGCGGCCCATATGTTCTACCTCCTTTTGTTCATCTTTTCATAGTATGAGACAGAAGGAGGTTCTTCATGCTGTAAAAATGAGTAAGTAGTCTGCGTCTACTCAACCTTTTTTAAAGGCTTTTTAGCAGGACCTTCGATTACATCACCCGTAATATTAAAGCGTGATCCGTGACAAGGGCAGTCCCATGTGTGATCTCCGTGGTTCCACTCCACTTCACAACCTAAGTGTGTACACGTTGTGTCGACAAGATGGAGGGTACCATTTTCATCACGGAATGCACCAGCGCGTTGGCCATTCACGATTGTAATGCCAGCTTCACCATTCTGAATATCGTCTAAATGTCTAGTCGGATTTTCAAGCTTCCCTTTAATAAAATGGCCGGCTACATCTAAATTATGTTTGAAAAATTTCTTTAAGCTTGGATCTGCAACAAAACGGGATGGATCAAATACATCCTTATAAAGATTGTGGTTGCCGAGAACAAGGTCAGATAACAATTGACCAGAAAGTGTTCCAGATGTCATTCCCCATTTTTTAAATCCTGTTGCAACAAAAACTGAAGGATGATTTTTATTGAGTTGCCCAATATAAGGGACTTTGTCTAACGTATATAAGTCTTGAGCGGACCAACGATATGGAATCTCATCGATGCCTAGTACTTCTTCGGTAAATTCCTCTAATGCTCTATAGTGCTCAAGTGTATCTTCACCTTGTCCTGTCTTATGATTATCGCCACTAACAAGAACTAATTTTTCCCCATCCTTTGTTGTGGTGTAACGTAAAGAACGCGTTGGATTTTCAGCATTAATATATAACCCACCAGGATATTCTTTCTTTGTTTTTACACCAAGTATGTAAGAGCGTTCTGCATACATTCTTGTGAAATAGAAGCCCATCCCATCATAAAAAGGGAAGTGCGTACATACTAATACCTTCTGACTATGTACATGGTAGCCATCCTTTGTCACAACAGAAGTAGAGGTGTTTTCTTTAATATCCTTCGCTACCGTTCCTTCAAAGATCTGCCCGCCATTTTGGGTAATAGAATCAATTAGCTTTTTAAAGTATTTTAATGGATGGAACTGTGCTTGATTTTTCATTACAACGGCTGACTTAATCGGAATATTTACAGGCAGTGTATTGATTAAATCCCCTTCAATTCCAAGAGTTTGATACGCTTCATACTCTTTGCGAACCTTTTTATCATATTTTTCAGTTTGAGAATATACGTGTGCATCCTCTGTTGTTAGGTCACATTCAACTTGCTCATTTTTAACCGTATCACGAACAAACTGGATGGCCTCAGAGTTGGCTTTGTAGTACTTGCGGGCAAATTCTTCTCCAAAATGCTGAATAAGCTCATCATAAAATAGCCCATGCTGTGCTGTTACTTTTGCAGTTGTATGTCCAGTTGTACCATTAAGTAGCTTATTTGCTTCAATAACAGCAACCTTTTTTCCACTCTTTGATAGGATATAGGCTGCCGTTAAACCAGCAATCCCACCTCCAACAATGGCTACATCTACATCAATATTATCTGTTAAAGGAGAGAACGCCGGAAGCTCAACTGATTCTCTCCAATATGGTTCTGGGGCATGATGAAAGGCATTATTTTGTTGATCGCTCATTTTTTTATACGCTCCTTCTATAATCATCTCATTCATCATTTTTTCCCAATACTCACAAAAACTTACTATAATATTTTTTTGAGGGACGGACCTCTAACATAGAAGCAAATAAAAAGACGATTCAAATGGAGGAATCCCTTTGAATCGTCTTTTCTATTTATATTCGCTTTTCAGCAGAATCAACAGTTTGTTTTAACAGCATGGAGATGGTTACAGGACCAACTCCTCCAGGTACAGGCGTAATCGCACTAGCTTTTTCAAAACAAGAATCGTATTCTACATCTCCAATATTTCCTTTATTATAGCCAGCATCTAGAATAACAGCGCCTTCTTTTACCCAGTCACCTTTAATAAAGTTTGGTTTTCCGACAGCTGCGACAATAATGTCTGCATTTGAAAGAATATCTTGTAAGTTTTCTGTGTACGAGTGGCATGTTGTTACCGTTGCATTTCGATTTAACAGCATCATTGAGACGGGCTTGCCTAGTATCGGACTTCTGCCAACAACAACAGCATGCTTGCCTTCAACATCAATTTCATAGTAATCAATGATTTTTAATATGGCTGCAGGAGTGCAGGAAGGATAACTGCCAAAACCAAAAGCGGTTTGACCAAAGCCTAGACTTGTTACACCATCTACGTCCTTTTCAATGGAAATGGCCTCAAATGCAGCACGCTCATCAATTTGATGAGGTACAGGATGTTGAAGGAGTATTCCATGCACATCATCGTCATTATTTAAATCCTGTATTACCTTAAGAAGCTCTTCTGTTGTCGTTTCTTCCGATAAATGAATACGACGGGATTCCATTCCGATTGCTTGACATGCATTTCCCTTCATTCTTACATACGTTTCTGAAGACGAATCATCTCCAACTAATACGGTTGCAAGACAAGGGGTGATGTCTTGATTCTTTAGATCTTCAATTCGTGATTTCAAGCTTTCCTTTACATGATTCGCAACTACGGTACCGTCTAAAATTAATGGCTTCATACGATATAACCTCCTGAAAATAAAAAAGACAAGGGTGAGTTCCTTGGCTTTGCCCAGGCGAACGGCTAAATACTACTAGTGTAAATCATGTCGCAGCTCCCTTGTGGTATACCCACAAAGATAGGTTCCCTATCTTATTTCGCCAGTCACTGCGTCTCCGTGTTCTATTGATAGTAGTATAACACGAACATATATTAAAATAAAGGAATTTAATGTTCGGTTTTAACGATTTTCTACTCCGAAAGTATGAGAGAGACTACGACAAATCATGGAGCCGTTTTCAATCCCTTTATACGATTTTATTCAAATGAATCTTTTCTATTATATAGATAACAAGTTTATAGGGGGATGTAACGATGAATCAAGAAAAAGTTATGATGATTACAGGTGCAACAAAAGGATTAGGTAGAGCTTTGGCATTTCATTTTGCCCGAAAAGGCTGGAAATTAGCCATTTGTGCACGAAACGGGGAGCTTTTAAAGGAAACAGAAGCAGCACTTAAAGGATTAGGTACTGAGGTAATTGCGATCTCAGCAGATGTTTCCAAACAAGAGGATATCGAACGATTTGTTTCCATTACTGAAAGTGAATTTGAGAAAGTGGATGTGCTTGTAAATAATGCTTCTATTTTTGGTCCTGGACCAAAGCTGCTTGTAGATTATGAAGAAAAGAATTTTCTAGACGTGATTACTGTAAATGTAATGAACCCGTTTCTTGTGACGAAACGAGTATTACCTGGAATGCTCTCAAGAAACAGTGGTTCCATTATCAATATAACATCAGAAGCTGGCAAAACAGGATTTGGGGAATGGGGCGCGTACGGTATTTCGAAATTTGCAGTAGAGGGAATGACACAAACCTGGGCTGATGAACTTGAGGAAACAGGTGTCCGAATCAATATGGTTGACCCTGGAGAAATGGACACAGAAATGCACAATATCGCAGTACCAGATTATGACTATTTATTAACAAAGCCTGAGGAGGTTACGGATGTGTTTGATTATCTTGCTTTAGACGCTTCCATAAATGTAAATGGTCAACGCTTTCAAGCACAGGAATTTACTTATCCAGGAGGAAGAGAACATGAATAATTTAGCACAGTCTTTTATCGTTCCAGAGCGTTTAAATGCTAAGATCCCAAAAGAAATGACTGGGGCATCAAGAGATGATGTGAAATTAATGGTCTTGGACTCCAAGACAGGTAAGGTAGCTCATTCACACTTTAAAGACCTTAGTAGTTTTCTTCGTAAAGGAGATGTTCTAATTTTAAATAATAGTAGAACCATTCCGGCATCATTAAAAGATACACAAGGTGAGCGAACACTTGATATTCGTCTTTCCAGGCAAGTTGATGAGAACAAGTGGGATGTCCTTATAGTTGGTGGCTTGTATAAAATGGGTGATAAGGTCCGATTTAACTCAGGATTAGAAGCTAAAATCATATCTTCTGGTACTGAGGAGCCTCTTGTTACTGTAGAGTTTAATCGACAAGGCAAAGAGTTTCTAGACGTGTTGTATCGAATTGGTGAACCGATACGATATGAATATATTGAAATCCCGTGGTCAATAGAATCTTACCAAACAGTCTATGCGACAGTTCCTGGGTCTGTGGAGATGCCATCAGCAGGAAGAGCCTTTACATGGAGACTTCTTGAGACCTTGCGAAGAAATGGCGTGGAAGTTGGATTTCTGCAACTTCATGCAGGGCTGAGTTATTATGGAAGTGATCGTTGGCCGTCACCAAAAACTCATCCTGAAAGCTACAAAATTCCACAAGAAACAGCTGAAATGATTCGGGAAGCAAAAAAAGAAGGAAGAAGAGTTATTGCGGTCGGCACAACGGTCGTTCGGGCACTAGAGTCGGTGGGAGCTCGTCTTGAAGCAACTCGTTTACAAGGAACAACGAATCTTTATATCACAAAAAATACGTCATTGTCTGTAGTAGATGGTTTAATAACGGGGTTGCATGAACCAGAGGCAACTCATTTAGATCTACTATCGTCACTTATCGATGAAAAATTCTTATTAAAAGCCTACCAGGATGCCATTCATAATGGATATCAGTGGCACGAGTTTGGGGATATGAATTTAATTTTACATGACGTTGAATGATGAGGCTCCATCATATTGGAATAGAAGTTCACAATCTTGAAAGTATCGTAAGTTACTATGAATCGCTTCACTTTCAAGTAGAAACGTGTCTCCGTCTACCAGAAGAGAAAATCGTATTTATGACAAGGGGTCAAACTCGAATTGAACTTATTCAAACAATACCAGCTAGTCAGAGTGGTGAGATCCATCTAGCTTGGCAGGTAGAATGTTTGGGTGACTGGATAGGGAAAAACCAAAACAACAACGATTACCATCTTCTGGAAGGACCTATTGTTCTAGATAATGGCTGGAAGACAGCGTTTTTTCAAAAAATTGAACACTCAGAAATAATAGAGCTTGTTCAATGTTAGATATAGAATAAAGATAAGAACAAAAATCGGGAGGATTTGCTGGATTCAGGAAAAATCCCGATTTTTCTTTGTATATGTGAGGAGTTTTCATGATGAAACTGTGTTACAATGGCGTAGTGAAATTTTGAAAAGTGAGAAGGGATTGTATGTACAAGGGGTATGGTTTACGTTGGGGATTTTTCATTGTTGGGCTTCTCGTGCTAGCCTTTGGAATTACCTTAACGATTAAAGGGAAAGGGCTTGGAATTGGTCCTTGGGATGTTTTTCATTACGGATTATTCCTGCAGCTGGGGTTAACCATTGGCACATGGTCCATCATCGTAGGATTTATTCTCATTGCAACAACGGCTCTTGTAACAAAATCCATTCCGAAAATCGGTGCCTTTTTAAATATGCTACTAATTGGACTATTTATTGATATGTTTAACCTTATTTTACCGGATGTTAACACATTGTTTAGCCAGCTCTTTGTTCTAATAATAGGAACCATTATTATTGGATACGGTATTGGACTCTACGTTTCGGCTGGTTTAGGTGCAGGACCACGAGATAGTGTCATGCTTCTCGTTACGGAAAAAACAGGTTGGAAGATTCAACACGTACGAAATGCAATGGAAGTGATCGTTCTTATTTGTGGATGGATCCTAGGAGGTCCTGTAGGGTTAGGAACTATTATCGTAGCACTTGGAACAGGACCAATAGTAGGAGTCTCTCTTCCTCAATGCCAACGATTTCTGCAGCATGTGCTTGGGAAAAATGAACAAAAAAAGAGCTCTCTTGCAGGGTGATATACAATAGTTTGAACGACTCCTTTCATTAGGGGTCTTTTTTCTTATCTAGATAGTATTTACTCACAAATTAAAATTGCGCACGTTACTCTGCACCGCCAGAAGCAACAAACTCATATTTAAATAGAACGGCTTATTTCCAATGTAATTAAAAAGATTATATACTGAACTCACAACCGTGAAGGGCAAATAAAACATAAATGCTTGAAACTTAGAAAAGATATTTCAAGGAGGGGGGCTAGCACCATGAACGAGTATTCTAGAAGAATTATTGAAGCATTTAAAGCTTACCAAAATGAAGACAACGCAGGAAAGATGAAGGCATATATGCGGAATCAGTTTGAGTTTTTAGGAATAAGGACCCCTGAGAGAAAGACCATTCTACGAGAGTTTCTTAAGGAACACGGAACACCAACATCCGAGGAATATCAAGAAGTGGTACAAGAATTATGGCAGCAACCTGAACGGGAGTATCAATATATAGCTCTAGCTTTATTGGAAAAAAGAAAGAAGTATCTCAATCCAGCTGATTTAGAACTAGTTGAAAAGCTGGTTGTACAGAAGTCTTGGTGGGATACAATTGATACGATTGCATCACATTTAGTAGGAGCACTAGGAAAGGTGTATCCTAATGAGACGGCAGAGTATTTAGAAAAGTGGATTCACACGAATAACATCTGGTTGAATCGAACGGCTATATTGTATCAGCTTGGTTATAAGCAGAATACAAATGAAGAACGACTATTTTCTTATATTACTAAACACAAGCAATCAAAGGAATTTTTCATACAAAAAGCAATAGGATGGGCATTACGCGAATACTCAAAGACTGCACCAGATTCTGTTAAAGCATTTATTGAAAAAGAAAACCTCGCCCCGTTAAGTACAAGAGAGGGTTTAAAGCATATACAAAAGATAGAAAAGGAGAATGCATAATGAAAGCAGAGGATTTTATTAAAGAATTGAACATGGAGTCACATCCAGAGGGAGGGTATTATGTACGTTCTTTTGCAGCGGATGAAATGCTGACAGACCGTCCTATTCAAGAGAGATTTGATGGTGATCGTCACCTTTGGACGAGTATCTATTTCCTATTACGAGAAGGAGAGGTATCTCATTTTCATCAGTTAAAGAGCGATGAGCTTTGGTATTTCCATGCTGGTTCCCCTCTTTCCATATACATGCTACATCCAGAAACAGGAGAATTACAGGTAGTGAAGCTAGGATTGGATGTGACAAAAGGTCAACGTCCTCAGGTTCTTGTACCAAAAGGAATGATCTTTGGATCTGCATTAGATGAGGAAGGCTTCTCACTAGTAGGGTGTATGGTAGCTCCAGGCTTTGACTTTGAAGATTTTAAATTGTTTGAGCGTCAAGAGTTACTTGAGCCATTCCCTCAACACAAAGAGATTATTGAAAAGCTAACCTACTGATTTTTCCTATAGGCATTCACCTATTAGAGACCCCTGCATAGGATGTAGAAGAGTGTTCACACCAACACTTGTCACTCTGAAAATTGGTAAGGAGAGTGTTTCTATGTCAAACATCCGAAATTATTATGCAGGTGGAAACACAGCGAGAGGATTTTATAGCTTATACGATTCTAGCCTAAGTGGCTTGAACCGTTTATTTATCTTAAAAGGTGGCCCTGGTACTGGAAAGTCTTCATTAATGAAGTCACTTGGAGAATACTGGGGTTCACAAGGATTTGAACTTGAATACTTACATTGCTCATCTGACAATGACTCGGTTGATGGGCTTATCATTCCAAAACTAGGTGTAGGTCTTGTAGACGGAACAGCACCACATGTCATTGAGCCGAAAATTCCAGGTGTAATTGAAGAATATATTAACCTAGGTGCAGCCTGGGATTCGAACAGACTTGTGAAGAACAAGGACATTATCGAGGATCTTACAAAGAAAATTTCAGATTCCTTTACGAAAGCGTATACAACCTTCGAAGTTGCCCTACGAATCCATGATGAATGGGAAGAAGTATATATTGATAACATTGACTTTGCAAAAATGAATCAATTAACAGAAGAGTTAACAGATGAGTTTTTCGGCGATATTTATTTAAGAAAAACAGCCGATGTTCGTCACCGTTTCTTAGGAGCGGCAACTCCGAAGGGTCCAAAGGATTATATCATGAACCTAACGGATGATATCAAACATCGTTACTATATAAAGGGTCGACCTGGCTCAGGAAAGTCAACGATGCTGAAAAAGCTTGCTGCTGAAGCAGAAGAAAGAGGCATTGATGTCGAAGTGTATCATTGTGGCTTTGATCCACATAGCTTAGATATGGTTATTTGTCGCGAGCTTGGCTTTGCTATTTTTGATAGTACAGCACCACATGAGCACTACCCTGAACGAGATGGAGATACGATTATTGATGTCTATGAAATTGCCATTAAGCCAGGCACAGACGAGAAGTATGCAGCACTCATAAAAGACATCAAAGATCGCTATCAATCAAAAATGAAAGAAGCAACCTCCTATCTAGAGCAGGCCAAAAAACTACACGATGAGCTAGAAGCATTCTACATTGAAGCGATGAACTTCAAAGTCGTTGACGACCTAAAAGACCAGATCCAAACAGAAATCAAAAACATTGCATCAAAACTAGGATACTAATAAAAAACCGGTTCTTAAGAGGTTCCCTCCTTAAGAACCGGTTTTTTTAGAGGGACGGACCTTCATGACAGAGCCCATTCATTTTAAAGTACTTATTCTAAATTAATGCTTTCAATCTCGCACAATAAATTAGGCATGAAAAAACAACAATAAGACATGTACCTCATAAAATATGGGTAAGATAACGAGTAGACAAACTATTTATATTTTGTCCGTCAGGAGAAAACATGTTAAGATAAAACTATAGAAAAATCAAAGAGAATCATAGTAATAATGCATACTATCGTGTGCGCATCAAAAGGACAAATGTTTTTTAAACGCTTACATAAATGAGAAATTAATGGAGGGATCTTGAATGACAAGTAAAACATTAGATCAATTTTTACATGAAAATCTCGAAGACCTAAAAACAAAGGGACTCTATAACGAAATCGACCCTGTTGAAGGTGCAAATGGACCGATGATTACAATTGGTGGCAAGGAGCTTGTAAACCTTTCATCTAATAACTATTTAGGATTAGCAACAGACCAACGATTAAAGGAAGCTGCAAAAGAAGCAGTTAACAAGTACGGGGTTGGTGCAGGAGCAGTTCGTACAATTAATGGAACACTAGAGATTCACGTTGAACTAGAGAAGAAGATTGCAGAATTCAAAGGAACAGAAGCAGCCATCGCATACCAATCTGGCTTCAACTGTAATATGGCAGCAATTTCAGCTGTAATGGATAAACATGATGCTATTCTTTCAGATGAATTGAACCATGCTTCCATTATTGATGGCTGTCGTTTATCAAAAGCAAAAATCATTCGTTTTAATCACTCAGACATGGACGACTTACGTGCAAAAGCAAAAGAAGCAAAAGAGTCTGGTCAATATAACAAAATTATGGTCATTACAGACGGTGTGTTTTCAATGGATGGAGATGTGGCAAAGCTTCCTGAAATCGTTGAGATTGCTGAAGAATTTGACATTATGACATATGTCGATGATGCTCACGGTTCAGGAGTTCTTGGAAAAGGTGCCGGAACAGTAAAACATTTTGGTCTATCTGACAAAGTAGACTTTCAAATTGGAACTCTTTCAAAAGCAATTGGTGTTGTTGGAGGGTACGTTGCAGGGAAACAAGCACTTATTGATTGGTTAAAAGTGCGCTCTCGTCCATTCCTATTCTCTACTGCTTTAACGCCTGCAGATGTCGTTGCAACAACAAAATCATTAGAGCTAATTATGGCGAGTACAGAGCTTCAGGATAAAATGTGGGAAAACAGTCGTTATCTAAAGGATGAATTACAAAAGCTTGGTTTCGATATCGGTCATAGTGAAACACCGATTACGCCTGTCATCATTGGAGATGAGTCCGCAACTCAGAAATTCAGTAAACGCCTAAATGAAGAAGGTGTATATGCAAAATCGATTGTGTTCCCAACAGTACCACAAGGAACAGGCCGTGTACGTAACATGCCAACAGCTGCTCATACAAAAGAGATGCTAGACCATGCCATTAAAGCGTATGAAAAAGTCGGAAAAGAATTAGGAATCATCTAAGCTTACAAAAATAACAACCATGCAGATTGCCTAACTAAAGGGCAACATACAGCAGTGCTTAAGGGGATATAGGAGGAGTAAACCGTGAAGAACATTTTAATTACAGGGGCTTTAGGTCAAATTGGATCAGAGCTCACAATTAAACTTCGTAAAGAATATGGAAATGACCATGTCATTGCAACAGATATACGGGAAACAGATAGTGACGTTGTAAAAGGTGGTCCATTCGAAATTTTAGATGTAACAGATGGTCAAAAAATGTATGACCTTGCAAAAAAATATAATGCTGATACCATTATCCACTTAGCAGCACTCCTTTCTGCTACAGCCGAAGCAAAACCACTATTAGCGTGGAACTTGAATATGGGCGGATTGGTAAATGCACTAGAAACATCAAGAGAATTAGGCTGTCAGTTCTTTACACCAAGCTCTATCGGTGCTTTTGGACCTACAACACCAAAGGATCAAACACCGCAAGACACAATCATGCGCCCAACCACTATGTATGGCGTAAACAAAGTATCTGGTGAATTACTTTCAGATTATTACTATCAAAAATTTGGAGTAGATACACGAGGGCTTCGTTTTCCAGGTCTCATTTCGTATGAAACACCACCAGGTGGCGGAACAACAGATTATGCAGTTGAGATCTACTATGAAGCAATTAAAAACAAATCGTATACATCATATATCGGAGAAGGTACATACATGGATATGATGTATATGCCTGATGCTCTAAATGCAATCGTGAACCTGTTAGAAGCAGATCCAGCGAACCTAAAGCATCGTAACTCCTTTAACGTATCTGCGATGAGTGTGGCTCCTGAAACGATTACAAAAGAAATTCAGAAGCACATTCCAGAATTTACTTTAAGCTACGATGTAGACCCAGTTCGTCAAGCAATTGCAGAAAGCTGGCCGGATGGAATTGACTCAGCAGCAGCTAAAGCAGAATGGGGCTTTAAAGCAGAATACGATCTTGCAAAAATGACTGCAGATATGCTAGAAAAATTAAAATAAAACTATAAAAAAAGGTGGGAGATTCCCATCTTTTTTATTTTGCATGAATATCTTCAGAAAAGAGAAAAGACGAAAGATGCACGAGGCTTCTGAATACTATAGGCTATATTCATTTCCAGCTTCAAAACATTAACTAGAACGGTTTGATGTAGAACAACCTTTATAGCCAAATATGCTCGGGATCCTTTTGGGGGTGGTGTACAAGAGTATGTATTGGAAGTCATGATGCCTTTAAGATGCTACGGCCATAGTGGGGATGCCCGTTCGAATTTTCTAATCTGAAAATTATTCTTCATTAGGAAAACTGATACATGAGGCAGCTGCTACATCTTCAAAAAGGACATAAAATAGACTTTCTACCAAAACATTTACAATTTTTAACTCAATTCTCACTAAATAAATGATAAAATAGTCGATATATTGACAATATATTGATTTTACACAGAGGAGGACAAAAATGAATTCACAGTTTAATCAACCTAAAGGGTTTGGAGA
Source organism: Rossellomorea marisflavi (assembly GCA_003667865.1). Lineage (GTDB taxonomy): Bacteria > Bacillota > Bacilli > Bacillales > Bacillaceae_B > Rossellomorea > Rossellomorea marisflavi_C. The sequence continues at coordinate 954,473 of CP033051.1, read as the reverse complement.
AATTCTTGACCATACATTTCGATTAAGTAAGAAACGATTTTCGCACTTTTTTATGATTTTACTTATATTAATGGGACCAATCTACATTCTTGAAGCACTGATTCAACTAATTGGGGGGACGGGTTTCTTTAGAGAAGTAGGCATTGGCGATACCTGGTATGAACAATTCCTCTCGAACATTGAAGGCACAACCGAGACTGTACCAGAATTTGATGGAGCTGCGCTCGGGGCACTTCTTGGAGTTATTGTTCTTGGAATCGTAAGCATTATCTTGTTCCCGGTAGCAGAAGCAGCAATTATATTAGTAGTGGATCATATCCGAAAGAATGAAGAATATACAGTTGGATCTGTTATCAAGGAAGCATTTAAGCGCTTCTGGCCGATTCTAGGTAGTACGATTTTGTTTGCATTGATCACATTTGGCTTTATCACCATTCCCATTATTATAATCAGTCTTATAGCAGGTATTACTTCTGTTATAAATCCAATAATAGGGATTCTTTTAGGAATCCTGTTGTTTATTGGGTTTGCCGTTTTCGTTATTTATTTCTTAACTCGTTGGAGCTTATACTTTGGATTTGTTGCAGTTGGAGAAGAGTCTATCGGCTTTGGCCGCAGTTGGAATCTAACAAAAGGTAGAACGTGGGTCATTATTGGACTCTTTATCATTTTCTGGCTTATCAATTCCATTATTAGCTTTGCTGTACAACTACCATTCGCAGCAATTCTAGGAAACAGCGTACTCGTATCCATTATTATCAACCTAATCACACTCATTACAACAGTTATCTTCTCAGTAGGATACGCTGTAATATTCTTTGACTTAAAACTAAGAAACGAAGCAGACGACCTTCACGACATGATTGAAGATTATCAGGATAAGGAATAGATATCTCTATCCTCAATCCTTATTTTAAAGAGATTTATATAAGGGTCTACAGAGTTGCTTGAAGCGGAAGGTGCTTGAATCCTTTGGGATCAGTGCGGCGGGTCAGGTGAGATCCAGCAGAAGAAAAGCGTTGAGCAAGCTTACCGTCCGCCCCGCGAGAAGCAATGGATTACCTTCTGATAATTTTCTAGTTCTAAAATATCTCCAACAAAACCTAGTAAAAAGTTAGGTGAAAAAAATGCTCAATGCTGATAAAGCAAAAGATCAGCTAAAAGAAACACTTAATACAAATGAATACATAGCTTATCAACCTGAATCACCCAACTTCCTACAAAGGCTATGGGAAAAAGCACAGCAATGGATCATCGACCTGCTCTCTGACCTCATTCCATCAATAGAACCAAGCACCGGTGCAGCAAACGCAGTCCTAATAACGACAATGATTGTTGTTATTGCTTTATTAGCCGTTTTCCTTTTCGTCATACTCCGGAATGCTAGAAGGAAACAAAAATTCCGTTATCAAAATCCACTACAAGATTTGCATGAAATGGAATGGTCCTATACAAGGCATTTATCGGAAGCGAAGAAACTGGAGTCTCAAGGTGAATACAGCCCGGCTACCCGTCACCTTTTCTTAGCATTATTGCTATATTTTCATGATCGAGAGTGGCTTGAAGCAAGAGTGTGGAAAACGAACTGGGAATATTATGAAGAGCTTGTGAAAGTCAATAAAGCCTGGGCAAAGAAATTTTATCATCTTGCGTTAATATTCGATGAAGTAACATATGGAGAAAAACATATTGGAAAAGAAGAATATGATTCTTATCACAATGAAGTACTGTTATGGGTAGCGGAAGAAAAGGATGCCAACCCGGAGCAGACAGCAAGGAGGAATGAATAGTCTTGAAAATACTAACTTCAAGTAGAAAAACATTCCTTTGGCTCATTGTCTTTCTTCTCCTTTTTGTAGGGATTAGTTATCTTGTTCTTTCGAAGCAACCGAAACAATACCCAGACTTTCTATCAACGTCTCCATCGCCAACAGGGGTGAAGGCACTTTATACATATTTAGAAGGGGTAAAGGATGCAGAGCGATGGGAGTACGAACCAAATAAGCTAGAACAGGAAGACAGAAACCAACTTCTTTTTATGGTAGAGCCATTTTTTACTCCTGAACAGGAGGAAATGGAGGCATATGAAAGATATATGGAATCTGGTAACAAGATACTTTTATTACAGCAGAACCCAACCGGTATGTTTGAAACGGAAACAACTTTTCTCGAGGGAGAATCAATGAGTACTGTTGTAGAAAATGTACAAGGAAACACATATGAAGCCAAAGTACACCCTACAGTACGTTTACAGCCATCTAACAATGATGAAGTACTTCTATATGATCAAGACGGACCTATAGCCATCAAGAAATCATATGGAAAGGGCCAGCTTATTGTAGCCTTAGCACCAGAGTGGGCAACAAATGAGGAGATTTTACAATCAGATCATCTAGAACTCCTTTTTGAACTTATTAATGAAGCAAACCCTGAGACCATTTTGTTCGATGAATATGTGCACGGTTTAAACAATCAATCAAATGTCACGACATTGTATCCTAAATGGTTCCTCGTACTGATGGTACAAAGCATTATTTTTACACTATTATGGTTGGTACTGAAAGGGAAACGATTTGGACCAATCTTTATTCCGAGAGAGGAAACCGTCCGTTTTAGTGATGAAAAAATTAAAGCACTAGCGGCATGGTATTTACGTTCACGGAACTATAAGGATGCACTTGGCCTACAAACAGAATATCTAAAATATATGCTACAGGAAAAATGGGGAATTCCTTATAGAGCTGAGTGGAAGGACCTAAATGACGCCCTTCAACGAAAATGGCTCACAGTAAATCCGAAGGAAATCCGTGAATTTTTAGAGGGACTTACCGAGGTATTAAACAAAGAAACAATAAGCAAACAAGAATTTCTGCTATGGTCAAAAAAATTAGAACAATTACGAAAAGAGGTTGATGAAGCTTGAAACAGGAACTAGCAGCCTTACTAGAAAAATATGAACAACGAATCTTAGGCCAAAGTGAAAATCTAAGGCTTTTACTCTCTGCTATTCTTTCAGGAGGACATGTGCTTTTAGAAGGAGTACCAGGCACAGGGAAAACACAGATGGTCAGAACGTTAGCAGGCTTAATAGGTGGAACCTTTAACCGTATTCAATTTACACCTGATCTACTACCAAGTGATATAACAGGGAGTGCAATCTACAATTTAAAAGAAGGGTCATTTCAAACATTAAAAGGGCCGATTTTTACAAATATTCTTCTTGCAGACGAGATTAACCGTACTCCTGCTAAAACACAAGCAGCACTTTTAGAAGCAATGGAAGAAAAGCAGGTAACCATCCAAGGGAAAACCTATTCATTGCCGCAAGTGTTCTTCGTTGTAGCAACCCAAAATCCGATTGAATTTGAAGGAACATATCCTCTACCGGAAGCTCAGCAGGATCGTTTTCTATTCAAGCTTCTTATTGATTTTCCTGATTTTGAAGAGGAGCTACATGTATTGAAAAAAGTAATTGAAAACCGATTTACTACAGACGAGCTTCAAGCGGCACTCTCGGTTGAACAATTTCAAAGCATTCAACAAGACATCTCTAAAGTGACAATGAGTGAAAGTGTTTTAGATTATATTATGAAAATTGTAAGGGCAACTAGAGACGCCGAATCCATCCGTTTTGGAGCAAGTACACGTGCGGCCATTTCTATTGGAAAAGCAGGACAGGCTTGGGCGTATTTAGCTGGCAGAGACTATGTGACACCAGATGACATCAAGATGGTTGTACGTCCTGCATTACGACACCGAATACAAATATCTCCACAAATAGAATTGGAGGGATTGACTGTTGACCAGATCATTCAAGAGCTTGTGGGGTCGATTCCTGTTCCAAGGTAGGGGCATTTTACCGACGTGGCGCTTACTATTCGTTATGATTGCCTTGTCAATCCTACTACTAGTAGGTTCCTTCTCGGGACTTTCTTGGACCTTTATCTTTATCGCTAATGCCTTTATCCTGGCTTTAAGCCTTTTTGATGTACTCGCAATACCAAAAAAGCAACAGCTTCAGTTTAAACGGGTCATACCAAATGAAATGGAGCGTGGCATTTCTTATCAGGTTCACATTGAGATCACCAATCATTCTGGTTATGAGATGAACTATTGCATCATTGATGATGTACCACAGTCTTTCATAAAAAAATTCCCGTTATACGGAAAGGTTCAAAGAGACTCTAACATGGTGACAAGCTACCAGACAATCGCACCCGTTCGAGGAGATTACAAGCTACAAAACCTGTCTATCCGTTATAAAAGCAAGCTAGGATTATGGGAGAAACAAGCTACCATCCCATTAGAGGATGATGTAAAAGTGATCCCTGACTTGACGGAAACAAAACAATACTTAGAGAGTGCACAGCAGTTTCTTCTTCATGAAGGAATCAAAATACGAAAGCAAAAAAGTGGAGTTGGAGAATTTTCAAAGATTCGCAGTTATGTAGTAGGAGACGATCCTCGAAAGATCAATTGGCGTCAAACAGCTAAGCAGCAAGAGGTCATGACAAATGAATATGAACCTGAACATGGAAAGCATATTACGTTATTAATTGATTGTGGGCGAATGATGGGGGCAGAGCTGAAGCAGGGAAATCGTCTTGAGCGCTCAATTGAATCCGCTATTACCGTTGCAGCTGCGGCTTTGAAAAATGGAGACTATGTATCTGTACTGGCTTTTTCAAAGACAGTAAAAGTTTTTGTACCAGCTGGAAAAGGGATGACTCACTTACAAACGATTTTACATTCAATTTATAACCTTGAGGTCGATGCAAGCGAATCAAATTATGCAGCCGTACTTCAATATCTGCAAACCGTACAAAAGAAACGCAGCTTTTTACTATTATTTAGTGATATCGCTACATTCCTATATGAAGAAAGTTCTTTATCATTTCTCTTACGCTTACGAAAGCGCCATATGTTCTTAATGATTGGAATAGAGGATGATATTTTACGTAACAAGGTTCGTGAGGAGCCTTTAAATGTTCAGACTGCGATGATGAAAAGTATCGCACAGCAACAAGTGCTGCAGAAGAAGCAGGGGAGAATAAAATGGGAAAGACAAGGCCTCCAAATGATCGAGGCCCGCGAAGAAGCATTAGCAGCTACCGCTGTGTCTTATTATATTGATTACATTAATCGTGGCTTACTGTAATCGGGTTTCTACGCAAAAGTAGTTTCCCGATTACAATGTAAAAGATTAAACCTAGTACCGTGATGAATGCAACCATGTATTTGGTCTCTAAAGAAAAGTCAGCTGGTGTAATAAAGCCTTCAATGATTCCAGCAATGACGAACAATGGAATGGTTCCAAGAAGAAGCTGAACAGAGCGTTTTGCATTCTGCTTAAGTTGGTAACCTCTCGAGTATTTTCCTGGTGCGAAAAGCTTATAGCCCATCAATAGACCAGCACCACCCGCTACAAATATAGCTGTAAGCTCGATCATACCATGTGGAACAATAAAAGCCCAAAACTCATAGCTTTTACCATAATTCCAGAACAAACCGGCAAGTGCTCCAACAAGAATGCCGTTATGAATCATCACGTAAACGGTCAGTAACCCAAATGTAATACCACCTGCAAATGCTAAAAACGCCACTTGAATGTTATTGGTCATAATACTAGCAGACATCAAGGGGGAATCAACTGCCCCTGTATTCTTTCCAAGCTGTTCGGGATCAACAGCCTGAGCCATACCGCTCGGTAGAATGGAATAGAGATGCAGCGGGTCCTGAACAACTGAAATGAAGCCCCCAATACCACCGATAACAAAAAGAAGCATGGCAAGGACAATGAATTTCCATTGCTTTATAAACAGATTTACAAACGTAACACCAAAGAACTGGCGAATCTGTTTAAAGCTTGAGACTTGATCGCGGTACAAAAGATTATGTGCCTTCAAGACCAATTCATTTAAATATGAGGTAACGTCTTCGTTCGGAAAATATGTTTGACTATAGGAAAGGTTTTGAGAAGCCTTTTGGTAGAAGCGATGAAACTGTTCTACATCCTCTCCAGAAATGGAGCTTTTTCTTTTATGTAAGGTAGTCACAAGGTCTTCAAGTTGACTCCAACTGTCTCGGTGTTGCTTAACAAATTGTTTAACGTTCATTAGGACACCCTCTTATAAAGTAAAGTGTGATCCTCTTTATTATAGTAATAATGTGGAAAAAATGAAATAACTTCAAGGAAATCAATTAAAAAGGAGCATACGTAATGGATGAAAAACATCTTGATATAAAAACTCCTGAATATGTGTCATTACAATTTGAACCAGCTGGACTAGGGAGTCGGGCAGCAGCACATATTCTTGATCAGCTAATCCTGGTAGTAGCAAATATAGTTATCGTCGTTATTGGGATCTTTGTTTTAATGGGTTTAAACAATCCTACACCTATTGAATTTCTGCCATATCAGCTCGGTTCATTACCATTTGCCATCATGATTATTCTGTTATTTGTAGTAAACTGGGGCTATTTTTTAGCATTTGAATACTTTGCCGGTGGAAGAACACCAGGGAAATACTGGTTAGGAATTCGTGTCATTCAAGGGAATGGACAAAGCATCACCCTGTTATCAAGCTTTATTCGTAATCTTATGAGAATCATCGATATGCTGCCTGCTTATTATCTTGTAGGAATAATCATGGTCTTCTTTCACTCCCAGCACAAACGACTAGGAGATATAGTAGCAGGAACCATCGTCGTCCATGAACGAAAAAAGAAACGAAAGAAAAAACAAACGCCGATCGAAAAAGAAATGGAACTAAGAGGCATCACAAAAGACGGCCTAGTACTTGAAGAATACGCTATAAAAGCACTAGGAACAAAAGAATGGAAGCTACTAAAAGCATACAGCCAGCGATTTGTACAATTACCAGTCGAAAAAAGAAACCAGTTAACAAAACAACTAGCCGAACTACTCCTACCAAAAATAGGAATAAACCCAGACCAAAAAGAATACGAACTAGAACGAATCCTCCTGACATTGTATGTCATACTGAAAGACGAATGGGAATTCGAGCTATAGGAAGATTTCAAGAAATTAGTGATTCAGCTAATTACCACTACACAGAGGAATGTATGAAACTTTTTTGCTTCTGACATCGTCTAACTAACAAGGGATTTTGTGAATATTATTAGGAACAATCATAGTCCAACTACAGAGTTGCTTGGAGCGGAATGTGCTTGACTCCAGCGGGACATAGCGGGAATGGTGAGACCCCGCAGGAGCATAGCGACGAGGAAGCTCACCGCCCGCCCCGCGGAAAGCAAGCACCTGCAGCGGAAAGCAACGGACCCTTTCTAAAAAGTCCAGGAGTCTTAGCAGAGTTTTAAAAAAAGAACAAAGAAATTCGGGGGAAAAGAAAATGAAAAGGCTAATCCAAATCATCATCCAATTTCTATTATCATGCATCGGGATTATCCTTGTAGGCGCCCTACCAGTTCTACTAGCTGGTCTCAACCAAAGAAAACTAGACTTCACCGCCTACTGGGAATCAATAAAAGAAATCATCAACGCAATCATTCATGTCAGTGACCTAACCTACATCATCATCGGAGGACAAGGAGAACGTGCCTTATTTCCGCACATATGGGACCCAATACTATATTCCTTAACAGTACTATTTTTAGCACTCGTTTTGGCTTGCATCGTTGCCTTATTCCTAACAATCATCATGATGCTCATACCAGTAAGAATTCGCAGTAAAATCAAACTATTCTTCTACACACTTGAATCCATCCCAGACCTGCTAGTCATCTTATTAGCACAACTATTCGTTATCTTCTTTTTCAAGAAAACAGGAATCCTTCTCTTGGAGATTGCAGCATTAGAAGGGCAAAAAGCGTATCTATTACCCATTATCTGTTTATCCATTTTACCAACAATCCAATTATTCCGATTATCCATGCTTACGTTTGAATCGGAGGACGAAAAGGATTATGTAGAACTAGCACGTTCTATTGGTCTAGGAAGGCTGTTTATTATCATTGTACATATTTTACGTAATGCAATCATAAGTGTATTCTTTCAATCAAAGAAAACGGTCTGGTTTATGTTATCAAACCTTTTCGTACTAGAACTTCTATTTAATATTGCAGGAATCACTCGCTTCTTAATGTCGACACCACAACCGAAGATCTTTACCGTTTCACTGATTGCGTTCTTTATTCCAATCTTCGTGTTCTATACAGTGGGAGAATGGCTCTTATCGAAAAAAGCAAACAAAGGGGAGGTGATCTAATGAAAAAGGTATGGAAACAGCCATTATTTTTGATCGGCTTCACCTTCATCATGATTCTACTTATTGCTAGTTTTGCATACTCTAGTATTTGGGGAAATGAAGTTCGGAAAGTATCCTATATTTACGAGGGTGATAGGATTGTCGAAGCTGCACCTATTTCTCCGAGACTGGAATATCCATTAGGGACAGATCCACTAGGATTGGATATGCTAGGGAAAATCCTCATTGGAGCAAAGTACACGATTCTAGCAGCTTTTGCAGTTGCAGCATTACGAGTGTTTGTGGCACTACCACTAGGACTGATACTAGGAACGTATCTCCGAAAACAGAAGAACTATATTAATGGATTAATTGATTCTTTCCATTACGTACCACTAACAATTATTGCATATTACCTCTTACGTCCGGTGCTTTGGGAACCGATGGAGGGGTTCCAAACCTCCTTATTAGAACGTATCGCGATTGAGGTAGTCATTCTTGCATTGTTAACAGTACCAATTATTACCGCATTAATTGGCAACGAGACATCTCTTATCTACAAGCAAGAATTTGTCACAAGTGCAAAAACGCTAGGAGCAGGTAATTTCCGGATTATGAGAAAGCATATTTATCCTGTCTTAAGAGAAAAGATTTTTGTTGTACTTGGACAGCAGGTTATGCAAACATTAATTATTTTCTCTCATTTAGGGTTGCTACAACTGTTCCTAGGTGGAACGAATGTTTCGTATTCCTTTATGGCAGACCCACCAACGTCAATTTCATATGAATGGTCAGGTCTAATAGGAAACACCTTCCGCTATATTCAAACAGCAGCATGGATCCCGCTAACACCAATTCTTTTCTTTGCTGCAACAATGCTTGCTGTGGCATTTATGATAGAAGGATATGTGCGAGCAACATCAGGAAGCTCACACTACCTGAAAAAGCCGAAAAAGCGTAAAAATGTAGAAAAGAAACTAGAAATCTACGAACCAACAAGTGAAGATTTCCAACATAGAAAAATTAGCTAGTAGGGGAAGCGAAGAGGCAAGGACATAAGTATTTTAGAAAATGATCATAAAACCGAACAATCTGGTACTATCAAATAGGATATGTTGACAAATTGTAGGCAGTTCCGTTTTGGAGTGCAAACTTGAAAATAGTAGTCCAAAATGGGGCTGCTATTTTTTGATAGTTGAGATGACTGTTTTTATCAAACGTTATTACCTAACTATAGCTGCATTATCTAGGGTAATAGAAAGAAGAGTATGCTTTGATGAGTGTAATGCGACGTGAGGTATGAGGCATGCATGCGGACATTTATTCCGTTAATGTAGCTTATAACAAGGAATTTGGGGTCTAAGCGGACATCTGTTCCTCTATTATACAAAAACAAGGCCATTTTCCTAAAGAATTCTAATCATAACGGAATAAATGTCCGTCTACACCTTGAAAAGTGCGCTATTTAGCGAAATAACGGAATAAATGTCCTTCCCAATTGCTTTGCCACTAATGGAGCTGTAGTTGAAGGTAGTGTCACTTTCTACCAGTGAACCATTTCCCTCTAAGAAAATGAATAGCCAGGATTTCACGAATCATCAGGGACGGACCTTGCTAGATTAAAAAAATCTATTTTTTCTACTAAAAAAGGTTTACTAGATTACAAGTAGGGTAAAGGTAGTGTATACACCATATGGGGGGAAATTGACATGAACTCTTTACATCAACTTTCCACACAAGAGATACGAGCAATATATAAGAAAGCTCTCGATTTAGGGCTTGAAAAAGACTTTATTGCTCTATTAAGTGCAGAACTAAAAGATAGAGAACAAACCAACAATAAAATTAAATCTTTTCCGATAGAAAAGAGTATGTGAGAGGGAGAATAAGCCCTCTTGCATACTCTTTTTTTTACCAAAAATGAATTAATTTGATACCGTTTTGCTCAACCTACGAGGATTCTCTATAATAAAACCATAATACTAGAGGGGGATTCACGATGAAATCAGGCATTATCTGTCTTGGCGAAGCATTAATTGATTTTATACCACTAGACTCATCAAATCTTACCTATCAAAAGAGTCCAGGTGGGGCACCTGCAAATGTTGCTGTTGGAGTTGCTCGACTGGGCATTCCGTCCGCCTTTTTAGGGAAGGTTGGAAAAGATGTTCTAGGAATGTTTTTGAAAAAAACATTAACGAATTATGGTGTTCAAACGGATTCGATGGTATTTACAGAACGGGTTAGAACGGGTGCTGTTTTTGTAACGTTAGCCGACAATGGGGAGCGCAGCTTTGACTTTTATATCGATCCAAGTGCTGACCGCTTCCTAGAAGCATCTGAAATTAGTGAATCATTATTTGAAAGAAATAAGATATTGCATTTTGGTTCAATCTCTCTAATCAGTGAACCCTCAAGAAGTGCGACAAAAAAGGCAGTAGAATACGCTCAAAAGAATGGCATGATCATCTCATATGACCCGAACCTGCGTCTTGGGCTGTGGGAAAATGAAGAGGTGGCACGCAAGATGATTGTTTCAATGCTAGGAGAAGCAGATGTTTTAAAAATTTCTGAAGAGGAATTAGCCTTTTTAACAGGTGAGAAGGATGTTGTAAAAGGTGTTCAACAATTAAAGCAATATCAGATCCCTGTTATTCTTGTTACGCTTGGAAGTGAAGGAAGCTATTGTTTTGTAAATGGTGATTATGCCAAGGTTCAAGCAATGAAGGTAGAGGCAGTTGACACGACGGGAGCTGGGGATGCATTTGTGTCTGGGTTCTTATATAGTTTACATGAATTTACCAAAGACATTGCCAGTTTAACTTTACCTGAAGCTGTAATGATGGCAGAGTTTGCGAGTGTATCAGGTGGCTTAGCCGCTTCAACAAAAGGAGCAATGACAGCCTTACCGACACTAGAAGAAGTCCATCAGTATTTAAAAAATAACAGTTAAAGGTCCGTCCCTCGAAAAGGGACGGACCTTTACAATCTTGTTATGTCTTCAAACCAGCCTTACACTATAGCTTATTCAACCTGATCATTCTCCCACTGGTAGCTCCAGAACCGTTCGTACTTCAACCAACGATCAACTTCAGGGTCATTGACCTTCATTTTTTCTTCCAAATCCTTTAACATCCAAGCTGTTTGTGAAATATGGGCTCTCATCGCTTCAATCTTTTGGTCTTTTACAGCTGAAATATCATGTACGATATCCGGTGCCCCTAAATCTTCTTCACAGCCATTTGAAAACGCAACACAATGAAGCTTGGGTCTTGAAGCTTTCGGCAAACGGCGAACGGCACGAATCACGGCACGTGCTGTTGCTTCGTGGTCTGGGTGCACGGAGTACCCTGGGTAAAATGTAATGATAAGTGATGGATCGAGTTCTTCCATTAGCTCTGTTACCATATTGGCAAGCTTTTCGTCACTTTCAAATTCTAATGTTTTATCACGATATCCCATCATGCGAAGGTCCTGAATCCCCATTACGCTAGCGGCTTTCTCAAGCTCTTTCTTCCGAATCAGCGGCAAGCCCTCTCTAGTTGTAAACGGGGGGTTTCCAAGATTTCTCCCCATTTCTCCGAGGGTTAAACAGGCATACGTAACAGGTGTTCCACTATTGGTATGTGTTGAAATCGTACCAGAAACACCAAAGGCTTCATCGTCTGGATGAGGGAATATCACGAGCACTTGTCTTTCACGTTCAATCACTATACTCTCCTCCTTATTTGAATGGAGTTTTACTTATTTCTAATGCAACAGCTAGTTTTCCACTATGATCATGACCAGCCATTAATAATCTACCATGTTCATCTAATTCAAAATGGGTAAGTCCCTCAGCATAAATCCATCCAATGTCCATTTTTAAACCAACTCGGAAAGGTCCGTCCCCGACAATTTTTCCATGTTCATATTGAATTTTTGCATTCCGAATGTAGGCACCTGCAGAGAAGAAGTCTTCGTTGAAGTGCGAGGCATAGGCACCGTTTGTTGTTTCTAAATGGATATAAACCTCTTGGCGGGCAAACTGATTAATAAGACCTTGAACTTTTGACGCAACAATCGATTCCAACGGTCCATCCTCCTTTAAATGAATTTCAATCATATATCGAACTCTCATCAACAACTAATCAAATTTCCATATGTAAAAAAGACATAACCTTTTGTATTATCTTACTAAACTTTCCCTTATATTGCGAAAAGTACGTTTTAAAGAGGGACGGACCTTAACCTTAACCTTAATTCACTGACAAAAAAAGAGGTTGCCTATTGGCAACCTCTTAAACATCTATAAAAGGGGGGATGTTCTTTTAAAAATGGTTATCAGGGAGCGTGCTAGTATAAGTCTGTAATGGATCGTGTCATATTCAAGTTTTCAGGCTCGTCAGAGGCTACCAAGACAAGCTTTCCCTTGTCGAGTTCCTCTTCATAGTGCTCTGCTTCAGTTTGATCCATACCAACAGCTCGCATCTTTGAACGAAGCTCATCGCCACGAGACTTGAACACATTTCCAATAGACTCGAATATTCCTTGCTCTTGTATACCAACTTTTTCAGTATCTGTTGCATCTGTTAGATTTTGAGAGCGGTCTGGGTCATGAGCAAAGAGGTAGATTTGATCCTGATCATACCCTTGACTCCTCATTTTATTGATAACATTTGTTGCTTCAACACCGTTTTCAACTGTTTGTACTTGATACAAAGTATCTCCTCCTACGTGAAAAATTTTGTTTGAAGCTTTTTGACTATGACTCTATTATGTGAGTCTAGTAATGTATTACCCGGTTTAAGGTAGAATAAACATTTATTAATCAACCTATCCCATGTTTTCCATTTCAACCTTCGACAATTTTCTCTATAATAAAGAGGAAAGAAGGTGGAGGAATTGACGAATCGTAAAGAAAAAATAAAAGAAATGGAAGCAATATTAGAAGAGTTAAAGAAAAGCGAACAAGAAACAAGTGCATCGATTGCGTTAAATCATAGAGAAAGTCATCATAGAGCTCGAAAAATGGGAAGTCTCTCAACTATATTTAAGTTATGGAAACTGAAGTATGTTCTTTTACTAGCCCTATGTGCGATTATTATAGGAGCAACATCCATTGGTGTGTATACATGGATATCAGGCACTTCTTTTAAACAGAGTGAAGCAAGCTTCATAGAGCAAATCCATGAAATGAACTCATTAGCTACAGCTCAAGGGTTTGTTAAGACGGTAATTGAGCAAGAGGATAATAAATTATTTGGTAAAGAGATCAGTGCCGACCTTCCTGGAACAAAGCGAAAGCTGTTACTTGTCGTACCAGGGACAGTACTAGCAGGAGTGAATCTTGATAGGGTAGAAGCAGATGATATTGCATTAGATGAAAAGGAAAAAACCCTTTCATTAACATTACCAAAAGCAGAAATTTTACAATCTCCATCTATTGATACCGAGAATATTAAAGCCTTCTCAGTAGAAGGATTGTTTCGTAGTGAAGTAGATTGGGAGGAAGGCTATCAGCTTGCAACAGAAGCTAAAGATATGATCGAATTAGAAGCGATTGATCAAGGAATTCTACAAGCAGCTGAAACAAGTGCGAAGGATTCATTAACAAGCTTTTTTGATCAATTAGGTTATAAGGTCACGATTACCTTTGAATAAGGAGAGGTGAATGAACGTGCTTCAATTTTTCCCAAGGAATGATTGGGAGGAGCAAGTATCGCCTGAATTTGAACAAGCATACTTTAGAGAGCTCACCCAATTCATTACAAAAGAATATGAGGAAGCAACCATTTATCCTCATGTAGAAAATCTTTTTCAAGCCTTTCGTGAAACCCCTTATCATAAGGTAAAAGTGGTTATACTTGGTCAGGATCCGTACCATGGAGATGGCCAAGCACATGGCTTAAGTTTTTCTGTGCAAAAGGGAGTACCACTTCCTCCCTCTCTAAGAAATATGTTCAAGGAATTAGAGACAGATCTCGGCATCCCTATTCCAGAACATGGGGAGCTTACTCAATGGGCAAAGCAAGGAGTTCTATTGCTTAATACCGTCCTTTCAGTGCGAGAAGGTGAAGCAAATTCCCATCGTAACAAAGGCTGGGAGAAGTTCACAGATCACGTTATTGGGCAGCTAAATCAGAAAAAGGGCCCGATTATTTTCTTACTATGGGGCAAGCCGGCACAGGAAAAAAAGAGACTCTTAAACCTAAATAAGCATTATGTAATAGAAGCTCCTCATCCAAGCCCACTTTCTGCCTATAGAGGCTATTTTGGAAGTAAACCGTACTCAAAAACAAATGAACTGCTACGACAAACAGGACAACAAGAAATAAACTGGACAATAGAGTAAAAAGGGGTAAAGGAGGCTGTAAATGTGAACAATGATAAAAAAATCAATTGTTTTCATTGTCGCTATTTTTATGTAACATGGCAGCCTGCTCATCCTAGAGGATGTAAGGCTTATGGATTCAAAACAAAAGCAGTGCCATCAGTGGTTGTCGAGCAATCATCGGGTCAAAGTTGCTTGAAGTTTTCACCTAAGAACATAGCGAAATGAGTAATAAACTAGAAAAGTAAGGAGGAGAGTGCTTGAATATCTCTCATCATTCCATTTTAAAAAAGCTAGAAGATGAGCTTGTAAAAGCAAAGTCAGCAGAAAAAAGTAGTACGATCAGAGAGCATATTCATTCAATGAAGGCATTATGTGAGCTACTATTAGAGGTGCAGCAAGGGGATTTTCAAACTCCTAGTGCGCCTCAGCCTTCTAAAATGATGATGCCCCAACACCAACAGCCTGTTGCACAACCGCAATTATCAGTAAAAGAAGAACGACTAGAAACAGAGGATGGAGCAAATGGGGATTCCTTGTTTGATTTTTAAGTGCGTCAGCGAATAAGATGTTTACATAATAAAAGTAGGAGTTGAATGTATGAAAGTCTTTTTAATCATCGGTGCCATCAATGCAATGTTGGCAGTTGTCTTTGGAGCCTTTGGTGCGCATGCGCTTGAAGGGAAATTATCGGAGAAATATTTAGGAACATGGAACACTGCAGTACTGTATCAAATGTTTCATGCACTAGGAATCCTGATTATTGGTGTTTTAATGGGAAATGTCGCACCTTCCTCTTTACTTACATGGTCAGGCTGGACGATGCTTATTGGGATTGTGTTGTTCTCAGGTAGCTTGTACATTTTAAGTTTGTCAGGCATTAAAATACTCGGAGCGATTACGCCACTTGGTGGGGTAAGTTTTATCATTGCTTGGATCTTGCTGATCGTATTTGCTGTAAAAGCACTATAAAAGAAAAACACTGGCCGCTAAAGGTGCCAGTGTTTTTTCATTATATATTATCTAGGAGGGTAAGCAGCTAAGCCAGGTGCTCCTGCAGCAAACGGGTATTCGTACTCAATTTCCTCATCAAATGTTACATAGTCAACATAAATCATTAAAATTAAGTATCTCATGCCTGTTTGTGGATCGCTTAAAATGAGGTGATCTCTTCCTGCTGCCTCGATAACCCCTTTAAATACTTTCGCATTCCACTCACGATTGTTCTCAAACGTTGTATACACAGTTGCTACTTTCCCTTTGTTTAAACGTAAAATATTTTCGATATAGGATTCTTCAATCGGAAGCATTCCAGGAACTCCTGGTGTTGCTACTGGTTGTTGTGGAAACCCGTAGCCTGGAACTGGGCCACCTACTTGAGCAGTGTATAATGGATTTTGACCTACACCATACCCATCATACCCATATTGACCTGTTTGACCATACGGATTGTACGCTTGTTGTTGTTGAGGATAACCACCATATAAGTTCGTTTGATTTTTTGCCAAAACAATTGACCTCCCTTTAAATAATTAAAATTTAAAAGACTCTTGGACATTCAGATTGTGTTGGAGCAAAGAAACAATGTGATTTATAGCGTCCACTATTGTATTGATTAAACCATTGTGCAGGGCAGCTGCCTTCTGGTCGGAAAAACCAGAGAGAATTTGTTGCAGGATGGTAACGCCCACCCTTTAATGTCTTACGAGCAAGCTCTAGTTCCTTTTCTCTTGCACGTTGGTAAAAATAACCCTTTTGTATTGCTTCGAATCCACCAGGACTTTGGTAAACCATGTCTTTGATTGATGTCAATTTTTTAAAATCCAAACAGTCAGAGCGAACACGATTGACACCTACATTACCTACCATAAGCATCCCGAGTTGGCCATCACCCTCTGCTTCAGCCCTCATCAATCGGGCCAGGAGTTTTACATGCTCTTCGGTGTATGGAATGACACCCATTTTCTCACCTCGCTTCGAAGCTCAAAAACGCAATATGTGAACTTTTGTACGCTCTATCACATTACTATGAAGGGTTAAATGGGAATATGACAAAATAATTTTTTATGAAAAGGTTGATTGGAAATCCTGAAGAGGATTTACTTGCCGAGCATTTTTTGTAAATAAAAAAAGCGAACCCCATGTAGAGACACATCCACTTTACTGAATATGTCCCTGACACAAGGTTAGCTTTTTGAATTTATTATTAGTTTACATGAAGAAATTTAGCAATATTGTCTTCTAATAGAAGATTCCCTACATAGAAAGCACCGAATTCGCCATAGCGAGCACTTACTTCATCAAAGCGCATTTCGTATACTAGCTTTTTAAACTCAAGAACATCATCTGAGAATAATGTCACGCCCCACTCATAATCATCAAAGCCGACAGATCCTGTGATGATTTGTTGGACCTTACCAGCCCACTTACGACCGATCATTCCGTGACTCTTCATCAGCTCACGGCGCTTGTCCATATCAAGCATATACCAGTTATCTTCACCCTGGCGACGCTTATCCATTGGGTAGAAACAAATATATTTGGATTTTGGAAGTTCAGGATACAGTCTAGCCTTCACATATGGATTCTCGTAAGGATCACCCTCAGAAGGCATGTAGTTTCCTAGCTCTACAACAGAAACATACGAATAGGTTGGAATCGTAAATTCTGCAATTTTTAGCTTGTTGAATTCTGTCTCAAGCTCGTTTAATTCTTCCATTGTTGGACGAAGAATCATTAGCATAAAGTCTGCTTTTTGACCAACGATCGTATAAAGAGCATGACTACCTTCTTTTGCTTCATGCGTTTTGTTCAGTTTATGTAAGAATCGATGGAATTCAGAAATCGCAGCTTCGCGGTCATCACTCGTAAGCATTTTCCATGCTGTCCAATCCATTGCGCGAAAATCATGTAATGAATACCAACCATCCAACGTTTGTGCTGGTTCTGCCATAAATATCACTCCTCAATAAATGTTAATAGCTATATTCATCCCTACTATATCATAGTTTGACCGTAACAACGGAATATGAAACCCAAAGTCACAAAATCTCCATAAGAGGGACGGACCTTGAAACAAGGTCCGTCCCTCTTGAAAATTTGGGATAAAGTGGAGGGGATGGGATAAGAATAGAAGGATGAGGAAGTGGTGTTAAATTTTCGGAAAAGAAAAACTTTGTATATGTAACCGGTGTCATCTAGCTTTTCTGTTGAAATCTGACTCCATTACAGTATTCTAAAGGTAATAGAAAGAAGGAGGTTTACAGGTGAGTAATTTATTTCAAACGCTAACAGATAAAATAAAAGGTAAGGATTTACGCATTGTGTTTCCTGAAGGAAATGATGAACGAATTTTAACAGCCGCGTCACGATTAGCTGCAGATGCTGTTGTAACACCTATCGTAATTGGAGATGTTAATGAAGTTCAATCAAAGGCAGCAGAGCTCGGCGTTTCATTAGAGGGCTGTGAGCTCATCACCCCATCTACATATGAGAACTTTGATCAACTTGTACAAGCATTTGTGGAGCGCCGAAAAGGAAAGGCGTCAGAAGAAGATGCACGAAAAATTCTTCTAGATGAAAACTATTTTGGTACAATGCTAGTCTACACTGGAAAAGCTCATGGTCTTGTTAGTGGAGCAGCTCATTCAACAGCTGATACTGTTCGACCAGCTCTGCAAATTATTAAAACAAAAGAAGGCGTTCGCAAAACATCAGGTGTTTTCATCATGGTACGTGACGATGAAAAATATGTATTTGCAGACTGTGCGATTAATATCACCCCAGATAGCCAGGATTTAGCAGAGATTGCAATTGAAAGTGCTCGAACTGCAGAGATGTTCAGCATCGAACCTCGAGTAGCAATGTTAAGCTTTTCGACAAAAGGATCAGCAAAATCTCCTGAAACAGAAAAAGTGGTTGAAGCGGTTCAATTAGCAAAAGAGAAGGCACCAGATCTAACATTAGATGGAGAATTTCAATTTGATGCAGCCTTTGTTCCTTCTGTTGCGAAGAAAAAAGCACCAGACTCAGTTCTTCAAGGTGATGCCAATGTCTTTGTATTCCCAAGCTTAGAAGCTGGAAACATTGGCTACAAAATAGCACAGCGTTTAGGAAACTTTGAAGCAGTTGGACCGATCTTACAAGGTCTGAATGCTCCAGTAAATGATCTTTCTCGTGGATGTAATGAGGAAGATGTTTACAAGTTAGCCTTAATTACAGCTGCTCAAGCTCTATAAGAGCCCAGAATAATTTAAAATATAGCAAGGATGTCTCTAGTAAGTAGCATCATTATTGCAAGGATGATGGTGTAGTACTTTATGGGGTATCCTTGCTTTTTTTACCAATAGTAATTAGGTCTAAAGAACTACATCGAAAGATAGATTTCTACCGATAAAAGAGGTATTAGAGAAGGGGGTGACCATTTCGTAATGAATCCCAATAGTTTTATAGAATCCGTATCGTTTGACGGAACACAAATTGCATTACTTTCTTCTGGTGACAACACGGAAGTTATTTATCATAAACTAGATCCAGGGGTAAGGTGGGCCATAGAACCACAGGAAGGGTGGACAGCGTTAGAACACCTGACGATTCTATCTGGTGAACTTAAATTTGTTAACCGTTCTACTTCATTGAAGGCAGGAGATAGCTTTAGTAGATGCCCTGTTAAAGAACATTATGTTTTTCAATCTATTGGCACAACAGAATTTATATATGTTACATCACAGCCAATATTTCAACACTATAGTAAGGCAGCACTTAGTTTAAGAGATTTGGCTGTTACCATAGAAGATAAAGATGGTTATACGAAGGAACATTGTTCGAGGATTTGTAGATTGTCGATGCGAGTCGGTGAATTCTTTTCTCTGAATTCAGACCAGCTTGTTCGTTTGAATTGGGCAGCGTTTTTACACGACATTGGTAAAGTAAGAGTCCCGTTAGAGATTTTGCAAAAGCCAGGAAGCCTAACAAATGAAGAGTGGGACATCATGAAAAAACATACAACGTTTGGGAAGGAACTGCTAGAGGAATCCGGGCTAGCTCTCCTAAAAAATGTGGGGAAAATCATTGAGCAGCATCACGAAAGATACGATGGGAACGGTTATCCTCATGGTTTAAAGGAAGAGGAAATTTCCATTGAAGCGAGTATCATATCTGTTGTTGATGCATTTGACGCAATGACAACAGACCGAGTTTACAAGAAAGCAATATCGAGAGAAGAAGCATTGATTGAGCTGGAAAAGTGTAAAGGAACACAATTTCATCCACAAGTTGTTGATATATTTAAATATGTTCAAAGTCAATCATAGATAGGGGAAAAGAGAAAATGAAGAAAATTAGTTTCGTTTTTATTACTTTATTATTATTAGTTGGTATTGCAAGCGCACCTGCTCAAGCAGCATATCTGCCAGAGTATGACAAGTATGTAGAGGTATCCTATGAGAAAGCCCGTACTATTGCAGACCTTATGGGACTTAAGAATGTAGAGCTTGGTGCAGAAACAGCGCAAATGTCCTTTGAGCTACAAGAGGATCTTATTAAAAAGATTGAAGCTTTACTAGGTAAAGAGATTGATCATTATTATTACTGGTTAACTGTAAATGGAGAAACAGTATTAGGGATTGACCCTCCAGTAGTATTGTATAACTAATTTAAAAAGCGGCTATTTTAATAATAGTCGCTTTTTATATGACCTATTTTGTAACTCCTTCAAATTCCTCAATCGTGCGATTAAAATCAGCCTGTGTCTCTTTAACAATGGTTTGAAGCTTCTCGGTGATGGTATACACTTTATCAACTTCAGTTGTAATATTATCAACATTGGTATTAACACTTTTAATGGCGTCATCTACGTTCCCTGCAAGCTTACGTACCTCATCAGCAACGACTTTAAAGCCTCTACCTTGCTCTCCAACACGCGCAGCCTCAATAGCAGCATTTAATGCAAGCATATTTGTTTGTGAGGAAATATTACGAATCATATTGGTTACGTCATTGATTAGCTTAGTCTGATGTTTTAAAGCTTCAATGGCTTGAATTTTTTCATTTGAGTTGGAAACAACAAGTTCAACCAATTCCATTGGCATATCTTTTAGTTGAGAGATGATATTCATCGTGCGATTTTCTCGCTCCGTGATGTTCGTTGCTATTTTTAAAACCCCTTCAACAACACCTTCATGATTAAAAATAGGAATGTAAGTTGCTTCTAGCAATAATACATTTCCTGCTTTATCAATTCGTTCAATTTTCTCTTGAAACTTGCGGCCATTCCTAAGATCTGCCCATAATTTTTCATAATCAGAACTACTTGCATAACTAGTACTACAGAATGACCGATGCTTCATTCCAATCATCTCAGAAGTCGAATACCCCATTGTTTTCGAAAAGTTTTCATTCACCCAGATCACTTCTTTATCCAGATTGAATTCTATCATTGCTAGATTTGTTTCCAGTGCTGCTAAAACGGAAGTTTCATTTAATACCTGCGTACTCACATACTTTCTTAATGTATTATTCATAAGTAGCCCCTTTGTTCTTTTTTATCTTTCTATTCTACAGATGTATTCATCATTATACGGAGGATAGTTAGGAAAGGACAATTTCAAATGTGTAAATATTTTGTTAATATTAGGATTTGGTGTTTGCTAAAGAGAGGAATGGTTTTGACCTCAAGAAAGTTTTTAGGAGTAGAAGTTGGTCAAAATCACTAAATCTAGAAGTAGTTCTAGTTTACCATAACAATAACGTAAAACATTCATTTTGACTAAAGTAAGGTATTACATGCCACAGCAACTCTTTCCTCAATAGAAGATATGGTATAATAAATCGACTATTAATTGAAGGAGAAAACAGCATGAGTAATGGCCGATCATTGCTTCAGCAGGAGCAGTGGAGAATTATTGACCAATCTAGTTTAGGTCCGATGTTTGGTGCCTTGGAGTCCTTTGCGATGGATGACACGTTATGTACATCTGTTGGAGCAGGGAATTCCGACCCAACGGCACGCTCATGGGTGCATCATGATACGATTGTGTTGGGGATTCAAGATACAAAGCTTCCTCTTCTTCAGGAAGCATTAGACGATTTAGAGCAACAAGGATTAAACTATATTGTCCGGAATTCCGGTGGTCTAGCCGTTGTACTGGATTCGGGAGTGTTAAATTTATCATTAATCTTCCCAGATACTGAAAAGGGAATTGATATTAATAGAGGATACGATGCTATGCTCCAGCTGGTACAAGAAATGTTTAAAGACTTTTCCGTCACCATTGAAGCAAAGGAAATTATCCATTCTTATTGTCCAGGTAGTTATGACTTAAGTATCTCTGACCAAAAATTTGCTGGAATTTCACAGCGAAGAATTCGAAACGGTGTAGCGGTCCAAATCTATCTTTGTGTAAATGGTAGTGGATCAGAGCGTGCCAATAGAATTAAACAGCTTTACCATTTAGGATTAGCACGTCAATCTACTAAATTTGTATTTCCAGATATTAAACCAGAAGTGATGGCATCACTATCAGAGCTTTTACAAGTTGAACTATCCATTCAAGATGTAATGCTTCGTTTTCTAACGACACTCAAATCATTCAGCAAGGACATCTACTCACAAAACTTACAAGAAGATGAGCTGATTCTATACCAAAACTATTACCAGCGCGTTGTCGAACGGAACGAAAAAGTACTCTACAACAAATAAAAGGATATCTCAACAGGTCTTGAATAGGGACGGACCTTATTGAGATATCCTTTTATTCTGTTTCTTATCGTATCGGTTTCTCCAAACCCTTTACTATTTCTCTATTTTTAGAATGATATTGGATTATTCCGCAAGCTTCTCGAGATTGCCGTTGCGATCCATTTTGAATCGTGGTGCTTTTGCTTCCTCATCTTCAAATAAAGCAAGCTTTCTTGCACGGTTCATAATATTCATTAATGTCTCATAATCCTCTTGCATTGTAGTTGAGTTGGACTCGAGTTTCTGAATTCTTTTCTCAAGCTCTTGATTTTGACGGCGAATCTCTGCATTCTCGTGACGTAATCTTTGATTCTCACTTCTTAAAATATCAGTTTTATAGCCCGATTGAGCTAGATTTTGTAAGAATAGGATGACTTTCTCAAGTGACATATCGCCTCTCATTTCAGTAGAGATAGGCTTTTGTGAAACAGGCTGCTGTTGTACTTGCTGTTGTTGTTGCATCATGGGTACCTGCTCGAATGAAACTTCTTGAGACTCATTTGAATCCTCTGTCTCTGTAGATGGTTGTGCTTCTGTTTCTTGATTATGATCGAGAATAAAGGCTGTTGGATCTTCATCCATTTCTTGCATTTTTGACATTGATAGAGACATAGCATCAAGCTCATCAATGGAAGGTGTTGGTGGCTGATATAAAAGCTTTTTCTTACCACTTTGTTCTTTTCCTAGAATACGATGACGCTGTTTACGCTGCTTTTTTGCTAGTTGAAGAGCTTTTTCATATTGATGACGAACAACTGCATTCCAACGGAAGCCGCAGGCAGCAGACGTGCGATTGAGTTTATCTCCTACTTCTTCAAATGCATTTAACTGAGTACTACCTTCACGGACATGGCGTAAAACAGTTTCTGCTAATAATAGATCATTTTCCTCTGTCCAAGCATCTTGACGAGATTTCATCTATCTCAACTCCCTTTCGATTGTTTATAAAACGTCTTGTTGATAAAAGGATGTACAGTTTTCTAGTTTTTTATACGAATATGTTAAAATTTATTTTTTTCTAATAGTTTCGTTGTCACCAACTAACGACAACATGGAAAAAACGTAGCCTTGAAAACCTTGAAAGAAACCGTTATTCTAATAATCGGATTAAAAAATTCGAAGGATACAATGCATTTTATAGAGAGAAAGGATGGTTATCAGGTGGCAAACGAATTTCGAGTTTGCGATGACTGTCAAGCCGTAAATCTTAAAACGCTGATACCTAAATTGAAGAATCTTGACCCAGATGCCCCAATTGATGTTGGCTGTCAGTCGTATTGTGGCCCTGGTCGAAAGAAAACATTCGCATTTGTCAACAATCGGCCATTAGCGGCACTGACGGAAGAAGAGCTTTTAGAGAAGGTTGAAAAGAAATTAAAATAAAACAACCAGAAACTGACGATGGAGCTTTTTCATTCATTGTCAGTTTTTTCATTCTACGAATGCAGGTATTAAATAGAGAGTGTTCTTATTGTCAATAGCCTAAAAATGGATGAAAAATTTTTTTGTGGATAGAATCGTTGATATAGAAGAAATCTCGTCATATCTATTAATTTTTCGACAAAAAACGAGATGAACGTCTCGTCAAAAATCGCTATAATAGAAACATGCTAGTTAGGAAGAGGGTAAAAAATGGAATATTCCAAACAGAAATTGCATGAGGAAAAAGTTTTTAAAGACCCTGTTCATCGGTACGTACACGTTAGAGACCAAGTTATATGGGATCTAATTGGTACAAAAGAATTTCAAAGACTTCGTAGAATTCGCCAGCTCGGTACCACGTATCTAACCTTCCATGGAGCAGAGCATAGTCGCTTTAATCACTCTCTAGGTGTATATGAAATTATTAGAAGGATTGTCGATGACGTTTTCAATGGTCGTCCTGAATGGAACCAAGAAGAACGTTTGTTATCCCTCTGTGCAGCACTTCTCCATGATTTAGGACATGGCCCTTTTTCACATTCATTTGAAAAAGTATTCCATCTTGACCATGAGGAATTTACGCAATCCATTATTTTAGGAAATACAGAAGTAAATGCTGTATTAAAACGGGTAGCAGCTGATTTTCCGAAAAAGGTTGCAGAAGTCATTGGCAAAACCTACGAGGACAAGCTTGTCGTTAGTTTAATTTCTAGCCAGATTGATGCCGATCGAATGGATTATCTTCAAAGAGATGCGTATTTTACAGGTGTAAGCTATGGGCATTTTGATATGGAGCGAATTTTGCGTGTCATGAGACCTCGTGAGGACCAGGTCGTGATTAAGCAAAGTGGAATGCATGCAGTAGAAGACTATATTATGAGTCGCTACCAAATGTATTGGCAAGTGTATTTTCACCCGGTTACAAGAAGTGCTGAGGTTATTCTTACGAAAATTCTCCATCGTGCGAAACAGCTATTTGAAGAGGGCTACGCATTCAAACAAGAGCCAATACACTTTTATTCATTGTTTGACGGAGAAGTAACGTTAGAGGACTATCTCAAACTAGATGAAGCCATTATAATGTACTACTTCCAGATTTGGCAGGATGAAGACGATGAGCTATTAGTTGATCTGTGTCAACGTTTCATGAACCGAAATCTTTTTAAATATGTAGAATTTGACCCAGCAAAGGAATACAAGAAGCATAGTGAGCTCGAAGGATTGTTTCGCAAGGCAGGAATGGACCCAGACTATTATCTAGTCGTTGATTCATCCTCAGACCTTCCGTATGACTTCTACCGACCTGGTGAAGAGGAAGAACGATTGCCGATTCACT
Organism: Rossellomorea marisflavi; assembly: GCA_003667865.1. Taxonomy (GTDB): domain Bacteria; phylum Bacillota; class Bacilli; order Bacillales; family Bacillaceae_B; genus Rossellomorea; species Rossellomorea marisflavi_C. Next base: position 929,436 of record CP033051.1, on the reverse strand, counting down.
TACTAATGAGGAATAACGACCTACGAGAACTATCAAGAGAATCAGATATCGTTGACGCCATCTCAGGAAAACGAAGAACAGACCACAAGCTCTACTTTCCTAGTGACTTACTATATGACGAAACATCCAAAAAAAATATAAAAAGACAAATACGTAAGATTCTAGAGCTACCTTAAGAGGGACGGACCTTGATTTCGAATCTTACATAGCATTATTCGGAGTGGGAGATGACGTATCGTGTTAAAAGAACATGCTAAATTAATGAGTGCTTTCCTAGCGTCTGGAGAAATTATTGGACGTAAAAAGCTTCAAAAAATGATTTTTATTGCCAAAAAGCTTTCCTTTCCATTTCAAGAAAAATTCCAATTCCATTTTTACGGACCATACTCAGAGGAATTAACATTACGAGTGGAAGAGCTATGCAATATGGGCTTTATCTCAGAATTAAGAGAAAAGAAGGGCGGATACTTTCAATACCGCTACACGGTAACAGAGGAAGGCCAGGAATTTCTAAATATGTACGAAAAAGCAATGCCTTCATTACCAGAATGCCTACAAGACATGAACGAACAATCATCAAGATTTCTTGAGCTAGTATCAACAGTTTTATACTTTGATACTCTACCAAAAGAGGAAGTAACAGAGAAAATCTTCACGTTAAAAAGTAAGCAGAAGTATACGCATGAAGAAATTGGTGAGGCATATGACTATATTGAAAAACTAAATCAGAAGCTTGTTGTGAGTTAATGAAAGGGTAGCAGAGGATGCTGCCTTTTTTTTGCTTAAATACAGTAGTACAATAAATACATATTGTCAGAAAAATATAAATAATGGTAAAATTTAGTAGGGGTATTTTGTGAAGACGATTACTGCAGTGTTTCAAAGATGACCAAGGTTACTCTAGCCTTTAAGGAGTTGACTCAAATTTGAATGACCATGTCAAAATATTGTTAGTTAAAGTGCTTACCCTCAGTATCACGCTATTATTTTTATTCGGAATACCTTTTATTGCTAGCAATTTAACAAGTCGTCCCTATGTTGAATTTACTTTCATTGTTGGCGTCCTAATTACATTATGTGTTTTTTATATTCATGCAAGTGGCATTAACCTATCTGACAGAAGCAGTGCGGAGATAAAAATTAAAAATGACTTTTACCGCTCAGTATCCTTTTGGGTGTCAATCCTATATACAAGTATTGCGTACTATCAATCCTATCTCTTATTTTTTTAGTGAGAGAGGTATGGGAAATCGAAGTTTTGAAAAAAGAATGGTCGATTTTTTAAGTGTGAAATTGTAGAAGAATTAGAGGTATTAGAAAACTTTCTTAAATGAATATTATGTTAAGAACAGTAACTTCCGTAAATCTACTGAGTTGCTCGCAGCGGAAGGGTGCTTGACTCCAGCGGGACACAGCGGGAATAGTGAGACCCCGCAGGCGCAAAAGCGCCGAGGAGGCTCACTCCCGCCCCGCGGAAAGCAAGCACACTGGAGCGGAGAGCAACGGACCAAGTAATAGGTAAACGGCCCTCCTACAAAAAAACAGCCACAAAAGCAGCTGCTTCAAAAAATCCTATTGATCACTCAAACGCTTCCCACCAACAGCATAATGCCCCTTTGTCATCTCTTCAATAAAAACAACAATCTTCTCCTCAGGAGCACCCGTCGTTTCACTAACAGCAGCAGTCACTTTTTCAACCAACGCTTTTTTCTGATCTTCCGTTCTACCTTCAAGCATTTTTACCGTAACATAAGGCATTCTACTTCGCTCCTATCGTCTTCATTTGGTACAATTTGATAAGATGAGGATACAGTCTTGTCCACATCCTTAATTCCTAATGTAATTCAATTCCATCTCATAGAGCAAGTTTTGAATTTCAAAGCTTTTGATATAAGAAGGACTTTTTTTGTATAGTATGGAATAGAGAAGGAAATCTGTTTTTTAAAGGAGTACATATTTTGGAAGGATTACTAGCATTTCCGTTAGAGCAATTACCATTTGTCATCATCGCCTTAATTATTGCTTTTACATTTCATGAATTTGCACATGCCTATGTGGCGTATAAATTTGGAGACTCAACCGCAAAGGATCAGGGAAGATTAACCTTGAACCCCATTCAACATTTAGATCCAATTGGAACCTTATTTATTTTAATTGCAGGCTTCGGTTGGGCAAGACCCGTACCAGTGAACCGTTTTAATTTTAAAAATCCAAAGCTTGCTGGAGTACTCGTGTCATTGGCAGGTCCATTAAGTAACTTTCTAATCTTTGCTGTTGCATATGGTGTGTTTTTCTTATTTAGCATCATGGGCTTTTTGAGTATCCCGACCTTTTTTGTAGAGATGTTTTATATGATTGCCGCTTTAAATGCTCTACTCTTTGTGTTTAACCTCTTCCCATTTCCACCACTTGATGGATATCGGATTATTGAGGACCTTTCACCACCAAGGATTCGTGCAAAGCTATCACAATATGAACAATACGGTGTGCTCCTATTTATCATTCTTGTTATCACACCACTTGATAGTTATACAATCTGGCCTGTAATGGATTTTGTCATGTCAGCAATGTTTCAATCATTTAATATGATTTATGAATTTATCTTTTCACTGTTTTTATAAAACAATGGCCTTACATATGAGTCAAACATTTTTAAAAGGGGTTGTTTCAAATGGAAAAGAAGAAGAATATTGGGTTTAATATTATAAAAAGTGACCCTACGGATGGTCATGGGGGATATGGAGTAGGATCACTTAGTTTAGACAATGTTTCTCCAGTGTTTGTAGACATTGAAGAAGGGGAAGCATTTGTAGATATCGGTGCAATGCATGCCCGCAGTTCTGTAGAAAAAAGGATTAAGTTCACAACAAATCGTGAGGATTCCGCTGGTGGAAAACCGTATTGGCTTGTATGGGTAACGATTGACCGTAAAGAGGACGGACCATACTATGCTGGGGTCACAGCGTGTGAAATGGTTGTGAACACGGAAAAACGAAGAGGCTATAAGTCTCTTCCGGAGCACGTAAACCGAATGGATAAATCGATTAAGCGTCATATCATTGTTGACCATATTGATGATACATCCAAAGACATTCTCCGTAACTTCCTTCAAAACCATGATCAAGGCATGTGGGAAAGGTCTTCTGATGAGCTAAAAGAAGGTTTGAAAGTGTAGTCGATTTTGAAGTGATTGCAATCACTTTTTATAAAATTTGAACAATATGTGACAAAAATTTGAACGTTTATTCCATAACTTGCTCTCATCCTAGAAAAAAAGTAAACTTAAAGAACAGTTTGCACATAAACTAGGACATGAAAAACCTCGGGTCTCCGCACAAGCCCGAGGTTTTTCATTTGGATAAAATGGGTCTAAGAGCTGAACTCCCTAGAAGGTCCGTCCCTTAAGTGAACCAATTTGTGATCTTCTTGTACCAAGGTTGGTCGTCTTTCTTTTCTTCTTTTGGCACTGGTGTAATGTCTTCAATAGGATTGTCGATATGTTCTGCACAGTATTCTGTTGGTTCAGTCCCTTTTACGAAATAGGTAAAACGCTGAACCGGGCAATCCTTGGTTGCGAGCTTACCGTTATGAGGATTGACATTCACTCCAATAACGCCATCAGTTGGTTTAAAGGTTTTTATGGGCTGACCTTTTAACGCTTCTTCCATAAAATGAACCCATATATTCTTCGCATAGTACTTATCTTCCACTAATGAAATTTCTTTTCCTTGATCATATCCAGTCCAGATCCCTGCTGTCAGCTGAGGAGAGTAACCAATCATCCAGTTATCCGTGTTCGTCGTACCTGACTTTGCCGCATATTGGCGAGTTGCTTCATCACGAATTGTAATCCCGGTAACCGTCGAATAGTCATTTAGTTTCGGATCAAAGGTACCAGTTAACATATGTGTCATAACATAAGAAACATTCGGATCCAACACTTGCTCCTTCTCAAGTTCATTTTCATAAATCACATCACCAGCAGCAGTTTCAACCTTGCGAATAAATACTGGCTTTACCTTTTGTCCACCATTGGCAAAAATACTATAGGCATTGACCATGTCAATAACGCGAGCCCCAGATGTTCCAAGGGCAGAGGAAGGATAATTTCGTACATCCGTAGTTAGTCCAAACTTATCCTTCGTCGCCTCAACAAGCGTCTCCTGTCCGAGGAAAAGATGTGTCTTTACTGCAAAGATATTATCTGACACCGCTATCGCTTGAGCGAGAGTAATCTCATCATTGGCATACTTGCTATTGTAGTTATGGGGAGCATACTTTTCACGTCCCTCATCAAACGTAAATGTTGTTGGCTCACTTCTCATTGCAGTAGATGGTGTAAACCCTTGCTCAAGAGCAGAATAGTACAGAAGGGGCTTAATCGTTGAACCTGGCTGTCGGACTGCTTGAACTGCTCTGTTAAAAGGACTTTCTTCATAGTTGCGTCCACCAACTAGTGCTGTAACATACCCATTCTTCGGATTCATTGCAACAAACCCTACCTGAATCTCTGACACATCAGGAATCTGTTCGGCAACAACCTTTTCCGCAACTTCCTGATGCTTCGGCTGTAAGGTCGTATATACTTTTAATCCACCTAACTCGATTGTCCGTTCATCTAAACCAAGCTGTGTTTGGAGCATGTTTCGGACCACATCTTGAAAATAAGGAGCGATTTCAACACGATTATGTGCATGCTCACCGACAATCGTAATCGGTTGCTTAAGAGCTTGCTGTACCTCCTCATCTTTCAAAAATCCTACCTCATGCATCGTTTTCAAGATAATCTGTTGTCTTTGCGAGGATTTCTCCACTGATTTTAAAGGAGAATAATAGCTAGGTGCTTTCGGAATGCCTGCTAACATGGCAGCCTCACCAGTGCTAAGATCCTTTGCGCTTTTTCCAAAATAAAACTGACTAGCAGCTTCGACACCATAGGCTCCATGTCCGTAATAGATGGTATTCAAATAACCTTCTAAAATCTCTTTCTTCGAATAGTTCATCTCCAAACGCAACGTATAAAGTGCTTCGTTCAGCTTACGCTTCCATGTTTTTTCATGGGTCAAGTAAAGATTACGAGCATACTGCTGTGTGATGGTACTGGCACCTTGAACCATCGACATCGCCTTAATATCAGCAATTGCGGCTCCAGCAATCCTCTTAAAATCAAATCCGTTATGGCTATGAAAATTACGATCCTCAATCGCAATCGTCGCATCAATTAACGTAGGATCAATATCCTCAAGATTCACCCAATACCGCTTCTGACCGGTATTACTCTCCCCAATAATGCTTCCATCAGCACCATAAATCAGCGTCGACTGTGGAACAGCAAGAGGAGGCGCCCCCTGAACCTTAGCATACGTCAACAACCCAACAAGCGCAGTCAAAAACAACGCAACAAAAATCAACCCAACAAAAACCGAAGCCCGCAAATACTTAATCGTCTTCTGCATCCTAGAATTCGTAATCAATTCCACAATAATTCCCTCGTTTCGGACAAGGTCCTAGAATCTATAAAATAAGTTAGCTATTTTGATTATTTATAAAAGGTTGGATTTTAGTTCTCCTACTAATAGTTTTATTCATGAATACATTCAAATTGTTTTATGCCTTTAAGTAGATTTCATGTACTACTGCTGAGTTGCTTGGAGCGGAGGGGTGCTTGACTCCTGCGGGATTAGCGGGCTAGGTGAGACCCGGGTTCCGTACCCACTGGAACGGAACCATCCATAGGAGGCTCACCACCCGCCCCGCGGAAAGCAAGCATCCGCAGCGGAAAGCAACGGTCCTCGCTAAACAAGAACCCTCAGTCAAACAATCTACTAAAACCCAGAATTATGTATTAACTAGTATGAAAAAAACCAAAACGTTTTAAACCTCTATAAGAAGAAAAAATATTTATCTTGTAATTTTGATAGAATCCACTATACTTTTTCTCATGTTTGTATTTAAGATGTTAGGGAAGGATAAAAATACGGAGTTGCGAAACGATAAATAGAATCGTATGATGTAAATTGTAATTTTTATAAAAATTAATGTAACTGCCCTTCACGGACACAGTAAAATACAGATTTTTTAAAGAGAAAGGATGTTAAACAATGAGTGGACTATGGTACACAGAAAAACAAACAGACGGCTTCGGAATTACAATGAAAATTAAAAAGACTTTACATACAGAACAGACAGAATTTCAATATTTAGAAATGGCAGAAACAGAAGAATGGGGCAATATGCTATTCCTTGATGGAATGGTCATGACCTCTCAAAAGGACGAGTTCGTCTACCATGAAATGGTGGCACACGTTCCATTATTCACGCACCCAAACCCAGAAACAGTTCTTGTTGTTGGTGGCGGTGACGGTGGGGTCATTCGTGAAGTATTAAAGCACCCTAGCGTAAAAAAAGCAGTACTTGTTGAAATTGACGGAAAAGTAATCGAGTACTCGAAAAAATACCTACCTGAAATTGCAGGTGAGCTTGAAAACGAGCGTGTAGAAGTACAAGTAGGTGACGGCTTCATGCACATCGCAAAAGCAGAAAACGAGTATGACGTGATTATGGTTGACTCAACAGAGCCTGTTGGACCAGCAGTAAACCTATTTACAAAAGGCTTCTATGCAGGAATTTCTAAAGCGTTAAAAGAGGACGGAATTTTTGTTGCGCAATGTGACAACCCTTGGTTCAAGGCGGACCTGATTCGCAGTGTGCAATCAGACGTAAAAGAAATCTTCCCAATCACACGTCTATATATCGCAAACATCCCAACATACCCAAGCGGCATGTGGGCATTCACAGTAGGATCCAAAAAGCATGATCCACTAGAAGTAAAAGAAGAGCGCTTCCATGAAATCGACACAAAATACTACACAAAAGAGCTTCACAAAGCAGCCTTCGCACTTCCAAAATTCGTTAAAGACTTAACAGAATAGAGGGACGGACCTCCAAAGGGTCCTTCCTCATTACATCATTAAAAGGGACAAACGACTGTAGGTCCGTCCCTCAAAAAGGAGTTGGATTCGTATGCGTTTTGATGAGCAGTATTCTGGTAATGTGTTTATTAAAAGTCATCCCTCTTATGAAGAGAGTCAAGCGGTTCTGTACGGTATGCCAATGGATTGGACGGTAAGCTATCGTCCGGGTTCTCGTTTTGGTCCTGCACGTATTCGTGAAGTGTCAATTGGCCTTGAAGAGTATAGCTTTTATTTAGACCGTGAGCTTGACGATGTAAAATATTTTGATGCAGGTGACATTCCACTACCATTCGGAAATGCACAGCGTAGCCTTGATATCATTGAAGAGTATATTGATGGATTGCTAGCTGATGGGAAGATTCCCTTTGGAATGGGTGGAGAACACTTAGTTTCTTGGCCAGTAATGAAGGCTATTTATAAGAAGTATCCGGACCTAGCAATCATTCATATGGACGCACATACGGATCTTCGTGAAGAGTATGAAGGCGAGCCTTTATCACACTCAACACCAATCCGAAAAATTGCTGAACATATCGGTCCGAAAAATGTCTATTCATTCGGAATTCGCTCAGGAATGAAGGAAGAACTAGAATGGGCTAAAAAGAATGGCATGCACATTTCAAAATTTGACGTGCACGAGCCAATTAAAAAGATTTTACCTCAGCTTGCTGGCCGTCCAGTGTACGTAACCATTGATATTGATGTACTAGACCCGGCTCATGCTCCAGGAACAGGAACGGTAGATGCTGGTGGGATCACATCTCGTGAACTACTTGCTACCATCCATGAGATAGCTCGTTCAGAAGTAAATGTTGTCGGAGCCGACTTAGTAGAAGTAGCACCAATCTACGACCACTCTGAACAAACAGCAAATACAGCTAGTAAAATCATTCGTGAAATGCTACTTGGGTTTGTCAAGTAATTGTAATTACGCTACCCCTTCAAGGGTTGGCTATTACTTACTAACCACTCACTAAAATATAAAACAAAGGGACTAACACCATAGACCAGCACATTCTCTTACAACAGTGAAGGTGTAGGGCAAAGTGTTAGTCCCTTTCAAGTATTCTCACAGCTCGCAAAAAGCCCTAATACAATTGCATTTTCCCGAATTTATTCATATAATAAGGTCCGTCCCTCTAATAAAGAAAAAAGGATGTGACTGGGTTGACGATTTCGACAAATACACAATTACCGGTCAAAATTAATTTAACAACAAACATACGTAGTGGTAATGAAGAAGAAACCTTTGAATTACTTGCATTTGGTCAATACTATGAAAAAGGAAATAGTATATACCTGAAATATGATGAAGTTCAAGAAGAAGGTACCGTGCACACGATCGTGAAACTAGAAGACGAACGAGCGGTTATTCTTCGCAGTGGTGCTGTGAAAATGAGGCTAACCTTTCAGGAGAATCACGACAATAATGGTTCCTATGAAAGTCAGCTTGGAACACTCCTTCTTGTGACAAAGACTGAAAAACTAGTACATAAGCAAACAAAAGATCAAGAGTCTTCAAACATAAATGGACGCTTTCATTTGAAATACGAGCTTGAGATGCAAGGAAGCATCGTTGGTGATTATGAAATGATCATCCAATATAAGGAGGAAGCAGCAACGTCATGAATATATTAGAAAAAGTTCAAGAGAATTTGAAAAATGAAATAAAAGCAGCTGTCATAAAAGCCAATCTTGCATCAGAGGAAGAGGTTCCTGATGTCATATTAGAAAAACCAAAAGATAAAGACCATGGTGATTTCTCGACAAATATGGCGATGCAGCTTGCTAGAGTGGCGAAAAAGGCACCTCGAATGATTGCGGATGAACTGATTGCAAATTTTGACCAATCAAAAGCGTCTATTGAAAAAATGGACATTGCTGGACCTGGTTTCATCAACTTCTACATGAACAATCAATATTTAACAGAACTAGTCCCGACAATATTACAAGCTGGCGAAAAATACGGGGAATCTGAATTTGGCCAAGGCGTACGAATCAATGTCGAGTTCGTATCAGCGAATCCAACAGGAGACCTGCATTTAGGTCATGCTCGTGGTGCATCTGTAGGGGACTCTCTAAGCAATATTTTAGAAAAAGCGGGCTACAAAGTAACGCGTGAATACTATATTAATGACGCTGGTAACCAAATTAACAACCTTGCGCTCTCAGTTGAAGCGCGCTATTTCCAAGCACTTGGCCAAGACAAGCCAATGCCTGAGGACGGCTACCATGGAGAAGATATTATTGGCATCGGTAAAAAGCTTGCGGAAGAGTTTGGAGACAAATATGTCAAAGCAACAGAAGAGGAACGCTACGAGTTTTTCCGTGAATATGGATTAAAATACGAGCTTGCCAAACTTCAAAAAGACCTTGAAGACTTCCGTGTGCCATTTGATGTGTGGTACTCAGAAACATCTCTTTACCATAATGGGAAAATCGATGATGCGTTAAAAGTATTACGTGACAACGGTCATATCTATGAGGAAGACGGTGCAACATGGTTCCGTTCAACAGAGCTTGGAGATGACAAAAATCGAGTTCTGATTAAAAATGACGGAACATATACCTACCTAACTCCAGATATTTCGTATCACCGCGATAAGCTTGAGCGTGGTCATGATATCTTAATCAATGTTTGGGGGGCCGATCACCACGGGTACATTCCTCGAATGAAAGCGGCCATTCAGGCATTAGGCTTTAAGCCGGATAGCCTTGAAGTAGAAGTCATCCAGCTAGTTCACCTCTATAAAGACGGTGAAAAAATGAAAATGAGTAAGCGTACCGGTAAAGCGGTGACAATGCGTGAGCTTGTTGAAGAGGTTGGTCTTGATGCTGTACGTTACTTCTTCGCAATGAGAAGTGCAAATACTCATCTTGATTTTGATTTGGATCTTGCAGTATCACAGTCAAATGAAAACCCTGTGTACTATGCTCAATACGCACATGCACGAATTTGCAGCATGCTTCGCCAAGCAGCGGAGCAAGGCATTACAGTTGATCAATATAATGATGCCAATGTCGCTCTAATCAACAGTGAAAAAGAAGTAGACTTGCTGAAGAAACTTGGAGAATTTCCGTTAGTTGTGGCGGATGCAGCAGACAAGCGCACACCGCATCAAATAACAAACTATATCAATGAGCTTGCAGCAGCATTCCATAGCTTCTACAATGCTGTAAAAGTATTAGATGAAAACGAAAAAGAGCAGACTCTTGCTAGACTAGCGCTAATTCAATCAGTACGAATCACACTACAAAATGCGCTAACACTAATTGGAGTATCAGCACCAGAAAAAATGTAATCAAAAAGGTCCGCCCTTTGAGGGACGGACCTTAAATAATTTCTTCTTAGAAGGTTTATAATAAGCCTAATAACATGTATGGAGGTTTCTCATGAAACTAGTATTGCTAGCAATTATAACAGGATTTATCGTAGGATTTGTTTTTGCGTTATTTAAATTACCAATCCCTGCACCACCAGCACTGCCAGGAATCGCTGGGATTGTTGGAATTTACTTAGGGTTTAAGGTGTTTACCTATGTTCAACCATGGTTTGAGAACGTTTTTAAATAATCAATAACTCTATATAAGGTCAAGATAGTGAAACCGGTTATACTTTATGTAATGCCCCTTAGCATCAAAGGATACAGCATTCTTAAACAACGGACCATCATAAACAAAAGAGTGGAATTCCCCATTTTCACCACAAGGATCTACCAAATCTGGAAGGTCCTCTAGGAATTGTTTATCGTAGTCTCTACCTAGGAATGAGGAATCGAGCTGGTCCCCATCCACACAAACAATCTTGGCCTTATAGCCTTTATGAATAAACTCCATAGCAAATTCACTCGTGGACCTACCCCATAGCGGAAAAATTGGAGACAGCTTTGTCTGTGCCATCTGCTTTTCGCGATACTTCCGGATATCCTCTAAAAATAAATCGCCAAACCCCATTGCCGTAAATCCATCACGTTCTAATTGCCTAATTGCCACTGACATGGTTTCCTCATAGTTCTCATTACTGACAGGTTCCTCAAAGAACACGGGGTAAAATGATATTCCAAGACTTTGCACCTGCTTCTCGACAAGATCAATAGGAACTCCGTGCATCATCATTCGACGATCAGCTAGAGAAAAGGTTGTTAAAAGTCCTTCCACCTCTTGAGGTCCGTCCCTCAAAGTGTGTAGCATCATCATGCTATCACGACCACCACTCCAGGATAAGCAAGTTTTCATAGAAAGTTCCCTCCAATGACAAAAATAAAAGACAAACCCCTAAAAGGATTTGCCTTTAAAATACCATTTACAGCTCTAGTGTGCCACCACGTATTCGTTTCACTCCACGAATACTAGAGAGCCCTTCAATCAGATCAAACATCGCAAAATCCTTACTTTTCGCTTCAATCATAAAGTCCACGTCTACATCAAATTTCCGTAACACTTGTACAAACTCTGAAATAAAATGTAGGTCTACAAAATCAGAATGAGACCGAAAAGCCTTATCCGTTTTCGGAGAAGAGATATGAACTTTCGGAACCATGTTACGACGCTTCCACGTATCAAAAATATCAGGAATGTACTCTTCAATTTTCTCGGTCGTAAGGTTTGCCTCGTGGTGATGAATATCTAATACCATAGGGATATCTTCTTTCTTACAAACAGCTAGTGTCTCTTCAACATTATAGGTTTTATCATCATTCTCTAGTGTCATAATGTCTTTAATTTCAGCAGGGAGCTTTTTAATGTTTTTATGAAACCGTTCAACGGTAGTCTCTTTATCACCGTATGTGCCACCTATATGAATATTGATAACAGAGTCCTTTTCAATCCCCATTGCTTCAAGCATTTGGTAATGATACTTCATATCTTCAACAGCATTTTCGGTAACGTGTTCCCGATCACTCGTAAACAAAGTGAACTGATTCGGATGAAAGCTTGCCCGAATGTTGAACTGACGAATCAGCTCTCCTAACTCCTGCCACTCCTTTTTAAACGGCTTTAAAAAATCCCATTTTACATAAGGGTGTGTTGCAAGAGGGACTAGAGAGCTAGACATTCGGTAGACTTCAATTTCATGGGCAGCAAGATAATAAAGAATACGCTTTGTATGATTGAGATTAAGGGCAGTAACCTCCTTTAATCGATCCATCCGTTCATTCTTCGGAAGCTCCGTGTAGCGTTTATAGGTCATGGTCTTGGATGGACTTGCATCCCAAAGTCCTAAAGCATTCGCAACAAACCCTAATCGAATTCTCAAAGGAATCCCTCCCTACAGTAAGATAGAAATGACGCCAGCAATTTGTTCTTTTATTCTTGTTGTAAAACCGACAGCATGTAATTTTTCTAAGTCCATTAACGTTGAAGCTTGCAAATCCCTTTGTATTTGAGCCTCAACAATTTTTATAAAAACAGGGTCAAACAATAAATTGTTCATTTCGAAATTTAGAAAAAAGCTCCGCTTATCAAAATTGGCAGTTCCAATATCACACACTTTATCGTCAATCATCATTACTTTGGCATGAAAAAATCCTTCTTGAAATTGATGTACCTTTGCACCCTCTTTAATTAATGTTCGGAAATAGGTGAAGGAAGCCTCTTTTACAAGCAAATGGTCTGACTGCTGAGGGACTAAAATGGATAGCTCAACCCCTCGGGATAAAGCATCACGTAAAGCAGTAAAGACATTTTTTGAAGGGATAAAATAAGGAGTTCCAATAATTATTTTTTCCTCTGCAGAATCGATTAAATCAGTAAACGTTTGTTCAATTTTAACTCCATCAGTTGGAACAAATTGATGCTTACTTTTACCCTTATGAAGAAGAGGAAAATACTTTTGGTTTTGACAAAGATCAATTTTCGAAGCTCGTTCCCAATCTAATAGAAATTCCTTCTGCAAATCCTGAGTACCTTCTCCAACAATTCGCATGTGATAATCACGCCACGGAGAGAGCTTTGGATCCTCATCAATATACTCTTTTCCTACGTTGTAGCCCCCGAGATAGCCTACTTGACCGTCAATGATAGTAACCTTTCGATGATTTCGTTGCTGTAGGGAGAAAAAGAAAAAGGGAGGCTTTGGCTTCTGGGAAAAATAAAACTCTCCACCTGCTTCTTTTAACCGCTTTAGCCTATCCTTTGGAACCGCATAGCTTCCAATACGATCAACCAATAACCGAACCTCGACTCCCTCTTTTGCCTTCTGCTCTAACAGCTCTAAAAAACGATGACCAAGATGGTCATTTTGAACAATATAAAAAAGGATATGTATAGAAGACTTCGCTTCTCTTATATCCTTGAAAATGGAACGAAATACATCAGGACCTGAAGCAATAAGCTCAATGTCACTATATCGCGTAGGATATTTCCTCTGCACAACATTCGCAATAAAAAAACGTCTACCCACTACAAAATCAACGACACACCAACAAATCATTAGAAATAAAACGAAAAAAATTATCGTCCACATGGATATCACTCTTTCTATTGCAATATATATAGTATGTCCACATTTTTATCAAATTATGGTGTTCACAAAATGAGTAAAACCTTTCACATTATATAGCCTATTTAGAAGGTATCTAACCTCTTAAACTGAGGGTTTATGTATTATCAGATAAATACACGCGAAAATTACAACCTTAGTGATAATACAGAGTTGCTTGAAGCGGAAGGGTGCTGACTCCTGCGGGATTAGCGAGTCAGGTGAGACCCCGCAGGAGCGTAGCGACGAGGAGGCTCACCGCTCGCCCCGCGGAAAGCAGCACCCTGGAGCAGAAAGCAACGGACCAATTAATAAACAACACCGTCTTCATACTTTACCCTAAAAATACAGAAACCCTACAAACAACAAGCATTTAGGTCTTTTAGCGGATAAAAAAATTGAGTATTCTTCAAAAAATCAAACATTCACCATTGACTGAATGCTCATTCATTATATAATGGAGTAAAGAAACATTCTGAAAATTGTATTGTTTCGAAATGTTTTAGCAAAATGGGGAAAAGGGTTTTATGACTAGAAGGGAGAGGTCACTTCATGGATGTTTTACTAATCGTGAACTGGATTGCGTTTATCCTTGTAACCGCTTACGCACTAAGCCTATTTGCATATGTGGTAAAAACAAGAATCGAGTATATCAAACTCGGTAAAAAAGTAGAGTTTGACAACAACGTAAAAGAACGCATGAAAAATGTTGCAGTCAACGTATTTGGCCAAAAGAAGCTTTTAAAGGATAAGAAAAGTGGAGCAATCCACGTCATGTTTTTCTATGGATTTATTCTCGTTCAATTCGGAGCGATTGATTTTATTTGGAAGGGACTAGCACCTGGTAGCCACCTACCGCTAGGACCATTATATCCTGGATTCACATTCTTCCAGGAACTTGTTACATTAATGATCTTGATTGCTGTGGTATGGGCATTCTATCGTCGTTATGTTGAAAAACTAGTACGTTTAAAAAGAGGCTTTAAATCAGGACTCGTTCTATTATTTATTGGTGGTTTAATGCTTTCCGTTTTACTAGGAAACGGAATGGGACTTGTATGGCATGGACATGAATTAACTTGGACAGAGCCGGTTGCTTCATTATTTGCTGGAGCATTAGGGTGGATTGGTGAAACGGCATCAATCGTTATCTTCTACATCGCATGGTGGATTCACTTACTGTTCTTATTAGCATTTTTAGTGTATGTTCCACAATCAAAGCATGCTCACTTAATCGCAGGACCTGCTAACGTGTATTTCAACCGTTTAGACAATCCTGGTAAATTAAAATCAATCAACTTTGAAGATGAATCAGCAGAATCATTCGGAGTTGGGAAAATTGAAGAATTTACACAGCACCAAATGATTGATTTCTATGCGTGCGTAGAATGTGGTCGCTGTACTAATATGTGTCCAGCAACAGGAACAGGAAAAATGCTGTCTCCAATGGACTTAATCGTTAAACTACGTGATCATCTAACAAACCATGGTGCAGCAGTTACATCAAAGAAACCATGGGTACCAACATTTGCATTTGAAGGAACGAAAGGAAACCAAATCGCCATGGCAAGTGCTTCTCAAGGTGCTTCTGAATCAGCAGCAACACTTGAGTACAGCCCAAGCTTAATTGGTGATGTCATCACAGAAGAAGAAATCTGGGCTTGTACAACGTGCCGTAACTGTGAAGACCAATGTCCAGTAATGAATGAGCACGTAGACAAAATTATCGACCTTCGTCGTTACCTTGTTTTAACAGAAGGAAAAATGGATGCAGATGCGCAGCGTGCAATGCAAAATATCGAGCGTCAAGGAAATCCTTGGGGTCTAAACCGTAAAGAACGTGAAAACTGGCGCGAAGCTCGTGAGGACGTACATGTTCCGACGGTAAAAGAAGTGAAAAAAGCTGGAGAAGAATTCGAATACCTATTCTGGGTTGGGTCAATGGGTTCATTTGATAACCGAAGCCAAAAGATTGCGCTATCCTTTGCAAAGCTTATGAATGAAGCAGGCGTGAAGTTCGCAATCCTTGGAAATAAAGAGAAAAACTCAGGTGATACCCCTCGTAGACTAGGAAATGAGTTCTTATTCCAAGAGCTAGCAACACAAAATATTGCTGAGTTTGAGAAAAATGAAGTGAAGAAGATTGTGACAATCGATCCTCACGCATACAACATCTTCAAAAACGAGTATCCTGACTTCGGTTTCGAAGGTGAAGTCTATCACCATACAGAAGTACTAGCAGATCTAGTGAAATCTGGTAGGTTAAAGCCGAAGTATGAGGTTCATGAAACGATTACGTATCATGATTCTTGTTACCTAGGAAGATACAATGAAGTGTATGAACCACCACGTGAAATCCTAAAAGCCATTCCTGGCGTGAAAATCGTTGAAATGGAACGTAACCGCGAAAAAGGAATGTGCTGTGGAGCTGGTGGAGGACTTATGTGGATGGAAGAAGATGCTGGTCACCGCGTGAACGTTGCGCGTACAGAGCAAGCATTAGAGGTTGCACCATCTGTCATTAGTTCTGGATGTCCGTATTGCTTAACAATGCTTTCTGACGGTACAAAAGCGAAGGAAGTAGAAGAAAGCGTAGCGACTCAAGACCTTGCAGAACTTCTAGAACGTTCTGTTTGCGGAGAGCCCGAAGAACAAGTAGCTTCATAATATAAAACAACAAGAGGAAGTAACTCACAACTAGATGCTCATCTGATCGTGTGATTACTTCCTCTTTTCTTAGTTCTAATTTCACATTATTAAGATATAAAAGAAAAATAAAAAAAATCAGAAAAAACCATTTCGTTCTAAATCCATATCATTTACAATAAGTATAGAAAGTGACTTAAAATGTCCCTACTATTTTGGGATAATGCTGAGCGAGCGTTCAGTCGGAAGATGGGGAGACAGTTGAAAGACTGATTAACTATTTGGGTGATTTTTGTAAGCGTTATCAAACATAAAAAGGACTCTCTTTATTTCAAAGCTACATTGGAAAAAGAAGAGTCTACATATATATAGAAAAGAAAAAGGGAGGAAAAAAACATGGGGAAAACAGTAATCGTTGAAGGTGCAAGAACACCATTTGGTCGCTTTGGTGGAAGTCTAAGTGGTTTTACAGCCTCAGATCTTGGTGGCTTTGCAATAAAAGGTGCATTAGAACGAGCTGGTGTTGCTGCAGATAACGTTCAAGAAGTTATCTTCGGATCCGTTCTTCAAGGAGGACAAGGACAAATTCCTTCAAGACAAGCAGCGCGAAATGCAGGGCTGCCATGGGAAGTGACAACAGAAACGATTAATAAAGTATGTGCTTCAGGAATGCGAAGCGTCACATTAGCAGATCAGATTATCCGTGCAGGAGATGAAGAGGTCATCGTAGCTGGTGGAATGGAATCCATGTCAAATGCGCCATATATGCTACCAAAAGCAAGATGGGGATTCCGAATGGGCGACTCTCAAGTAAAGGATTTAATGGTCCACGATGGTTTAACATGCAGCTTCAACGGTGTTCACATGGGAACATACGGAAACGAAACAGCAAAAGAATTCGGCTTAACAAGAGAAGCTCAGGATGAATGGGCGTTCAGAAGTCACCAACGTGCGCTTCAAGCGATGGAAAAAGGCATCCTACAAGAAGAAATAACACCATTGGAAATTCCTCAACGTAAAGGGGATCCCATCATCATGAGTGAAGACGAAACCCCTAGAAAAGACACATCTGTAGAACAGCTTGCTAAGCTTTCACCTGTATTTGGTTCAGACGGGACGATTACAGCTGGAAATGCACCAGGAGTAAATGATGGGGCAGCAGCAATCGTACTCATGAGCGAAGAGCGCGCGGAAAAAGAAGGAAAAGCACCACTTGCTTATATCCTTGGCCACACAGCCATTGCAGTAGAAGCAAAAGACTTCCCACAAACACCAGGCCTTGTCATTAATGAGCTATTAAAGAAGACAGGAAGAACACTAGAAGAAATTGACCTATTCGAAGTAAACGAAGCCTTCGCAGCCGTAGCTCTTACAAGCGGAAAAATCGCTGGCCTAGACGAAGAAAAACTAAATGTTAACGGTGGAGCCGTCGCACTAGGACACCCAATCGGAGCAAGCGGAGCACGCATCATCTTAACACTAGCATACGAACTACGCCGTCGTGGTGGCGGAATCGGAATCGCCTCTATCTGTAGCGGTGGCGGCCAAGGTGACGCTGTGATGATTGAAGTTCCTAAGCTAGCTTGAAGTTAGTGTAGTTTGTTTATTGGTACACAGTATAAAGCGTTTAATGTGTATTTACTAATATGAGCACTGAGTTGTTTGGAGCGAAAGGCGCTTGACTCCTGCGGGACATAGCGGGAATGGTGAGTTCCCGCAGGAGCAAAGCGACGAGGAAGCTCACCCCCGCCCCGCGGAAAGCAAGCGCCTGTAGAGGAAAACAACAGGTAATATTAAAAAGGCTACCGGAAATTAAGTCAAGTTTTGTCGAAAAATAATTATTTCGCGAATTTCGATAATAAAATACACAAAATCGATAATATATCCATGATTATGATAATAAAACAACCATTTTCGATAATAAAACCAAAATCATCAACAATACAACCAAACCAAAAGGAGGACCAACCATGACAATCAAAAAAGTAATGGTCATCGGAGCAGGCCAAATGGGCTCCGGAATCGCTCAAGTATGCGCACAAGCAGGCTACCAAGTAACACTACAAGACCTAAAACAGGAATTCCTAGACAGAGGCCTAAACACCATCAACAAAAACCTTTCACGCTCAGTTGAAAAAGGAAGATTAATAGAATCAGAGAAAGAAGACATCCTAAGCAGACTAACACCATCAACCGACATCCAATCAGCTCGTGAAGTGGACCTTGTCATTGAAGCAGCAGTAGAAAATATGGAGATTAAAACGAAAATCTTCGCTCAACTAGATGAAATCGCACCAAGTCACACCATTCTTGCAACAAATACATCATCTCTACCCATCACAGAAATTGCAGCAGCGACAAAACGTCCGGAGCAAGTAATCGGCATGCACTTTATGAATCCGGTTCCAGTCATGAAGCTAGTAGAGATCATCCGCGGCCTTGCTACTACAGATGAAGTCTACCAATCAATAGAAGATATGACGAAAACATTAAGCAAGGTTCCAGTTGAAGTAGAAGATTTTCCTGGATTCGTTTCAAACCGAATTCTTATGCCGATGATTAATGAAGCGATTTTTACATTATACGAAGGTGTTGCGAGCAAAGAAGCTATTGATGAAGTGATGAAGCTTGGGATGAACCATCCAATGGGTCCATTAACACTAGCTGACTTCATCGGCTTAGATACATGCCTATACATTATGGAAACATTACACGAAGGCTTTGGTGACGACAAATACAGACCATGTCCACTACTAAGAAAATATGTCAAAGCAGGCTGGCTAGGGAAGAAATCAGGCCGAGGTTTCTATAGCTACGAATAAGGATCTGGCAACAAGGAGGGAACATAATGGAGCTACATTTTACAGAAGAGCAGAACATGATGCGCAAAATGGTTCGGGATTTTGCCGAAACAGAAATTACTCCATTTATTGAAAAAATGGAGGCAGGACACTTTCCGAGAGAAATTTTAAACAAGATGGGTGAGCTTGGACTAATGGGAATCACTGTTCCAGAGGAGTACGGCGGGTCTGGGATGGATTTTACCTCTTACATTATTGCCATTCACGAGTTATCAAGGGTCAGTGCAACGGTTGGAGTGATTCTATCCGTGCATACATCTGTTGGAACGAACCCAATCTTGTATTACGGAAATGAAGAACAGAAGAAAAAATATGTTCCGAAGTTGGCTTCAGGTGAATACTTAGGAGCGTTTTGTTTAACAGAGCCTGCTGCCGGATCTGATGCAGGAGGATTAAAAACAAGAGCAGTCAAACAAGGAGACCATTACATCATTAATGGTTCTAAGGTGTTCATTACAAATGGTGGTGAGGCAGACACCTATATTGTTTTTGCTTCTACTGATCCGGAACAAGGGAACCGTGGTGTGTCTGCATTTATTGTTGATAAGGATACACCTGGACTGGTTCTCGGAAAAGACGAGAAAAAGATGGGGCTTCATGGTTCAAGAACACTGCAATTAACGTTTGAGGATATGAAGGTACCTGCTGAAAACCTCTTAGGTGAAGAGGGGAAAGGCTTTAAGATTGCCTTGGGAAATCTGGACGTTGGCCGGATTGGAATTGCAGCCCAAGCACTAGGCATAGCAGAGGCTGCTTATGAGCATGCAACAGCATACGCAAAAGAGCGTGTTCAGTTTGGAAGACCGATCGTAGCTAATCAAGGGGTTGGCTTCAAGATTGCTGATATGGCAACAAGTGTTGAAGCATCAAAACTATTAGTCTATCGAGCTGCCAACCTTCGTGCAGAAGGAAAGCCTTGTGGAATGGAAGCATCAATGGCAAAGCTATTCGCTTCGAAGACTTCCGTTGAAGTAGCAACAGAAGCAGTTCAAGTGTTTGGAGGATATGGTTTTACAGAAGAATATCCGGTCGAGCGCTTTTTCCGAGATGCCAAAATCACCGAAATCTATGAAGGAACTAGTGAGATTCAACGTATCGTCATTAGCAAAAATCTAGTGAAATAAAAAACATACGAATAAATGGGGGAAAAGAAATGAACTTTCAATTATCAGAAGAGCATGAAATGATTCGTAAAATGGTACGCGATTTTGCAACAAACGAGGTAGCACCAACAGCAGCAGAACGTGATGAAGAGGAACGCTTTGACATGGAGCTTTTTCATAAAATGGCGGAGCTTGGCTTAACAGGGATTCCGTGGCCTGAAGAGTATGGTGGCATTGGCTCAGACTATTTAGCATACTGCATCGCAGTCGAAGAGCTTTCAAGAGTATGTGCTTCAACGGGAGTTACCCTTTCTGCTCATACATCATTAGCAGGCTGGCCATTATATAAATTCGGTACTGAAGAGCAAAAACAAAAGTACTTACGCCCAATGGCACAAGGAGAAAAAATTGGTGCTTACGGTTTAACAGAGCCAGGTTCTGGATCTGATGCTGGTGGCATGAAAACAACAGCAAAGCGTGATGGTGACCACTATGTGTTAAATGGTTCCAAAATTTTTATCACAAACGGTGGAATTGCAGACATCTATATCGTATTTGCATCTACAAATCCAGATGACAAACACCGAGGAACAACAGCATTTATCGTCGAAAGCAGCTATGAAGGCTTTTCAGTTGGTAAAAAAGAAAAGAAATTAGGAATACGTTCATCACCAACAACAGAAATCGTATTTGAAGATTGCCGTGTACCGGTAGAAAATGTCCTTGGAGAAGAAGGTCAAGGCTTTAAAATTGCGATGATGACACTTGATGGTGGACGTAACGGAATCGCTGCTCAAGCTGTTGGTATTGCACAAGGGGCTCTAGATGCATCCATCAGCTATTCAAAAGAGCGTCAGCAGTTCGGCAAGCCAATCGTAGCAAACCAAGGAATTTCTTTTAAACTAGCGGACATGGCAACATCAATCGAGGCATCTCGTCTGTTAACATACCAAGCAGCTTGGTTAGAGTCTAACGGATTATCATACAGCAAGGAATCCGCAATGGCAAAGCTAATGGCTGGGGATACAGCGATGAAGGTTACGACAGAGGCTGTCCAAGTATATGGTGGATACGGATATACAAAGGATTATCCAGTAGAACGCTTTATGCGTGATGCGAAAATCACTCAAATCTACGAAGGTACACAAGAGATTCAACGACTAGTTATCTCACGTATGGTGACGAAGTAATCGAGAGTAGAATTACGGATTTGCGGGATTTATGAGGGAAAAAGAAGTACGGTGTTTAAAACAGGGGTAATTTTATATAGAGTAGTAGGACTGTAAGCGGACAAATATTCCGCTATTTAGCTAAAAATGGCAATATTGGTCAGTGAACCGGACATATAATCCGCTATTTAACTAAAATGCTACTTTGGAAGCTGCAAATAGTGGAAATAACGGAACAGATGTCCGGCAAGCCCGATTAAATGCCTGAAAACGTTGAAATAGCGGAACAAATGTCCGGTCCGCCATGCTGAGCAGCAATCAGCATATGGTTACAGGTGAGAGGCATGGTGGAAAACAACCACGGAAAACAAGGGTAATTTTATAAAGAATAGGACTGTAAGCGGACAAATATTCCGCTATTTAGCCAAAAATGGCAATATTGGTCTGTGAACCGGACATATAATCCGCTATTTAACTAAAATGCTACTTTGGAGGCTACAAATAGTGGAAATAACGGAACAGATGTCCGGCAAGTACGAATAAATGCCCTAAAACGTTGAAATAGCGGAACAAATGTCCGGTCCGCCAAGCTAAGAACCAATCAGCATATGGTTATTAGGCGAGAAACATGGTGGGAAAACAACCACGGTAAAAAGGGGTAATTTTAAAATAAATGAACAAGCACATCTACCTTATGGGGGTAAGGCAGATGTGATGAACAAAATGGGAGAAAGCACGGTAAAAGGCGGTCGGTTCGTTTGAATAATAAAAGAGAAGTTCATGCGTCTGTCAAAGATGAACGATTAGTAGAAAAGCGGCGAAATCAAATGATTCGAGGAGCTGTCTCACTCTTTAAGCAAAAGGGATTTCATCGCACCACGACAAGAGAGATCGCAAAAGCCGCAGGATTTAGTATTGGGACACTCTATGAATATATTCGAACAAAGGAAGACGTTCTATATTTAGTTTGCGACAGCATTTATGAAGAAGTACGAACAGAGCTAGAGGATATGGAGCTAGAAAAAGGGACACTGGAGAGCTTAAAGCATGGGATTCAGCACTATTTCCGCGTTATGGACAATATGCAGGACGAGGTCCTTGTCATGTACCAGGAAGCGAAGTCGTTATCAAAGGATGCCCTTCCTTACGTACTGAAAAAGGAAATGGAAATGGTCGGCATGTTTGAAAAGCTACTACAGTGCTGTGTTGAAAAAGGTGCGATCTCGTTTACAAAAGAGCAAATTCACCTAATGGCTCAGAATATTTTTGTGCAAGGGCAGATGTGGGGATTCCGTCGTTGGACATTACAAAAGAGCTATACGATTGAAGACTATATCAATCTACAAACAGAGTTGCTTTTTTCTAGCATTATGGGGCACGAAAAAAATCGGTAAACAGGGGGGACTACAATGAGTACAGTGGAGATTTATCGACCAAAGAATCATGTACGATTTGTTACAGCTTCAAGCTTGTTTGATGGACACGATGCATCGATTAATATTATGCGACGCATCATTCAAGCAAGTGGAGCAGAGGTGATTCATCTTGGGCATAACCGCTCGGTAGAAGAAGTGGTAAATGCAGCAATTCAAGAGGACGTACAGGGGATTGCGATTTCCTCTTACCAAGGTGGGCACGTTGAATATTTTAAATATATGTATGATCTATTAAAAGAACGTGGAGCATCTCACATCCGTATCTATGGGGGTGGAGGCGGAGTGATCATTCCACGAGAAATTAAAGAGCTCCACGACTATGGAATCTCACGTATCTTCTCACCGGAGGACGGAAGAAAGCACGGTCTTCAAGGTATGATCAATAAAATGATTGAAGAGTGTGATTTTCCGACAGTAGGAAAGTCCATTCAAGCTGAGGTTGAAAAGCTACCAACTGGAAACATCAATGCTGTTTCAAAATTAATTACATTAGCAGAGTATCAAGTTGGAGCACAAGAAGAAGTAGCGGCAACGGCTCAAACCGTGTTTAATGAAATTAAAAGCTTAGCGAGAACGGCACCTGTTGTTGGGATTACAGGTACAGGGGGAGCGGGAAAAAGCTCGCTTACAGATGAACTGATTCGTCGTTTTCTAAATGAATACAAAGATAAGAAGATTGCGATTTTATCAATAGATCCGACAAAGCAAAAGACGGGTGGAGCTCTTTTAGGAGACCGTATCCGTATGAATGCTATTTTTAACGAACGAGTATTTATGCGAAGCCTTGCCACACGTGGTTCCAAGTCAGAGCTTTCACTAGCAATCAAGGATGCCATTAATGTTGTAAAAGCAGCAGGCTATGACCTTGTAGTTGTTGAGACGAGCGGAATCGGTCAAGGGGATGCGGAAATTGCCGAGATCTGTGACCTTTCTATGTATGTGATGACAAGTGAATTCGGTGCACCATCACAGCTTGAAAAAATCGACATGATCGATTTTGCTGATCTGATTGTTATTAATAAATTTGAGCGTAAAGGCTCTGAGGACGCTAGACGCCAAGTGCAAAAGCAATTCCAACGAAGCCGCATGCTGTTTGATAAAGAGCTCGATGACATGCCAGTGTACGGTACGATTGCAAGCCAATTCAATGATCCAGGCACGAATGCTCTTTTTGCTGCACTAGTGGAAAAAGTAAGCGAAAGAATGAATCTAGACTGGACATCACAATTTGATAAAAACGTGGATGTTGAAAAGCAAAACGTTATTATTCCAAATGACCGTCGTTACTACTTACGTGAAATTACAGAAGCGGTTCGAAACTACCATAAAAAATCACTAGAGCAGTCTGAAGTCGCTCGTCGTCTCTTCCAACTAGAAGGAGCCATTGAGGCGGTACAAGAGCAGGATCGAAATGAAGAAGTTCTGAAATCACTAGAAGTATTAAAAGAAGAGGTAGAAAACAAACTTACACCTGAATCGAAAAAGCTTCTAGAAGAATGGCCAAATCGTAGAGAGTTATATAGCCAAGACGAATTCATTACAAAAATTCGTGACAAGGAAATCGTCACGGAGCTTAAGACAAAGAGTCTTTCTGGATTAATGATTCCAAAGGTTTCGCTTCCAAAGTATAAGGACTATGGTGAAATTCTCCGTTGGATTTACAAAGAAAATACACCAGGATCATTCCCATTCACAGCGGGCGTGTTCCCATTCAAACGAAAAGGGGAAGATCCGAAGCGTCAGTTCGCTGGAGAAGGAACACCAGAACGTACCAATCGTCGTTTCCACTATCTATCAAAGCATGATGATGCGAAGCGCTTAAGTACAGCATTTGACTCGGTAACACTATACGGCGAAGATCCGGATTACCGCCCAGATATTTATGGTAAGGTTGGAGAAAGTGGTGTATCCATTTGTACACTAGAGGATATGAAAAAGCTATACGCAGGCTTTGACCTCTGTCTGCCATCAACATCTGTATCAATGACCATCAACGGTCCAGCACCAATTATTTTAGCAATGTTCCTGAACACGGCTATCGATCAACAAATCAAGAATAAAGAAGAAGAGCTTGGTCGTGTGTTAACAGTTGAAGAGTATATTGAAGTAAAAGAACAAACACTACAAGTTGTGCGTGGAACGGTTCAGGCAGATATCTTAAAAGAAGATCAAGGTCAAAATACATGTATCTTCTCAACAGAATTTGCACTGCGAATGATGGGAGATATTCAGCAATATTTCATTGATCACAAAGTACGAAACTATTACTCGGTTTCAATTTCGGGATATCACATTGCTGAAGCTGGAGCAAATCCAATTTCACAGCTAGCATTTACGCTAGCAAATGGCTTCACGTATGTTGAGTACTATCTAAGTCGTGGAATGGATATCAATGCCTTTGCACCAAACTTATCCTTCTTCTTCTCAAATGGACTTGATCCAGAATATACGGTTATTGGCCGTGTAGCGAGAAGAATTTGGTCAACAGTAATGCGTGACAAATACGGTGCAAATGAACGAAGCCAAAAGCTGAAATATCATATTCAAACATCAGGTCGTTCCCTGCATGCACAGGAAATTGATTTCAATGATATTCGTACAACGCTACAGGCACTAATGGCATTGCAAGATAACTGTAACTCTCTTCATACAAATGCTTATGATGAGGCGATTACAACACCAACTGAAGAATCGGTTCGAAGAGCAATGGCGATTCAGATGATTATTACAAAAGAGCATGGACTATCTAAGAACGAGAATCCACTTCAGGGCGCGTTTATTGTAGAGGAATTAACGGATCTAGTAGAGGAAATGGTGCTAGCCGAATTTGACCGCATCAATGACCGCGGTGGTGTGCTAGGGGCAATGGAAACCCAGTATCAACGTGGGAAAATTCAAGAAGAATCCATGTATTATGAAATGAAAAAGCATAATGGTGAGCTGCCAATAATCGGAGTGAACACATACTTAAATCCAAACCCTCCTTCAGAGGAAGAAATGGATAGCATGGAGCTTGCTCGTGCAACTCAAGAAGAAAAAGAAACACAAATTCATAATCTTCGTGAATTCCAAGCGTCCCATGCTGACAAATCCGAAGAAGCCTTAGAACGATTAAAGAAAACCGCTATGAGCGGAGGCAACATCTTTGCCGAACTAATGGAAACCGTAAAAGTCGCAAGCCTCGGACAAATTACAAAAGCATTGTACGAGGTCGGCGGACAGTACCGTCGTAATATGTAAGGATTGAGAAGCCGCCTATCTAGGGCGGCTTCTCTGATGAAAAAAACCAAGTAATTGCACAGGGGGTCTGTCCCCGTCTCATAAAAAAAGTATATATATAACTTGATCCAACATTTAAGCACATCCTAAATTTTCACTACTACAAGGGGACTGACACCCAAACGTAAAAACCGGGACTAGTGTTAAAGAGTCGAGATAGTTTTTGTCGAAAAATAATTATATCAGCATTTTCGATAATAAAAGTGCCGATTTCGATAATATATTTTGAGAAATGATAATAAAACAGTGGATTTCGATAATAAAATAGATCCAACAATCCAGTAAGCACCTACACGAGCGCAATCTTCCGCAATAACAAGACCACTCGGGGCCGTCCTTATGTATAGTCACAAAAAAAACTCACTCGAAACACGAAAAAAGCCAAAATAGGACTCATACCAAGGATTAACTACGAATCCCCTGCCTAAAATGACAAATCGAATACTAAAAAAATGAAAATGATCCTTGAAATCAACCAAAAGGAACGAATTTCCTATTATTTTTAACAATAACGTAATACTGTATGAGCATATTATCCCGTATAATGAAAGGTAGGAAAAAAGACACGAGGTGGGATACTGTGAAAACGATCTTACGTGGATTTATATATATTTTGATTACTATTGCAACGTTATATTTGTATCATTACCAATTGGGTGCAGTGCCGTTCTTATTTTTATCGATTTTCTTATTTATTGAAGCAATGAAGGAAATCTATCCTAGCTTTCAAGTTGTAAACCTATTTAAGAAAAATAGTAAAAAAAGAAAACACGCAGAGAGCCCTTTAATTTAGGGCTTCTTTATACATAACTTGTCGAATTGTCCAACAATCTATCATATATTCTTAGGACCTGAAAAAAATTAAGGAAAAACTAGATAATTCTAGCATATTACGGTTGAATTTGTTTATAATGACTAATATGGTCAAATTACGGTATTAACAGATAATTGCCTTTTTTACTCTATCTAATAGAGTGTAAATAGAGAAAGGAAGTGCGGAGATTGAGTTTGAAACAATTGTCAAGAGAAGAAATAAGAGAAATGTCATTCATTGAACTAGCACATCAACTATTAACAGAAAAGAAACAACCAGTGGGGTTTAAAGAGTTAGTAAAAGAAATTGTAGACCTACTAGAGATTACCGAAGAAGATGCAAAAGAAAGAATGCTGCAATTTTATACTGATTTAAATATAGATGGTCGATTTATCACATTAGGTGATAATCGTTGGGGTTTACGTGAATGGTACCCTGTTGAACAACAAGAGGAAGAAACGGTTCCTACAATTAAAACGAGAAAAAGAAAAGCGAAAGCATCTGATGACGATGATTATGATGCGGATCTGGAAGAGGAAGAAGATCTTGATTATGATGATCTTGATGATCTCGATGAAGAAGATCTAACAGATGATGACGATGACGACGATGATGATGATGATGATTTAGAGGATGACATCGTTGACGATGATCTAGATATAGATGACGACGATGACGATGATGATTATGATGACGACGAAGATGAGTTCGATGATGATGATGAATCGGACGATGATGATGACGAGAAAGACGTGTAATTCATTCTTGACTTCTTCAATATTGCAAGGTAGTATATGTTTTGGGCTCCTTTAAAAAGGACAAAACGTAAATAACTCGCTCCCCTTACTTCGGTAAGTGGGGGCTTTTTTTATTTTCTTTAACTCCTATAGAAAGTAATCCATATACTGGAGGCTGCCTGTAACAGTCATTTTCCGCTGTATGCTAAGCTACAAGTTAGCAAAAGCT
Source organism: Rossellomorea marisflavi (assembly GCA_003667865.1). Lineage (GTDB taxonomy): Bacteria > Bacillota > Bacilli > Bacillales > Bacillaceae_B > Rossellomorea > Rossellomorea marisflavi_C. The sequence continues at coordinate 901,707 of CP033051.1, read as the reverse complement.
ATACACAGGATAAAACCGTTGGGGCACCCTCTCCTTTTTTTATTATTTACACATCTTTGAAGGGGGATCTTATTGTGACAAAGTACATTTTCGTAACAGGTGGGGTAGTATCTTCATTAGGTAAAGGAATCACTGCCGCTTCACTAGGAAGACTATTGAAAAACAGAGGAATGAAGGTAACGATTCAAAAATTTGATCCTTACATAAATGTGGATCCAGGTACAATGAGTCCTTATCAGCATGGAGAAGTTTTCGTAACAGATGATGGTGCAGAAACGGATCTAGACCTTGGACACTATGAGCGTTTCGTTGATATCAACTTAACAAAATATAGTAGTGTTACAACAGGAAAAATCTACTCTACTGTTCTGAAAAAAGAGCGTCGAGGCGATTACCTTGGCGGAACTGTTCAGGTTATTCCACACATCACAAATGAAATCAAAGAGCGCGTATTCCGTGCAGGCCGTGAAACAGGAGCCGATATTGTGATCACTGAGATCGGTGGAACGGTTGGGGACATTGAGTCACTTCCATTCTTAGAAGCAATCCGCCAAATCAAGAGTGATGTCGGTCGTGACAATGTCATGTATATCCATTGTACACTTGTACCTTACATTAAAGCGGCTGGGGAAATGAAAACAAAACCTACACAGCACAGTGTGAAAGAGCTTCGTAGCTTAGGAATTCAACCAAATGTCATCGTTGTTCGTACAGAAATGCCAATGACTCAAGATATGAAAGACAAAATTGCTTTATTCTGTGATATTGATAAAAATTCTGTCATTGAAGCAATGGATGCAGATACACTGTATGCTGTTCCCCTTTCATTACAAGAGCAGCACCTAGACCAAATTACATGTCAACACTTAAAGCTGGATTGCCGTGATGCAGATATGACGGAATGGACAGAGCTTGTGAACCGAGTACGTAATCTTACTCACAAAACAAAGATTGCTCTAGTAGGAAAATATGTAGAGCTTCAAGATGCCTATATTTCGGTAGTAGAAGCATTACGTCATGCAGGCTACAAATTTGATAGTGACATTGAAATTAAATGGCTAAACTCTGAACTTGTAAACAGTGAGAATGTAGTTGAGCTATTGCAAGATGTTGACGGAATCCTTGTACCAGGTGGCTTCGGTGACCGTGGAGTAGAAGGGAAAATCGCTGCAACACAATACGCTCGTGAAAATAAAATTCCATTCCTAGGAATCTGCTTAGGAATGCAATTAGCTTCTGTGGAATATGCTCGTAACGTTTTAGGACTAGAAGGTGCACATTCAGCCGAGCTTAACCCAGAAACACCATATCCAGTTATTGATCTTTTACCAGAACAAAAAGATATCGAGGATCTTGGTGGTACGCTACGCTTAGGCTTATATCCTTGTAAGTTAATTCAAGGATCAAAAGCATATGAGGCATACAATGGAGAAGTTGTGTACGAGCGCCATCGTCATCGCTATGAGTTTAACAACACATACCGTGAACAAATGGAAAATGCCGGGTTTATCTTCTCAGGGACAAGCCCAGATGGCCGTTTAGTAGAAATTATTGAGCTAAAAGACCACCCATGGTTCGTAGCATCTCAATTCCACCCTGAATTCACATCAAGACCAACAAGACCACAACCGCTATTCCGTGAATTCATTCGCGCATCATTAGAAAATAGCGAAAAATAAAACCTTTTTTCTAAAAAACCCGTCTAAGTTAGTACATAGACGGGTTTTTTGCATTGTTTTTAAGAGGGACGGACCTTGGTTCAAGGAGGATTTGAGGATTTATTATCGAAAATCTACTATATATTATCGATTTTCCTAATTTATTATCGAAAACAGCACTTTTATTATCAAAATTCCCAATATAAAGATTTTTCGACAAAAACACACAAGAAACACATAACAATCAACCAAACCATCTTATAAAACGAAGAGTTAAGGATTTGATAGGGGCATGAACAGCATCCTAACCACAATCTCAATCATAATAATTTCTTACGCACTTGGCTGTCTAACGGGTGCCTACTATATCGTCAGGTACATGATGAAAAAGGATATACGACAATTAGGGAGCAGCAATGTAGGAGCTACAAATGTGGCGCGTTACTTAGGGCAGCACGGCTTTCTTGCGACCATTGTCATCGATAGTGCCAAGGTAGCGATTGCAATAGCGGTGACTGCTTCAATTATAGACAACGAAAAGTATTTTATGTTGTCAGCACTATGCGTCATGCTTGGCCATCTCTTTCCCGTTCAGCTTCGGTTCCACGGAGGCAAAGGAGTTGTCGTGTATTTGGCAACAGCTTTAATTGTCTCGCCCATAACGATTGCCGTAATGGCTATTGTAATGGGAATCCTATATGCTAGTAGCCGAAAGTATAAAATGGCAGGGGTTATTTCTATGGCAACGATCCCGCTTAGTTCACTATTTTTTGAAAAAGACCCAATCATTACGGTTGGCCTATTACTCTTACTCATCATTGTTGTCCTAGCTCATTTCAAGCAGCCTAGCTTCAATCCAAAGACATAGGGGGTGACGTCAGTTATGACGGATATTACATATAAAATTGCCTCTGAGCAGGAAGAATTTGTACAGATTCATCACTTAAACTATCAAACCTTCGTAGAAGAAATCCCACAACATGAACAAAATGCCACAAAACAGTTAGTAGACAAGTTTCATCAAGAAAACACCTATATTATTGCAAAAAAACAAGACCGGGTTATCGGAATGATTGCACTTCGTGACAAGCGACCATTCTCACTAGATTCAAAAGTAGAGGATCTTAATCAGTATTTGCCTGATTTTAAAAGGGCTTGTGAAGTACGATTGCTTTCCGTTCGTGAAGCCTATCGAAGTACAAAGCTTTTTTATGAATTATGTGATGCAGTTGTGACGTATTGTAAAAAACACACCTATGATATCCTTCTTATTTCTGGAACAGTTCGGCAATTAACACTATATAAGAAAATAGGGTTTACTCCGTTTGCCTCACTAGTCGGGACAGAGGAAGCACTGTATCAGCCTATGTATCTAGTGATTGACCAATTTAAAACGACATCCAAACCAATTAAGCGGCTAATAGATCGCATCCATAAAGAAGAGCCTGTTCGATTATTGCCTGGACCTGTACAAGTGCATCCAAATGTCAAAAAAGCATTCGGGAATCCCGCCATTTCCCATAGAAGCTCTGATTTTATGCAAAAACTCACTAACCTGAAAAAAAGCCTATGCTCATTAACGAATGCAAATTATACACAAATAATGGTTGGTACTGGAACGCTCGCAAATGATGTAGTAGCAGCACAAATCAAACAGATACCAGGTGAAGGACTAATTCTAAAAAACGGGGAATTCGGAAGTCGGTTAATAGAGCATGCAAACAGATCTCAGCTCACCTTTCAAACAATTGAAAAGGACTGGAATAAAGAGATTAGCATTCAGGAGATCAAGAGACTTTTAAGTGTGAATCCTTCTATAAAATGGCTCTGGACCGTGCATTGTGAAACCTCAACAGGATTTACTTTTAACATTGAGGATCTTTTAGAGGTGTGTAATCACTATGGGGTAAAGCTTTGTTTAGATGCGTGTAGCTCTGTTGGAGTAGTGGATGTGGACTTTAGTGAGGTATATTTAGCTTCAACTGTAAGTGGGAAAGGTTTAGGGTCTTATCCGGGGCTAGCAATCGTTTTTCATCAAAATAAAGTACAAGAAAGCAACTCCATCCCTAGATATTTAGATTTAAAAGTATACCAAGATAATAGTAGTGCGCCATTTACCCATTCATCGAACCTAGTAGATGCATGCTATGAAGCTGTTAAAGTACTCAATCCAAATGACACGAAGGATTTAGGTGAACGTGTCAGAAGTCGGTTGATTGAACGGGGCTTCAATGTGCTTGGAGGAGAACAGTATTCACCGGGGATTATCACCATTGTAGTACCTAAAGGAAAATCGAGTAGAAAACTAGGAGACCAATGCAAGCTTGAAAACATCTTCATTAGCTACGAAAGTAACTATCTATTAGAGCGAAACTGGATCCAGATTTCATTAATGGGTTACCACAAAAAAGAAATTGTTATGCGGGCGCTAGATGTGCTTTACGAAAAGTATATGGAATTAGAGGGACGGACCTTTGGATAGGGAAGGGGCTGACTGCTTAAAGGTTTGTGCTGGAATCTTTGGGTGTCAGTCCCCTTGAATGAAGGAGGAAAATGTGAGTGCTACAATCATGGTATAATTGTTGACGCGGTTTTCACTCTTCGCGGGGACAGACCCCCTGTGCACATACTAATTATGCGGTTTTACTCTTCGTACTCAGTAAGCATTTCATCAATAATAAATTTCATTAGAAAATATAAATACAGAGCAGCAATGCTAGACGGGAAGCCCATACGTTCACCGAGCTCTTCACCAGGAAGCATGCCTTTAATCAGCTTTGTATCAAGATGAACATCAGCATATTCCTTTAGGTCTTGTTCTTCTTTTTTATCTCCTGATATCACCACAAAAGGAATGAAGCGCTCTCGTAATGCTTGAGCAAGTTCGAGTGCTTCAGGATCGTTCGAGAAACGGGTAATAAGTAGCACACGATCGGCATCATCAACCTTATCGATACTCTGAAATTCTCGTGCTTGCTTTAAAGGCTCTTCTCCATATATTGCTTCGGAAATAACCGCATTCATCTCCTTATATCCTTTTATTAAAATATGCCCTTCTCCAACTGCTGCTTGAGCTAATAGTCTTGCGGCATCTTCTATTTCAAATTCCTGCTTGTCTGAGATACGAGTAAACAAGCCTGATAATTGAGTTGTAAACATTTTTATCAAAATAAAAACCTCCACTTAAAGCTGAAAATGTAGTAACTATTATATCTGTAAAATTGTTTGTAAGTAAAATATATAGAAAAAAGAAGGATTTCACATACTAAGAGGAGAAGTAGTCTAATGGACTTTATTTATCGTTTTCTAGTGTCTTTACATACATAATTTATTTGAAGGGAAATGTGAATCATGGGAGAGAAAATATTAATCGTAGATGATCAGTTTGGTATTCGCATTCTATTAAATGAAGTTTTACAAAAAGAAGGCTATGAAACGTTCCAAGCAGCTAATGGAATTCAAGCTTTAGAAATTGTTGATAAGCATACAATCGATCTTGTGTTATTAGATATGAAGATTCCTGGAATGGATGGCATTGAGATTTTAAAAAGAATGAAAGAAAAAGATAAGGACATTCGAGTGATTATCATGACTGCTTATGGTGAGCTAGACATGATTCAAGAAGCAAAGGATCTCGGAGCACTTACACACTTTGCAAAGCCTTTTGATATTGATGATATTCGTAAAGCGGTTCGTGAATATATCCCAGCGTGACGTGTTTTTTGAATATAAAAAATAGTTATTTTTTTTAGATTCAACCTCTGTCAGTTGGTAATCATTTTTTCAATTTGGTATGATACACATGAAATATGAATTCACTTTTTTGGGTTAATACATATACCCTCAGTTTTGATCATCGTCAAACTGACTGATTATAAGGAGGAAATAAAATGCCATTAGTTTCAATGACAGATATGCTGAATAAAGCAAAAGCAGAAGGTTATGCAGTTGGTCAATTCAATTTAAATAACCTTGAATTCACTCAAGCAATTCTGCAAGCAGCAGAAGAAGAGAAGTCTCCAGTAATTCTAGGAGTTTCTGAAGGTGCGGCAAGATATATGAGTGGTTTCAAAACAGTTGTGAAAATCGTAGAAGGTCTTTTAGAAGACTTAAACATCACAGTACCAGTAGCAATCCACTTAGACCACGGTTCTAGCTATGACAAATGTAAAGAAGCAATTGACGCAGGATTCACATCTGTAATGATCGATGCTTCTCACGGTCCTTTCGAGGAAAACATTGAAATCACGTCTAAAGTAGTTGAGTATGCTCACTCTAAAGGTGTTTCAGTAGAAGCAGAACTTGGGGTTGTAGGTGGTCAAGAAGATGACGTAGTGGCTGATGGCGTTATCTATGCAGACCCGAAAGAGTGTCAAGAGCTTGTAGAACGTACAGGTATCGATACACTTGCACCAGCATTAGGATCTGTTCACGGTCCTTACAAAGGTGAACCAAACCTTGGCTTTAAAGAAATGGAAGAAATCGGTGCAGCAACTGGAGTACCTTTAGTACTTCACGGTGGTACTGGAATTCCAACAAAAGATATCCAAAAAGCGATCTCTTTTGGAACAGCAAAAATCAACGTAAACACTGAAAACCAAATCGCTTCTGCTAAGAAAGTACGTGAAGTACTAGCAGCTGATACGGAAGTTTACGATCCACGTAAATACCTTGGACCAGCTCGTGAAGCTATTAAAGCAACAGTAGCAGGAAAAATGCGTGAATTTGGTTCATCTAATAAAGCATAAAAAACAATACGAAGTGGTGAATGCCACTAAGTAAAAACAAAAAGGGACAGGGACTGACACAAAATAAGGTATTCGATATCTTAACGTGGTCAGTCCCTTCCGTGCATATTGGGATAGGGAGAAATTCCAACAAAATTCGATTTTTTATAAAAAAATTGTCAAAGGGTGGCGAAAACGTATGAAGTTTTTTATTGATACAGCAAATATGGATGAAATTCGTGAAGCATTTGAATGGGGAATTGTCGCAGGAGTCACAACAAATCCATCACTTGTAGCAAAAGAAGGAAAAGTATCATTTGAGGAACGCTTAAAAGAGATAACAGCTCTCGTACCAGGTTCTGTAAGTGCAGAGGTTATTTCAACCGACGCAGAGGGTATGATTAAAGAAGGACGAGAACTTGCTCAAATCGCACCAAATATTACAATCAAAGTTCCAATGACACCAGACGGCCTTAAAGCAGTATCAACATTTGCTGCAGAAGGCATTAAAACAAACGTCACGCTAATCTTTAGTGCCAACCAAGCACTACTTGCAGCACGTGCAGGAGCAACCTATGTTTCTCCATTCCTTGGACGCCTTGATGACATTGGACAAGACGGATTAGCACTAATCTCACAAATTGCCGAGATTTTCTTAGTGCACCAAATCAACACAGAAATCATCGCAGCCTCAATTCGCCACCCACAGCACATAACAGAATCAGCACTAAGAGGCGCACACATCGCAACATGCCCTGTAAAAGTACTAAAACAACTATTCCACCACCCCCTAACGGACAAAGGAATAGAAGCATTCTTAAATGACTGGAACCAGCGTGGGGTGTAAGAATTTTCTTAGGTAGGATGAATTTTTAAAATGTATGTCTTTGTATCGGGGATGTAACTACTATACCGATATTTGTTATAGGTATACTGGTAAAACCCCAGAGTTGCTTGGAGCGGAGGGGTGCTTGACTCCTGCGGGACATAGCGAGAATAGTGAGACCCGGGTTCTGTACCTACTGGAACGGAACCTTCCATTGAGGCTCACCGCCCGCCCCGCGGAAAGCAACGGACCCAGTAAAAAAGAAGAAGCACATTCCCATGTTTTTATAGTACAAAAGATAGAAATTAAAAAAATTTAAATAAAAATACATGTTTTAACAAAAACAGTATAAACTAGTAGATAATTACCTCGTAGACAAGCCGCAGATGGTAAAAAAATCCTTAACTGGAATTGTTCTTTACACAATGTCGCATAGTCTTTCGTCATCATCATTGAAGTGGAAGGGAGTCTAAAATGGAAAAGCTAAAAATAGCAGGTGGCTATCCCCTAAGAGGCACTGTCAAAATAAGCGGTGCAAAAAACAGTGCGGTAGCCCTAATCCCGGCAACCATCCTTGCCGACTCTCCAGTAACAATTGAAGGTTTACCAGATATCTCTGACGTTAACACACTACAGTCATTACTAGAGGAAATTGGTGGAAAAGTAACACTAGAAGATGGAGATATGCGTGTCGATCCATCTCAAATGATCTCAATGCCTCTTCCAAATGGAAAAGTAAAAAAACTTCGTGCCTCCTATTACCTAATGGGTGCGATGCTCGGTCGTTTCAAAAAAGCAGTCATTGGACTACCAGGTGGTTGTCACCTCGGTCCACGTCCAATAGACCAACATATTAAAGGCTTTGAAGCCCTTGGTGCAGAAGTAACGAATGAGCAAGGTGCAATCTACTTACGTGCGGAAGAATTACGTGGAGCACGAATCTATCTAGATGTTGTTAGTGTGGGAGCAACCATTAACATTATGCTAGCAGCAGTTCGTGCAAAAGGTAGAACCATCATTGAAAACGCAGCAAAAGAACCGGAAATCATCGATGTTGCAACACTGCTTTCGAACATGGGTGCGAAAATCAAAGGTGCTGGAACAGATGTAATTCGTATTGATGGAGTAGAAGAATTACATGGCTGCCGTCATACGATTATTCCTGACCGTATCGAAGCAGGAACATTTATGATTCTAGGAGCGGCTGCAGGAAATGGTGTTTTAATTGATAATGTCATTCCTCTTCATCTAGAATCATTGATTGCAAAGCTTCGTGAGATGGGTGTACCCATTGAAGCAAGTGAAGAGAAGGTATTTATCGGTCGATCCGAAAACCTAAAAGCAGTAGACATCAAAACACTCGTCTACCCAGGATTTCCAACAGATCTTCAACAACCATTCACAACGCTTTTAACAAAAGCAGAAGGATCAGCTGTTGTAACCGATACGATTTACTCAGCACGTTTTAAGCATATTGATGAGCTGAGAAGAATGAATGCCAATATTAAAGTAGAAGGTCGTTCAGCCATTGTGAATGGTCCAGTTCAGCTTCAAGGAGCTAAGGTAAAAGCAAGTGATCTTCGCGCGGGAGCTGCACTAGTCGTTGCAGGTCTGATGGCAGAAGGTGTCACTGAGGTAACCGGTCTAGAACATATCGACCGTGGTTACAGCAACCTTGTTGAAAAACTTGAAGGTTTAGGTGCAACCATTTGGAGAGAAAAAATGAGCGAAGAAGAAATGGAACAAATGAAAAGCTCATAAAACCACTGAGGGCACACCATGTGTCCTCAGATTACTTCATTAACTAACTCACCCAAGACAACTCCTCTAAAATCATTTTTGTAATAGCTTTTATCACACATTTTCAAACCTAATCCCCATAAAAGTGTTATACCAATTAAAAAAATATCAAAACACAATTCAAATGTGTTATAGTATATATATTAATATGTTATACAATATATGTTTTATATAACACATAGGGATAGGGGATGCTGGATAGATGGAAAGAAGTTTATCAATGGAACTCGTACGCGTTACAGAAGGAGCTGCACTTGCTTCTGCCCGTTGGATGGGAAGAGGAAAAAAGAATGAGGCTGATGATGCAGCAACTTCAGCAATGCGAGATGTGTTTGATACCGTTCCAATGAAAGGAACTGTTGTGATCGGGGAAGGCGAAATGGATGAAGCCCCAATGCTTTATATTGGAGAAAAGCTTGGTACTGGCTATGGTCCAAGAGTGGACGTAGCGGTTGATCCATTAGAAGGCACAAACATCGTCGCGTCAGGTGGCTGGAATGGATTATCCGTTCTTGCTGTCGCAGATCATGGAAATCTTCTTCATGCACCTGACATGTATATGGATAAAATTGCAGTAGGTCCTGAAGCCGTTGGTAAGGTCGACATAAATGCTTCTGTACTAGATAACTTAAAAGCTGTTGCAAAAGCAAAAAATAAAGATATTGAAGATGTGGTCGCAACTGTATTAAATCGTGAACGCCATGGACATATCATTCAACAGCTGCGTGAAGCAGGAGCACGTATTAAGCTGATTAATGATGGTGATGTTGCGGGTGCCATTAATACAGCCTTTGATCATACAGGAGTAGATATTCTATTTGGTTCTGGTGGTGCACCAGAAGGCGTTCTAGCTGCTGTTGCGTTAAAATGCCTAGGTGGTGAAATTCAAGGAAAGCTTTTACCACAAAATGATGCAGAGTATCAACGCTGCTTATCGATGGGATTAAATGTAGAAAGAGTCTTTCGTATGGAAGACCTAGTGTGCGGAGACGATGCAATCTTTGCCGCTACGGGGGTAACGGACGGAGAATTATTAAAAGGGGTACAATTCAAAGGTGGTTACGGATCAACACATTCCGTTGTTATGAGAGCCAAGTCTGGAACAGTCCGCTTTATTGACGGACGACACAGTTTAAAGAAAAAACCAAATCTTGTAATCAAACCGTAAGTATGAATGGTTATTGGGCTGGTAATCTACATCAGCCCTTTCCCCTAACAGGAAAATACCTCGGTAATAAGCTTCACAGCCATAAAAAAATCCATCATTGATTCTTTTTCATAATTATGGTTAAAATAGATAAGGTTTAAATATCTTCGATAAGATCTCTTGATTGTATACTTCAATCAAAATTCTTCATCCTAACTCTAGGACAACTCCTACCATATCCAATCGATTCTTTCAATGTTTATAATAAAAAATCACTATGGTAGAACAAATAAATAAAGTGTGGTGTCATAATGGAAGAACTAACAATATCAAGTTTAGAAAATATGAAGCTAAAAGAGCTTTATGAGCTTGCAAAAGAATATAAGGTTTCCTATTATAGCAAATTAACAAAAAGAGAACTTATTTTTGCAATTTTAAAAGCACGTGCAGAACAAGAAGGATACTTTTTTATGGAAGGTGTTCTTGAGATTATTCAATCTGAAGGTTTTGGTTTCCTGCGACCAATCAACTACTCTCCAAGCTCAGAGGATATTTATATTTCGGCCTCTCAAATTCGTCGGTTTGACCTTCGAAACGGTGATAAAGTATCTGGAAAAGTGCGTCCTCCAAAAGAAAATGAACGCTACTTTGGTCTGCTACATGTAGGAATGGTTAACGGAGAAGAACCAGAAGCAGCAAAGGAACGAGTGCATTTCCCAGGACTAACACCTTTATATCCTGATCGTCAAATGAAGCTAGAAACAACTCCACACAAAATCTCTACACGAATCATGGACATCATGGCTCCAGTCGGATTTGGACAACGTGGACTTGTAGTGGCACCTCCAAAAGCAGGTAAAACAATGCTTATTAAGGAGATTGCCAACTCTATCACGGAAAACCACCCAGAAGCTGAGCTTATCATCTTATTAATTGATGAACGTCCAGAGGAAGTAACGGATATCGAGCGTTCTGTACAAGCTGAAGTGGTTAGCTCAACATTTGATGAAGTACCGGAAAATCATATAAAAGTTGCTGAGCTTGTTTTAGAAAGAGCGATGCGTTTAGTTGAGCACAAACGTGATGTCATTATTTTAATGGATAGTATTACACGTTTAGCCCGTGCTTATAACCTTGTCATTCCTCCAAGTGGTCGTACACTTTCTGGTGGTATTGATCCTGCAGCATTCCACCGTCCGAAGCGTTTCTTTGGAGCTGCTCGTAACATCGAAGAAGGCGGAAGCTTAACGATCCTAGCAACAGCTCTTGTTGATACTGGCTCTCGTATGGATGACGTTATCTATGAAGAGTTCAAGGGTACAGGGAACATGGAGCTTCACCTTGATCGTTCACTTGCAGAAAGACGTATCTTCCCTGCAATTGATATTCGTCGTTCTGGTACACGTAAAGAGGAACTTCTTATTAATAAAGAGCATCTTGAAAAGCTATGGGCAATTCGCAAAGCTATGTCCGATCAGCCAGACTTTGCAGAAAAGCTCATGAGAAAAATGAAGCAATCCAAAACAAACCAAGAATTCTTCGAAGTTCTTATTGAGGAATCCAAAAAGCGTTCATAGGTAAATATTGGAAATTGGGATAAGCTTGAAAATAATGTTGAAATTGATTGGATAGCTTGTTATAATATCAACAGTGCGTTTTTAAATTTGGATGCGGTAAGGGGCTGGTAAACAGTTGTTTGCTTATGCTCATATCGCATATTTATCTCGACATATATAACTCTGTTTCAGATGATTCAGGGCGGAAGGAGATGAAAGACATGAGAGAAGGAATTCACCCAAATTACAACACAATCAAAGTTGAGTGTGCTTGTGGTAACCAATTCGAAACTGGTTCAATCGCAAAAGAACTTAAGGTAGAGGTATGTTCAGAATGTCACCCATTCTATACTGGACGCCAAAAGTTCGCGGACGCTGGTGGACGTGTTGACAAGTTCAACAAAAAATATGGTCTTAAAGAGCAACGATAATCGATTGAATGTTCCGTTTCCTATCACTGCATAGGAAATAACGATACAATCATGAAGAGATAGAAAACAGGCAAGGATCTGTATGCTTGCCTGTTTTTTATTCTTTTTTTAGCCTGATGGAGCATTCTTGATAATACATAGAATGCTTATAATGTAGTCATGTTGTCCTTTTTAAAAAGGATTTAGTATAGATATATGATAGAGCTAGTAATACTAAGAATAACCAATAACACTAGACAAAGCGTGAGGAAGGAGAGGCTCTCATGTATGTCATGAAGCAGACGGGTTGGATTGAGATTATCTGTGGTAGTATGTTTTCAGGTAAATCTGAAGAGCTTATTCGTCGAGTTCGACGTGCTCAATTCGCCAAACAAAATATTCTTGTTTTCAAGCCAAAACTGGATAACCGTTACAGCGAAGAATCCGTTGTATCACACAACGGGAATTCCGTTATCGCAATGCCAGTCGATTCATCTCTAGATATATTAGACAAGGTAGATGGCGACATTGACCTCGTTGCAATCGATGAGGTACAGTTCTTTGATGAAAACATTATCGAAGTTGTTCAAAAGCTTGCCAATAGCGGTTATCGAGTTGTACTAGCAGGTCTAGACCAGGATTTCCGTGGAGAGCCATTTGGTCCAATGCCACACTTAATGTCAATTTCAGAGCAAGTAACCAAGCTTCAAGCCGTTTGCGCGGTCTGTGGTTCCCCAGCAAGTCGTACGCAACGACTGATCAACGGCGAACCCGCATGCTATGATGATCCTGTCATCCTAGTCGGAGCATCAGAAGCCTATGAGCCAAGATGCCGACACCACCATGAGGTTCCTCAAGGTGTTAGTGTGAATACTAGTAAGGTTGTTAAGGAATTATAATTTTATTATTTGGAAGGCACCCTAGTTTTGGGTGTCTTTTTTGATGTTTGATGGATTTGGTTGTTGGAGTGCAGTGGGCGGAGTTTGGGAAAAGTCGTTTAGATGTTTGTTTAGGGCGTTTATAGGTGAGTTTGAGTCGTTTAGAATTCGATTTGGGTCGTTTATTTTCAATTTTGAGTCGTTTAGAACATCATAATACTCAATTTTTCTGGTATGACCGGTTGCTTTCTCGGTAAAATCCCAGGTAATTATGATGATTTGCTCGCTCGTTCTGAGGAAACGCTCAATAAATAACCTCCATCGTAGCAATTTAACATTTTTAGCATAACCATAGCCAACCCAATACAGTTTGGAATATGTCATTTTCGAAGGTTACTATCACAAAGTTCCATAAATCCCAACTTGATTCCCATAAACTCAAAGAATGTTCCCATTAACCCCAACTTGATTCCCAAAAACTCAAAGAATCTTCCCATAACTACCAAACAACCTACTTCCAAACCCTCAACAAACAAAAACTCTCACATATCCCAGCACAAAAACAACCTAAATCAAACAAAAAACCAACTCCAAAACAAAGAATAGCCTCCCACCAAGAGGACACCCTAACAATAGGAGGTGGTATCCATGAAAAAACTACTCATAACATGCCTGACAATCATAACACTCGCATCCCTTGCTGCCTGCGGAGTGAACCAAGACTCACTGTATGGCCATAGAAATGATCAAGATGGCATGCAATTTGTGCGCAATGGACAGGATGAAATGCACAATGAAGACTCAGCACAAGAGGACAGAAAAAATACAAACCAAAATCCGAACTTCCTTAACTTATCAGATACACAGCCAACTCTCGGTACAGATGTTGATAAAGCAAGAGAAGTGATCGAAACGTATACAGATTATGAAGCTGATGAGGTATGGATCAATGGTGACCAGATGTGGGTGACAGCTCACACAACCGAAAATCTACAAGGCAAAAAGCTCAACAAGGCAGAAGCAGACTTAAAGGATCGACTTGTTCGTGCGTTACCTCGCTATCGAATGAACGTCCAAATCAAGGAACGGTAAGGGGGCAGACTCCTACCGTTCTTGTTTTTACATACTCGTTATAATATACTTATACTGTTATGGACTAAAATTGAGGTGAATTACTGTGTTCGATCGTTTACAAGCAGTGGAAGACCGTTATGAAAAACTAAATGAGCTACTTAGTGATCCTGAGATCGTCAATGATCCGAATAAGCTAAGAGAATATTCAAAAGAGCAATCAAACATCCAGGAAACGGTAGAAGTTTATCGCGAATATAAAGAAATTACGCAACAATACAAAGACGCAAAAGCGATGCTAGAGGAAAAATTAGATTCAGAAATGCGTGAAATGGTTAAGGAAGAGGTTTCTGAATTAGGAGATCAAATTCCGGGCTTAGAAGAGCGCCTAAAAATCTTATTAATTCCGAAAGACCCGAACGATGACAAAAACGTTATCATGGAGGTTCGTGGAGCAGCAGGTGGAGATGAAGCAGCACTATTTGCTGGGGACCTTTACCGCATGTACAGCCGTTTTGCTGAAACACAAGGCTGGAAAATTGAAGTGATGGAAGCATCTTCGACAGGCGTAGGTGGCTATAAAGAGATTATCTTCATGATCAATGGAAACGGTGCGTACTCTAAAATGAAATACGAAAACGGAGCTCACCGTGTACAACGTGTACCAGAAACAGAATCTGGTGGTCGTATCCATACATCTACTGCAACTGTTGCTTGTTTACCAGAGGCTGAAGAAGTAGAAGTAGATATTCATGAAAAAGATATCCGTGTGGATACATTTGCATCTAGTGGCCCTGGAGGACAAAGTGTTAATACAACAATGTCTGCTGTTCGTTTAACGCATTTACCAACAGGTGTTGTTGTTTCATGTCAGGATGAAAAATCACAAATCAAGAATAAAGAAAAAGCGATGAAAGTACTTCGTGCTCGTGTATATGATAAGTTCCAACAAGAAGCACAAGCTGAATACGATGCAAACCGTAAATCTGCGGTTGGTACTGGGGACCGTTCAGAGCGTATCCGTACGTACAACTTCCCACAAAACCGTGTAACAGACCACCGTATCGGTCTAACCATTCAAAAGCTTGATCAGATTCTTGAAGGTAAGTTAGATGAAGTAATCGACGCGCTTATTTTAGAAGATCAGTCAAAGCTATTAGAAAGACTGGAAGAACAATAATGAGTCGGACGATTTTCGAAGCCCTAAAATGGGCTTCTTCTTTTTTAAAAGAACACAGTCGTGATGAAAATGTCGGTGAAATCTATCTACGGAATCTATTAAAATGGGACCGATCTAAGCTTTTTGCTAACCAGCGAGAGGAACTATCTCAAGACATCTTCACAGAATTTGAGAACGGAATTCGTAAGCATGTCAGTGGTGTTCCCATTCAACATATTATCGGCTTCGAAGAGTTTTATGGAAGATACTTTAAAGTGAATCAACATGTACTCATTCCTCGACCAGAAACAGAGGAGCTTGTTTTTTACATATTGCAACGAAAGAAGGCACTCTTTAATAGAGAAAAGACGTCGCAACTAACTGTAGCCGATATCGGAACAGGCAGTGGTGCAATTGCGATCTCATTAAAAAAAGAATCAATCATGTTTGATCTTGATATGTATGCTGTGGATCTTTCAGAGGAAGCGCTGAGTGTTGCTAGAGAAAATAGCAAACGATTAGATGCTGAGGTTCAATTTTTACAAGGAGATCTTCTACAACCATTAATAGAAAAAAACGTGAAGCTGGATATTCTTGTTTCAAATCCACCATACATCCCGTTAACGGATCTTGAGACTCTTTCAGATGTCGTTAGGGACCACGAGCCTCATCTAGCTTTGTTCGGTGGTGAGGATGGGTATGATTTGTATCACCGGTTTATGGAGGAGCTTCCTCTTATAATGAAAGAATCATGTCTCTTAGGCTTTGAAGTGGGAGCTGGTCAAGGAGCAACAGTTGCCGCAATGCTTCAAAAAACATTTCCATCAGCAGAAGTAGAAGTAGTAGAAGATATAAATGGTAAAGATCGTATGGTTTTCTGTACAAGAAAATAACTTGAAGGTCCGTCCCTCTAAAAGAAGACGGGCTTTTTTGTGCACATGTTGATAAACTATTAAATTTTTTTCATTTTAATAGTTTAAGATTTCCACATCTTGTCCACACTGTTTTAGTGAGGGGAGTTGGAAAGTATGAAAATGAAAAATCTAATCTGGATGTACATCGTAATTTTATCTTTAGGAACGATTCTAAGTTTATATATACCAAAGCAAGAAACAGCAGCAAACGAGTTGACGGTGATTCCGAATGATGCCATTCGCTTACGCATTCTAGCAAATAGTGATTTAGAAAAGGATCAGCAAGTAAAACGTCTCATCCGTGACGAAGTAAACGCAGAAATTACAAGCTGGGTTCAAAACTTAACATCAAAGGAAGAAGCACGTAACACAATCAAAAGTCGTTTACCAGAGCTTCAAATTATTGCAGAGAACATTATGGAAGAACAAAAACTAAATCAAGACGTGACAGTAGACTTTGGAAACGTAGAATTCCCAACGAAATTATATGGTCAATTTTTATATCCTGCTGGTGAATATGATGCGGTATTAATTACTCTTGGTAAGGGTGAAGGCGCTAACTGGTGGTGTGTACTATATCCGCCACTGTGCTTCTTAGACTTTTCAAATGGAAATGCTGTAAGAAGTCCTGGATTTGAGGATCGTGTAGAAGCTAGTGAACTAGATCACACACAAGTTGAGCAAACTGAAAAAGTAGAAGAGAATCAAGAAGTTGTAAAAGTAGAGGCTCAAACAAAGACACAAGTAGAAAAGAAAGCTACACCTAAGCAATCTACGAAAAGTGGATATACTGTGGATAAAACGAAAAAAGAAGAACAACTACTAAAAGAAATGAAAACACAAACAAAGTCAGTAAAAGCTGAAACAATCGAACCCATTTACGTAGAAGAAAAAGAAGAAGAACCAGAAGTTCGCTTCTTCGTAGTAGACATGATGAAAAGCCTATTCAACTAGAACAGAAGGTTCGTCCAGAGGGACGGACCTTCTAATCTATAAAAAAAATCCTCTTTTTAGTTCTATTAGTTCTCTCAAATCATATGCTCTAGTAAATACGTAAAAGATTTGAGGAGGAATTTGGAATGATGAAAGTGATTCGTCGTGCAACGATTGAGGATTTAGAAGGAATTCTAGCATTTCTAGACCGTGCTGAGTTAAGTACGGATGGAGTTGAAGAGGCTATTGACTACTTTTTAGTTATGGAAGATTCAGATGATACAATGCTGGGAACATTAGGGATGGAAATCAAAGAGGGTAATGGATTATTGCGATCATTAGTAGTGGAGCCAGGTTTAAACACAGAAGACTTGTTTGCGTTGTTCCAAGAGATTTTAAAACTAGCAAAAGAAAAAGGACTACAAAATGTATTTCTCATTTCAAATAAAAAAGCATCAGTACAATTCTTTAGTTTGTTAGGCTTTCAAGAGGTAGAAAAAGAGCATAGTGAAAGCTTAGGTAGTTTTGAACATATTCAGAACTTATCCACATTACACGAATGTTCGGTTATGGGTCTGAAGTTATAGCAACAAAAGGAAATGGTCCTAGCATTATGCATTAACACAATAAGTAACTGCTAAGCTAAAAAGTAAATAACAGAGGAACGAAAGTGCAATTGTGTTAAAAATCAAAAGTTTTACACAATTTATCCTACTTATCAACAGGGTTATCCACAAATGTACACGAGATACTCACTATTTGTGGATAAAACTTGAGTAATTTCCCTAATTCTTTTATACTTTCAAAAGGGTCAAAGTAGAAAAGCTGAAGTATAAGCACTTTTACCTATTTCAACCAAAAAGAATTTCGGTATTACGTAAGGTGGATGGATAGAATGACAAAACGCTGGATTGTGGAAACAAATGTGGATAAAACTCAAACTTATCCACAACTTGTGGAAGCCTCCAATTTGATAAAAGAAAATGAGGTTGTAGCCTTTCCGACAGAGACTGTTTATGGACTCGGTGCCAATGCAAAATCGGATGAAGCTGTTGAGAAAATTTTTAAAGCAAAAGGCAGACCATCCGATAATCCATTAATTGTGCATATCTCAAATGAAGAGCAGTTGGATGAGTTGGTAGAAGAGATTCCCGGATCTGCGCAGAAGCTAATGAAGGCCTACTGGCCAGGACCGTTAACAATTATTTTTAAAAATAAACAGGGTGTTCTCTCTGAACGAGTAACAGCTGGCCTGGACACGGTGGGTATACGGATGCCGGATCATCCAATAGCACTTCATCTTATTGAAGAATCTGGATTACCGATCGCAGCTCCGAGTGCAAATCGCTCGGGAAAGCCAAGTCCGACAACGGCTCAGCACGTATTAGAGGATTTAGAAGGCAGAATTTCCGGAATTGTCGATGGTGGAGAAACAGGCGTTGGTGTAGAGTCTACCGTTGTGGATTGTACAAGAGAGATTCCAATGATCCTGAGGCCTGGTGGCGTGACAAAAGAACAACTAGAGCAGATAGCGGGCCAAGTACTTGTTGATCCTTCATTAAAAGAAGGAGAAGGAGCACCGAAATCACCTGGTATGAAATATGCGCACTATGCCCCTAACGCACCTCTTTTTTTAGTTGAAGGGGATAAGAAAGCTATAGACGAGTTAATCCTCGAGAAACAAGCTGAAGGATTAAAGGTAGGAGTCCTGACAACAGAAGAGAGAAAAGACGATTACCAAGCGGAGTGTGTAATCGCTTGTGGAAAACGAGAACAGCTTGAAACGGTAGCTCACTCACTATACGAAACATTGCGTGCTTTCAATAAACGTGATGTGGACATAATCTTTTCCGAGGTGTTTCCACTTGAAGGAGTCGGACTGGCGATTATGAACCGACTTCAGAAAGCAGCTGGCTATCGGTATATAAAAAGATAACTTTGAAGGTCCGTCCCTCTCTTTTTATTCGGGTCTCTTTATTCAGCTAATATGCTGATAGGGTAAAGTTTTGGTTGCTTTTTATTCTATTTTTGTTTGGACATGCATATGTTGTTTTGTAGGCACGTCCAAAGGGGGAAATAGAATGACAGCATTGTTAGCTGAGTTACTTACACTGATTTTGATGGCATTTGCGCTTGGTATGGATGCCTTTTCAATAGGAATTGGAATGGGAATGTTTAAGCTCCGATTACGTCAGGTGTTTTACATAGGTCTTACAGTCGGTATTTTCCATGTGATCATGCCCCTTCTTGGAATGATCGCAGGACGCTTTTTATCAGAAACCTTTGGAACCTTTGCTACATACGCAGGTGGAATTCTTTTAATGGTTTTGGGAATTCAAATGTTCTGGTCGAGCTTTAAAGATGATGACCAAACTCTGGTGGCACCGGTTGGCTTTGGGCTTCTCCTATTTGCACTGTCAGTAAGCTTAGACAGTTTTTCTGTGGGGCTTTCACTAGGGATATTTGGTGCAAGAACAGCTGTGACAGTTGCTTGCTTTGGAATTGCTGCAACACTTTTAACATGGCTTGGCTTAATGATCGGAAGGAAGTTCCAAGGGGTTATTGGGGCGTATAGTGAGGCACTTGGTGGAAGTATTTTGTTTTTGTTTGGGGTTAAGTTGCTTTTAGGATAACCTTTAAGGTCTTCACTAATTTAGTGGGGGCTTTTTTGTAGTTCTAAAATATATCATCAAGGACTATATCCTTCATTAATAGTAGCCTAATTGGAAAAACACTAAGATTGTCTAACTGGAATAAAGTTATTTATATAGAGTTCTGTTTAGGTATGTATAATAGAGTAATATCATATGATAAGAAAATTGAACTGTATATACATTTTTAGGAATCAAATGCTGAAAAAGACCTTTTTATATACAAAACTCACCATTTTCTATTTCATAATATTTTTACAAATATCAGGTTGACATGTTCTGTATAAAGAACTAAAATTGTTTTATATTAAGAATCTTCATTTTAGTGAACGTATGGGCATTAAGATTATTTTTTTGCATAGGTTGTTCTTTATTTAGAACAATTCAAGAAGTTAAATTTATTATGACAAAATGAAAAAGTGGTGAAGAGGTACTAATGGAAAAAGAAATTGATTTAAAGAAAATATGGGGCGTTATTAAAAGAAGGCTGTGGATTGTAATTGTTCTGGGAGTTGTTTTAGCTGCACTTGGTGGTGTTTACCATGAAAGGACATATGTTCCGATTTATGAAACCTCCACAAGAATTATGTATAACCCAAATACGGAAGCAACTGTAAGACAAGGATTACCCGATTTAGAAACCCTTATTGCCATGATTAAAGAGCCAGTTGTGCTAAAACATGTAGTAGAAGAGTTAAATCTTCCTACATCCGCTGAAGCGTTAACGGGAAAAATATCCGTTTCGCAAGTAGGAGAATCAAAGATTGTCCGTATTGGGGTAATTGATACAGATCCAGAGAGAGCAGCTGAAATTGCAAATACAACAGCTCAAATATATCAGCGTGAAATGCCAAATATTTTAAATTTTGATTACGTTTATATACTTTCTGAAGCGAATGTAAACACATACCCGATTAACGAAAGCACGAATCGATTGTTATTTATAGGAGGCGTTATCGGAATCGTTTTGGGAATTGGTCTGGTATTTTTGCTCGATTCTCTCGACGATACGATACGGACCCAGCGTGAAATTGAATCATTACATTTAACCTATTTAGGTAGTATCTCGTCTATCAATGAGAAGACAAAGGGTATGAAAAAAGAAAAAAGGAAATTGAAAACGAACGTGCAGGAGGGAGTCGGGTGATTCTAGGAATCTTAAGAACAATTGGTAGAAAAAATAAAAATGATAACAAAGGGTTCATTACATTTAAACATCCCAACTCAAGGATTGCCGAAGAGGTTCGTTCTATTAGAACGAACCTAAAAGTAAAGTCATTAAGCTCAAACTACAGAACCTTACTTGTAACCTCACCAGATAGTGGTGATGGCAAATCAACAACTGTCGCTAATTTAGCTATTTCCTTAGCACAGCAAGGCGAAAATGTATTGTTGATCGATTCAAATTTAAGAAATCCGGTTCAAGATAAAATCTTTAAGCTTGATAATGCAATTGGACTATCAACAGTCCTAACAGGTAAATCAGTTATGGAAGCAACCATAAATCGTACTGAAATAGGGAAATTACAGGTACTCACAAGTGGACCTAAACCTGAAAACTCAGCAGAATTATTAGGGTCTAACAATATGAGTAAACTGATTAATAAAGCAACAGAGCTTTATGATGTTGTATTAATAGATAGTACATCAGTATTAGAAGTTGCTGATGCAAGTATACTTGCAAACAAAGTAGATGGTGTGATTTTAGTCTGTAGATTCGGTAAAACCGAATACAATACGATTCAGGAATCGAAGAAAGTTTTAGAACAGGTAAAAGCGAATGTAATTGGAGCCATTTTGAATGAAAGAAGATAATCTCCTTATTAAGTATAGGAGAGTTATTTGATTATGCCTAATAGTTCTTAATAGAGAACAACTGAGAGATAAAAATGAATAACTGGTGATGTCTCCTTACCAATATATCAATGGAGGCACTCGGTCATGCTGTGGGTTGAAAAAGACCTTAGACGCAAGTCGTCGTTGGTATGGTGTGAGGAGGGGTTCGATGCCCCTAATTTTACTATAAAGTTCTTATCTATACTGTCTTTCCTGTAAAACAGTATAGATAAGAACTTTATATATTAATAGAAAGGGGGACTTTTATGACATACCGACAAAGAATATCGTTCCTAATCTTTATAGATTCCTTCATCATTTTAACTGCTATTTACTTTAGTCGATTTCTAGTCAGTGCTGAACTCAATGTCATAACAATTCCAACGATTATTAGCTCACTTACACTACTTCTGAGCCATCATTTTTTTTCTTTCCGTTATAAACTTTATAAAAAAGCTTGGGAATATGCGAGTATAGGCGAACTGCTGATTATCTTTAAAGCAGTTACGTTTTCCATTATTACGACAGGTATTGTTCAGCTTATTCTTCTTCAAGAGACTTATATACGACTTCTAGCTGTGACGTGGATGCTACATCTTTTGTTCATTGGTGGCTCACGACTTTGTTGGAGAATGTATAGAGATACGTTCATTAAAAAGCAGGATAATCGAAAACGCACCTTAATTATTGGAGCAGGTGCAGCAGGAACAATGGTCGCAAGACAGCTCTTACAAAACCATGAAGCTGAGCTAGTACCTGTGGCTTTTATTGATGATGATATGAAAAAGCAAGGCCTAGACATTTTAGGTGTTCCGGTAATAGGTGGCGTAAATAAAATCGAAAGTATTGTGAGTACACTTGAGATTGAAAACATTGTGATTGCGATACCATCGTTAAGCAAAAAGGAATTAAACATCATTTTCCGTGAATGTGCGAAAACCGAGGCTCATACAAAAACCCTTCCGATGTTAGAAGATATCGTAACCGGGAAAGTTTCAGTAAACCAGTTCCGAGATGTACAGGTGGAGGATTTATTAGGGAGAGATCCAATAAAGCTAGATATTCAAAGCATTTCTGAATATGTAACAGACAAAGTTGTACTGGTGACAGGGGCGGGTGGTTCAATTGGATCTGAGATCTGCCGACAGATTTCAAAATTTAATCCTAAAAGGCTTGTGTTATTAGGACATGGTGAAAACAGTATCTACTCTATTGAAGTGGAACTCAAAGAGCGATTCAAAGACACATCAATAGAATATATTACGGAAATCGCAGATCTACAGGATGAAAAGAAAATGATGAAGGTAATGAATTACCACCGTCCAAGTGTTGTCTATCATGCCGCTGCTCACAAGCATGTACCATTGATGGAACGCAATCCCGAGGAAGCAGTAAAAAACAATTTAATCGGCACCATTAATGCGGCAAAAGCAGCAAATTGGAGTGGGGTCAATACATTTGTCATGATCTCATCAGATAAGGCAGTAAATCCAACGAGTGTAATGGGGTCTACGAAGAGATTGTCCGAAATGATGATTCAACATATGGACCAACAAAGTAAAACGAAATTCGTTGCAGTCCGGTTTGGAAATGTTCTTGGTAGCAGAGGAAGTGTTATTCCACTATTTACAAAACAAATCCAGAATGGTGGGCCGGTGACCATTACTCATCCAGAGATGACACGTTATTTTATGACAATACCTGAAGCATCAAGACTGGTTATTCAAGCAGGTGCTCTTGCAAAGGGTGGAGAAATTTTTGTTCTAGATATGGGGGAACCCGTAAGAATTGTTGATCTTGCTAAGAATTTAATTAAATTATCCGGACATTCCATTGATGAAATAGGAATTGATTACTGTGGGATTCGACCTGGAGAGAAATTATATGAAGAGTTACTGCAAGATGAAGAAATTCACGAGCAACAGGTCTATCCAAAAATTTATATAGGAAAAACTTCACAACTATATATAAGTGAAATTGAAGAAATCATTGCTACATTTGAAAACCTAGATAAAGAATCATTGCGTCAAATCCTTGTATCATTAGCGAACAAACAATACGAAACAAAAAAATTAGTCTCAGTGTCAATGTAGAAGGAGTGTATATAAATAATGAAAGTAAAAAAAGCGATTATTCCAGCAGCAGGATTAGGAACACGTTTTCTACCTGCAACAAAAGCAATGCCAAAAGAAATGCTTCCGATTGTTGATAAACCAACGATTCAATACATCATTGAAGAAGCAGTTGAAGCGGGTATTGAAGATATCATCATTGTGACAGGTAAAGGAAAAAGAGCGATTGAGGATCACTTTGATAACTCTTTCGAACTTGAGCAGAACTTAATTGAAAAAGGAAAATTCGAGTTACTAGAGGAAGTTCAAAAATCGTCAAAAATGGTAGATATTCATTACATTCGTCAAAAAGAACCTCGGGGTTTAGGTCATGCGATTTGGTGTGCGAGGAAGTTTATTGGTGACGAGCCGTTTGCCGTCTTATTAGGAGACGATATTGTTCAGGCAGAAAAGCCTTGTCTAAAGCAACTTATTGACCAATATGATCGATACAAATCTACTATCTTAGGGGTGCAAACAGTTCCAGATAACGAGGTATCCCGATATGGTATTGTAGGTGGAAATCAAATTGATGAGCGTCTTTTCAGTGTCAATAGTTTAGTTGAAAAGCCAAAACAAGAAGATGCACCTTCAAATCTGGCCATTATGGGTCGTTACATTTTAAGTCCTAGAATCTTTAAAATTCTAGAAAATCAAACTCCTGGTGCTGGAGGAGAGATTCAGCTTACGGATGCGATTGCAGGGCTGAATATCCATGAAGCAGTTTATGCTTATGACTTTGAAGGAACACGCTATGACGTTGGAGAAAAAATGGGCTTTATCCAAACTACGATCGAATTTGCTTTAAAACATAAAGATTTAAGAAATCAATTATTAAGTTATCTTGCTACAACACTAGACAAGGAACTAATTAAATAGGGTTTAGAATGCGTAAGAAAGGACCTTTTGAATGACAGTCCTCTGGATTAATCTTATTCTCGTTTTCTTCTTTTCTTTTTTTGCTCGTTATTTTTCAACGAATTTAGTGTTTAATGGTTCAGGTTCCATAGTATCTATTACCCCGAATAAAATATTAGCTATTGGAACCGCTTTGACATTTATTATAGTTTCTGGTCTTCGTAGGAATATAGGGGATACTCCCTTCTATATACATACTTACAATATTAATGACTTTACCTGGGAGTATGTGAAATCTCAAGATGATATTGGTTTTAGTATTCTCCAGATGGTCCTCAAAATGTATACAGATGACCCACAATTCTTAATTTTTATAACTGCTTTAGTAACCAATTTACTAATTGTTCTAACCTTTTTTAAGTACTCAAGGCTGGTAGAACTAAGTGTCTATGTGTATATTACTGGAGGCCTTTTTATCGTCACCATGAATGGAATTAGACAATGCTTAGCAGCAGCAATAATTTTCGCAGCTACTAAATTTCTAATTGAACGAAAAACAATTCCATATATGCTTGTGGTAGTTTTTGCATCATTTTTCCACCAAAGTGCTCTGATACTAATCCCTATCTACTTTTTAGTGAAATATAGAGCTTGGTCAAAAGCAACACTTGTCCTGTTATTATTTTCTGCTGTCATTGTATTGGGTTTCAATCAATTTTCAGGAGCTCTATTTTCAGTCATTGAGGGGAGTCAATATGGTGTTTATAGTGAGTTTGATGAAGGTGGAGCAAATATTTTTAGGGTTATTGTATTCGCCGTTCCAATTATCATTGCATTCTTTGGCAGAGAAAAATTAAGAAGATTGTATCCTGATAGTGATGTTATCGTAAACATGGCGATTGTGGGACTATCCTTTATGATTATATCGCTAGCAAATTGGATTTTTGCTCGTTTTAATATTTACTTTGAACTTTATCAATTGATTTTAGTGTCATGGATTGTAAAAGTGTTTAGAGAAAAGGATCAGAAGCTTATCTATTTTGCGATCATTATCTGTTACTTAGTTTATTACTATTATGAAAGCGTCATTAACCTCAATATCAAATATTTAAGTGATTATATAGGGTGATTTTATTAAGATAGGAGTGATATAAATTGGCGATTCTTATAACTGGAGGAGCAGGCTATATAGGGAGTCATACATGCGTAGAGCTGTTAAATGCAGGGTATGAGGTAGTAGTGTTGGATAACTTAGCGAATAGCAAATCTGAAGTGATTACTAGAATAAAAGAAATTACCGGAAGAGAATTTAAATTTTATCATCTTGATTTGTTAGATGAGCAAAGCCTAAATACCGTATTTTTAGAGAATGATATAGAAGCAGTCATTCATTTTGCAGGATTAAAAGCAGTAGGAGAATCTGTATTTTTCCCTCTAAAATATTTTCATAATAATATTTCTAGTACGTTAATTCTTTGTGAAACAATGAAGAAATATAATGTAAAAAGGCTCGTATTCAGCTCCTCTGCAACAGTCTATGGAGCACCAGAAAAATTTCCAATTTCTGAGGATAGCCCATTAGGTGCCCTTAATCCTTATGGGCGCACAAAGTTAATGATTGAGAATATTCTTCATGATCTCTATGAGTCTGATCAAGATTGGAGCATTTCTATACTGAGGTATTTTAATCCAATTGGTGCACATGAAAGTGGGCGAATAGGAGAAGACCCAAATGGTGTTCCAAATAATTTAATGCCGTATATCACACAAGTAGCTGTAGGGAAACAAGAGGAACTGAAGGTATTTGGAAACCAGTATCCGACAGTTGATGGAACAGGTATAAGGGACTATATTCATGTTGTTGATTTGGCTTTCGGACATCTAAAAGCATTAGAAAGAACGTCAATTTCAGCTGGAGTAGATGCATACAATCTTGGAACGGGGAAGGGATATAGTGTGTTAGAAATGATTAATGCATTTGAAAAAGCCTCTAACAAAAAGATTCCCTACAAAATTGTAGCTGCAAGACCTGGTGATGTTGCTGTGTGTTATGCAGATCCTGAAAAAGCAAAGCAGCATTTAGGGTGGGTCGCAACAAAAGGCATAAAGGAAATGTGTGAAGATGCTTGGAGATGGCAAAGTAAGAACCCTAATGGATATACCACAGATGAACATACAGAAGATCCTCAACTTATCCCAAGTGAGGGTTTTTTTATTGGAAATAAATAAAGAAGAGGGTAGACAATGAAGATTTCGGAACAGTTCACTGAAAACAATTTAAGGGAAATACTGATAAATATATATAACAAAGGCATGGAGAAAGAAAACCTTTATGTAAAAGATGTTATTGATGACATCATTCAACAAATGATGAATGTATCAAATTAACTTAGGGGGGACCACATGAAACGTTTATTTGATATTACGGTTTCTTTACTCCTTTTCCTTGGCCTTTTCCCCTTTTTTATGCTTATTGCGTTAATAGTAAAAGTAAAGCTCGGATCCCCCATCATTTTTAAGCAAGAGCGACCAGGACTGGATGGCAAACGATTTTGGCTATATAAATTTAGAACAATGACAGATACAAGAAATAAATATGGTCAGTTACTGCCTGATTATAAGCGATTAACCTCTTTTGGAAAATTTCTTCGGAAATATAGCTTAGATGAATATCCACAACTATGGAATGTGATAAAAGGGGATCTGAGCTTGGTTGGGCCAAGGCCATTACTTGTTGAGTACTTACCCCTCTATACAAAAGAGCAATCTCTTAGACACAAAGTAAGGCCAGGGATTACGGGCTGGGCACAAATTAATGGGCGAAATGCAATCTCATGGGAAGAAAAGTTTATGTTAGATGTTTGGTATGTCAAAAACCAATCTTTTCTACTTGATTTGAAAATATTATTCTTAACAGCCTATAAAGTGATGTCATCAGAAGGAATCAATCAACCAGGTAATGCAACGGTTGAACAATTTAAAGGGTCTAAGTCCTCAGTGGGAGGAGGAAACGGATGAATGTTGTGGTGATTGGACATGGAGGTCATAGTAAAGTCATTTCAGACGTAATTCATGCAAGTGAAGGAAATAAGGTAATCGGATATCTTGATAGTAAATATGAAGAAGTTGTCATGATCAATAATTTGTTTTTGGGTCCTATAAGTTCTGTGATACATATAAAAGAAAAAAATAAAGATGTGAAATTTCTGATGGCAATTGGAAATAACAAAACAAGAAAAGCAATAGTAGAAATGCTTGATTTAACTATGGATGACTATATAACGATTACTCACCCTTCTGCTAGTATCAGTTCTAGTGCAAAAATCGGAAGAGGTACCGTTGTCATGCCAAATACTGTTATTAATGCTGATGCTGTTATTGGGGACCACTGCATTATCAATACAGGATCCATTGTCGAGCATGATTGTTTACTAGAAGATTATGTGCATCTATGTCCGAATAGTACGATTACAGGTACTGTGACATTAGGCGAAGGTGTTTTTCTAGGAAGTAGTTCAACAATTATTCCGAATAAAAGAATCGGTGCGTGGACAACAATTGGTGCCGGTGCAACGGTCATTGATGATCTTCCTGAATTTTGTGTTGCAGTCGGAACACCAGCAAAGGTTAAAGTTGAAAATATAGTGAATACGGGGTGAGTTGAATGGGTCAAATAACAGATAAAAAAAGAATCTTTCTATCATCGCCACATATGAGTGGAAAGGAACTAAAATATATTAAGGAAGCATTTGAAACCAATTGGATTGCACCACTTGGTCCGAATGTCGATGCTTTTGAAGAAGAAGTTGCTAAATATGTAGGAGCCAGTGAAGCAGTAGCCTTAAGTTCAGGCACAGCTGCCATTCATCTGGCTCTTTCTTTGTTAGGAGTAGGAAAAGGGGATAACGTTTTCTGCTCAAGCCTTACATTTATTGCTAGTGCCAATCCAATTATGTATCAAGGTGCGGAACCTATTTTCATCGATTCAGAACCAGATACATGGAATATGTCTCCACAAGCATTGCGAAGAGCTTTTGATGATGCGATGGAAGAGGGCTGTCTTCCAAAAGCCGTCATAGTTGTCAATTTATATGGGCAAAGTGCAAAGATGGACGAAATTATTGCAATTTGTGATCAATACCATGTTCCTGTAATTGAAGATGCCGCTGAGTCACTGGGCTCAATGTATAAAGGAAAAGCAAGCGGAACATTTGGTCGATTTGGTGTGTTTTCCTTTAATGGAAATAAAATTATTACCACTTCTGGCGGAGGAATGCTGATTTCTAATGATCGTGAAGCGTTACAAAAAGCACGGTTTTTAGCTACCCAGGCAAGAGATGCAGCACCTCATTATCAGCATAGCCAAATAGGCTATAATTACCGATTAAGCAACATACTAGCTGGAGTTGGAAGAGCACAATTAGAAGTGCTAGAGGAAAGAATTCAGTCAAGGAGATCTATTTTTAATAGGTATTACGAAGAACTGTCTGGACTTCCTGGATTTATGTTTATGCCAGAATTAGAGGATACATTTTCAAATCGATGGTTAACAGCTTTACTAGTAAATGAAGAAGAGGCGGGAATATCAGTAAAAGAGCTCTTACAGGCACTAAGTGAAGAGAATATTGAAGCAAGACCAGTTTGGAAACCACTTCACCTTCAACCTGTTTTTGAAGGAGTTCACTATTATCCTCATTCAGAAGCAGAAAGTGTTTCAGATTTCCTTTTCGAAAACGGTATATGCTTACCATCAGGGTCCAATATGACAGATGAAGAACTAGATACGGTCATTAATCATATAAAGAAAACAGTTTTAAAGAGGAAGGAAAGAATGGATATCTATAGTGCATAGAATATATTTAATGATGAACGGGGTATGAGTCTTGCTAGGAAAAACAATATATGAACTTCGTAAGCAAAGGGGATTAACGCTATCCGAATTAGCCAAACGATCCAAAATATCAAAGTCCTATTTAAGTAGTATTGAACGTAACCTCAATCTAAATCCGTCCATTCAGGTTGTGAATAGAATAGCAAAAGTGCTTGAAGTGGAATTAGATGCATTCTTGAATCCAGTAAAATCAAGTGCTGTTCAGCAAGATATAGATCAGGACTTAATTGATTTTGCAACGGAATTAAAGGAAACAGGTGTTAAAACGGGACAAATTAAAGAATACAGAACATTAATAGACTATATTAACTGGAAAGTATCAAAAGTAGAGAAAGATTGAGGTATGAAAATGGACCCAAATCGGAAAATACCTAAAACAATCCATTACTGTTGGTTTGGTGGGAAGGAAAAACCGGACATCGTCAAAAGGTGTATGGAAAGCTGGACAAAGCATTTACCAGATTACGAGATTGTAGAGTGGAACGAAAGCAACTTCGATATTAGTATGAATTCATATGTAAAAGAGGCATACAGCTCAGGAAAATATGCCTTTGTTAGTGATTATGTTAGGGTCTATGCACTCTATCATGACGGGGGAATCTATTTAGATACAGATGTAGAAGTGTTTAAGTCATTCAATGATCTTTTGCATCATTCCTCCTTTTGGGGGTTTGAACAAGAGAATTATATCGCCACAAGTACAATAGGTGCTGAAAAGGGAAATCCATTAATAAAACATTTTCTAGATTCGTATGATGGAAAAACGTTTATTAAGGAAGATGGAACCTTTAATGTACTAACAAATGTTGCTATTATTACAAAGCTGCTTGAGTCTTTTGGACTTAAGAAAAATGGTGAATATCAAGAAATTAAAGGAATGGGAACATTTTATTCTCAGACGTATTTTTCTCCTTATGACTATATTAATTGTCAAACATTTATAACGGATAACACCTATGCTATGCATCATTTTCATAAGAGCTGGCTGCCTTTAAGCGTAAGAGTGAAAGGAAAAGTGAAAGTAATCCTTTCAAAGGTTATAGGTGGTCATAATATAGCTAGGTTAAGAAAAATATATCGATGAAGGAATGGAATAAGGAGAGAGTTTATGGTTCATATTGGGAAGAAAATCTTCATGACACTTAGTTCTGAGATCAAAAAACGTGGTCTTATGATTACCATTATCATGAATCTTTCCCACTTAATTGGGATCGTAAGAGCAGTCATATTTAAAGTTATATATTTCAAAAATATTAGTGCTTCAATCTTTTCTCTTCAAGCTAATAGCAAAATAGAGGTTTTTAATAAAAACGCGAGGATTTCAATCGGGAAATTCGTTTTTATTAGAAAGAATGCAAGTATACGAATTGATTATGATGGTGTTTTGCAAATAGGAAGTAATGTGTTTATCAATGACAATTGCAATATCAATTGTGTCAGTAGAGTCTCAATTGGAAAAAACACAAAAATTGCTCCAAATGTTTGTATTAATGACCATGATCATAATTATAAAAAGAATACTTCGGATCATTTAGTAAGAGGAGAAGTAACGATTGGTGAAAACGTTTGGATTGGATCAAATGTTGTTATCCTTAGAAACACACATATTGGTGATAATGTGGTTATTGCTGCAGGTAGTGTTGTAAAAGGAATCGTTCCTGCTAATACAATATTTCTAAACAAAAGAGAGACAGAGATAAAACCATACCAAGGTGATAGTAAGCTTATGCAGGTGAGTGGATAAACGGTTTAGGTGAGGGTAGAAGATGAAAAAAAATATTTTAATTGCAGTCTATAATATGGAAATTGGCGGGATTGAAAGAAGCCTGATTAATATGCTAGAAAGCTTTGATTACACGAAATACAATATAGACCTACTAATCTACCATCATGTCGGAGAATTTATGGGTCTCATACCGAAATCTGTAAATATCTTACCTGAAATGAAAAAATACAGTGTATTTCGTAAGCCGGTTACACAATGTATTAATGAAGGAGAGTATTCACTGGCATTTATTCGTGTTTTGTCAAAGTACATTGCACAAATAACATCTAAATCTAGAAACCTAGAAGAAGGCTCAGGATATATCCAAATGCAGCTTACTCAAAAATACTCTTCTTTTTTACTACCCAAGCTTGATAAAGAATATGATGTTGCCATTAGCTACGCGTGGCCACATGATATTATTGCAAAAAAAATAAACGCGAAAAAGAAAATTGCTTGGGTCCATACAGATTATAGTAAGTTAGAAATTGATAATAGGCTGGATCTCAAGATTTGGAATCAGTTTGATCATATCGCTTCTGTATCGGATGCATGTAAGGACTCCTTCTTATCAGCATACCCATCTTTACAAAAGAAGGTAATGGTTGTAGAGAATATAACCTCTCCTGATTTTATTAAGAAAATGTCTCAGGAACACTTATCATTTGAAAAGAATAGTTCCAGCTTTACCCTTTTGTCTGTAGGAAGATTATCTTACGTAAAAGGATTTGATATGGCAGTAGAGGCTCTTAAATGCTTGCATGATAAAGGGTTAACCACTATCAAATGGTACATTATTGGCTATGGTGGTTATGAACAAGAGTTGAAGGAGTTAATTGCGAAGTATAAATTAGAAGAAAGCTTTATCCTTTTAGGAAAAAAAACAAATCCATATCCTTATATGAGAGACTGTGATCTATATGTTCAGCCTTCAAGATATGAGGGGAAAGCGGTAACCGTTTCTGAAGCAAAAATATTGGGGAAACCCATTCTCATCACAAACTATCCTACAGCAGCAAGTCAGCTAGAAAATGGTGTGGAAGGCTTTATTTGTGAGATGAGTGTTCAAGGGATTGCACAAGGGATTGAAGAATTTTATCAGAACCATGATCTAAAAGAGACTCTTGTGAGAAATATAGAGGCTATGGATTATGGGAATGGCCATGAATTAGATAAACTTTACCGAATTATTAGTTAAGTAGATGTAGAACGGATTGGGAACATGATAAATAAGAATACTGTTAGATTATGTCGAACGAATGTGCTTTAAAAAGAACGGTCGGTGCGTTATTATTTATGTAGAAAAGGGTTGTGCCTTTTGACCTATGTGAACGTTGTGTGACACGGTTTTTTTTTGGTAGTGATGTTCATTATAGTGAACACCACTACCAAAAAATAAATACTACATTTCTAAGGTGTGACGAAAGTGAAGGATACAATAACAAAACTCTGGGTGCTTTTTAATAATAAAGAAAAGAAAAAGTTCTTATTGCTTTTTCTAATGCTAATGATCGCAGCGGTATTTGAAACGGCAGGGATTGGCCTAATTGTTCCATTTGTAGGAATCGTGACAAATCCAGCGATGATTCAAGAGCAGGCGATTTTATCCTTTGTCTATAATCTCTTTAACTTTCAATCTACAAATGCCTTTATATTATTTGCAGTCTGTTGTTTATTAATGGTATTTATCGTGAAAAATGCTTACCTTTTACTTTTTTATAACACTCAATACAGAGTGATTTTTAATCAAAAAGTAAAGCTATCAAGCACGATGTTTCGAGAGTATTTGACAAAGCCTTATACATTTCATTTGCAACGAAATACTGCTGAATTATTACGGAATGTGAATGGGGAGGTAGCGAAAGTTTTCAATGGGATATTACTAGCTAGTTTTCAGTTGATAACCGAAGCGCTAATTATTATTTCCATTCTTACATTGTTAATTATTACTGCTCCAGTTGCTACTTTAACTTCCGGAATATTATTAGGTGGAAGTGTTCTAATATTCTTTAAGGTTTTCCGAAGGAAAATAGGAGATCTAGGTGAAGAAAACCAGAGGGTGAATCGAGAGGTTATCAAGTGGGTTAATCAAGGGTTAGGGGCAAGTAAGGAAATCAAGGTTGCAGGGAAAGAGAGCTACTTTGTAAACTCGTACGAAAAAGAAAGTAGAATTCTAGCCTCAAATACAATTTATAAAAGTATGATCGATCAAATACCAAGGTTGTTCATTGAAACGTTATTAGTGTCAGTTGTCCTTATAACAATGATTATTCTCGTTTTTCAAGGGACTGACTCAACCAAACTAGTCGCAACGATGTCGTTATTTGCAATGTCAGCATTTAGATTGATGCCTTCAATTACTAGAATCGTTTCAACATTAACAACGATTCGCTTTAACCTTCCAGCTTTAACTTTGATTTATAACGATTTAAATAAAGGAAATCAGGAAAGTGAGTTAAAGATGTTAGGTTCTCCATCAGAGTCAGTAGTAATTAATGGTGCTGAAAAAACATTTCATAAATCCATAAATTTAGAAGATATATATTTTCGATACCCAAATCAAAAAAAATACTCAATAAAGAATGTTTCGTTGTCAATACCTATTGGAAGTTCAGTAGCATTTGTTGGAGCTTCTGGGGCTGGTAAAACAACAATAGTTGATATCATATTAGGGCTACTAGAACCAGAAAAGGGTAGGGTGACTGTGGATGGGAAAGAGTTACATGAATTAATGCCGATTTGGCAAAGAAAAATTGGTTATATTCCACAATCCATATACTTATCAGATGAATCTATTCAAAAAAATATTGCATTTGGAATTGAAGATCAGGACATTGATGAGCCTTCAGTTCTAAAAGCCATAAAAGATGCACAGTTAAAAGAGTTTATTGATACTTTACCTGAAGGCTTAGATACTGTAGTGGGAGAAAGGGGAGTTAGGCTTTCAGGTGGACAACGCCAGCGTATTGGAATAGCACGGGCATTGTACCACAATCCAGAAATCATTTTCTTAGATGAAGCAACATCCGCTTTAGATAATGAAACAGAAAATGAAATTATGAAGGCGATCGATGGGCTTAAAGGAGAAAAGACATTAATTATTATTGCTCATAGGCTGAGTACCATTGAGAATTGTGACATCGTTTATAGAGTAGATCAAGGTCAACTAATTTCAAAAGGACATAAGCTTCAACAGTCGATTTAACCATCTTATATAGTTTGGAAGGAGGCGATAATGGTGTATCCGAAAGTAAGTGTTATCATTCCGGTCTATAATGTTGAAAAATATCTAAACAGATGTATCGATAGTGTATTAAAGCAAACGATGCAGGATTTTGAAATCATATTAATCAATGATGGTTCCACTGATAAATCAGGGGAAATCTGTGATGATTATGCTCGAATTGATGAGCGAATAACAGTAATTCACAAGAGAAATGCAAGAGTAGCTGCTGCCAGAAATGACGGAATTAAAGTAGCGCAAGGGAAATATGTCATTTTTATAGACTCTGATGACTGGATTGAACCACAGATGTTACAGGAGATGGTTTATAAAGCAGAAGAACTAAAACTGGATTTGATTATGTGTGATTACAAAAAGAGGTCAAAGCATTACGAGGAAGAGCGTTCACAACCAATAAGAGGTGGATTTTTTTCAAAAGAAGACATTCAAAAAGAACTTTACAAATGTTTAGTCATGTTTGAGCATATTGAATTTCCTCCTACTATATCAAATTGGGTCTGTTTGTTCAGATTGGAGTTTCTAATTGAAAATAATTTGTGTTATGACGAGGATATCCACTATTGTGAAGACTCCATTCTAGGGTCGAAAGTAATATATCACGCAAACAATTTTTATTACTTAAAAGGACATTATTATTATAACTACTTCTATAATCCTACCTCTACAACTAATACATTCAACGAAAAAAAATGGAGTTCCTATTTGAAAATTAACGATCGATTACAGGACTACTTTGGGAATGCAAAAGATTTTGATTTTACGAGGCAAATAAAAATAAATATGCTGTATTTTACTCTAAATGAGCTAGGACAAATAAAATATTCAAATCAAGACAAAGAAGCAAGAATACATAATATCAAATCTATCATGGAACATCCAAAAGTTAAGGGGATATTTCATGAATTTAAACTCCCAGATGTTAACTGGAAGACAAAGATGATTACTCTAATGGTCAAGTATAAGCTTGCTACACTCTACCATGAATTGATAGTAAATCAAGCAATACAGAAAAATGTCATGCCGGCTTTAATGAAAAGTGAGCAAACGAAATGATAAATATTGGTTAATTGTGAGGTTACCATTTTGAAGAAGAAATTGTTATTTGTAAACGGACATTTAAATGTTGGTGGAGTGGAGAATTCACTGGTAAATGTACTTAAAAGTATAGACTATCAATACTATGATGTTGATTTAGTACTTTTTGAAGAGCTCGGTAATTATGCAACTGAAGTGCCTGCGGATGTAAATATTATTTTTTATGACTTATCTAAGTCTCTAGGACCAATAAGAAAGTGTATAGTCGATAACATCAAAATGAGGAATTGGTTTGCGCTATGTCTTAGATTTATCTTTATACTTGAAAAAATATTGGGAGTACGATCTTTGTCTCTAGCTAGAGCCCTTTTTAAACATCATCCGAATTACGATTGTGCTATTGCATATCGAGTAGGCTTCTGCACTGATTTTGTAGGATATATCATGAACAGTAAAAAAAAGATTACATGGTGGCATCATGGGAGTTATGAATATTCTCAACAACAGACGAAACGTTTGAGAGCAACATATGAAAAGTTTGATAGAGTGATTGCTGTCTCCGAAAGTAGCAAGGAAATGTTAATGAAGAACATACCTGGAATTGCTAAGAAAATAGCAACTGTTCCAAATATCATTAATATAAAGGACATCTTATATAAGGCAGATCAGGATG
The DNA here is from genome assembly GCA_003667865.1 of Rossellomorea marisflavi. GTDB lineage: Bacteria > Bacillota > Bacilli > Bacillales > Bacillaceae_B > Rossellomorea > Rossellomorea marisflavi_C. The sequence goes on along the minus strand of CP033051.1, from coordinate 865,564 downwards.
AGGGCGTAGAGATACGTTCCAATAAAGAGATAACTTTATTAAGTATCGGTAGATTTTCACCAGAGAAAGGTATGGTTAACTGCGTTCTCACTTGTAAAAAGTTAATAGACAGTTCTTACAAAATCAAGTGGTATCTCATCGGAGATGGACCGCAACGTACAGAAATTGTGAATTGTATAAGAGAGCTAGGTTTAGAGGATAATATAATCCTGCTAGGCGCCATTGCTAATCCCTATCCGTACATAAAACAAGCACAAATATATGTTCATCCGTCATTGGTTGAATCATTATCAATTACGGTATTAGAAGCATTCACTCTGAATACGCCGGTTACAGTTGCAAAATCTATGGGTCCGATGGAGTTTGTACATAATAACGAAAACGGGCTGCTTGTTGAACCCAACCCAGATGGGCTATATGAAGGGATTGTCAGACTAATAAATGATCAAAACCTTTATAGTCGTTTACAGCAAGATAAAAACGAAGTATTGAAGAATTATAGTCCAGAAGTAATTATGAATAAATTTTATGGGTTAATTGAGGCTGGCTAAATATGAATACACTTAAAAACACAGTGAATAAATATAGATATCAAATACAAAAAGGAATTAATGAATTAGTATTTCCGTACTCAGAACACGGAAGAAATATTAAAAAACTAAGAAATATTCATTTGCATAAACGCTGCTTTATTATCGGTAATGGCCCCAGTTTGAGATCCGAGGATCTAGATGAACTCAAAAATGAGATTACTTTTGCCTTTAATCGTATCTATTATATGTTTAATCAAACAGACTGGCGCCCAACCTATTATTGTTCTGAAGATGACAAGACAATATTTAAAAGCAAAAACGAAATTAATGAATTACAGTTAGCAAATAAATTTTTCCCGATTAATTTCCCTAGAGACTATAACGTGCATTTTAATAATGCAAATTATTTTATTTTCAAAATGGGTAATAAAAGCAGTGAGCCAAATTTCTCTAATGATATTGTCAAAGGAATCTACTGGGGAAATACAGTGGCATATACAGCAATTCAGATGGCTGTTTATATGGGTATTAAAGAAATATATCTTCTAGGTGTTGATCATAGTTTCAGTAAGGTAGTAAACGACCAGGGAGAAGTCATAGTTGATAAAACACTTAGAGACTATTTTTCTGAAGAATATAACAAGGATAAAGATGATCTATATATCCCAAATGTTGACGTATCTACAAGGGCATTTGAAGCTGCAAGAAAATATGCTGATCAAAACAATATAAAAATTTATAATGCTACTCGTGGTGGAAAGCTTGATGTATTTGAACGAGTGGATTTCAGTAAAATAATTGCAAAGAAAGCGAGGTTCATAGTATGAGAATAATTGGAGTCATCCCAGCAAGAGGCGGTTCAACACGATTCTATAATAAGCCACTAGCCACTATACTTGGAAAACCGATGGTATGGTGGGTGCACAAGCATTCGAAGGAAGTTGAATGTTTTGAAGAAGTCTACATTGCAACGGATAGTGAAGAAATTAAAGACGTATGTGAAGGTTTTGGAGCCAAGGTGATTATGACCTCTAGAGATCATGATACAGCAACGGAAAGGCTTTATGAGGTATCACAGCATATTGATGCAGATCTTTATGTGATGGTGAATGGTGATGAACCTGTAATTGAAGCAAAAGATATAGTAAAGTGCATACCAGTTAATATTAATAAAGAGGATTTTTATGTATCAAACTTAATGACAGATTTTACAGATCCTGTTGAAGTAGTGGATTCAACAAATTTAAAGATTGTAACAAACAAAGAGGGGATTTGCTTATTCATTTCTCGAAGTCCAATACCATACCCAAAAGGGGGAATGAATTATTCTTATCAAAAATTTGTAGGCGTTGGTGCTTTTACCAAGAGCGCACTTCAATATTATCATGAGACACCAAGAGGTCTTGTTGAAAAAATTGAAGAAAATGATTCTTTTAGATTTATAGAAAATAGGAAAGATATCTACTATATAAATGCAAAATGTAAAACGATTTCAGTAGATACTCCTAAAGATATTGAAAAGGTTGAAGAATATATGATGCTAGGCGAAAAAACACCAGCAATCACAATCTAGTATATTTATTAATTTCTATAAAGATAAACAATAAGGGAAGGAAGTAGCTTATGAAAACAATGAATATTGGTAATGTTAAGGTAGATCAAAACATGTTTACATTAATTGCAGGACCTTGTGTAATTGAATCTGAAAGCCAAGTGATGGAAGTAGCTAAAAGAATGAAGGAAATTACAGGAAGACTAGGTATTCCTTTTATTTTTAAGTCGTCGTTCGATAAAGCGAACAGAACGTCTATTACATCGTACAGAGGGCCTGGACTAAATGAAGGGTTACGCATCTTAAAGAAGGTTAAAGATGAACTTGGTTTACCAGTAGTAACGGATATTCATGAACCTTATCAGGCACAAATTGTTGCTGAAATAGTCGATATGCTTCAAATACCAGCTTTCTTATGCAGGCAAACTGATTTATTGATAGCAGCTGCTCAAACAGGATTACCAGTAAACATTAAAAAGGCCCAATTTTTATCGGCAAAAGATATGATAAATGCCATTAAGAAAGTAGAAGAATCAAGTAATGAAAATATATTATTATGCGAGCGAGGGAATACATTCGGATATAACAATCTTGTTGTTGATATGACGAACATCCTTGAAATGAAAAAATTAGGATATCCTGTTGTATTTGATGCTACACATAGTGTACAAAAGCCAGGAGGAAACTTGACTTCTACCGGTGGAAATAGAGAGTATGTTGAACCATTAGCAAAGGCAGCTTTAGCGGTTGGTGCGGATGCTTTATTTATGGAAGTTCATGAAGATCCTGATAATGCTAAATCTGATGGACCAAATATGGTGAAGCTTGATGAAGTTGAATTAATGCTAAAAAGGTTAATTAAAACATTTAAGGCGGTGCGTGATATTGAGCCAATTACACACTCTTACTAAACCAAAATTCGTACAGCAAATAGATATACTATCAGAATCAAAAATGGTATTTGAAACTGAAGTAAATGCAATAAATCTAGTAAAAGATGCTTTAGATGACAGCTTTGTAAGGATTGTAGAAATCATTTCTGAATGCACAGGTAAAGTAATTGTTACAGGAATGGGAAAACCAGGGCATGTATCTAGAAAGATTGCAGCTACCATGTCTAGTCTAGGAACTTCTTCTTTCTTCCTCCACCCTGCAGAAGCATTACATGGCGATTTAGGTATGATTTCTGCAAACGATGTTGTTATTGCTATTAGTTATAGTGGAGAAAGTGAAGAAATCACCAGGATTCTTCCTAATATTAAAATGATTGGTGCGACCTTAATCGGTATTTCTGGAAATCGAAATTCTACTCTAATTAGTTTCAGTGATTATTCCTTTGTATTTCCTCAGTTTTCAGAAGCATGTTCTATGAATTTGGCTCCAACATCAAGTACTACTGTTGAAATGGTTCTCGGTGATGCATTAGCAATTTGTTTGTCAAAGATATACGGTTTTCAGGAGCGCAATTATGCATTGTATCATCCGGCAGGCTCGCTAGGCAAAAAGCTTCTAATAAAGGTAAAAGATGTTATGCATGCAGGTTCAAAAAATGCAGTTGTAATGAATGGAACCAAATTAAGTGATGCAATTATAGAGATGAGCTCCAAAGCGATAGGAATAATTAATATTGTAAGTGAAAATGATGAACTAATTGGAATTTTTACCGATGGTGATTTAAGGAGAATACTTACTAAAGAAATAAATGTTTTTGAATTGAAAGTAGATGACGTTTTGGTGAGAACACCAATATTTGTAGACACTGATATGCTTGCGGTGGATGCATTAAAGCTAATGAAGGATAACAACATCTCTGCATTACCTATTATTGATGGTAACAAATTAGTTGGAACTGTTAGAGTAAACGACATACTTGGAGAGGGGATATTTGTATGATATTTGAAAAAGATCTCTCAAAAATCAAAATGTTAGTAATGGATGTAGATGGTACTCTTACTGATGGGAAAATTTATGTTGGTGATAACGGTGAGGTATTTAAAGCTTTTAATGTACGGGACGGGTACCGTTTAATTAATATCAATAAGTACCACATTATCCCTGTTATTATCACAGGAAAGAAATCAATGATTCTTGCTAATCGCGCTGCAGAACTAAATATTAAAGAAGTTTATCAAGGTGTTGACGATAAGCTAAAGGTATTAAATGAGGTTATTTCGAAATATCATCTAACCTATGAAAATATTGCTTATATTGGGGATGATTTAAATGATCTTGATTGTATAGAACATTGTTATTATAGCTCTTGTCCAGCGGATGCAATTAATGAAGTAATTAGTAAAGTAGATTATGTATGTAAATCTAAAGGCGGTGAAGGCGCTGTTAGAGAACTCATCGATTCTATTGTAATTACTAGAGATTTACAAACAAATATCAATATGAACTATGTTAGGTGAATATCATGATATTGCTAAAAAAAATCTATTTAAAACTAAACAATATAATTAATTCTATAGTTAATTTTTCAGCAAAGTACGAAATTCCTTTGAGTAGAAATAACTATAGGATTTTAAGGATGAAGAATAAACATAAAGGAAAAAGGTGTTTTATCATTGGAAATGGACCTAGTCTTAAACCAGAGGATTTAGAAAAGTTGAAAGGTGAATTTACATTTTCATCCAATAAAATCTATAAGATTTTTGATAGAACTACTTGGAGACCGACATTTTATATGGTAGTTGATCCAATTGTTCTTGAGGAAAATGTAGAAGATATAAACGAGATTGAAGCAATAACAAAATTCACTTTAAGAGGTTACAAGGATTTATTCAAGGCAGACATTTATTTTAACAATAACCTCTATGAGACCGAACGGGGAACTTTTTCTACTAAGATTATGGAATCTTTATACTCCTCAGGTACTGTATCTTATCACCTTCTCCAGATAGCTTATTATATGGGTTTTTCAGAAGTATATTTAATTGGTCATGATTATAATTTTAAAGGGGCTATTTCTAGGACAAAAGATCTTTCCTTCCTGAGAAATGAAGATAATTCTAAAATTTATTTTAGTGAGGACTACATAAGGTCAGATGAGAAAAAAGCAGGTCAAGCTCCTGAAGAAATGTATATAGGTATGGAAAAAGCAAAACATGTATTTGAAGGTTCGATGAGGCATGTATATAATGCGTCGAGATTTTCTTATTTAGATGTTTTTGAAAAAAGAAATTTTGAGACTATTTGGAGAGATAAACATGAAGAAATTTTTAAAAAAACTAATTAATAGAACTATCTCTTTAGTTATTTGGACATATAGAGGAAGAGTGAAGCCGTTACTAATAAATATGCGAGTGAGATTTCTATCAAGAAAAATAAAAAAGTTTAAAGGAATTCATAACGGAGAGAGTTGTTTTATAATAGGCAACGGCCCAAGCTTAACTGTTGAGGACTTGAATTTGTTAAAAAATCAGAAATCTTTTTCATGTAATAGGATTAATATGATCTTAGGAAAGACTGAATGGGAACCTTATTATTATACTTTCACAGATTCTTTAATGGCTAGCACTTTTTTTAATGAAGTATATAAAATGAAAAAGCAGAAGATGTTTGTAGCTGTTTCTAATACGAGTTATTCATCTTTAAAAGAACATTTTAATAAGGATTGTATATTTTTAAGGTCTTATTATGGTAAGGAAAAGAATAGATTACCCAAATATAGTTTTGATTTAGAAGAAAAACTATTTCAACATGGAACTGTAACGTATGCAAACATTCAACTTGCAACCTATATGGGTTTTAAAAATATTTTTTTAATAGGTGTTGACCACAATTTCGGAATTAGTAAACAAAGAGATGGAAGTATTGAGCTAAATCAGGAATTGATAGGTAATGATCACTTTGATCAAAATTACTATAATTCTGTAGAACATAAGAAGGATACCCCTGTGAATGTGTATGAGATGACTGAAGCATATTTATCAGCAAAGAAAAACTGCGATGAAAAGGGAGTGAATATATATAATGCGACTAGAGGCGGAAAACTAGAGGTTTTTCCAAGGGTGAATTTAGATGAGTTATTTGACCAGAAGGGTGAATTCATTGGGGCGCAAGATAAGGTGATTAGGAAAAGCAGTTGAGTAAAGAAGAAAAAATACAGATTGCTAGATTATATGAGTTAACTTTATAGTTTTATTGCCTTACTTTCAAATAATCATAAATGACCATTATGTAAATAGCAATAACACTAGTATTAATGGAGGAATAAACTAGATGAATAAACCCTTTTTACAAATAGGAAATAGAAAAATTGGAGAAAATTATAAACCATTAGTGATCGCTGAAATCGGCATTAACCATGAAGGTAGTTTAGAAGTAGCTAAGGAAATGGTAGATGCGGCTTATAAAGCAGGTGCTGAGGTGATAAAGCACCAAACACACATAGTAGAAGATGAAATGAGTAAAGAAGCAAAAAAAGTGATTCCTGGAAATACTAATGTTTCTATTTATGAAGTAATGGAGAGATGTGCATTAAATGAGCCTGATGAGATAGCGCTAAAAGAGTATGTAGAGTCACTTGGTATGATTTTTATTAGTACGCCATTTTCGAGAGCTGCGGCAGATAGGCTTGAGAGAATGGGAGTATTAGCATATAAAATTGGGTCGGGGGAGTGTAATAATTACCCATTAATCGAGCATATTGCTGCGTTTGGTAAACCAATGATTGTCTCAACCGGGATGAATGATATTAACAGTATTAAGAAGACAGTTAAGATTTTAAAAGAAAATGGTGTTCAGTACGCCCTTTTACATTGTACAAATCTATATCCTACTCCTCCAAACCTAGTAAGACTCGGCGGTATGCAGGAGCTACAAAAATGTTTCCCTGATGCTGTTATTGGCCTTTCTGACCATACCGAAAATAATAATGCGGCTCTAGCTGCCACTGCACTAGGGGCATCAATATTAGAAAGACATTTTACTGATAACAAAGATAGAATGGGACCAGATATTTTGTGCTCAATGGATTCAGAAGATTTGAACAACTTAGTTGTGGCTAGTTCTCAGATAGCACAAATGAGAGGTGGAAAGAAAGAAGCAGCACCTGAAGAACAAGTTACTATTGACTTTGCATTTGCCACAGTAGTAACAACCCAGCCTATTAATAAAGGTGAGATATTAACAAGCGACAATATATGGGTTAAAAGACCAGGTATAGGTGAGATAAAAGCAGAACATTATAAATCAATTATAGGTAGAAGAATTAATAAAGATATAGAAACGGATTATCACCTTTCATGGGAAGATCTTGATAGTGATGATAAACCTAGCAATAAAAGCGGAAATTTTGTTAGCATTCATAGTTAATAGCTTCAGGATAATCAAAGTGAAATTTAATTAAACTGTTTAGGAGGAAGTAAATGAAAAAAATACTGTTTTTAACTGGAACTAGAGCAGATTACGGGAAAATAAAATCTCTAATGAAGAAAGTTGATAGTAGCCCTGAACTTGAACTATATATCTTCATCACCGGAATGCACATGCTTTCTAAGTATGGATCTACATGGAAGGAAATAGCTAAGGATGAATTTCAGAATACATACCACTTTGTAAACCAGCAACAAAATGCAAAAATGGATGTGGCATTAAGTACTACTATTTTAGGATTAAGTAATTATGTTAATGAATTACGCCCTGATTTAATTGTAGTACATGGTGATAGGCTTGAAGCTCTAGCGGGTGCAATAGTAGGTGCATTTAACAATATAAAAGTAGCTCATATAGAAGGTGGAGAAATTTCAGGCACAATTGATGAGTCAATCAGGCATTCAATAACCAAGCTATCACACATTCACTTTGTAAGTAATGAGGAAGCTAAAAATAGAATAATCCAATTAGGTGAGGTTGAGCAAAGTATTTTTGTAATTGGATCCCCAGATATTGATGTAATGCTGTCGAATGAGTTACCTTCAATTGAAATGGTAAAAGATCGCTATGATATAAAGTTTGATGAATATTCAATTGTTATCTACCATCCTGTAACAACACAAATAGAAGAGCTAGCTGAAAATGCTAAGAAACTTGTAGATGCATTAGTGGAAAGTAATAGAAAATATGTAGTCATTTTTCCGAATAATGATGAAGGCAGTAATCTGATTTTAGATGAATATAAGAGGTTCGATAATAGAGATAATTTTAAAGTTTTCCCTTCAATGAGATTTGAATATTTTTTGACTTTACTAAAGCATAGTGAATTCATGATTGGTAATTCTAGTGCAGGAATTAGAGAAGCAGGTGTCTATGGGGTATCGGCGATAGATATTGGAGATAGGCAATTTGGTAGATATAACAAAAATAACTCTAAAAGAATATTTCACGTAGATAACGATAGAAATCAGATCTTAAAAGCAATAGATGAACAAAATGGATTTAGAGTATTCAGTCAGGAATTTGGAGATGGAAAAAGTGATGAAAAATTTTTATCTATTTTAGAAAGTAATGATATATGGAATCTAAAAGTCCAAAAGCATTTTATTGATTTCAATATTACAGGAGAAAAAGCTTATGTATAAGGGAAAGTCTTTTTTAGCTGTTATTCCTGCTAGAAGTGGTAGTAAAGGAATACCTGGTAAGAATATTATAAAGATAAATAATAAACCACTTATACAATATACAATAGACACAGCGAGAGATTCAAAATATCTTGATAGGATTATTGTTTCTACAGATGATCAGGATATAGCAGATGTAGCAGCTAACTGTGGAGCAGAAGTACCATTCTTGAGACCAAAAGAACTAGCCAGCGATACTGCTAGAACCATAGACGTTCTGATTCATGCGTTGGGTGAATCTAGTAAAGAGAATGCCTACGATTATATTGTGCTTTTACAACCAACGCAACCCCTAAGATTGGCTGAACATATTGATGAAGCAATTGAAAAGATAGTAGAGGAAGATGCCGAGAGTTTGGTTAGTGTAACTGAGGTTTCAGAGCATCCTATTTTATTCAGGACTCTTGATGATGATGGCAAGCTTCAGAATGTCCTACAAACAAGCAGTACAGTAAGGAGACAAGACTTTTCAAAATATTATAAAGTAAACGGCTCTATTTATATTAATAAGATTAATAAAAATTTTAATGCTTATACAAGTCTAAACGATAATCAATTAGGTTTCATCATGGAAAAAGAATTTGATGTTGATATTGATGAGGCATTTGACATAGAGATACTTAAACTTTATTTGAACAAAAGGTATCCTATTAGTCAATAATAGGAAAGCGTCGATTTTCCTTTATCAATTTTAAAGTAATGAATACAATTAGATGATTAGAGTTCCTTCGAGGGATAGTTAGAATAAAGTTCTCCACATCCCATATCAGCCCCATTATTTGTAATCCTATAGTAATTATATACAATCCTAAATACAGATAATCATTGAATAAGCTAAATTTAGAACCAGGCACACATATTTTTCTTTCTATAGTATAAGTTATTTACATTAGTCCATTAATAGAAAACAAATATAAGAATAGTGTTGACTTCACACGATTAGAATAATAATATAATCATATACAGGTGTTCTTTATAGTGAACAAAAAAGTGTAATTAGTTTGATTTCCCTGTTCCATGAATATAGTCCTAGTTTATAGTTATTTTTTTTTTTGAGTTAGTTGTTCTTTTTAAAGAACAACACTTGGAACACTCAAAACTGAGCAGTACTTTTAATCAGATCTTTGAGGAGTGTAAAAGAAAATGAAAATTCTCATACTCGCAAACTTTGGAATGGGTTTATACAACTTTAGAAAAGAATTGCTACAAGAACTAATCAATATGGGGAATGAAGTGTTTATTTCCTTACCAAATGATCAATATGTTCCAAGGTTACAAAGCCTAGGATGTAAATATATAGAGACAAATCTAGAGAGGCGTGGAACAAATCCACTAAAGGACCTCAAGCTTTTATTCCAATATAAAAAGCTAATCAAACAAATAAAGCCAGATATTGTATTAACCTATACAATTAAGCCCAATGTATATGGAGGTCTTGCCTGCAGAATAACAAAAACTCCTTATATCACAAATATTACTGGGTTAGGGACGTCTATTGAGAATAAGGGAATCATTCAGAAAATCACATTAGTACTAAACAAAGTCGGACTAAAGAATGCTGCCTGTCTATTTTTCCAGAACGAAACGAATAGGAAATTTTTCACTGAAAATAAAATCACAAACGGTAAAACAAGATTAATACCAGGTTCTGGTGTGAACTTACATGTACATTCATTTGAAGAATATCCAATAGATGATGGGACAACGAGATTTCTTTTCATTGGCCGAATGATGAAAGCAAAGGGAATAGATGAGCTCCTTCAGGCAGCTAGGATTGTAAAAGAAAAGTATCCGAATACTGAATTTGATTTAGTCGGTGGATGTGAAGAGGACTATCATCAAACATTACTAGAATGCAGTGAACTAGGAATGGTTAATTATCACGGTCAACAAGAGGACGTACATTCTTTTATTAAAAGGTCTCACGCAACCGTCCTACCTTCTTATCATGAAGGTACGGCAAATGTACTTTTGGAATCTGCCTCATCAGGTCGGGCTGTCTTGGCATCGAGAGTACCGGGCTGTAAAGAAACTTTTGATGAAAACGTGAGTGGTTTTGGGTTTGAAGTACGAGATGTTGATAGTTTAACAGAAACCATTGTTAAATTTATCAATCTACCATACGACCAAAAGAAAGCTATGGGAATGGCTGGTCGATCAAAGATGGAGAACGAATATGATCGAAGAATTGTCATCGAAGCTTATATAGAGGAAATCTACAATCACGTAGGGGGGAGAAAGAGTGAACTTGTACGAGAAGCTGGTTAATAGGGAAGAAAAGGTTTCATTGATTGGCCTAGGGTATGTTGGAATGCCAATAGCAGTTTCCTTTGCAAAGAAAGTAGACGTCATTGGTTTTGATGTAAATCAAGAAAAAATTGACCTTTATCAAAGTGGGGTTGATCCAACGAAGGAAGTTGGAAATGAGGTTATTAAGCAGACCACAGTTGATTTTACCTCTGATGAAAAGAGACTGAGAGAGGCAAAGTTTCATATTGTAGCAGTTCCTACGCCAGTAAAGGAAGACCGAACACCTGACTTGATGCCCATTGAGTCAGCTAGTAGAATGCTTGGACGAAATCTTACAAAAGGCTCGATAGTGGTCTTTGAATCGACTGTATTTCCAGGAGTAACTGAGGAAATCTGTGTGCCAATTCTTGAAAAGGTGTCTGGTTTAAAGTGCGGTGTAGACTTTAAGGTAGGCTATTCCCCTGAGAGAATCAATCCCGGAGACAAAGAGCATCGCCTCGAAACAATTATCAAGGTTGTAGCGGGAATGGATCGGGACACTCTTGATATTGTAGCGAAGGTATATGAGCTAGTAGTCGAAGCTGGCGTTTACAAAGCAGAAAGTATAAAGGTAGCTGAAGCAGCAAAGGTTATTGAAAACGCGCAACGTGATATTAATATTGCCTTTATGAATGAGCTATCGATTATTTTTAATAAACTAGAGATTGATACGAAAGCAGTGCTTGAGGCAGCGGGGACAAAGTGGAATTTCCTAAGATTCTCTCCTGGTCTTGTTGGCGGACATTGCATTGGTGTGGATCCGTACTACCTTACATATAAAGCAGAACAGATGGGCTATTATTCGCAAATTATCCTTTCAGGTAGAAAAATAAATGATGATATGGGCAAGTATGTGGCAGAAAGTATTGTTAAGAAGATGATCAAGGCAAATAAACAAATCAATGGCTCCAAAGTGGCAGTCTTTGGTGTGACGTTTAAAGAAAATTGCCCAGATGTCAGAAATACGAAAGTTGTAGATGTTATCAAAGAATTAGAAGAGTACGGGGTAGAGGTTAAGGTTGTCGATCCGTTAGCAAATAAAGACGATCTTTGGCATGAATACCGAATTAATCCATACGACATACATGAAATAAAAGATATGGATGCTGTCATTTTTGCCGTACCTCATGAAGAGTTTAAGAACATCCAATTAGAAGATGTTAAGAGAATGTTTCGACCAGCAAGGCACATGTATGTGAACGCAGAAGTTCTGAACGAGATCGCAGTTGCTTCTGAAATTACTACCCAAGTTGAAAGTAAGGTGTTAATGGACATTAAAGGAATCTTTAATAGAACAGAAGCAGAAGACGCAGGCTTCTTGTACTGGAGGCTTTAAATATGGGGTATAAGCATCTACAGTTTCCAGAAGGATCAAAATTTTTAGTAACAGGTTCAGCAGGCTTTATTGGATCAAATCTAGTTGAAGCCATTTTGGATTTAGGCTATCAAGTCAGAGGATTAGATAACCTTTCAACTGGTAGGCAAGAAAATGTAGACCAATTTAGTAATCATCCAAACTATGAATTTATGTTAGGAGACATACGTGATCAAAATACATGTATGAATGCTTGTGAAGGGGTCGATTATGTTCTTCATCAAGCGGCATGGGGAAGTGTTCCAAGAAGTATTGAAATGCCACTATTATATGAAGAAATTAATATTAAAGGCACACTTAATATGATGGACGCTGCGAAACAAAATGGTGTGAAAAAGTTTGTATATGCTTCAAGCTCTTCTGTATATGGGGATGAACCTACCCTACCAAAAACAGAAGGTAGAGAAGGCAATATATTGTCTCCTTATGCACTTACGAAAAAAGTGGATGAAGAATATGGGAGGCTTTATACAAAGCTTTATGGTCTAGATACCTATGGTCTACGCTATTTTAATGTGTTCGGAAAAAGACAAGATCCAAATGGTGCTTATGCAGCAGTAATACCAAAATTCATCATGCAATTATTGAATGATGAGCGCCCAACGATTCATGGAGATGGCAGACAAAGTAGAGACTTTACGTATATTGAGAATGTCATTGAAGCAAATCTAAAAGCATGCAAGGCTAGTAGTGAAGCAGCAGGTCAAGCCTACAATATTGCCTTTGGAGGCAGGGAGTTCTTAATCGATATGTATCGTCACTTAGTGGGTGCATTGGGGAAAGATATAGAGCCAATATACGGGCCACCACGAAAAGGAGATATTCAACATAGTAATGCGAATATCTCAAAGGCACAAGAGATGTTAGGGTATGATCCAGAATGGAGTTTTGAACAAGGAATTGAAGCAGTCATTGAATGGTATACGTCAGAGCTAGGTGTAGTAAAGCTTGCTTAATATGTACGAACTTTAGTATCTCAGCTATTTGAAGAGCAATTTTTGGAGGGTAGTCAATGAGTAATCCTATTAGAATCCTACACGTAGTCGTCAATATGAATAGAGGTGGTGCTGAGACACTGATTATGAACTTATATCGAAATATTGATCGATCTAAAGTTCAATTTGATTTTCTTACGTGTAAAGAAGGCGTTTTTGATCAAGAAATTAGACAACTCGGAGGTACCATTCATCGGATTCCATATATAAGTGAAGTTGGCCATTTTGGTTATATGAAGGAACTAAATCAATTTTTTTCCACAAATAATCAATATGATATCGTGCATTCACATTTAAATAAGATGAGTGGATTGGTCGTTAAAACAGCAAAGAAACATGGCATGAAGTTTTGTATTTCCCACAGTCATAACACTGGTGGGGAAGGCAACGTTTTAGCTCAAGGGTATAAATGGTATTCTGGAATATTTATTCCCACACATTCTGATTTTACGTTTGCTTGTTCTGAAGCTGCAGCGAAGTGGTTGTTTGGAAACAGATCGAATCACGCAAAACTATTAAATAATGGAATTGAACTAGAGACTTTCCGCTACTCTTCTGAGATTAGAGAGATGGTGAGAAAGGAATTAGGGATTACGGATCAACTGGTAATAGGCCATGTCGGTCGATTTAATAAACAGAAAAATCATCGGTTTCTCATTGAGGTTTTTGCTGAATTGATTAAGAAAAGACCGAATTCACTTTTGTTATTATGCGGAGATGGAGTATTACGATCGGATATTGAAAAGAGAGTCAGAGAGTTAAATATAGAAGAACATGTTAGATTCCTAGGAGTTAGAAGTGATATCCACCGCTTATTACAAGCGTTTGATGTGTTTGTATTCCCCTCTTTACATGAAGGTTTGCCCGTAACACTTATAGAAGCACAGGCTGCGGGAGTTCCATGCATCATTTCTAATGAAATTACAAAAGAGGTTGATTTAGGTTTAGATTTGATGAAGTTTTTGAGCATTGCCACGATTGATTCATGGGTAGATGCACTAGAGAAGCTTGAATTAACCATGATTAATCGGGAAAATATGCAGCTGGAAAAGCTAAGTGAACGAGGATACGACATCAGAAATACTGCAAGCTGGCTTCAGGATTTTTATATATCGAAATCGAGGTGATATCCCTTGCCGATGTTAACAGTATTTACTCCAACATATAATCGGGCGTATATACTCCATAAATGTTATGAAAGCCTTAAACGTCAAACAAATAAGGATTTTACATGGTTAATTATAGATGATGGATCCTCAGATAATACCGAGGAGCTAGTCAGAACCTGGATGGAAGAGAAAGCAATATCAATACAATACCATCGCCAGGAAAACCAAGGGATGCATGGAGCACACAATACAGCATATACGTTAATTAATACAAAGTTAAATGTTTGTATAGATAGTGATGACTATATGCCGGATGATGCTGTTGAAAAAATCGTGTCATTCTGGAAACAACATGGAAGTGAAGATGTTGGGGGTATAGTTGGTCTAGATTGTAATCCCAGTGGCGAAGTAATTGGGACGGAGCTACCGCAAGACGTTAAGACATCAACATTATTTAATCTCTATCACAAATACGGGGGCAAAGGGGATAAAAAGCTAGTATACCGGACGGAACTAACAAAGAAATTTCCATATCCTATTTACAAAGGTGAGAAGCTAGTCCCATTATCTTATAAATATTTTATGCTAGATCAAGAGTATGAATTGCTTTTGATGAATGAGTCAATTTGTTGTGTAGAATATTTACCGGATGGATCTTCTATGAATATATTGAAACAATACAAGAAAAGTCCAAATGGCTTTAGATTTTACCGTATGGAAATGATGAAGTTGTCACAAGCAACATTCATATTCAAATTTAAACAGGCTGTTCATTATGTATCATGTTGTTTGTTTACAAAAAACAACAAGATCTTGATAGATACACCTAAAAGGCTATTAACATTGATAGCATTACCATTTGGTTTAATTTTAAATATATATATTGTTTTAAACATACGTAGAAATGGAAAACAAATGTAATAACTAACACTTTAACTGCTCTATCAATGTTAAAAATATAACGATCTTATCAAAAATATTAGTATTGACATTAATACTTTAAGGTGATAATTTTGAATTGTTCCGTTCTCTTTTGAGAACAAATTATTATAGCTATTTATAATGAAAATAAGATGATTGCAATTTTGATCATAATCATATAGTGGAAAGGTATAGTTTGTTGTTCTTTAATACGAATGTTTGGAGGGTTACATGAGTGCAATAGCTGGTTTACTACATATGGATAAAGAACCTGTAAATAAAGATCATTACAAAACGATAATGAAAGAATTAGAGCGATTTCCAGCTAATGATATTCAGGTCTGGAGTAAAGACCATATCTTTCTAGGATGTCATGCACAATGGATTACTCCAGAATCCGTTTATGAGCAGTTACCTTTCTATGAAAATGAGAGTGATCTGGCTATTACTGCAGATGCCATTATTGATAATAGAGAGGAACTATTTGAAAAGTTACAGATTGATAGACAAAAAAGAAAAACTATCACTGATAGTTCACTTATATTACTTGCTTATCGGAAATGGGAAGAAGACTGCCCACGTTATTTAGTAGGTGATTTTGCTTTTATGATATGGGATGGAAAAAATCAAAAGCTTTTTGGAGCTAGGGATTTCTCTGGTTCAAGAACACTTTACTATCTAATTAAGCAGTCTAAATTTGCATTTTGTACAACGATAAGACCATTACTAAGTCTTCCTTATGTAGAAAATGAGCTTAATGAGGAATGGTTAGCTGAATACTTAGTAATTGCCGGAATGGTAGATGTGGCTGACACTTCTATTACACCCTATAAGGGTATTAAGCAATTACCTCCTGCACATAGTATTTCAATAAAGGATGGGGATATAAGCTTAAGGAGATATTGTGTATTAAAATCTGTTGAACCTCTTAGTTTTAAATCAGACCATGAATATATAGAAGCATTTCAAGAAGTATTTCGAGAAGCTGTTCATTCTAGAACTAGGACACATAAAATGGTCGGAGCCCAATTAAGTGGTGGATTGGATTCGGGATCCATTGCTAGCTTTGCTTCACGAAAACTTCGATTAGAGAATAAGCAGTTACAGACATTTAGTTATATCCCACCAGATGATTTTGTAGATTACACTGCTAATCACATAATCGCTAATGAAACCCCATTTATTAAATCTACAGTGAATTATGTTGGTAATATCAAAGATCATTATTTAGATTTTAAAGGACAGAGTTCGTATTCAGAAATGGATGCTCTTTTGGACATTATGGAAATGCCTTATAAGTTTTATGTAAACTCATTTTGGTTAAAAGGTATTTTTGAAAAAGCAAATTCCCTTGATGTCGGCGTATTACTAAATGGAGGTAGAGGTAATTTATCCATCTCATGGGGGCATGCACTACCATACTACGCTACGCTTCTGAAAAAACTTAAATGGATACAAATGTTATCAGAGATTAAAAAGTTCAGTATAAATGTTGGTTCTGGTAGAAAAACCGTTCTGACATCAGTTTTTAGAATTGCTTTTCCTTTCGTAGATAGAGGACAACTAAAAACTAATGAGCTTCTAATTAATCCAGACTTTGCTAAAAGGTCGAATGTATTTGAGAAGATTAATGAGTACGGACTAGATGAGAATGGTAAAGAATATTCTAGCGATCCATATGAACAACGTAAACATCATTTCGCACAATTATATCACTGGAATGCGAGTAATACACTTGCCACAAAGCTTTCTTTGCCATACTCACTTTGGAAAAGAGACCCTACTAATGATATTAGAGTTATTCAATACTGTTTGTCTCTACCAGAAAATCAATATGTCCAAAATGGGTTAGATCGAGCACTCATCAGGAGAGGAACAGAGAATTACTTACCTGATAATGTGAGGTTGAATATGAAAATAAGAGGTGTCCAAGGAGCTGACTGGGTTCATAGAATGATTCCAAATTGGAATCAATTTGAAAGCGAAGTAGATATTATGTGTGGCAGCAAAAACCTACTGGAATTTGTAAACAAAGATAATTTGATGAGGGCCTATTCTACTTTAAAAGAGGGAGTCCAGCCAGATCATGCATACTCAAGACATCTAAAAGTGTTGATGGATAGTCTAATGGTGTATCGATTCTTAAAAAACTTTGATTGAAGGGAGGTGAGATAAATGACAGCAAGAAAAGTATGGTCTATGCCGGAGTTAGAAATTCTTAATGTAAATATGACAGCAGCTGCTTCTTATGATGAACCGGAACATGATGAGGCTTATAATGGTGATCAAACGCGTAGAAAGCCTGATGGTAAGCTAGTACCACATCACGAAAGCTAGTATTTAGGTCTCATAATTAGTTATGGGCTCTTATGCTTCGCATAGGGGCTCCTAATGTATCAAGAGAAAAGTGGAGTGAAATAGTATGGTTAACAATGGTGTTTTTGAAGCATTCGGATTAAGAGTTAAGAGTGACATTTTCTTGCCGGAACTCATCAATAAAACAGAAGATATTTCATCTTTTGATATTAATATAAAGGTTGATCAAAGTTTAAAAACTTTTTATATAGGAAATCCCTACGATTTTATAGCAGAAGCAAACATGGTTTCATTTCTGATACCTGATGTAGGAGTCTTCAGGATAATAGATGGGAAAGAAATTCTAGTTTCCCCATTTGAAAATGCAAATGAAGATATTGTCCGTTTATACTTGCTCGGATCTTGCTTCGGTACATTGCTACTGCAACGAGGTACCTATATCCTACACGGTAGTGCAGTTGTTATAGATAATAAAGCCTATGCCATCGTTGGGGACTCTGGGGCTGGGAAATCTACACTAGCTTCTGCTTTTATGGAAAGAGGATACAGCCTTCTTAGTGATGATGTCATTGCTTTATCCTTTAAAAAGAATGAACAAAATCCACAGGTAATCCCCTCTTATCCTCAACAAAAGCTGTGGCAACAAAGTCTTGACAAATTTGGTCTGAATAACACTACTTTCCGCCCTATTTATGGTAGAGAAGATAAGTTTTGCATTCCAGTTATGGATCAATATTGCTCAGAACCTATGCCACTAGACGGAATCTTTGAGCTAGTAAAGATGAGCTCAGGACCAGTTACTTTTCGACCTCTACAAGGATTAGAACAGTTACAGAAGCTATTTCAACATACGTATCGTCAATTTCTTATACCCAAGTTAAAGTTGACAGAATGGCATTTTAGGAAGTCAGCTTCACTAGCTTCTAATCTACCTCTTTATCAGATTTCTAGACCTATAGAAGGTTTTTCAGCATACCAAATTGTAGAAGAGATATTAGAAACTATTAATCAGAAAGCATCTTTAACCCTAAATAATAAAATGAAAAAAACAGCTGCTATTGGGTGAACTTATGATAAGGAAAGCTAAAATATTAGTAAATTTAGATTACGAAACGGTCTGCTTTTTAATAGAATCCTTTTACTATTTAGGATTGGCTAGATTAAAACTTATTACTAGACCCTTCTCTAAGATTGCACCGTCACTCGGTGTATACATGAGTGAATCTAATGAAGATATCTCAGTGGAACAATTAATTAAATTAAAGAGAATTCGTCATGTTATTAGAATAGCAAGTAAATATACATTTTGGGAGAGTAAATGTTTAGTAAGGGCAATGGCTGCTATGATGATGTTAAATAAGCGGGGGATAGAAAGTACTCTTTATTTAGGTACATGTAAGGATGAAGCTGGAAAAATGATTGCCCATGCTTGGTTACGGAGTGGCACGAATTATGTGACAGGTTATGAAGAGATGCATAGGTTTACGGTAACAGGAAAGTTTTCAAGTATGCACGTATCTAATAAATAGAAAGTGATGGGGAAATGGGACCTTTATTATATTTTCTAAAACAGTTGCATTCATATTCTGGGAAAATTTTGTATTTAAATCTTTTGGGTAGTATGTTTATGGGACTATTAGAGGGGATTGGTATTATTATGCTAATTCCTCTATTAAGTATCATTGGAATTATTGATGTGTCAGTAAGTGAAGTCCCTGGATTACACTTGTTTAATCAATTGCAGCAAATTCCACAAGAGCAGGCATTACTGATTATACTGGGTATATACCTGTTCATCGTAATCGGGCAAAGTCTGATTTCAAGAAATTTAGGATTGAGAGAAATAAGGATTTATACAGGGTTTATTAATCACATAAGGTTAGAGGTTTACAAAGCCTTATTAAAGGCAAACTGGAGCTTCTTCATTAGACAAAGAAAATCTGATCTTATCAATTCTTTAACCACTGAACTTGGCAGAGTCACCAATAGCACGTTTTTATTATTACAGTTGTTTGCTTCTATTGTATTTACTGGGATTCAAGTTATCTTAGCAATGTTAATTTCATTTAAAATGGTACTATTTGTCTTAGCTTGTGGTTTATTAATAGCCTTTCTATCTAGGAGTTTCATTAAACGTTCTAGAGTACTAGGGAACGCTATGAATGAGCTTTCACAAAGCTATCTTGCTGGAATGTCTGATCATTTTAATGGTATTAAAGATATAAAAAGTAACCTATTAGAGTCATCACGCTACCGTTGGCTAACAGAGTGGTCTGAGAGAGCTGCCTCAGAAAGATACATGAGTGCTAAGATTAGAAGTAATTCTAAGCTCTTATATAAGTTATTCTCAACCATAATGATTGCAGGCTTCATATATATATCTTTTAAATTATTTCAAAGTCAGGGCCCTTCATTGTTAATTGTAATCATGATATTCTCACGTTTATGGCCGCGATTTACTGGTATCCAAGCAAGCTTAGAAAATATTGCAGCATCTATGCCCGCTGTAAATAAAATATTTGAACTTAAAGAGGAATGTGAAAAATCCCTTGATTTAAATGGATTGATAGACGTGAAGGGAAAAAGTTATAAACGAGTAGATTTTCAGAAAGAATTAGAGTGTTCTCATATTTATTTTAAATATAATCAAAATCAAGAGGAAGATATATTAAAGGATATTAACTTAAAGGTTCCAGCGAATAAAATGACAGCAATTGTTGGTAGGTCAGGAGCAGGAAAAAGCACATTAATAGATATAGTAATGGGATTACTTAAACCTGTATCTGGAAAAATATTAATTGATGGGAAGGAAGTAACAGACCAAGATTTATTAGCACTAAGAAGCTCTATTAGTTATGTACCACAGGATCCATTTCTTTTCCATGGAACAATAAAAGAGAATCTAAGCATGATTAATCCGGATGCAAGTGATGACGATATGTGGGAAGCTATGGAATTTTCCTCTGCTGCGGAATTTGTCAGAAGGCTGCCTCAGGGCATGGATACAGTTATTGGTGACCGCGGTGTTAGACTATCTGGTGGAGAACGTCAGAGACTTGTATTGGCGAGAGCTATTCTAAAGAAACCAACTATCTTAATACTAGACGAAGCAACTAGTGCACTTGATACAGTAAATGAAACCAAGATTAAAGAAGCCATTGAGTTACTTAAAGGAAAGATGACTGTTATCGTAATAGCACATAGATTGTCTACAATTCGCAATGCGGATCAAGTTATCGTGTTAGATGATGGTGCAATTGTGCAGTCAGGAGAGTTTGACGTTCTTGCTAAGCATAAAAAAGGTTTGTTTAGTGAACTCCTTGGGAATCAAATTAAGGCTACAGCAGTTTGATAAGACGTTCTTGACTAATACCTTAAAAATATTTCAAGTTCAATATATATAATTATAATAGACAATCCACCAAAAAAAGTGTATATTTTAACTAAAGATGTTCGCTAAAAAGAACAATATGTACTTTATTGAAGTGGAGAGGGTGTAATAATTTCTATGATTACTAATCAAGTATTGTTATCTAGTGTTGTTGAAAAGACTGAAGGTAATATTGTTAGTGATATGAATGGTGAAAAGGTTATGTTGAGCATAGAAAAGGGAAAATATTATAACTTAGGTGAAATAGGTGGAGATATATGGGGCTATATAGATTCTAAGAGATCAATCTTGGATATCGTTACGGAATTGCTAATAAGCTATGAAATAGATCAATCACAGTGTGAGGAACAAGTTTTAAATTTTATTAATAGCTTAGTTGAAGAAGGCTTAGTGGTATTAAAGTGAAATTTCTGAGCTAAGAGTCTAGGTGTATTAGTAGAATAGATGTCTAAGAAAAGGTGTGAGAGCATGCATAAGCAAAGACAAAGTAGTCTTTGTATGGATAATGTATCTAAAGAGTTTAACTTATTGATTGATATAGTTAATGGGAAACAACTAAACATAGAATCTTTAGAGATAGATTGGACTCTATTTTTTGAACTTACTTTACATCATCGTCTTTATTCATATATATACCCAAGAATATCTTTAAACCAAGAATATATACCTGACCATATTATAGATTCATTAGAAAGGCTGTATAAACAAAATACTTTCAACATGCTTCATTTAAGTGGAGAGATGAATATAATAGGAAAATTATTTTCTGAGAATAGGATACCCTTACTTATGTTAAAGGGACCAGTCTTAGCTAAAGAATTATACGGAGATATTTCTTTACGTACATCTTCGGATCTAGATGTTATGGTACCTTTACAGAGTCTAGAAGAAGCAGAAGCATTATTAAAGGAACAAGGTTATGTTAAGGATGACTACATTAAAACTGTACTTAATGATTGGAAATGGCGTCACCATCATGTTACCTATTTTCATCATAAAAAGGGAATCAAGGTAGAAGTACATTGGAGACTCAATCCTGGACCTGGAAAAGAGCCCACATTTAATGAACTTTGGGAAAGAAGAAGTGTAAGTAACTTTACAGGTAATCCTTTATACATGCTAGGAAGAGAAGACTTATTTTTCTTTTTAATATCACATGGTGCTCGCCATGCATGGTCCCGTTTACGCTGGTTGTTGGATATAAACCAATTACTCAAGATGGAATTGGATTGGAAGCTAGTTCGTCATCTTATTAAAACAAACCATTTCCTACCAATTTCTGCTCAAACGTTACAACTCACATTAACATTATTCAAGTCAGTAATGCCAGATCATTTAGTCAATTTATCTGGTAAAAGTAGAGGAATAAATCTGGCTCAAAAAACAGTATTCTACTTTGAAAATATGGTCAATTTACATACCGATCCAGTCCCTGTATATATAGCTAGATATCATAGTCACTACATTCTTTCAATTATGTCTTGGCAGCAAAAAATCTATTACCTACTAAGCTTGTTCTACCCATTTCCTGAAGATGCAGAAACATTAACACTCCCAAAAAGGCTACATTTTCTATACTTTCCGTTACGACCTTTTCTTTGGCTTAAGAGAAAATTAAAGCAACCAAGCATATCTTCCTAATAGATGACCTCAGATTTTATATAGGTAGTCTACTGTTTCAACAAAGTCTACTAAAATTGAAGGAATGATAGCATCTTTAGTTATTCCTAGTTTAAATTAAATTTTCAGAATTTTCGCCAATTATTTGTTCTTTTTGAAGAACACAAAAACCATTATAGTAGAAATGTATAATTGAAAGAGAGAATTTAAAAGGCCATAATCAAAAAGAAATAGAAAGTAGTGAGGTCAGTGCTCAAAATCATTGAACTCTAATAAATTCTAAGGAGCCTATTATGCAGCAATTCAGAGTTAAAGTTGGAGAGCATCAGTTACAAATAAATTTAGTTGGCTCAGAGTTACATATGCTCAAAGAAAATTTTCAATTCGTTCCTTTAGTAGAATATAGAGATCCAGATTTGTTCATTCATATTGAAATGGATTATGGAATTCCATTCGTAAACTATGATGTGAAGATTACTAGACATCAAGGAAGTATTCAATTCAGTCGTGCTGATTATGTGATAAATGTAGATGTAAATTTTAAGGAAGCTCGTTTATTTGCTCACAATGAACTAGCATTAAAGCATGCTTTAATGAACCTTTATAGCTCTTTTATTGTACATAACAACTGGGGGTTACTGCTTCATTCCTCTTGTGTACTCGAAGAAGGTAAAGCACATATATTTTCAGGGCATTCTGGAGCAGGGAAGTCAACTGCCGCTAAATTTTCAGCCCCAAGAGAGTTGTTATCAGATGAGGCAACACTTTTAAAAATAACACCTGGGAGCATTACGGTCTTTACATCTCCTTTTAGAAGCGAGTTAGAGACTTCCAAACTAATAGAAAAGAGCACGTTGGGAAGTATTCAACTGTTACAGCAATCTCTCACAAACAGTAGAAAGAGGCTCAAACAGTCAGATGCACTTCTTGAATTAGTAGATAAAGTGTTTTTCTGGTCACATGATAAAGAAGGAACAAAACAAATTTTCTCACTATTGAACCAGCTTGTAAAAACTGTTCCTGTTTATAATTTGCATTTTCAAAAAAACAATACATTTTGGGAGTTGATATCTTAATGAAGCAATATGTTCAAAGTAGTAATTACGAGACGTCACAATTGGATGATGAGTGGATTGTGCTAAATACAGATCATTTCACAGTAACAAGATTAAATGAAGTAGGCGGATTCTGTTGGACTCTTCTTCAAAAGCCTCATTCAACAAGATCTTTGATAGAGTCAATTCGTCAAGAGTATGCTACAGATGGACAACAAGTACATATTGAAGAAATTGAGGGATTTCTGACAGAACTTATTCAATGTGGTTTGGTGCAATATGGAAATTAATAATAAAACAACTGACCTTATTGCAAAAGTTTTAAAAAAGTACGACGAAATAGAACTACCTGCAGATGGAACTAGTATGTATCCATTTATAAGAGAGGGGGATATTTGCACATTTACGAGTTGTGATCCTTCGAGTTTAAAGAAAGGGGACGTTGTTCTATTTAAATCTCAAAGAGGACAGTTAGTCGCTCACCGCTTTATTCAGACTGAAACGATACAGAGAAAACATTATTATCTATTTAAGGGTGATACGAACCTTGGATTTGATGATCCAGTTTGTGAGGAAGATATTATTGGAAAACTAGCTGTTGTGAAGAGGAATAATATGAAGTTTTCATCTTCAAACATAACTTCTAATTTGTGGAGTAAAACAATTCTTACATTTCCTATAATCTCTTATTGGTTACGTTTATATATTAATAGAAGAAATACGTTACAATATTGACCTTTTAGGTTGTCTTTTTAGCTGCTTAGAAAATCTCAGTCTTTATTAAATGAAACAAAGTATTATGAAACATGAAATAAAGAAAGTCTATTTATTAGTATGATCCTTGAAGTATGGAAGGCAAATCTTGTTCTATTATGTTTGTTAGGTTATATATTACTCGAACCATTTCTTCTGTATGGCTCTTTAGTAATGTGGCAGATGCTGCTGCACAAAGTAATTTTACCCGTTAAAAAGAACTTGTCCCTGAAGGTGTTACTCTCATAGTACGTACATACCGTCAAATTTTCTTACGATCGTAGTTGTAACGACCACATCAAATGTGCTATAGCGAGGTCATACAAACCACCAATTCCCCAAAAAATACTCAGATTACCCATTGCCAAGCTTTCCCCTCAACGTTCTGAGGAATTATCACCCCTCTTTTTAAATGTTATTCATCGTGTTGACGGTGTAATCGGGTGTAGTCGAATTTTAACATTAATACAGAAAAAAACCGCCCGCTTACAATAGCCTAATACTAATGTTGGGAGGTTTTTCTATGAGTCATAAGCTTCCATAATGCAGCAAATCTCTTTTTATAAAGAGTTAAGTAATCAATATAATGATAGGTACGTTTCTTACTAGTACCTATTTCAAAATATAGCTCTACTTTGCTTGGAATAAGCCACCTATATAAAGCTAGTATTCGGTGTTTGCTAGAGTCTAAATCTAGTACTTGAAAGTGAAGTAGATTTACATATTGAGTAATAGATCTTTGGTTGTTTCGGAATGCTGCATATTGCCACCAAGTATTTTTACACCTTTTGTGGAGTCTTTTGACCTCTGAGAGATTCGGAAACTCCTGATAGACAATAGATAATGTTCGTACCATTCTTTTATATGTTTTATGCAAATGAGCCTCCTTAAACAGTACTTCATAATCTAACTGATCTCCAAACGTATGAATCAATTGGATGATATCGATAAAGTACTTAAGGGAATTCATGTTATGCTTCCAGCCGTGAAGGCAAATCATATAAAATGAATGGAAATTTGAAAGTTCTTTTACAAATGAATAGTGTTTATAGGGTGTTGCCTCAGACCAAAAATCTTCCATAGTTATATCGGAAGTATGATCCTTTAATAACCCCCAGTGAATCTCAACCGTTAAAGGATACTTGGAACCAGGAATCTTCTTACTAAAGTCACAGTGAAAATGAGCTGGAATCAATTCTCCCTCAATGGTAAATCCTAATCTTTTCAAACCTTGAATAGAATCGTCAAGTTGAGATGGTTTTATTAATAGATCAATATCAGTCGTTCTTCTAGCCCCAACATGGCCAAAATACTTCTCAGCAAAAACAGATCCTTTTAACGGAATCACTTCAATATCCTCAGACTCAAATGCCTCTAGAATTCTTTCTGTTTGGTTCTTTATAAATAGGCTCTGAATGAATGCATCTGTGTAATTTTCTTTTAATCGTTCCTGGAAAAATACCGGAGTCTGATCAAGTTTATTTTGTTGCTTTAACAAGTAATAGACCTGTGAAGAAATATCAAAGAACTGGATGTCTTTCAACGCCTCAATATAAAATTTTATATCCTTTGGTAATGCCCCGTTCGGTTCGTAAAGCTTCTGGATTAAGTGTATAGACATGGTAACTTCCTTTCTTAACCTCAATACTGTTCTAAATTCAAGTCTATATAGGACTACTTAAATATCTAAGTTCAATACGTAAGGTTATATATTATTAGTATAAAAGAATAATTGTTCTGTTTAAAGAACTAACCTACGACAAAATTCTACACTTAATTTGGTTTATACTTAAAATTATACAAATAAATGTTCTTTAAATAGAACGACCGAAGCTTTATAATAGGAGTTAGATACTTATGGTAAACATTAGAAAAAGGATGGTATTTAATGAGGGAATTACGTCACTATTTTAAAAGGCTATATTCATATACGGGGACCATCTTTTATATAAATTTATTTGGTCTTGTTTTAGTTAGTCTCCTTGATGGAATAAGTATTCTTTTATTAATACCTCTATTAAGTGCGACGAATGTTTTACCAATGACAGAGAGTGGCGTATTATCGAGTGTTATGAATGTTTTAACAAACTCACCTATTTCCATAGGGTTACCATACTTGTTAGGACTCTATATCCTAATGGTTTTTGGACAGAATGTCCTACAAAGGAATCTCTCAATTAGAGAAGTGAAAATTCATCAAGGGTTTATCAATCAATTAAAAGAAGAAATCTATCAAGGATTGTTACAAGTGAGATGGGAGTTCTTCCTAAAGCATCGCCAATCAAATTTGATAAATTCTTTAACAAAGGATATTCAACGCGTTGGAATGGGAATAAAAGTGTTCTTATTGCTTCTTACCAACGTCGTTTTTACCATTATTCAAATTGGAATAGCCTTTTGGATCTCATTTTCAATTTCAAGTGTTGTTCTCCTTTGTGGAGGCTGTCTGGCTTTGTTTTCATGGAGGTTTGTAAAACAGGCGAAGAATTTAGGTAAGGAATCAACACAGTTGTCACGTTTGTACTTAGCGGGAATCACGGAAAACCTTAATGGAATAAAAGATATCAAAACGAACAATTTAGAGATTTCCCAGGTTGGGTGGCTTCAAAATCTAAATAAGAGAATGCTAGGAGAGCAAGTGAAGTATACGGAGCTACAAACCAGCTCTCAATTAGTCTACAAGACAGCATTAGCGATGATTATCGCAAGCTTTATTTTTTTATCAGTAGAATTCTTTATGACTCAGCCTGCAGAATTACTGATTGTCATTGTGTTGTTTTCGAGGTTATGGCCTAGGTTTGTAAACATACAATCCAATCTACAGCAGTTCTCTTTAACTATACCAGCATTTAAGGTTCTCTTTTTACTTCAGGTAGAGATTAAGGAATTTATGGATCCATCACCGGGAGTCGAAGATGGAAATACCTTTAAGCTTGAAAAAAAGATTGAATGTCGTAATGTATCCTATCGATATAATAAAGATGAATCTAGCTTTGCGTTAAAGGATGTTTCACTGATGATTCCTGCTAAAGGTATGACTGCCATAATGGGGCATTCAGGTGCAGGGAAGAGTACTTTGGTTGACTTACTTACAGGCCTTATTCAACCGGAATCAGGAGAGATTGTTATTGATGGGGTGCCATTATCTAATAGCCAATCACTATCACTGCGAAGATCTGTGGGCTTTGTTCCTCAAGACCCATTCCTTTTTAATACAACCATCCGAAATAATTTACGCTTAATGAAGCCAAACGCCACTGAGCAAGAAATGTGGGAAGCATTAACGTTTGCTGCTGCTGATACGTTTGTGCAACGACTTCCAGAAGGATTGGATACGAGAGTGGGAGATCGAGCAGTCAGGTTATCAGGAGGAGAACGACAAAGAATTGTGCTAGCAAGAGCCATATTACGTAAGCCAGAGGTTCTAATTCTAGATGAAGCTACCAGTGCACTTGATATGGAAAATGAACGTTATATTAAAGAAGCAATTGAAAAGCTTAAAGGTATAACAACCGTGATCATCATCGCCCATCGACTTTCAACGATAGAAAATGCCGATCAAGTGATTTCGTTGGAAAAAGGCAGAGTGATACAGGGAGAGAGGTCAAAAGAGGCATTTGTTCATGAAGGTAATGAGGTGAACGAAGAACCTGGTAAGAAGCTTGCCTTCAACATATAGAATGATAAAAAAACAACCCTTTCCTCTTTTGGGAGTAGGGTTGTTTTTTGTTTGATGAAAATCGTAATGATATTTTTAATCTACTGTTTAGCGTTGTCATTAGACCAGCTGTTATTACTCCAAGATTCATCGGTTGCAAAGCTGTTTTTATCAGGGTCTATTGTTACAATGTCATCCTTGATAAGAGTAGAGTCAGGTGTTTTGACAGTTTCATCTCGACCAGCTCCTCTTTCTGGTTTAGTCAAAGTGTTCTCTCCGTTAGCGGGAGTATCAGGTGTGACTGGCTTGTTACTATCATCAGGTGTTTCACCTTCATGAGGAGGACTTTCAGGGCTAGTAGGGTTATCATTAATTGGATCTCCAGTACCACCTTCATCCCCAGGAGTATCACCCTCAGGCTCTGTAATAGGTCCATCTGTGTTATCGTCATCTGGATCACCGACAGGATCAGTACCTGGGTCTCCGCTGTTAGGTGGACTGCAGGAGTTATCAGTAGATTGATTTGTTGAAGTATTTAAAGAAGAAAAATCTTTATTCTGAAAATCACTGCTAATGAAATCTACCTGCACCCCCTCTGGTGAACAATCATCATCATCAATTGTCAAACCACTTACTTGCGTCTCAAATTGGATTGCACGATGGTCCAAGATCAGCGGTCGCTCATACCTTTTTTTTATCATTTTTCCAACTCCTATAACAGAATATATGCAGTGTTTTCTATTGAGAACAACATAGTAAAAAAAATACCCGTCTAGATGACGAATATGAAATTTAATTAGTAATATAAGAGAGAAATCCCTCTCTAATTACTAGTATATACTAAAGAGGTGTTCTTTTTAAAGAATTACTTTTCGACAATTGCATTTTCTTTTTCCAAATTATAAAATACAAAAAATATAGCGAGAAACTAGCTCAGTTTTTTCTCGTATTTTTCCATGCGCTCTAGTAATTTTCGTCGTAGTTCCCGATTCAAGCACTCTTTATATTGTACAAAGTAATAAGAATACATCATCCTATGGTAAATACCAGCAGGTTTCTTTAAAACATGATGTAATAATGAAATCATCGGTATTACCCCCTTACTACAACATATTAAAAAGCTACATATCTTATGCTATGCAAAACACATCTATGTGTAATAAATTGCAGATCTAAATTCTATTATCGAAGGTTAGGAGAAATACCGCATTTCGGCAGTCCTTCTTATCTATTCAGCCTCTTTTTTAAAAAAGCCCCAACCCCAAAGCCAAGTAATATTAAGCAGGAAGGGATGATTGAAAATAGATAGCCATAGTGACGAAAAGATTCTAAAGATGGAGGAATAAACAATTCGTCATACCAAATAAATGAGGTATATCCAACAGTGTGGTATAACCAAAATAGGCTATCCAACAGATCGTTTGCTGAATGGAATGAGATTTGCCAGAGTAAAAGGCCAACCCCTAAAAATAAGGATGTAGAGCCTAGTACACTTGTCCAGGAATATCTTCTTAAAATCAAGAAGCTATATAAAATATAACTCATAATATTTAATGCAAATAATGAAAAAGAAACGATGGTGACTGAAAAAAGATGATCGAGAAATCTAAGGTATACTAAGTATAGAAGTAGAGAGAACCCTCCTGTTAGTAAATGAATCGGTAAAGTTATAAGAAACCTTTTAAGTTGTGTCATTACTTTCACTACACCTACTTTCTATATATCCTTCTTAAAGTTAATCGTAAAATAATTCCTGCAAAATAAAATTGATTCTGACTTCAAATGCTACTATTTATTCTCTAAAGTCTCCTGCCTTCTCTTCAAAATAGAAAGACCCACCAATGCAAACAAAGAAAACCCAAACGCATTCACAAATCCGTGAACAAACACCATTAAAGGAATATCCAAAATCTCATGAGAATGATGCCCATGCTGACCGAAGCCACCAATATGTCCAAGTCCATATAAAAGAGCAAAAGCCATTGATATAAATAAAGAAAGAAACGTAACCATATAGGAATGCTTAACTGCGCGATCTCTAATAGTCGGTACATAGTAAACAAAGAACAACACCGACAATACAATCACTGGCAGCACAAACTCCACAACAGCCAAAAACTCAAACCAAGGATTCACATAAGAATAGGTAATCCCTGTTGCAATCACCAAAGGGCCAACCAAGAAAAAGCCCATCAACCACGTATACACTTTCTCAAAAGAGGGACGGACCTTCAAAAAATCTTTACCCATATACCCAAACACAATCGGAGTGACTACTGCTGCATAATGAAAATGGATGGCTGTAAGCAGAACGATAACATCTTTAAAGTGAAGAATTTGAATACCCGTTCGGTGAAGTAGCATCCATACACCACCAATCGATATATATAGTAAGCCGGCATGTATTGAAATGTCATGGATGTTTCGATAGCTTTTATCTGATAAGAAGGATAAGAGTCCAAATAAAGCAACCATTAACGTGAAAAGAAGCCAAGGGAATGAACTGACAGTAGAATATATTCCTTGTGGAAGTAGGAAAGCCACCATAGCAAATAGAAAGGCAACCGGATGAAAAATTGTAATCCAGCGAAATAAGCTATTCTTTTTTAGGTGGAGAATATGTAAAAGAATAGGAATGAGAATTCCATACGAAAATACTAAAAGCATTTGTATATATTGAAGACTGTCAATCTCAGTTGTTACGAATTTTGCGATAACAAATAATAGAAAACCAAGAATACCGATAAAAAGTAAATGGTTCTGTTTCATTTTTCACACCTCTTTCTCTATCTTTATCTTACACAAGTAAGAATATGGAAGGCAATGACTCATTCATCGACCATGAAGGTCCGTCCCTCAAAAATGTTCATAGATTTTTTGGATTTATGATTGTGGTACATGTTGGTTACAATGGTAATTAGCCTATAATAGAAGTGAGGAGGATGGACATGAATATTTTGTTTGTATGTACGGGAAATACGTGCCGAAGTCCGATGGCTGAGGCGATTTTACGATCAATGAATGTAGAGAATATTGACGTGCGTTCTGCGGGGGTTTTTGCAGCTAATGGCTCTGATGCGTCAACTCATGCTAAAAAAGTGTTGGAAATGAACGATATAAACCATAGGCATCAATCTAAATTATTGACAAAAGAAGCTTTGGATTGGGCTGATTATATTTTTACGATGACGAATAGTCATAAGCAATCCATTGTAAGTCAGATACCCCAAGCTGTAGAAAAGACGTTTACATTAAAAGAGTTTGTAAAGGAAGACGGATATGATCTTGATGTGTTGGATCCATTTGGAGGAACCCTTGAGATCTATCAAGCCACCTATAAAGAGCTCTCAGATTTAATCCAACAGCTTGTAATTAAATTGGAAAAAATATCCTAGTAATAGGAGAGGAGCCTTCATTATATGGGGAATTCAAGAAAGTATCGTTTTGGACTTAGAAAGAAAATGGTCTTATTAATTACGTTATTAGCAATTGTTACGTATTCTACAAGTGCCTTTTTTATTTACTATCTACAACCTAATTTCTTTCCGGATGTAAATGAGTTTGTTTTTACCATTAGCACATTAGCAATGGGAATCTTCTGGTCTGGGGTTCTAGCATTTTTCATGGCAGGATTTATTATTACTCCACTATTAAAACTAGAAAAAGCAGCGATTCGTGCTTCAGACGGAGATATCGCAACAGATGCTGAGATTTCAGAATCTGACGATGAAATTCGTTCATTAGGAATTGCTTTTAACAAAATGCTAGTAAACCTTCGTGAAATGGTTCATAGTATCGAGGACAATTTTGAAAAAACAAACAACAATGTGATTAGCATTTCGAAAGCATCATCTACTGCTTCTGAGCAAGCAGGTTCTATTTCACATACAATAAGTGAAATCTCAGCAGGTGCAGAGAACTCTGCTCACTCTATTCAATCGACAGCAGAGTCAGTAGAAGAAGTAATTCGCATTGCACAGGAAGTCCAAAACCACTCGAAAAGCTCTGAAGGCATTTCAAAGGAAATGGTAAAAGAGCTGAGCGAAAGCAAGGAAGTCATTCATTCCCTAGTAAGCGGAATTCAAGAGCTAGCTCAAGGAAACCAGCAATCCCTAGAGTACGTGCATCGTTTAGAAGAAAATGCAAACAAAGTCGGACAAATCATCCAGTTGGTTGGAGATATCGCAGATCAAACCAATCTGCTAGCCTTAAATGCATCAATTGAAGCAGCACGTGCAGGTGAGCATGGAAAAGGCTTTGCGGTTGTTGCGGATGAAGTACGTAAATTAGCAGATGAAAGTGGAAAAGCGGTTCAAGGAGTCTCAAGCTTAATCCAAAACATCCAATCTGAAGTAAGCAGTGTAGTGACACAAATTTCACGACAAGTGGAAAGTGCTAACACGGAAGCAGATAAAGGATCAAAAACAAATGCAGTTATTGAAGAGATGACAGAAACAATCTTAGACGTTGCAAGCAGTGTTGAGCAAATCTCAAAGCTTGTTGATCGCCAAATGGAAAGCATCCAAAATACATCTCATCAATCACAAGAGGTTGCCGCAATCGCAGAAGAAACATCTGCTGGGGCAGTTGAAGTGGCAGCCGCTTCAAAAGAACAAACGCAAGTAATCGGTCATGTTGAAGAGCTTGCGAGCCAACTGAAAGAGCAGGCTGAAAGCTTAAGAAAAACAATCACTCGATTCCAACTATAAATAACGAAAAAACAGATTGAGGTGTATCCCCAATCTGTTTTTTTACTATAGTAGCAATTATAAATACGGATAATCTTTATCTGCAATACCACTTTTTCCATAGTTCATAGGACTCTATGCATCCTTTATCATTGCCAAAACCATATCCACACTTATCCTTCCAATGATCATGCTCCTTCAACCAAATCAGAAAGAGATACCACAACCAGTGATTACTACTCTGATGATACTCTTCATAGTCGTAATCATCTTTATCATCCCGATCACGGCCCTTTTTACGGTCATCATCGTCATCCCGATCACGGTCCTTATTACGATCCTTATCACGATCATCTTTACCATAAGTATAACTGTAATTATAATCATGGTCTTTCTTATTGAAATCATAATCGTAGACATTTTTCTTTGAATCGTTATAGCTATAAGTATTTTGAGAATTTTGCTGACTTGTTAGGCCGAGAAAAGAGAAGACACCGGAAAGAGAAAAGCCACCAGAATAACTAGATTGATTATAGCCATAGCTATATGAATTTTTACCATTTGAAGCAAATGCAGAGGTTGGGATAAGCAGTAGACTCGCAAGTAACAGTATCCATGTGACACGAATGGTTTTCCTTATAATATGAATCACCCCCCCACCAGGAGAAACATTATTAAGAATATAATATTCTCTATTAAGAATTATATTCTGATAACGAACTAATGTAAATGAAAATATAGGAAATAATAGCAAAGAATGCGTCTAATAAAGCGTAAGGGACAGTCACCTAAGTCATAGAAATAGAATCACCAAAACTTTATATTTCACGGGAAATATGTAAAAATGAAGGAAATAGAGTTACGAAGGAGAGTATATAGATGAAGGTAGCTATTGCGTCGGATCACGGTGGGTTAAACATTCGTGAAG
Organism: Rossellomorea marisflavi; assembly: GCA_003667865.1. Taxonomy (GTDB): domain Bacteria; phylum Bacillota; class Bacilli; order Bacillales; family Bacillaceae_B; genus Rossellomorea; species Rossellomorea marisflavi_C. The sequence continues at coordinate 831,818 of CP033051.1, read as the reverse complement.
AAATAAAGGCTTTGTTAAAGGATTTGAATATAGAATTTGAAGATTTCGGATGTGATTGTGAAACATCTGTCGACTATCCTGACTATGCACTACCGGTTGCAGAAAAGGTTGCAAGTGGAGAATTTGACCGTGGTATTCTTATTTGTGGTACAGGTATTGGGATGAGTATTTCAGCTAATAAAGTAAAAGGGATTCGTTGCGCACTAGTTCATGATGTGTTTAGTGCCAAGGCGACTCGTGAGCATAATGACAGCAATATGATCGCAATGGGTGAACGTGTAATCGGTCCAGGACTTGCTTTAGAAATTGTGAAGACATGGCTTGGAACAGAATTTGAAGGCGGTCGTCATGCGAATCGTATTGGGAAAATAACTGAGTACGAAGAAAAAAATCTTTAAATTCCATACGAAGTAATGTCCTTAAGTAGGAGGGAACAAGGTGGAAATTTCAGAGATTCAAAAACAACTCCAGGAAATTTTAGAAGACTTTGAGCAACAGGTTCCATTAAAATCAGGAAATGTATTTGTGATAGGTTGCTCGACATCTGAGGTAATGGGACAGAGGATCGGTACATCCGGAACAATCGAAGTAGCAAAGATGCTTTTTCAAGAATTCAAGGCATTTGCTGAGAAACATTCCATTCATCTAGCCTTTCAATCATGCGAGCATCTCAATCGTGCTCTTGTACTAGAGCGCAAAACGGCAGAGCACTATGGCTGGGATGAAGTAACGGTTGTGCCTATACGAGAAGCAGGTGGTGCAATGGCCACACAAGCATATCACTCGTTTGATGAACCAGTCATTGTCGAGCATATCAAAGCAGATGCTGGTATTGATATCGGCGATACATTCATCGGCATGCACCTAAAACACGTTGCAGTACCAATCCGGGTATCACAGAAAAATCTCGGAGAAGCCCACGTCACTCTCGCCAAAACAAGACCCAAGCTCATCGGCGGCCACCGAGCCCGCTACGAATAGAAGAGGGACGGACCTTGGTCTGAACCTAATAAACAAGGAAGGTCCGTCCCTTAGATTAGGTAGTTCAGTATTGGTGGACAAAATTGTGAAAATAGCAGTAGCAGTCCAACAAGGGCTGCTTTTTGGTGTAATTGTGGATTGAGTCACTGTTAAAAACACAGCTTTTCTTCGTTGCCTATTTTATAAGATATGTGTTATTTCCTAAATGCTTGTTTCACTAAAGGAATGGGAAATAGGAATAGGATATGATTGGTGTGATGGAGAATACGCCATATGGCATGCGGCATGCGGACATTTATTCCGTTAATTTAGCATAAAACAAAGAATTTTGGGTCTAAGCGGACATCTGTTCCTCTATTTTACAAAATCAGTGCCATTCTTCTACTGGAATATGATAATAACGGAATAAATGTCCGTTAGCACTTTGAAAAGAGCGATATTTAGGGGAATAGCGGAATAAATGTCCTTCACCACATTACTTTTTTGTAGGCAGGGCTCAGTTGAAGGGAAGTTCGAACCTCTCAGATAGTTAACGAATTCCATCTATAAGAATGAAAAGCCAGTTGCACCCAATCATTAGTTCATCAACAAAGAATAGCATACGAATTTGTTGAGAGTTCGTATGCTACAAACATTGCTTTTCTAATTGTGTATTCCTAAACTGAACTGCGACCCTCAGGTACGATCTTCCTTTTAACAAATTGGTTAGTTTACATGCTTGTTCGCTACTTCATCCATACAGTTTTGGTAGATTTCTTCTAGTTCATCTATACTGAGTGAAGTAACGTCTAGTTGAGATAAACGTTCTGTAAATAACGCATTTGTGTCTTTTGTTAAATCATTTTCATTTGTTTTTCTGTAATCATTGAGCTTTTGCAGCAAGTGCTCACCTTGTTCGCCAAGTGCTGACCGTTCATGTCTCAGGTCCTTTGACATTATAACCCCTCCAAGTAGATCCCGCGTATTGTTATTCTTACTATACTACCATTCGACAAAATTCTACAATGAGAATATTGTCCTACTTATTAGGTTATTTTATCCACTTTTTATAGGGATTATTTTAAAGATTTATAGTAGAAGAACTCTGAAAACGTCTTTGGATGGGGAACCAAAGTAAGTGAAACAGGATATGAATGATAATCGCTGCAAAGATTCCCGCTTTCCAAAAGGCAATTCCACAAAAAGATCCTACCCACATATTCCCGCCAATTGCATAGGTGTAGACAATCAAACTTGATTGAATGCCCATCATTTTAATTCCTGGAAGATGAATCAGTGCAACAAAAGGCTAGCAATCAGGACACAAACGATGACAAGAACAGAAGAGATTTCTTCCGTTACGAATCGACCGAGCCAAATGAATAAGCTTAAAATGCCCCAACGAAATATGATTTCTTCAATAAAGAATCTATTAGACTCTCACTAGCAAAAAGAACTAAGAGGCACTACGGGGAAGGTCCGTCCCTTTACCACTTACCCTGCACAGAAAATCATGATAGAATGTAAGAGTATTTTGTTTTTTCGGTAGATTCATATAAATATAGGTTGCTTTTTGACAGAAGGGGGATATGAGGAATGAGTATGATTTCAAAGCAGGATCCAAAATTATTTGAGGCAATGCAGGATGAGTTAACGCGTCAACGTAAGAATATCGAGTTAATTGCATCGGAGAACTTTGTTAGTGAAGCTGTAATGGAAGCACAGGGTGGCGTGTTAACAAACAAATATGCTGAAGGGTATCCAGGTCGTCGTTATTATGGTGGCTGTGAGCATGTTGACGTTGTTGAAAACATTGCACGAGATCGCGCGAAAGAAATGTTTGGTGCAGAACACGCAAATGTTCAGCCTCACTCTGGAGCGCAAGCGAATATGGCAGTATACTTCACAATCCTTGAGCAAGGTGACACCGTTCTTGGAATGAACCTTTCTCATGGTGGCCATTTAACACATGGTAGCCCGGTGAACTTCAGTGGAGTTCAATATAACTTTGTAGAGTATGGTGTTGATGCTGATACACAAACCATTAACTATGAAGATGTACGTCAAAAAGCACTTGAACATAAACCAAAGCTGATTGTTGCGGGAGCAAGTGCGTATCCAAGAACGATTGATTTCGCGAAGTTCCGTGAAATCGCTGACGAGGTTGGCGCATACTTAATGGTTGATATGGCTCATATTGCCGGTCTAGTTGCAGCAGGCCTACATCCAAACCCAGTTCCTTACGCTGACTTTGTAACAACAACGACTCACAAAACATTACGTGGTCCGCGTGGCGGGATGATTCTTTGTAAAGAAGAATGGGCGAAGAAAATCGACAAATCCATCTTCCCTGGTATCCAAGGTGGCCCTCTTATGCATGTAATTGCCGCAAAAGCAGTGGCATTCGGTGAGGCTCTAGAAGATTCATTCAAGCAATATGCACAGAATGTTATTGATAACTCAAAACGTCTTGGTGAAGGACTTGTAAAAGAAGGTCTTAACCTTGTATCTGGTGGTACAGACAATCACCTTCTACTAATTGACCTTCGCTCTCTAAGTCTTACGGGTAAAGTTGCGGAAAAAGTACTTGATGAAGTCGGCATTACAGTGAACAAGAACACAATCCCGTTTGATCCAGAAAGCCCATTTGTAACAAGTGGAGTTCGTATTGGAACAGCTGCCGTTACGTCTAGAGGCTTTGGATTAGAAGATATGGATGAGATTGCATCAATTATTGGCTTTACGTTGAAGAATCATGAGGATGCAGCGAAGTTGGAAGAGGCTCGTGCTCGTGTTGCTGCATTGACTGATAAATTTGAGTTGTATCCTACTCGTTAATCGAGTTGTTTGAGCCGCAGGCATGACTTTGTCTGCGGCTTGTTTGTTGTGGTTTTTTGTCGAAAAGTAGTTATCTGGGGGTTTTTGATAATAAAAGTGTTGATTTCGATAATAAAAGGCCCGATTTCGATAATAAATCCCGATTTTCGATAATAAAAGCTCCAGCTCCGATAAAAAATCGCAAATTACACAAAAATAGACCACTACAGGTAAGAAAACCCCAACAAAAAAACCTCAAATATGACAATTCCCTTACATTCCCATCACAGATTCGACTCTTTATTGCTCTTGCATACTCTTTTATGTAAAATAGTCAAGAGTGTAAAGAGAGTCTATTTTGGTACATAAAGGAGCGTTTTACTAATGGGAAAAGTGTATGTGTTCGACCACCCACTAATTCAGCACAAACTAACATTTATTCGTGATAAAAATACGGGAACAAAAGAATTCCGCGAGCTTGTTGATGAAATTGCAACACTAATGGCATTTGAAATCACACGGGATCTTCCGCTAGAAGATATTGAAGTGGAAACGCCAGTAAGCAAAGCAAATTCAAAAACATTAGCTGGAAAAAAACTTGGTATTGTCCCTATTTTACGTGCAGGCCTCGGTATGGTTGACGGCATTTTAAAGCTGATCCCAGCTGCAAAAGTAGGGCATGTTGGGTTATACCGTGATCCGGAAACATTACAGCCAGTTGAATACTATGTAAAACTTCCAAGTGATGTCGAAGAGCGTGATTTTATTTTAGTTGACCCGATGCTAGCAACAGGTGGTTCTGCTGTCGAAGCAATCAACTCACTAAAAAAACGCGGTGCAAAAAACATTAAGTTTATGTGCTTAGTGGCTTGTCCTGAAGGAGTAGATGCTATTCAAACAGCTCACCCTGATGTTGATATCTTTATTGCAGCACTTGACGAGAAGCTCAATGAAAAAGGCTATATTGTCCCAGGACTTGGAGACGCTGGAGATCGACTGTTCGGAACTAAATAAAAGTAGGTGTATACGATGAGACCAATCAAAGTAATGACGATTTTTGGAACAAGACCAGAAGCCATTAAAATGGCTCCGCTTGTTCTGGAGCTTAAAAAGTATCCTGAGCATTTTGAAACGATTGTAACGGTAACAGCGCAACACAGAGAAATGTTAGATCAAGTATTAAACATTTTTAACATCCAACCAGATCATGACTTAAACATCATGAAGGACCGGCAAACACTGATTGATGTTACAACAAGAGGACTAGAAGGCCTTGATCGTGTAATGAAGGATGCAAAGCCGGATATCGTGCTTGTGCATGGCGATACAACGACAACATTTATTGCGAGTCTTGCGGCGTTTTATAACCAGATTGCTGTTGGACATGTGGAAGCGGGACTACGTACATGGAATAAATACTCTCCATTCCCTGAAGAAATGAATCGTCAACTAACAGGTGTCATGGCAGACCTTCACTTTGCACCTACGAACAAATCTGCTGACAATTTACGAAACGAAAACAAGAATGAAGAACACATCTTCATTACGGGGAACACCGCGATTGATGCTCTGAAAACAACGGTAAAAGAAGAGTATGAGCATGAGGTATTAAAGAAGGTAGGAGATGATCGCTTGATCCTGCTAACGGCTCATCGCCGTGAAAATCTTGGACAACCAATGCGCAACATGTTCCGTGCCATTAAGCGTTTAGTTGACGAACATGACGATGTCCAAGTTGTTTATCCGGTTCACTTAAACCCAGCTGTTCGTGAAGTAGCAAATGAAGTACTTGGAAATGACCCGAGAATCCAATTAATCGAACCGCTTGATGTAATCGATTTTCATAACTTCGCATCAAGAGCTCACCTTATCTTAACCGATTCAGGTGGAGTTCAAGAAGAAGCTCCATCATTAGGAGTTCCGGTACTAGTTCTACGAGATACAACAGAACGTCCAGAAGGAATCGAAGCCGGGACATTAAAGCTAGCAGGTGTTGAAGAAGAAAACATCTACAACCTAGCAAAAGAGCTTCTAACAGACGCCGAGGCATATGAAAAAATGTCAAAAGCATCAAACCCATACGGAGACGGACAAGCATCATACCGAATCACCCAAGCAATCCGCTACTATTTCAAACAAATCTCAGAAAGACCAGAGACATTTAGTTAAGAAGGATTAGTAGCTATATTCTATTAAGTGGATGATTAGTTTTGAAGTTCTTTATTATGAAAAGGTTAAATATTAGAGATACTCATTGCATTGTATGGTTAAGGAACTAACAAAACTTTAACTACAGAGTTGCTCGCAGCGGAAGGATACTTGACTCCTGCGGGATTAGCGGGACATGTTGAATGCTAGGCATACAACCCTGGTGAGACCAAGGTTCCGTACCTACTGGAACGGACCCCCACAGCGAAGTGAGGAGGCTCACCGCCCGCCCCCGCGGAAAGCAAGTATCCTGCAGCGGAGAGCAACGAACTTAACAGAAAAACTATTCTTTGATTTAATAATTAAAATCCAAAGGTACATTCCTTAAACACATAAATCAATAGTAAATGTGTGCAAATTGTGAACATCTATAAGGTGCTTTTTAATTAACACTTTTAAAAAAAGTGTCAAAAAGACTGATATGAAACGACTTGAAGAGGATAAACAAACTTTCTTCATATCTTCAATACACGTGGTAAGGTTGTGAACTTTTTCCCAGCAACACATTGACATACAAAATGCCCTATTGTATGCTTACAAAGGGTATGAAATGATAAGGTTTTCAACGTTGAAAGTAACGGTTTGGAAACGCTCTACATAGTGCTGTATTCTTTCGTACCTATTAAGGCAAATTAACTATATGTGGGGATGAATATGAGAGATTTTAATCGACATCCGTTCAAAGCGATGGCTCTATATTCTGCAATTCTTTCACAATTAGTCGGCTCTGTATTAGTCGGGATCTTCGGAGGAAGATGGCTCGATAGTATATGGGGAACCAAACCACTTTTTCTTATCATTGGACTGCTTTTAGGTCTTACTGCCGGAATTTTGGCAATGCTTAAATCTGTTCAACAATTCTTTTCAGGAGATTAATTTACATGCCGGAAATTCAACTATTGTTTAACAGGCATCGCAAGTACATTTTTACTCTTCTCTCCATTTATACCCTCGGCTGGGTTTTCACTTCCTATCAGACTATTTTTTTAGGACTAATTCTCGGGACAAGTATAGGCTTGTATGGTCATTGGCAATGGGCGAGAAAAATGAGTGGATTTGGTGATGCGGTGTTAGCAGGAAAGAAGATTCGTTCCTTAGGGACTTTAGCGAGGATGGCAGGAGCAATTTTAGCCGTTATCATTGCAACGAGATATCCGGACAAGTTCCATCTTCTGAGTGTGATTATGGGATTAATGACACCTTATATCGTCATTATGATAGATTATTTGATTCAACAGCTAAAATTTAATGAATAGCGAGGAAGAGAGGTGAATTTCATTGCATCATGAAGCTCCTTTGCACGAGTTTATGGGCCTAACCTTTAATTTAAGTAATATCCTTATGATTACAGTAGCATCATTAGTGGTATTCCTTATTGCGCTTGTATCAACTCGTAGCTTAGCCATGAAACCAACCGGAATGCAAAATTTCATGGAATGGATCATGGACTTTGTGAAAAACATTATCAAAAGCAATATGGATTGGAAATCAGGAGGACCTTTTCATATCCTCGGTATTACGTTAATTATGTATGTTTTCGTTTCCAATATGTTAGGTCTACCATTTGCAGTTGTCTATGACAATGAACTTTGGTGGAAATCTCCAACAGCAGATCCAGTGGTAACACTGACACTTGCCGTTATGGTTGTAGCATTGACGCACTATTACGGAATTAAAGTGAAGGGCTTTGGGGAGTATGGTAAGGAATATTTCAAACCATACAGCTTTATGTTTCCAATTAAAGTGATTGAAGAATTTGCGAATACATTAACACTTGGTCTACGTCTTTACGGAAACATCTATGCAGGTGAGATCCTTTTGGCACTATTAGTAAGTATTACTCACATTGGTGTTGGAGGTTACCTTGCAGCAGCAGTACCAACGATTATCTGGCAAGGCTTTTCGGTCTTTATTGGTTCGATTCAAGCGTTTGTCTTTGTAATGTTAACGATGGTTTATATGGCTCATAAAGTCAGTCATGACCATTAATATAAATACTTGTTCAATAGTTGAACACAAATTAAATTATTTTTTATATATCTAAAGGAGGAATTATAAAATGGGTTTATTAGCAGCAGCAATTGCAGTAGGTTTAGCAGCATTCGGAGCATCTATTGGTAACGGTATGATCGTTTCTAAAACAGTTGAGGGTATTGCGCGTCAACCAGAAGCACGTGGAGTTCTTCAAACTACAATGTTCATCGGGGTTGCGTTAGTTGAGGCGATTCCTATCATCGCCGTTGTTATTGCGTTCATCGTAATGGGTGGAGAATAATACCTAACTAAGTTCTAAAATGGCGAAGATATTCCTTGAGAACCTTCGCCATTCCTTTATGTTCATGTCTGTACATTATACATATAGACAGAACAACGAATACTACACAAATTTGTTACTATAGAAGGCATTGACTCTTGAAGGGAGTGAAATCGCGTGATGAACGCATTTGTACTTGGAGCTGGCGATGGCTTTAATGGTGGAGATATCATTTTCCAATTGATCATGTTCCTCATCTTACTTGCGTTATTGAAAAAGTTTGCATGGGGTCCACTGATGGGCATTATGCAACAACGTGAAGAGCATATTTCAAATGAAATTGAAGAAGCTGAAAAAAGTCGCGTAGAAGCAAAGCAACAATTAGAAGAGCAACGCAAGCTTCTAAAAGAAGCACGTCAAGAAGCTCAATCACTAATTGAAGCATCAAAAAAGCAAGGCGAAGAGCAACGTTTAGAAATTATCGAAACGGCTCGTGCTGAAGCGGAACGATTAAAAGATTCTGCTAAGCAAGAGATTCAAACTCAAAAAGATCAAGCTGTAGCAGCATTACGCGAACAGGTTGCATCATTATCAGTACTAATTGCTTCTAAAGTTATTGAGAAGGAATTAAGTGCTCAAGACCAACAAAAATTAATCAATGATTATCTTTCAGAGGCAGGAGAAGAGCGATGAGTAACACAGCCGTTGCAAAACGATATGCACTAGCTCTTTTTGAAATTGCCAAAGAACAAAACCAATTAGAAGCCATTGAAGAAGAGCTTCGTGTTGTAAAAACTATTTTTACAGAAACAAAAGAGCTTTCGGTTCTATTAGATACAAGAAAAGTATCATTAGATAAAAAGAAAGAGCTTTTAAAAGAAGCATTTGCTACAGCTTCACCAATGGTCCTAAATACATTATTACTTCTTAATGATCGTCATCGTGGGAATGAAATCGTATCTGTTGTTAATGCCTTCATTGCATTAGCTAATGAGTATCGTGGTGTAGAAGACGCAATCGTGTATTCTGTTCGTCCACTTACAGATGATGAAAAAGAAGTTATTTCTACTACATTTGCAAAAAAAGTTGGTAAACAATCACTACGTATTGAAAATGTGCAAGATGGTGAATTACTTGGTGGGTTAAAGCTACGTATCGGAAATCGTATTTTCGATGGTAGTCTACGAGGTAAATTGAATCGTCTTGAGCGTGAATTAATTCGTTAACTTTCATATAAATGAGGGGTGAAATTCATGAGCATCAAAGCGGAAGAAATCAGCGCGCTGATAAAAAAGCAAATTGAAAACTATCAGTCTGAGATGAAAGTAAGCGATGTTGGTACGGTTATCCAAGTAGGTGACGGTATCGCTCGTGCTCATGGCCTCGACAATGTCATGGCTGGAGAGCTTGTTGAATTCTCAAACGGTGTTATGGGTATGGCACAAAACCTTGAAGAGAATAATGTAGGTATTATTATTCTTGGACCATTCTCGGATATTCGTGAAGGCGATGAGGTTCGTCGTACAGGTCGTATTATGGAGGTTCCTGTAGGTGAGGAACTAATCGGACGTGTTGTAAACTCTCTTGGACAACCAGTTGATGGTTTAGGTCCAATTAATACAACAAAAACTCGTCCAATCGAAAGTAAAGCTACTGGTGTTATGGATCGTAAATCTGTACACGAGCCGCTACAAACTGGTATCAAAGCGATTGACGCTCTTGTACCAATCGGACGTGGCCAACGTGAGTTAATCATCGGTGACCGTCAAACAGGTAAAACATCTGTTGCAATGGATGCAATCTTGAACCAAAGAGATCAAGACATGATCTGTATCTATGTTGCAATCGGACAAAAAGAATCTACAGTACGTAACGCAGTTGAAACATTACGTAAGCATGGTGCATTAGATTACACAATCGTTGTAACAGCATCTGCTTCTCAACCTGCTCCAATGTTATTCTTAGCTCCTTATGCTGGGGTAACAATGGGTGAAGAGTTCATGTTCAACGGTAAACACGTATTAATCGTATATGATGATCTTTCTAAGCAAGCGGCAGCATATCGTGAGCTTTCATTACTACTTCGTCGTCCTCCAGGTCGTGAAGCATTCCCTGGTGACGTATTCTACTTACACTCTCGTTTATTAGAGCGTGCTGCGAAGTTAAGTGATGAAAAAGGTGCTGGATCAATTACAGCATTACCATTCGTTGAAACGCAAGCAGGAGATATCTCAGCTTACATTCCGACGAACGTAATCTCAATCACAGATGGACAGATCTTCTTACAATCTGATCTATTCTTCTCTGGTGTACGTCCAGCGATCAATGCGGGTCTTTCTGTATCACGTGTTGGTGGATCTGCTCAAATCAAAGCGATGAAGAAGGTATCTGGTACGCTACGTCTTGACTTAGCGGCATACCGTGAGCTAGAAGCATTCGCACAATTCGGTTCAGATCTTGATGCTGCAACACAAGCGAAACTTAACCGTGGAGCTCGTACAGTTGAGGTTCTAAAACAAGATCTTAACAAACCAATTAAAGTTGAAAAGCAAGTAATGATCCTTTATGCACTAACAAAAGGTCATTTAGATGATATTCCAGTAGGAGATATCCGTCGCTTCGAAAACGAATTCCTAAGCTGGTTAGATCGTAACCACACTGATGTCTTAGACGAAATTCGCACAACAAAAGGTCTTCCTGAGGACGAAAAGATGGTAGCTGCTATCTCTGAATTCAAAAAGACTTTTGCGAAATCTGAATAATAATGAATCGTCGAAGCTGTTGTCGCTTTCTTGTGACAACTTCGACGTGTTCGTAGCACTTTTATAAGATTAGATTCGTTCTAAAACATGAAACAAGGGTGGTGAGAACCAGTGGCATCGTTACGCGACATAAAATCTCGTATTACGTCAACGAAAAAGACGAGTCAGATTACAAAGGCCATGCAAATGGTATCTGCTTCTAAAATGGCCCGTGCGGAAATGAATGCAAAAGCATTTGTTCCTTACATGGAAAAAATTCAAGAAGTTGTAGCATCTGTTGCCCTTGGTAGTAAAGATGTAACGCATCCAATGTTAGTCTCCCGCCCCGTTAAAAAAACCGGATACTTGGTCATTACTTCTGACCGCGGTTTGGCGGGAGCATATAACAGTAACGTTATAAGACTTGTCAATAATAAAATTCAAGAGCGTCATAAATCCAATGATGAATTTGCAATTATTGCTATCGGTCGTATCGGTCGAGACTTCTTTAAGAAACGTGGCTACAATGTCATCGAATCTGTTCTAGGAGTTCCTGATCAACCGAGCTTTTCAGATATTAAGGATATGGCGAACAAAGCTGTAAGCTTGTTCTCAGATGAAGCATACGATGAGCTTTACTTATATTACAACCATTATGTAAGTGCGATCCAACAGGATGTTACGGAGTCAAAAGTACTTCCATTAACAGACATTGGTCAATCATCAAAGCTAACATCTTATGAGTTCGAGCCTTCTGCAGAGGAAATTTTAGAAGTGTTGCTACCACAATATGCTGAAAGTTTAATCTACGGTGCCTTACTTGACGGTAAAGCAAGTGAGCACGCAGCGCGAATGACAGCAATGAAGAGTGCAACAGATAATGCGAAAGAGCTTATCAACAATCTTACTCTATCTTATAACCGTGCACGTCAAGCGGCAATTACTCAGGAAATCACTGAAATTGTCGGTGGTGCAGCGGCATTAGAATAGTCATAATACAACAATGACAATAGTCTTCTATATCACAACAGTGAAATGTTAGTTAGGAGGGAAAGACATGAACAAAGGACGCGTACTTCAAGTAATGGGTCCGGTAGTTGACGTAAAGTTCGAATCAGGTCAACTTCCTGACATTTTTAACGCGTTAAAAATTGAACAAACTGAAACATCTGGTTCAGTTAAAGTTGATTTAACACTAGAGGTTGCCCTTCACCTTGGCGATGATACTGTTCGTACAATCGCAATGGACTCTACTGACGGTATTACTCGTGGAGTAGAAGTAACAGATACTGGTGCTGCGATTTCTGTACCAGTAGGGGATGTAACTCTTGGACGTGTATTCAACGTACTTGGTGAAACTATTGACCTTGATGAGCCAATCAGTGCTGAGGCTCGTCGTGACCCAATTCACCGTGAAGCTCCAAAATTTGATCAACTTTCTACAGAGGTTGAGATTCTTGAGACTGGTATTAAAGTAGTAGACTTATTAGCTCCTTACATCAAGGGTGGTAAGATCGGTCTATTTGGTGGTGCCGGTGTAGGTAAAACAGTTCTAATCCAGGAGCTTATCAACAACATCGCACAAGAGCACGGTGGTCTTTCCGTATTCGCAGGTGTAGGTGAGCGTACTCGTGAAGGTAATGACCTTTTCCACGAGATGAGCGACTCTGGTGTTATTAAGAAAACAGCAATGGTATTCGGTCAAATGAATGAGCCACCAGGAGCACGTATGCGTGTTGCCCTAACGGGTCTTACAATGGCAGAATACTTCCGTGATGAGCAAGGACAAGACGTTCTTCTGTTCGTTGACAACATCTTCCGTTTCACACAAGCAGGTTCTGAGGTTTCTGCCCTATTAGGTCGTATGCCTTCTGCCGTTGGTTACCAACCAACTCTTGCAACGGATATGGGTCAATTACAGGAGCGTATCACATCTACTAACGTAGGTTCTGTAACGTCTATCCAAGCGATTTACGTACCAGCCGATGACTATACGGATCCAGCTCCAGCAACAACTTTCGCTCACTTAGATGCAACAACAAACCTTGAGCGTAAGCTTTCTGAGATGGGTATTTACCCTGCCGTGGATCCATTAGCATCTACTTCTCGTGCCCTAGCTCCAGACATCGTTGGAGAAGAGCACTATAGTATTGCTCGTCAAGTACAGCAAACACTACAACGTTATAAAGAATTACAAGATATCATTGCAATCCTAGGTATGGATGAGCTTTCAGATGATGATAAATTAATCGTACACCGCGCTCGTCGTGTACAATTCTTCTTATCTCAAAACTTCCACGTTGCTGAACAGTTCACTGGCCAAGCTGGATCTTATGTACAAGTAAAAGATACTGTTCAAGGATTCAAAGATATTCTTGCAGGTAAATACGATCATATCCCAGAGGATGCATTCCGTCTTGTAGGTCCTATTGAGGATGTATTAGAAGCAGCAAAACAGATGGGTGTAGAGGTATAATTAGGGACCAGGAGGGAAGAAAATGAAGACATTAAAAGTCAATATTGTCACTCCCGATGGCCCAGTGTACGAATCTGAAGTGGAAATGGTAAGCACAAAAGCTCAAAGCGGTGAGCTAGGAATTTTACCTGGACACATTCCGATGGTTGCTCCATTACAAATAGGTGCGGTGCGCCTAAAAAATGGTGGCAACACTGAGCTTGTAGCAGTCAGTGGCGGATTCATAGAAGTTCGCCCTGAGCAAGTGACAATCTTAGCACAAACTGCAGAACGATCAGAGTCCATTGATCCTGAGCGTGCACGTGAATCAAAAAGTCGTGCTGAAAGCCGATTACAAACGCAGCGTGATGACGTCGATTTCCGTCGTGCAGAGCTTGCCCTTAAGCGTGCAATGAATCGAATTAACGTTTACGAACGTAACTTTTAATACTAAAAACACCGTTCTCCTACGGAGCACGGTGTTTTTCTTATTCCTCAATAACCCTTATCACCTATAAATGTGAAAACATATATTAATGTTTACTATAGGTATAGGTTTTTGTCATCATAATTTAATTTAAAAAATATGTAAATACGATGTAATAGATATACCATATGTGATAAAATGATGATGTTCGTCGATTTTTATCGAATAGGAGGACCATCGTGACATTTGAACATCAAGCTTTATTTAATATGCTCCTACATCTTGTGTTTTTTGCCTTAACCTTTTGGGCATTACAGGCTCTACAAATAGAAAAAATCATTAAGAAACATCGTGTTGTTCAAGCACAACTACTTTACATTCTGCTAACCATTGCAATAGGGTCTATGATCACAAGATTTTTCATTGACTACTACCTCTGGGCACAGCAAATACCTCTTATTTTTGATTTTATTTATTTTTTGTAAAAAATAGGACTTCCTTCATGTTTTCAAGTTGAATTTTTACGATTATGATTGGTTTTGTGATTATTGGGTATAGTTCAAGAAATTAGCAAAACTTTTACAATCATATACATAGAAATTTGAGAATAAGAAATAATGGTTTCCACATAACGTTTTGACGGGAATTCCCAAGTATTTTCTAATTTCTAAAGGAGAAACTTTGAGTAAGGGCCAATGAAATAAGTTCACAAAATCAAGTGAGCTTGAATTTATTATTAATGTGTAATCTTTTTCATATGCAAGAGAAAAGATAGCCAATTCATTACGAAATAAGGTTGTGCTAAATGACTTTACTTTATTCAATGAAAAGGTAAATATTCTGTAAAGTCGTCATACCCCTAAGAACTCTCTCCAAAGGAAAGTTATGATAATTTACCTAAAAAATTTCTCTTGTATAAAAGATGATTACAATGCTATTCTAAATAGGATTTTGTGAAAATTTTGGCATGATTAATTTTCTGACAGACTAAAAACTAGAAGATAAAACGAAGTATATATTACCGAGATGTGTAATATGGAAATCTGGGCTTATATAAGAGAGGATTGGGCTCTAAGACGACCATGTACATTAGCACATCCAATTAGAAACATGAATATGAATATAGAGAAAATGGACGCGGAGGGGAATACTCTTGGAAAAAATCATCGTCCGCGGTGGACAGCAATTAAACGGTACAGTAAAAGTAGAAGGTGCAAAGAATGCCGTTTTACCTGTCATTGCCGCTACATTATTAGCAAGTGAAGGTAAGAGTGTCATTAAGGAAGTACCGACTCTCTCTGATGTATATACAATTAACGAAGTGATTCGTCACTTAAACACGGATGTAGACTTTGACCCTGAACTAGGGCAAGTTACAGTTGATGCATCAAGAGAGTTACTAGTTGAAGCTCCATTTGAATATGTACGCAAAATGCGTGCATCAGTTCTTGTTATGGGCTCTTTATTAGGAAGAACAGGAAAAGCAAGAGTTGCCTTACCTGGTGGATGTGCCATTGGTTCACGTCCAATTGATCAACACTTAAAAGGCTTTGAAGCAATGGGAGCGAAAGTTAAAGTTGGTAACGGCTTTATCGAAGCAGAAGTTGACGGCAGACTAAAAGGTGCAAAGATCTATCTAGACTTCCCAAGTGTAGGTGCAACAGAAAATATTATGATGGCAGCTGTTCTTGCAGAAGGTACAACAATCTTAGAAAACGTTGCTAAAGAACCTGAAATTACAGATTTGGCAAACTTCTTAAATAAGATGGGTGCAAACGTAAAAGGTGCTGGAACAGGGACGATTCGTATTGAAGGTGTAGAACGTCTATACGGTGTTGAACACAACATTATTCCTGATCGTATTGAAGCAGGTACCTTCATGGTCGCAGCAGCCATTACAAAAGGAAACGTATTAGTAAGAGGTGCTGTACCTGAACACTTAACATCACTTATTGCAAAAATGGAAGAGATGGGTGTTACAATCATTGAAGAATCAGATGGTTTACGTATCATCGGACCTGAAAAACTAAAAGCTGTTGATATTAAAACAATGCCACACCCAGGATTCCCTACAGATATGCAATCTCAAATGATGGCATTACTTTTAGCAGCGGATGGTACTAGTGTTATTACAGAAACAGTATTCGAAAATCGTTTTATGCACGTTGAAGAATTCCGTCGTATGAATGCAGATATTAAAATCGAAGGCCGTTCGGTTATTATTAATGGTCCTTCATCACTACAAGGTGCAGAAGTAGCAGCAACTGACCTACGTGCAGCAGCCGCTCTAACAATTGCTGGCCTTGTATCAGACGGATATACACGCGTGACAGAATTAAAACACCTAGACAGAGGCTACGTAAACTTCCACCAAAAACTAGAAGGAATCGGAGCTCAAATCGAACGCATCAACGAATCACTAGAAAGTAGCACAAATGTATCAGCAAACAACCAAATTGTAACAGACTTAAACGCATAATTGTTTGAGATTGAAGAGATCCACTTTTTAAAGTGGGTCTCTTTTTAATTTCTGATAGAAGGGCCGTTTGGCGTACTGGCTGAGAGCTAACGGACACCAGAGACCTTATAATAAAGAAAACACCTGTTTTTGAAACGTTATCGGACATTAGTGACCTTATTAATGAAAATTTGCATGTTTTTATTCGGAAAATAGGGAAATAAGGTGCTTTGATGTCCGTTAGCATAAGAAAATACCATATAATCGTGTAAATAAGGTCATCTATGTCCGATAGCTCTAGCCACCATGTTTCAGCAATGTTTTCCACATTGTTAAAATGACTAAAACTCTTAGTTGGTTTTAAAAATTTCTAAGTAAAACTTCAGAGTTGCTTGGAGCGGAAGGTGCTTGACTCCAGCGGGAGCTAGCGGGAATGGATGGTTTAGTACCTACTGGAACGAAACCATCCATTCCATAGAGGAGGCTCATCCCCGCCCCGCGGAAAGCAAGCACCTGGAGCGGAAAGCAACGGCCCATATACATAAACAAACCAATCAAAAATAGAGTTCTTATTTTATACCCCATCACCAAAATTTTTTTAGCATAAATGCTTGTCCCAAACCATACGTATTACAGTAGACAAAATTTCATATCGTGTAAGTGATTACGACATTGGGGGCATTGAACATGAAGCATGTAAAAACAGTATTCCTTCCATTACTCGCTCTATTTATTATCACATTTGTTGTACCGACCCTAGTTGTGCTGCCCTTTTCAGGAAAAGAAGACCGTGAACAACTAAAAGAAGACATTGTAAAGACAATCCCTAGCGAAGAACTACTCGATTCTGTAGAAGTCGCAGTGTATCGTACAAAGGAAGAAATGATTGAAAAGCTTCCAATGGAAAAATACATTGTAGGGGTGGTTTCAGCAGAAATGCCAGCTAATTTTGAATTAGAGGCATTAAAAGCACAAGCTCTAGCGGCAAGAACATATCTTGTGAATCAGATGATGAATCCAGATGCAGAAGTTCCAGAGGGGGCTCATGTAACGGATACAATTAATCACCAAGTATATAAAAATGAAACAGAATTGCGGGAACAATGGGGCCCAGACTTTCAAGAAAACTATAGTAAAATCGTAAAAGCTGTTCTCGAAACAAAAGGGCAGGTTCTTACGTATAAGAATCAACCGATTACTGCAGCATTTTTTTCAACTGGAAATGGGTTTACTGAAAACTCAGGAGCTTATTGGGAGAATGATTTTCCGTATTTAAAAAGTGTAGAAAGTCCATGGGACACGGAATCACCAAAATTTAATGATCAGAAAATCGTTTCGGTATCGGAATTCGAGCAAAAATTAGGAGTTTCCTTAACGAACGATGATTCTGTTGGAACGATTATAGAAAAGACACCAGGAAAAAGAGTGGCCAGTGTGAGTATTGGCGGCAAAACCTTTACTGGACGTCAAATCAGAGAAAAGCTTGAGTTACGTTCTACGGATTTCACCTGGTATAGAAAGAATGACCAAATCGTTATTAATACAAAAGGATACGGTCATGGAGTTGGAATGAGTCAATATGGAGCGAATGGTATGGCTGAAGATGGATCAACTTATCAGGATATCGTTAAGCACTATTACCAAGGTATTGCTATAGCGAAGTCAGAAACGTTACTAACACAAAAAACAACTCAAACAGCCCAAAGATAAAAGAAAGGCGAACCCAATCTAAGGTTCGCCTTTTAGCTTGCCATCCAATTCTGAAAGCGAGACAACAAACGCTCCAATCCTTTAACATATCCTCGGAAATAAGAAGCATACACCATCCCATAACAAACACAGACCCCAATACAATCCTTTACAAAATCAATAACCGTTGCCGAACGTGACGGAACAAATGACTGATGAATTTCATCCGTCAAACCATATAAACATGCAACAACAGCTAACATAATATTAATAGCCATAGTAAGCGGACGATAACACAAAACCATCAACACAAATAAAACATAAAGAATAGCAAACTCAACCAAATGCAAACTCTCTTTAATAAAACGATCAACCGAACTAGAAGGCAAAGCAACAACCGCATCAGCAGGATGACTAGACAACACCCAAATCAAAGCCATATACAAAAACGGAGCTAATGTTAAAATAACCTTTACTAAAGTCCTCATGTACAAAATTCCTTTCAATGCTCAATAGAAAAATTCTTAACCAAATGAATTTTTACTTTCATGAAAAACTGTTATAAAACTAGAAATAGTATAACTACAGAGTGGCTTGGAGCGAAAGGTGCTTGACTCCAGCGGGAACTAGCGGGAATAGTGAGACCCGGGTTCCGTACCCACTGGAACGGAACCTTCCTTAGGAGGCTCACCGCCCGCTCCGCGGAAAGCAAGCACCTGCAGCGGAAAGCAACGGTCTTTATAAAAAAAGAGCACTTTCATAAAAAACTTCCCAAAACCATACATAATATTATAACCTTTGTCGAAAAATAAGAATTAAATTTTTTTTAATTAAATGTATATAATCCTCTCAATCTGTTCAGAATGATTGCTGAGGTGATGAAAATGAGAGAGGAAGAAAAGAAACAACCTTCTCAAAAATTCTTTAAAAAACGTTGGGTATACCCAGCAATCTATCTGGCAAGTGCAGCAATCATTATTACAGCTATTCTTTGGTATCAATCAGCGGGAACTGACATCGCAGAAGAACCAAATGAATATGGCTATGAGGACGATGTACCAACATCAGACCAATTTGATCGTCCAGCAGTTGAAGTAAACCGTTCATTGGAAAACATTGCAATGCCTGTTTCAAATCCTGAAGAAGCAATCATCGAAAAAGGATTCTACGATGAAACAGCTTCTACACAAGAACAAGAAGCAGCACTTGTATTCTACAACAATACGTATCAACCAAACACTGGGCTAGATATCTCAATGGATGGGAAAGAATTCGATGTTGTAGCATCATTAAGCGGAACTGTTACGAAGGTGCAGGAGGATTCACTTTTAGGAAACGTGATTGAAGTAGAGCATGACCAAGGTGTTGTGACTCGTTATTCATCCGTTAAGGACTTCGCCGTTCAGGTTGGTGACTCAGTTGAGCAAGGACAAACACTTGCACAAGCAAACAAAAGTCTATTAAACGAAGAAGCTGGCGTACACGTTCATTTTGAAATCCGTAAAGATAATGTAGCCGTGAACCCTATTGATTATGTAAATAAATCACTAGCAAGCCTTAAAGATGCTGATTTAAAAAAATCACATGACGAGGATGCAAGTGACCAAAGTGTAATTGGAGAAAGTCAGTCTAGTGATGACCAAGCAGCTGAAGAAGAAACAACTTCAGAAGAGAATACAAACTCTTCCGAAGAAGAAACGAATTCTTCAGATGAAGAAGAATCAGCAGATGAGCAATCTTCAAGTACACCTAATACAGAGGAAGATTCAAACGAAAACGAATAACGTTTGAATTGGACAAGACCGATCCTACTAGGGTCGGTTTTTTTGTTGTCATATTTCTCAGGAAATACTCGAAAGTTGTCAAATCAGAGTGAGAGCTTGCAATTCGGGTTTGGTAGAAAAAGTAAAATTATTTCGGGGGATTTCGACAGTTACATTTTTTTCTAGTAAAACAATAGTACCCTATGAAATAATCAGTAATTACGCTTCACTGTAAAAAGAAATTATTTTTGAAAAAAGTTACTTATTTCACATACTAGATTTGTGCAGTTTTTGCGCAGAGAATTGATTGACCAAGCAGCAACTCCTAAAGATAATAAAAATGTATCTTTATATTTCTGAAAATTTAAATAATTAAACAGAAATATGATAACGCTTCCAACGGGAGGGGGTGCTTGCTATTGGTGATGCTCATTATGTTCATAATCATTACAAGTATATGTTTGTTCGTTGCTTTTAAAAGAAAGCAGGCTTTTTACCTGACTTTGCCCTTTTTATCACTCTTTTTATATTTTATTGTTCAAGTGGTTTTAGTACCGGCTCCTTTTTGGGATACGGTGAAATTTATTTTTAGCTTGTCATAAAAAAGGAGGTTGTTTTAGTGAAAAAGATTGAGAAGGAAGTTGCTGATCGCTACTTTAAGGAGAAAAATCGTTACATGTTTCTCTATCTCATCATTTGGATTGGTGTGTCATTTGGTGTTGTTCTTTTTGCAGAGCCTCTCTCAGAAATTAGCTTGAACGGATTCCCGCTACATTACTTCATGGGTGCTCAAGGATCAATTTTGACTTTTATTATTCTCTTATTTGTTAATGCCGTTGTCTCAGACCGAATTGATCGGAAGTATGGGATCGATGAAACGAAAAATGAACAATTAAGCTATGGGAAAACACTAGACCACTAGGATAGAGAGAAAAGGGGGATAACGTATGGATATTCAATTTATTGTATCGACACTTATTATTCTAGCAAGCTTTGGTTTATATATCGGGATTGCTGTATTTAATAAGGCAAAAGAAACTTCGGAATTTTATGTAGCTGGTCGTGGTGTACCACCAGTATTTAATGGGATGGCGATCGGTGCAGACTGGATGAGTGCCGCTTCATTCATCGGACTTGCTGGTACGGTTATGATTCTTGGATATGACGGGCTTGCTTATATAATGGGCTGGACAGGTGGTTACTTATTACTAACGTTCCTATTAGCTCCACAGCTTCGTAAGTATGGACGCTATACGGTTCCCGAGTTCATTGGTGACCGATATGAAAGTCATACTGCACGTGTTATTGCAGCGATATGTACGATTATTATTTCCTTTACGTATTCCATTGGTCAGCTTTCTGGTTCAGGCGTGGTGATCGGTCGTTTATTTGAAATTGATGCAAAAATTGGAACGATGATTGGTGTTGTGCTGATTGCTTTTTATGCGGCAGTAGGGGGAATGAAGGGGATCACATGGACACAGGTGGCACAATATTTAGTCCTTATTATTGCTTATCTCATACCGGTAATTTTCATGTCCCTCCAGATAACAGGTAACCCTGTTCCGTGGATCTCTTATGGAGAGCTTGTTGGAAAAATTGGTGAGCTAGATCGAGAGCTTGGTATATCAGAGTATTTTGCTCCATTTACCAATGGGACGAAATGGCAGTTCCTTGCACTAATGTTCACTCTAATGGCAGGAACAGCAGGATTGCCTCATGTCATTGTTCGTTTCTATACAGTATCAACGATGAAAGCAGCACGCTGGTCAGGAGCATGGGCACTATTATTCATTGGCTTACTCTATCTATCAGCACCGGCATATGCAGCATTTTCTCGTTTTATTTTAATGACAAAAGTGGCTGGAAGCAAAATTAGTGAACTACCAACTTGGACAAAATCATGGGTCGATACAGGTAAGCTTCAAATTGCCGATGCAAATGGTGATGGTGTCTTACAATGGTCGGAATTAATAATTTCCAATGACATCGTCGTTATGGCCACACCTGAGATTGCAAACCTAGGGGTATTCGTAATTGGGCTTGTTGCAGCAGGAGCGATGGCAGCAGCATTATCAACAGCGGGTGGATTAATGATTTCCATTTCATCCTCCTTTGCGCATGATATTTACTATCGAGTATGGAAACCAAATGCTACTGAGCAGAATCGAATGAATGTAGCGAGGATATCAATTGTTGTTGCTACCGTTTTAGCAGGTATCGTTGCATTAAACCCTCCTGGCGTTATCACACAGATTGTCGCGTGGGCCTTTGCACTTGCTTCAGGAACGTTCTTCCCTGCATTAGTACTTGGTGTCTGGTGGAAGCGCTCCAATACAGCTGGAGTTATCTCAGGGCTACTTGTAGGATTAACCGTGACCCTTACGTATATCTTTGCTGCAAGAGCAGGATACACGCTATTTGGCATTATTGATACAGGAGCAGGTGTGTTCGGAGCGGCAGCAGCAATCTTAACAAATGTCATCGTATCATTATCAACAAAAGCTCCTTCTCAAAAGGTTCAGGAAGAGGTTATCAATCTACGCTATCCAGAGCAAATGTCTTATAAGAATGGTGAGGTTTGGGTAGATGATGATGTGACATTAGATTCAAAATAATATTGATGTTCGCGGGCTGTGCTTGTTTAAAGCATGGCCTTTTTGATTGGGTAGTGTATCTTATCCAATCGGTTTCTGGAAATTCCTAACGGACATAGGAGACCTTATTCTGCCCAAAACCTCCTAATTTCCTAAGATAACGGACACAGCAGACCTTATATCAATCATTTGACGACTGAAACAGGCAAAAACCAGAGAATAGGGTCATCTGTTTCCGTTACGACCTTAAATGAGGCATCTATTATTGAAGTAAGGTCTCTGATGTCCGATAGCCCAGCTGCATTACAAAAAGTTCAACAACAAAGAACGTCTTGAACGACCTATCGAAAGTGAGAAGAGACAAGAAAGGATTATTCCTTCCAATTATTTTCAGGAAATTTACACCATACCTTGTCCTTATTATGTTTTTTGTGCATATAAAGGGACACAAGCTAATAAACTGATACAAACCTAGCAAAAAAGAGAGTGTTTGAGGTGAGGAATCGTTCATCAAACTACCAGAAACTAGCGAGATATTTGATCATACGTTCTAATTTCAGAAAATGGTCAACATTTTCTGCCGCAAACCTAACATAACATTAACGCCCATTACATAAGCAACTGCTTGTACTATGCGGATCTATAGTATTCATTGAAGCGAAAGCGAGTCTCATTTCACCTTCTCACATCCAAATTAGGGAGGTAGAGTGGTGTGCACGATTACATCAAAGAGAGAACAATCAAGATTGGCAAGTATATCGTGGAGACGAAAAAAACTGTTCGTGTGATAGCGAAAGAGTTTGGCGTATCCAAAAGTACAGTTCATAAAGACCTAACGGAACGCCTGCCAGAAATCAATCCTGAATTATACAATGAAGTAAAAACAATACTTGATTATCATAAATCAATCCGTCATCTCCGCGGTGGGGAAGCCACAAAACAAAAATACAACAAAGAAGAACTTCATAGCTAAAGAAAAAGCCAGGAACCAAGCAAAGCTTTGGTATCTGGCATTTTTCTATTTAAAGCTAGCCAAAACGGAGAACTACATACAAAACCTCAAAACCATACCCGAACCACAAGCCCCCGTATTACAGAAGTATGATCAGGTCACAATGAAAATAAGAAGCTACTAATAGTTTGTTAACATATCCAAGTCTTTAAAAAGTGACTAAAATCAGTTTGTTAAATATGTATTCTCTAAACCAAGAATAAAAAGGTTAAAAATACAGAGTTGCTTGGAGCGGAAGGAGCTTGACTCCTGCGGGACATAGCGGGAATGGTGAGCCCCGGGGTTCGTACCTACTGGAACGAAACCTTCCATGGAGGAGGCTCACCCCCGCCCCGCGGAAAGCAAGCTCCTGCAGCGGAAAGCAACGGTCTAAGTCAAAAGGTTTTACAACACTCCCCCTTTATTACAATTAACAGTAATTTCATAGAACATTTTTATGACAATTCATACCTTTTTTCGACAGAAATATGCTAAAATTATTAACTAGGTGAAACTTTAATAAATTTCAGTAAAAAGATATACAAAAATGACATGAAAATAGATAAATAAATATTGATGGATAGGTAAGAAGGGAGTAAGCAAGATGTTCGCGAAGGATATTGGAATTGACCTTGGAACGGCAAACGTATTAATACATGTAAAAGGAAAAGGCATTGTATTAAACGAACCATCCGTAGTAGCACTAGATAAAAAAACAAACAAAGTATTAGCAGTAGGGGAAGAAGCACGCCGTATGGTCGGACGTACTCCAGGTAACATTGTAGCCATCCGCCCATTAAAGGATGGAGTCATCGCAGACTTTGACGTAACAGAAGCAATGCTACGCCATTTCATTAACAAACTAAACGTTAAAGGCTTTCTTTCTAAGCCAAGAATCTTAATTTGCTGTCCAACAAACATTACAGGTGTTGAGCAAAAAGCGATTAAAGAAGCAGCAGAAAAAAGCGGTGGAAAGAAAGTCTACTTAGAAGAAGAACCAAAGGTAGCAGCAATAGGAGCGGGTATGGATATCTTCCAGCCTAGCGGGAACATGGTTGTTGATATCGGTGGAGGAACAACAGATATTGCGGTTCTTTCAATGGGTGACATTGTTGAGTCGGCATCCATCAAAATGGCTGGAGACAAGTTTGATCATGAAATTCTGAACTATATTAAGAAGGAATATAAGCTTCTTATCGGTGAGCGTACGGCAGAAGATATTAAGGTCAATATCGGAACTGTATTTCCGAACTCTCGAAACGAAGAGATGGACATTCGTGGTCGTGACATGGTTTCAGGTCTTCCAAGAACGATTACAGTTAATTCTGAAGAAATTCAAGGTGCCCTTCGTGACTCTGTTTACGTCATTGTACAAGCAGCTAAAAACGTACTAGAAAAAACGCCACCAGAACTTTCAGCAGATATTATTGATCGTGGTGTCATTATTACAGGTGGAGGAGCGCTTCTTCACGGAATGGATCAGCTACTGGCAGAAGAACTAAAAGTACCTGTATTGGTTGCAGAAAATCCAATGGATTGCGTTGCAATTGGAACAGGAATTATGCTTGAAAATATTGACCGTATTGATAGAAGAAAAATCATTTAATTGCTCTTCTCGAATTACGTAATTTAACCAGTATTTCCATATAAAATAGACATCAAAGGGATAACAATACCGAAATTCATCCGATATAATAAAGGAAGAATGGAACGGATATTGAGGTGAAGATATGTTTCGTGGATTTTATACAGTAGCTTCTGGAATGCTTGCACAACAACGCCGTACAGAAATGCTGTCCAATAATATGGCAAATGTAAATACTCCTGGATTCAAAGCGGATCAATCATCAATGAGAGCATTCCCTGAAATGCTTCTTCAGCATGTTGATTCAAAAACAATCCCAACACAAAAAGGGTTAAATCTGCCTTCAATGGCCAACATTGGAGCAATAAATTCTGGAGTGTATATGCAAGAGGCAACACCGAATTTTTCACAAGGTCCTCTGCAGGATACGCAGAACTTTACAGATATTGCACTTGTTAATCAAATCATGCCGACAGACGAAGAATCAGGCTTTGCCGGTTCAACCTTCTTTAACATTGAAGGTCTAGATGGCAATGTGAAATATACAAGAAACGGGAACTTTACAGTTGATGGAAATGGGTTTTTAACAGCTGCGAATGGTCAATTTGTCCTTGATGATGCAGGGCAACGTATTCAAGTTCCAGACGATCAATTTAGAGTGGATGAGCAAGGTCAGGTATTTGTGAATGACCAACAAATTGCAAGGCTTGGTATTAGTTTTGCACAAAACCCTAATCTATTAGTCAAACAAGGTGACGGTTTATTTGCATCTGTTGGAAACGCCCTTCTTCCAAGTGCTTATAATCAAGATGGACTTGCTTTTACTACAAACCAAGGGAAGCTTGAACGTTCGAATGTAGACCCTGGTCGTACCATGACGGACATGATGACAGCGTACCGTGCTTTTGAAGCCAATCAAAAAGTACTTCAAGCATATGATCGTAGTATGGAAAAAGCAGCAAATGAAATTGGACGAGTCAACTAATCAAGATAAAGCTAGCGCAAAGGAGGGAAATGCATGAACCGTACAATGATTACAGCAACGAATACGCTAAGCCAACTGCAAAAGCAAATGGACACAATCAGTCATAACTTAGCCAATTCGGATACAAATGGGTATAAACGTAGAGAAGCGACATTCTCTGAGTTACTTGTGCAGCAGTTCGACAATCAACCTGATCCTCGTCTTGAATTAGGGCGACTTACTCCAAATGGTGTTCGTCAGGGTGTTGGAGCGAAACTAGGTCAATCACAGATGATTTTAACGCAAGGTGTCTTAAAGTCTACAGGTCGTGAGCTCGATTTCGCACTGAACAATAACCGCCAATTCTTTAAAGTGCTTGTAGAAGAAAATGGTCAAAATCAAGTACGTTATACAAGAGATGGTGCATTCTATGTCTCTCCTCTAGGTAACGGTGAAGCCATGCTTGTAAATGGTCAAGGCCACCCTGTTTTAGACGAGAATGATCAATACATCACCTTCCCAGAGGACATTGAAGGCTTTAACCTTCAAGCTGGCGGAGGCTTTATTGTGAATGGTGCCAATGGTCAATCTCAGCAATTTGATCTAGGAATTGTGTCAATACAAAAACCTCAGTTTTTAGAGCAATATGGCAATAATCTTGTTGGACTTCCAGTGAACATGGATAATACAGCTGTGACAGAACAAGAGATTTTAACAAACCTTGAAGGTGCTGGCCGTAATGGAATTCAGCTTTCACAAGGAACGTTAGAAGCATCGAATGTAGATATGGGGAAAGAAATGACGGAGCTCATTAATGTGCAACGTTCATACCAATTTCAATCTCGATCAATTACACTAGCAGACCAAATGATGGGACTAGTAAACGGGATTCGTTAAAGGAGTTTTTGAGTATGACGGATAAGGATGTTCTTCAAGAAGGTAAAACAAGAGAACAATTAAAAGCTGAAAAAAAAGCAGAACGAAAGCAACGTAAACAAGCTCGTTTAGAAGAGGACAAAAGATGGATCCGAATCCGTCTCCTTCCGATTTGGCTACGTTTAATTCTCGTTGTGCTCCTTCTTGCTGGAAGTCTTGTCTTTGGCTTAATGATTGGATATGGAGTCATCGGTAGCGGGGAGCCAGGAGACATACTAAAAAAAGAAACCTGGCAGCACATCATTGACATTGTCATAAAAGAATAGATAGTAGAGGGACGGACCTCGGGTTTCACCGAGGTCCGTCCCTCTTTTACGTTGCTCCAACCAAAGTTGTTAGGTAAAATGAAAGAAATCATGCTTGTACATAATAAGGAGGAACTGTTCATGCTTACTATTGATCAAATTAAAGAAATTATTCCACATCGCTATCCATTTTTGTTGGTGGATCGTATCCTGGAAGTGGAAGAAGGAAAGAAAGCGGTTGGAATCAAGAATGTTACAGCGAATGAAGAGTTCTTCAATGGTCATTTTCCAGACTATCCGGTTATGCCGGGTGTTTTAATCGTAGAAGCGTTAGCTCAAGTAGGTGCAGTAGCCATGCTAAAGCTTGAGGATAACAGAGGAAGACTTGCATTCTTTACTGGAATTGATAAATGCCGCTTTAAGCGTCAAGTTAAGCCAGGTGACCAGCTTCGTTTAGAGGTGGAAATGGTTCGTTTTAAAGGTGCTATCGGAAAAGGGAAAGGTATTGCAACAGTTGATGGTGAGGTTGCATGTGAGTTAGAAATGATGTTTGCTTTAGGTGAAAAACAATAATGTCTTGAAACCAGCTCTCTTTAGGAGTTGGTTTTTTTATGTATTTTTTAGAACATGCAAGTTCTCCTTAAATTCGGGAAAGATAACAAGGACCGATTATAAAGGGTCTTTATTGAATCTAAGGAAATGAAGGAGAGATAAATGATGAATAAACGTCTATTATCAATTATCGGTGGATCAGCTCTTGCAGCATCACTACTTGTAGGTTGTAACGCGGACGATCAAGATCCACCTCCAAACGACAATACCATCACAGAAGATGGAGACATGGATATGGACATGGATATGGATACTGATACAAACACAACAGATCCTAACCTTGATGCCGATCCAGACCTTGATACCGACCTTGATGACAATGGTAACATCTCAGAAGATGACCAAGGTCAAATCGACCAAGATGGTGATACTACTGGTACTAATGGTGGAACAACAGGTACTAACAACGAAGGTACTACAAATGGAAACAACGGTAATGATACAAACATGATGAACGGAACAAATGGTGATAACGAAGAAAATAACCAATAACGGTTGAAAGGAGATGGCTCATGGCCATCTTCTTTTTTTGACATAAAACACCTAGTATTTTACAGATTATTTGTGAATTATAAAAAAATTTGCTAAAATTTCCGTTTTAAAGTAAAATTCTCTAATGGTGGGTATACTTATTACTATAGGTATACGAACGAAAAATCGATGAAAATAGGACATCCTTAAAAGAACTAACTTATTTTAGGAGGTACTTTCCATACATGTTTAAAGATTTGAATTCGGGTACGAAGATAAGCATCACTCGTTCCATTAAAACAGCGTTTGAGCAATACATGACGAATATTGAATGGGATGAAAAGAAGTACAATCTTCAAGATTTTATTGAAGAATGGCGTACATATATAAATGAAAACGCGTCTTGGTATAAAGATCTTAGCGTTGAAACCAAAAATGACACTGGTTTTCATCAAGACCTGGCAACTAAGATTAACGAGACGATTGAGAAGGTTCTAACTGAAGAGCCAACTGAGGATCAGATTAATCAGATTGATCAACTTCAAAATGAACTAAAAACAGATTATGATTTCTCTTGTAAAGCAGAAGCAAAATACTTACTTGATAAACTAGAGAATGAACGAAAAAAAAAGTAGTTGATTTGGGTCCACCATCAAGTAAAGATCTCAGATTAGCACAGCTCTTATATTATCAGATCTATGAAGAAGAAATGCCTATTCACCAATATCGTAAACAGGATATTGATTATATAATTGAAAAGTTGATTGAATCACAAGAAATCGGCCTTCAACAAAGCCCGTTTAATAGCGACAAAATTCATTAAAAAACTCCTACACAAAGTGAGGGGTTTTTATTTTTTGAAAATTTCGTTCGTTTTTTTGAACAAAATCCTTGAAAAAAATGAATATATAGGTAATATTAAACATATATTGTTCTTTATAGTGAACAAAAGAGGGTGGATCTATGTACAAAAAATTTTGTAACAAGTGTCAAAGGTCGTCATTTAGTAGTAATGAAGTAGGGAAATGGATATGTCCGACCTGTGGAGAAGACTTAACAGGCTCTCCATACTATAATGCAACGACATTAAAGCCATTAACTACATCTCCAAAACTAGTGCAAAGGAAATATAGTAATAAGGCACTCGTTTAATAGAACGTTAGCGAAATTCCGACAAAAGCTTTACTTATTAGCAAGGATATTATGTTAATTATATTTGAATTTGTCAAATAACTTCTTGATTTGTAGGAAAAAGATGTAAAAAAACGCAATGTATTTGACAAAAAGTAGCAGTTTCATTACAAAAGTATCAGTTATAATGTAGTAGAAATAGGGGAAACAAGGTCAGATAAAGGCAAACCTATACGAAAGTTGGGGACGCAAAGTCACAGATCTAAGGTAGGATCTAGTAAGAAAGACACATTGTCAAAACCCAAAACCCAAGATACTTCTATTGATATCATTCTTTCATACTCTTCATACATAATAGAAACATGATGACAATGTTGTAAATGTGTAGATCTTTTATGATGATGGCTGGACTGCCTGGAATACATAAAGTATTTTGGGAGGAATTAAGGTTGAAGAGTAGAGAAATTGATATTGAATGGGTACTCATGATCAAGGAAGCATTAGAATCAGGTATTACAAAGGAAGAAATTCGAGAATTTTTAAATGGTAATTCGGAAGCCATGACATATTTTATTGAGAAAAGTGAGTACAATAAAAGCCTAACTCTATAAGAGTAGGCTTTTATTTTTGTGTTTGACGCCATTTATTAAATTCAATGAATTCACGGAATTGTTCTTTCGTAATGCCTGACTTCATTGCATCCTCAGCAATATTAATCCAATCAGGGTCTACTTGTGATTCGTCTTTTGTATTAAATAAGAGAGAATCAACAGTTACACCCAATGCCCCCGATACTTTTTCAAGGAACTGAATAGAAGGGTTTTGTTGAAGGTTACGTTCTATTGAACTTAGGTATGACTTGGCTACTCCAGCCTTATCAGCAAGTTCCGTCATAGACATTCTTTTTTCTTGTCTAAGTTTCTTTACTCTCTCCCCAATCACGATGTTCACTCACCTTAAGCAAATTTGTTAGTCTCAGTATAGCATATTCTTTTCTTTTGTTCCATATTAAGAACTTGTATATAACTAAAGTTATATACTTGATTTAGCTGTTGCTGGTATTCTTGGTTTAGACTTCATTTTATCGCGGAATTCATTCACCAAACTTTCTCCTGAAAAACCCTTCTGTACAAGGTCATCTAACAGTAACTCAGCATATTCATTTCGGTGTTTTTTGAGTTTTCCATCAAATAATATACTAATATGTTCGTCCATTTGTTTAATACAGCGGATATGTGTCATGAAGGCAGCTGGATCATTATCAGGGTGAGAGATCACAACTTGAATTTCTAGTTCCTCAGCTTTTTGCTGCTCGTCTCGAAAAAAATCATATAGATTCTTTTGTATACAGACCTCAATAAGCCATGTCCGATCGGCATCTTCTCTATTTATTATTAGCCCATCTGTTATGTCAATTTCTCGAAGCTCATCGTTTTCTACTACTTGAAGGGAAATGACTTTAAAGGTTTTCATCCTTATAAACCTCCAGTAAATGTTTGTCCAAATTATATCATAACCAACATGTAAAATATATGAAAGTACAGTTCTATAGTTTGTCTTACTCGTACTGAACATACAAGAGCAAAATAAATTTTTAAAAAAACGTTTTTTTTAGAGGAGTTACTGTTCTTAATATAGAACAATAAAGAGTACAAGTATGAGAATTATTGAAAAAGACAATGATGGGGATATCGAATAAATTAAGGTAGGAAAACGGATGAAGAAATTATTGTTCTATATAGCGATTTTAAACGTATTAGATGCAGGATTCACTTTCTTTGGACTACACTACTCCATTATAGAAGAAGCAAACCCTCTTATGAACAAGTTATTTGCAGCAAGCCCACTATTGTTCCTAATGATTAAAATCGGCTTATCAGTTATATTATTGGTAATCGGAAACGCTCTTAATAACCGAAAGTGTTCAGTTAGTTTAGTATGGGTATCTGTATTCGCTGCTTTTGGTTATACGATAACGTGCTTCCTTCATGGTTTTTGGATTGCAACGATTATATAATGATAGAGAGTTGTATTTTATAAATTCATGATTTAAAAGTCTACAATTCTTTAAATCCTCCTAAGTGAAATTCAAAAATTTAGTACCAATTTCCCTCTAATTTTTTGTTTTACTGATTTTACATCAATAATAGAACCCGATAAGCTGTTAATAACACCAAAGAAAGGAGGTATAAATAAGATTGATCAATCAGGTAACATTAGTCGGAAGGCTGACGAAGGATCCAGATTTAAAGCTGACTCCGGAGCAAAAGCCTGTGTTAAATGTGACGATTGCATTGAACCGCAAATTTAAAAATCAGCAAGGACAATACGATACCGATTTTGTTCTGTGTACGCTCTGGGGACGGGCTGCAGAGAATACCGCGAAGTATTGTCAAAAGGGATCCGTTCTTGGCGTTGTTGGGCAGATCCAAACAAGGAACTATGAGAATGCTGAAGGCAAGCGGGTCTATGTAACAGAGGTCGTTGCAAACACAGTCAAGTTCCTAGACAGCAAACCATCAAGCTTTGAAGTTGATTCAAATTCAAACTCTAGCAACCAAGACTCCACAAGGCCAGAACCCGTATTCTAGCGTGTAACGGAGGTGAATCATTGAATACGAACATGGAAAGAAGGCTGGAACGATTAGACAGCCTTTGTGAAGAGTTAATTAAGAAGATCGCATACCTCAATGTACGAATGTATACCCTTGAAAAGAGAGTAAAAGATCTTGAAGCCCAAACCTCTCAAGCACAACGACCCGAAAAACCTTCCAGAAATAAATCTCTTTCTTTCATCACAAACTAATTCCTAATTTTGTAGTTTCAAAAAACCCCTACTTCCCTCTAAATTCCTTTCGTAAATATAAACATCTCTGAACCACGTAATCCGTACAACCTCTACTTACCACATATTGAGCGTCGGCCGCAAAACATGGCCGGCCTTTTTTTCGAAAGAAGAGGGACGGACCTTCAAATTACATACTAAACCCGGTAAGTACCTACATAAAAAAGGGACGTGCCTCCATTTACATGCAAATGGAAGGTCCGTCCCTCTTATCCTAATGTTATTAATGATTCTAAGTCATGATCTGATAACTCTGTAATCCACTGATCACTACGAATAATCTCATCATTCAATGCTTGTTTTTTCTCAAGCATTGCGTCGATTTTTTCTTCCAGTGTTCCTGTTGTAATCAATTTGTGAACATGGACAAATCGTTTTTGCCCAATTCGATAAGCACGGTCTGTTGCTTGGTTCTCGATTGCTGGATTCCACCAACGATCATAGTGAATGACATGGTTGGCAGCCGTTAAGTTCAAGCCGGTACCTCCAGCCTTTAAGGATAATAAAAAGATCGGGAACTCGCCGTTCTGGAAACGTTCAACTAACGAGTCACGCTGCTGCTTTGAGGTACTTCCGTTCAAGAACGGTACATCAACGCCAAATTCCTTTTTAATCACCTGCTGAATCATTTCACCCATCGAGATATACTGTGTAAATACAATACAGCCCTCACCAGAATCCAGTGCAGTCTCAACAATATCCTTTAAGATGCCCATTTTTTCTGAACGCCCGAGAATCTCCTCCGGATTGGTCTCCTTTAAGTACAGTGCCGGATGATTACAAAGCTGCTTCAAGCGATTCAGCATCTGCAGAATTAATCCCTTACGCTCAAAACCGGTCACCGTCCGAACCTGCTCAAATGTATCCTGTACAAGCTGCTCATATAGAGAAGCCTGTTCAGAAGTAAGCGGACAATATTCCTTCTGCTCCAGCTTATCAGGTAAATTCAATTCAACCTCAGGGTCCTTCTTCGTACGACGCAATAAGAACGGACGAATCTTTGCCTGAAGCTCCTCAATTTTCCCTTCTGCCTCATTCTTCTCAATAGGAGCAATAAAGTTTTTCTGGAACTGTGTAAATCCACCAAGATAGCCATGATTTAAGAAATCAAAAATCGACCATAGCTCTGACAATCGGTTTTCCATCGGAGTACCCGTCAAGGCAATATGATGCTTTCCGGTTAACTTTCGAATCGCACGAGACTGCTTTGTATTAGAGTTCTTGATATTTTGGGCCTCATCAAGAGAAATAGAGCTCCATTCCACACTAGATAGCTCTTCATAATCAATATGCGATAGCCCATAAGAAGTAATCACAACATCTACTTCCGAGAGCTTTGCCTTAAATTCCTCATCCTTTAAACGATTGCTTCCATAATGAAGCCAGACCTTCAAGCTAGGCGCAAATTTATCAATCTCACGCTGCCAGTTGCCAAGAACAGATGTCGGCGCGATAATCAACGCAGGCATTTCTACATCCTCAGTTTCCTTCACACGCAGCAAGTAGTTGATCAGCTGAACCGTTTTACCAAGTCCCATATCATCAGCTAAACAAGCACCAAACCCGTACTTCCGTAAAAATAACATCCAGCTCATTCCAAGATGCTGGTACGGTCGTAGCTCTCCTTGGAACGTAGTAGATACCTTCTCAAGCGGAATCTCCGATGCATTTCGCAGCTGATGAATCAGTTTTTTCAACGAACGGTCAAGCTCAAGCTGAATGCGAGCAAACTGATACGGATCATAGTCCTCATCTGCTCCAACGGCATCTTCATCATGATCCCGTGGCACAAGCTCCTGCTCAAGCATATCGCGAATTGAAATGCCTTCTTCCTTCGCCTTTGTCATCATCTGCTGAATGCGACGAATCATCGCAGGATCAAGCTTCATCCATTGTCCACGTATTTTCACAAGACGCTGCTTTTCCAACACAAGCTTCCGGAAATCATCCTCCGACAGCTCGACGCCGTTCATCGACAAACGCCAGTCAAAATCAAGCATTGCATTCAACCCAACAAACGATGGACGATAGCTCGTGTCTGTGTTTTTTAGCTTGGCTTTTACCGACATTTGAGCGTCCTTAACAGCCTCCCACCATGAAGGCAAAAGAATCTCAACATCTAAAGAAATCAGCTTCTCACTTAAGACTGAAAGAAAATCCCACGCATCATGGTCATCAAGCCAGACGCGCAAGCTACCATCCTTCTCACGTAAAAGAGGCATCATCTGCATCCAACGGGCTTGTTCCTCCTGAATCTCAGGCATATACGTTTTCCAATTTCGGGGCAGCTTCGCATCATCAAGCGAAAAAACACGATCTACCTTTTGGCGATCACGTAGAATCGTTTCCAGCTCCCACGAATCACCATCCTCGACAGGCTCTGAAATCCGTAGACCTAATGTAAAAGGGAGGATACTCTCTTTTAACCCTGTCCATTCACTCCATTTTTCCTCATCAAAATAAGCCGATAACTCCTCTGACGTTAACGTACTTTCTTCAAGCTTTTGAATTCTTCCCCAAATCGAATGCTGGCTGCTTTTCATTGATTGTTTTACTGCATGCTGAAACAGCTCTCGGAATA
This sequence comes from Rossellomorea marisflavi, assembly GCA_003667865.1. Classification (GTDB taxonomy): domain Bacteria; phylum Bacillota; class Bacilli; order Bacillales; family Bacillaceae_B; genus Rossellomorea; species Rossellomorea marisflavi_C. The sequence goes on along the minus strand of CP033051.1, from coordinate 797,088 downwards.
ACTCTTTTTTCGTTTGATCTTGAAGCGTTTCCTGCCAGAACTCTTCCGGGAACTCCCCCCAAACATCATCTGGAACCTGAAAGGAAAGTCCTTCTGCCCGCCACTGATCAAAACGAGGAACCCATTTCCCTGACTCAATTGCATCAAGAAGTACAGGGGCAATAGCTAGATAGGCGTCACCACGCTCACCCCAGCCCCAATCGATCATACTACTAAAGCCTTCATGAGACAGAAGTGTAACAAGCTCCCAGCTACTGACCACAATCCCTTCAGAATCTTTCTCAAGGATCGTTCCGAAGAAGCTCTCCTCATGCCATAAAAACAGCTGACTTTTCCACTCGTTCGGTGCGAGAAATTCGCCATCGTCGTTAACCGCGCGAATCAAAAAACGCCCATTGTCTATGAAACTAATATCGACGTGTATCGTTGATCGTTTAAGCATCGAGTAACTTACCCTTTCTGCACTCTTCCTGAAATGCGCGAAGTCGTTTCGTCTTTTCTAAAATAAACTCAAAATAAATATCCCATTGCTCTGTACGCTTGAGCTTTTTATAAGCCGTACGCAGCCTCTTTAAGTAGCGAACGGCAAGGCGATAGCTGTCACGGTTTTTCTGTTCAATATAATGCATAATGCCATTATGATAGAGTGGGAGCACATACTGAGGGCTTTCCTTCGCGATATCCTTCAGCCCTAATCCCTCCATCTCCTGGAGGCTATAATTCATATACTTTTGCAGCTCAACCCATTGCTTAAATGACCGAGAATGCAAGAGTAAATCATTATACGTATAAAAGCTGTACGGAAGCATGTTCTCCAATAGCTCCTTCAGCATAGTCGCTTCATGCTCAATCATGTAATCAAGCGGCATGGTCTGTAAAAACCATCGACTAAACTGAGACGCCTCATATTCCCTCAGACTCTGCAAGTATTGAGGAATCTTCGCTTGTAGCTGCTTTAATAAAAAGGTACCAAGGTCATACTTTTTCATCGAGAACAATTGCTCAATCCAAAAGTCAGAATACGGTACAATCGCAGCACCTAGTTTCTTCAAAATGGCTTCAATCTCACTACGGTTCTCAATCAAAATATATTGATGCAACAGTGCTAGTGAATGGAACACGTCCTCTTCAGACTGTAACCCTTCCAGACGATCAATTTCCTGCTGGCGCCACTGCTTCTTTTTGAATAGATAATACCAAAGGTAACGGTACACCTCTGCCTTCGCAAGGGTACTCTGCTCTGTTGAAAGACTAAGCTCTTCTGTTTTATCTTTCAAAAATGAAATAAACGGGTCAAAGCGGAACGGCAATGCGTGTACAGACAAACGCTTCACGGCAAATTCCATTTCAGCTAAAAGATATTCGTACAAGCTATGCGGATCACGGAACGTCCGTTCACTTCGATGGATAAACGCATCAATCTCCTGGAACAAGTAAAAAGAAGCATACAACTGGTACAATGGCTTCCATTCGGTTTCAAGCGGCGACTTTCTCATAAAGCGCTTGTAAAAGTTTTGAATATGTATATCAATCATATAAGCTTGGCGTTCTAGTAGTTCATAGTCTTCCTCATAAAGCACTGTTCCAAAAAAGCTCCACCATTCTTCAGGAGTTTCCCCTCGAGATTGCTGCTCCTGCAATAACTCGCTTGCCTTTTTAAGACCACCATGCTTTTTGATCAGATCCTGAAGAGCCGCTTGCTTATTTGGTTCACCAGACACATCTGCTTGTTGTGCACCGTCACGCCAATCTTCAACCCAATCGTTCACACGACCCACCTTGTTATACAGCATGAAAAAGGTCGCTAACCGGTGACGACACCAAGGCTTTTGCGGGCACGAACACTTACTCAATAGTGGAAAATGAAAATCAAGTCGAACGTGTACTGGGGTAACATCTTGAACTTCAGCAATCGCCTCGTCCTCACGCACTTTTACGTTTGAAACAAGGTGCTGACGAAACAAAATAAGGCCCTTCTGCACAAGCTTTTGATCATCCTCACGAGTTGGCAACAATTCCTTCTCTAGAGACTGACGCAATGGACTTAGCTTATCTTCAAGCTCCTGAAGTTGAAACGACATGAAGAACCCTCCCCTATAGTAAAATAGAACAAAAATCTATGATAAAAAGTATAAAATAGGCAAATTTCACATTCTTTTATTATAACGCAATCAGGGGGGAGAAAGGAACAGGAACGGCCAAAAAGTGGAAGATTTACAAATGAGGTAGTTGAACAATAATTAAACATATGTGGTGTATACCAGATACGATAGCACAGACCGTACCTGGTACAAGTCAATCAAAATCGATTAGCAGTTTCATCTGATAACCGGATATAAAAGGTATTTCCGTTAAAAACATTTACTCCTTCTAGCTCAACCTTTTTGTTATTAAGGAGGAGAAAATTTTTATTTTCAGGAATGCGAATTTCGTTCGCGCCATTTTTTAGTACAAGCTCTGGATTTTGACGTTCTTCTTTTGAAAGATCAACATCATATCCCTTCTGCTTAAAATACTCTGTTGCATCAAGATATCCTTTTTGAAAAAGCTCACTCATACTAGGAAGCCCCATATAGCTCGCGATTGATTTGGCTATGTCTGTATTATCAATAAGACCTGTCGGCTTTCCTGGACCATAAGCGTATAAAAAGACATCTTCTCCTGTATGACCATGGGTTGTAAATCCGAGCTGTGCTCTCTTGGCGAGCATCTTCACCATTTCATCCTCTAAGTCACGAATCTTCTTCGCTTCTCTTACATGACACCATTCTTTTTTAGATAAATTGGATAACCCGTAAGAAGCGAGTACTTCTTCGATATTAGATCGATCCTCTTTTAATAACGAGATTGCTCCTTCAACCGTTAAATCAGCTTCCTTTAAAGGTTTAATGAAATTCTCAACTGGTTGTGTCTTGTAATCCTTATTAGTGGATTTGTTTCCGATTGTTAATCCGCTATTTCCATGATCTGTGACCGCTATCACCATCGTGTTTTCATTCGTTCTAGCAAATTGTAATGCCTTTGAAACAGCAGCATCAAAGCTTAACACATCACTAATCATGCCAACGGGGTCATTTTGATGTGCAGCCCAGTCAATTTTGCTTCCTTCAACCATAAGAAAGAAGCCTTTTTTGTTCTGGGATAAGACGTCGATTGCCTTACTTGTCATGTCTGATAGTGAAGGCTGTTTCGGGTGTAAGGCTACTCGATCAAATTCATAAGCAAGATCCTCATTGGCAAAAGCACCCCAAAGCTTTGCAGGGGTTTTTAAAGAAAATAATTGCTCTCGATCCTCTACATATGAATAGCCGTTATCCTTAATGACGCCAATGAGGTCTTCGCCATCCTCACGACTAATCTCCTTCGTCTTCAGCATCCCATTATCATCACGAACCTTGCCCTCCTGTTGGGGCTGAAGCCAAGCCTTCCCGCCACCTAACACAACATCAAGCCCTTGATACACCTGCTGCTCCCCAATATCCCCAAACTGGTCCCGATCCTCCACATGCGACGTAAACGCAGCCGGAGTCGCATGCTGAACAGGCGAAGTCGCCACAACCCCCGTCGCATACCCCATCTCCTTCGCTGCCTCCAAAACCGTCTTTGTAGGGACGGACCTCTTCTGACCATTCAACGGAATCATACCAATACGATCAGCAAGTGTTTTATAGCCAGTCGCCATCGCTGTTCCGGCAGCGGCAGAATCGGTGATTGCTGATGCATCTGAATAGGTTCGAACACCCCCGACAACAATCTCATCCAAGGCAAGGGAGCTTCCTTTATACCAGCGTGAAAGGGTGACAGCATCTGAGCTGGTCCCATCCATAATAAGCAAAATCACATTCTTCGGACCTTCAGCAAACACGCAAGTCTTAGGATTCACTATGGCCAGAATAGAAATCAAAATAACAACAATGGACAATCGCTTCATCAACCGATAACGTTTCATCATAAAACTCCTTCCGTGTTAGTACCCTTAGTATGAGTCTTTCAAAAAGGAGTATGTAAGTTTATCCAATAATAAGAGGGACGGACCTTGCTTCAACCGAACATGCTGCTCTAAAGCACGTTCGATTAAGCAAGGTCCGTCCCTCTACATAATTATCGTTCTAATATTCCATATAGAATATGTTTGTAAATGGTTGTTTTGTCTGTTCCTTTTAGGTTTGTCCAGCTTAGATTGTCCCATTTTAGTGGTGTTGAGAATCGTGAGGTATCAAAGGCGTTTTTCAATTCATCTGGGTTCACAATGTAGTGCTCGCCTGCTTCAACCCCAGTAGTGATTTGCTGCACTCCATTGACCTCAAGGCCCGTTTCAACTTCTCTTTTCTCCAAACGGCCGCTATCTGTAATCAACCATACGTATGTTAATGCTCCTTCTTTTACAAGGCTTGCTGATGGTACTGTTACAGCACCGGTGGCTTCCTCAACAACGATCGAGACATCGACATGATAGCCCTTTAATAACGGAACTTCAGGAACATCAAAGGTGACGGTAAAAGGATAGACACTTTCTTGGTCAACATCAGGATCGTTCTTTGGCATTTCAGCTACTTCTAAAACTATTCCAGACATAAATTCATCATGATGCTCAGAACGGATTTCAGCGCGCATTTCTGGACTGATTTCAAATGACTCTTTTTCTGTAAGTTTTCCAGAAACAACCGGTGAATCTGAGACGATCGTAATCAGTGGATTTTCAACAGAATGTGATACCTTTTTAATAACACCTGCTACATCACTTTGGACGGTCAAACTTGCACTATTCATATCCAAGTCTAATACCTGGCGCTCCAGATTATCAATTTGATTTTCGAGACGGCTAATTTCCAAATCATATGCTGCAATATCTTTCTTTAAACCAAATTCGGTCTCTACATTTGACTCGACTGCTTCATCATCGTCTTTAGGGCTACTGCTAGGAAGGGATGATAATGTGAACTCGAGCTGTTCAAGCTCACGAATATATGCCTCAATACTCATGATCTCATCCTGCAGCTGTTCTATCTCGGACTCCAACCGCCGACGCTGTTCATCAATATCTGTTGCAACATACTCATAAAGCGGTGCTCCAACCGCTACAGTGTCACCCTCTTCAACAAGGAAGCCATTAAACGCACCCATTTCATCATTGAAATATACGTGATGCTCTTCAGAGGACGCAATAACCCCTTCTTTTTCAAGTGTTTTCGCTAAATCCTTTTCGGTCGTTTCAAACCAATTTTTTATATAAACGGTACGATCTACCTTGCTATTGGCCTTTTCAATAAGATAAAAATTGACACCAAGAAACACAAGGGTAAGACCGATAATCAGCAATCTTTTTTGTTTCATCATGTTCACAGCCTTTGCTTCATTTGTTATAGAATCGTTGTAAAATCAATGTACGCAAGTAAAGCCGTCACACACCAAAGGACGATGTTCAGTAAAAGAATGGAGAGAATCATTGTGATTTTCTTCATGTCGATTAATCGTTTCAATCCTTGGAATTGTAAATATATTACCCATAATTTGAAAAGCGAGATGCATCCAAGGAAATAAATCCACCATGGGATGTCTGTTATGTATTGGGCAATCACACCGAGTGAGAACGGTGAGGAAAACCAGCTGACAGAAAGGTACGTAAATAGCGGAATCCATGTAACTTTTTCTAGTAAAAGAACAAGCACTACGAAATGCTGCACGATAACAAGTCTGCGATATAGCCCCTCTTCAGCAAGCGTCCAGAAAATTAAAGCGGGGATGTATATCATAAATGCTGCGTATAGGAAGCCTAGTAGTACCCGTCCACCTACAAAGAGAAGCTTCTCTGTTTCAAAATCTGCTGCTGCAAGTGATGTTAGATCCTTTGATAACGGACTCATTCCTGTTCCAAAAAGAGCGGAAAGTCCAAATATGAATCCGGAAAGAAGGATGACGATCACGGTCGCTACGTTCAATCCTCTGTACGTGTTCATATCTTGTAGCTTCGTAAAATAATACGTTGGCTGTCGAAGCCCTTTTAACAATGTAAGAAAATGATGCATATCCTTTGGCCTCCAAAATCAAAATCTACCTGACTCATATTCTATCGAAAAACCTCAAACATTTCCATAAATTGTAGAAAATGAGAAAGGAGACACGTGACTTTTTACTCAAGAGGGACGGACCTTCAAAGAAGGTCCGTCCCTCTAAAAAAATTAAACCCTCACAAATGTTAGGTTTATGACGTAGTATGTATTGGGTATACATCCAACTAACTAACCCTTTGAATCTATATAGAGCTAGCTTTTGCAACTCGTTGACCACCAAATAAGAGCAAACTCATGAATAATTAGTGAAACCGCTTGCAATTAATTGACTATTATTCTTGCTATTTACAAATATTGTAGATTACTGATAAAATGTTGAATATTATAAAATGACCAAGCTATGAATAGGCAGCAAGAGTTGTATGTTGCAAGAGGTTTTAACATTTCAGGAGGTTTTATTTTGAAAAACCAAAAAGAGCAACAGCTTTTAGCCTTGATGGAAGAGGCATTCAAAGTTGCGAATCATATGAATATGGACGCAAAAACGATGGTAAGCTGGCTAAGAGAAAAAATTCAACAAGACGAATATAGATTACAAAATAAAGAACAAGCGCTATAGGCATCTGCCTGATCGCTTGTTTTTTACTTTGAGCAGTACTGTAAGACTTCTTCGCCTCGCTGGTAGTAGTCTCAAGGTATAGACCATATCAACGACATTACATTTCTTCCTATAGAAACGAAACGCTAAACGTCTACCTCACTCCTCAAAATTATCATTTCTCACAAATTCAGAAGCTGAATATTACCCTTTTGTAAAAATGTTACAAATTTCATTAAAATTTATAGAAATTACAATATTCTGGTAGTATAATAACTTTCGACTAGTCCAATAGTCACATATTGTCAAAAAATGAATAATAGGAGGGAAAAATGAAAAAAGCTGCAATCGTTATAAATCAGGTGCTTCATGAGAAGCGACTTACAGGTCCTGATGGAAAACGAAGAACTCATCTTATTTTTAACGGACAAGAAATGGTAACATCTATTCGGGTACAATGTCTGGCGAGCTTTACTCTAGCTCTTCAAAGTATGAAGAAACCACGTCATTCGCATCTGTACACTGCGATGCCAATCCTTGAATATCCGGTAGAAGGAATAACAGAAGTCATACTGAAAGAAGATGAATCTGAACGATTGCTGAAACTGACAATAGATCGTAACTCCAACTCCATCTTCATTGAATCCAAAGATTCATATGAGGAGGTACCCCTAGAGCTCGTCCACCAAGTACTCTCAACATTTGTCCTAAAGCAAGGACAAAGAAGAGCATCCTTCATCCTACACAGAGAACCTCCAGATTGCATCAAAGAACGAATACCAGCAAACATCTAAAAACAAATACAAATCCCAATGTTCTATCTACTCAAAAAAATATAGATTAAAAAAATCAAATATGGGGAACACTATAACTAGACTTTGGTTATAGTCGCCGTCCTCCCCAAAAAGAACGGCGACTTTTTTCTGTTTTGAGGGACGGACCTCCCCACCCGAAATCAACCACCGCACAAAACAAGAAAGGATGAAGCAATGAGAAAATCAAGAAACTGGGAGCCAAACACAACCTTCCACATCACAGCAAGAGGAAACCGCAAGGAAGACCTTTTCAGAGAACGCCAGGACCATCTAAAGTATTTATCCTACCTCAAAGAAACACAAGAGAAGCACCCTTTTCAGCTACACGCATATTGCCTCATGTCGAATCACATTCACTTATTAATAGAAACGGACAACTCCCCACTTCAATCCATCATTCGTGTCCTTCACACCCGGTATGCCATCTACTTTAATAAGAAATATGACCTAGTTGGTCACGTATTTCAAGGTCGGTATGGATCAACCAAAATTGACCTGCCCTCGTACTTTATTAAGGCAAGCCGCTATATCCATATGAATCCAGTAGAAGCAAGAATTACAACAAGGCCTGAGGACTATGAGTGGAGCAGTTACAAGAGCTATGTGAAAAACATAGATCATCCACTACTATCAAAATCTCGTACTCTATCATATTTTTCAGAACCTCCAGAGCATCATTACAAAGAATATGTTGAAACGTCAAAACGCAAAAAAGGGACGACTAAAGGTCCGTCCCTCTAAATTCAATTTGAGAGGTGAAGCATGGAAAATCGATTTGTATTGTTGTTTGAGGATATTGTTGAGAATCAAGAGCTACGTCGCAGGGAGAATCAGAATTTGGTCATCTTTCAAGGTCAGTATTATGACAAAGAGGCAGTGGTAGTATCAGCGGCTCCTGGTTATACGCATCTATTGGGTGTACAAGATGGAACGGCTCAGTACATCTATAACCGGTTTGGCTACCAAAGCTTGTTCTCATTACCATTAGATTATAACCATTCGGTCTCCTTTAAATATATTGATGTAGCAGAAAACATCCTAGAGCTGCTACTAGTCCAAACATCAGACTACACAACTGAACTCATCATCGACCCAACGAAAACACCCTCACACACAAAAACAATACAATTAACCAAGTCTCTAGAAGACAAAATCATGTCATACCTTATTATGAAAACAGACCCTCATTCCGTACAAAAGCTACTCTTTCGAAAAGATATAAAACCATCCATAATCAAACGAACATAAGAAAAAGGTCCGTAGAGGGACGGACCTTTCAATTTCAGAACGGGTGCACAATATGATAAAATAGAAAAAAGTTGGTAAATTTAGGTTGATGTATAGTTCGTTAGAACCATTAAATACCAAAAAAAATAGCACCTCTTAAAAAGAAGTGCCGTCTACAGGTAATGTTCTATCTACTTTTTCCATTAAAGCATATATGAAAAAAAGGTGAATTTCGACTCTAGGGCTACTTGAACCAGAAAAAGCTGCTGTAGAGACTCATTTTAGACGTAATCTACATAAAATATAAAAATATTAATATTTTTTCAGGAGGGGCACTTTTGGACTTAGAGGCAATTGGTCAAACCATCAAAAATATGAGAAAACAAAATGGCTTCTCTCAAGGAGACCTTGCGAAGGGAGTATGTACCCAAGCACTAATCAGTAGAATCGAAAAAGGACAGGTTCTCCCAAATGGAAATGTACTCTATCATATTGCAGGTAAACTAGGAATTGATGTCAATTACTTGTTTGAAATTGGCCTGATGCCAAGACTTGATTATGTGAAAGAAGTGGAGCGTCAACTAAAGATTCTTAGAAGAAGCTTTCAATATGAAGAGATGCTCGATATTGTGAAGGTTGAAGAGAAGAACCCGTTGTTCACAAGTAATAAGCGGAATCTCCAGTTGTTATTGTGGCACAAGGGGGTTTATCAACTAGAAGTGTTAAAGGAATTTCAACAAGCATTGGGTACACTTCAGAAAGCTTTAAACCTAACTCAAGATGAGGATAAAGTATGGACAGAACAAGAGATTAACATATCAATAAGCATTGGAACCATATATTTTAATAACCATCGTAATGAGGAGGCTTTAAAATGCTATAGAGAGGTACAAGAAAATATAGAATCAATGCCGTATCTTACCGATATTACGATTAAATCAAAGCTGCTTTATCTTATTGCTAGAGTGTTAACACGATTTGAGAAATTAGATGAATCAAGCCGATATTGCTTAAAGGGAATTCAATGGTGTGTGGAGCACGATAGTTTATATATGTTAGGGGAGCTTCATTACAATATTGGCTACAACTATGAGCTTCAAGAAGACTTTCATCAAGCAAAGCGATATCTAGAAAAAGCACTAATTATATTTGAACTCCAACACGATGATAAATATATAGCCTTTATAAAAGAAAAAATAGAAAAATGGTCCAACTAGGATGCCTGAAAAAGAGACAAGCTACATGCTCTTTTTCAGGCATCCTCTTCTTTCGCCAAAAACCGCACAAAACCAACATTTCCCCTCAATTCCCTGAGCAAACTGTCGAGCGAATCCACCTTACAAATCAGGACGAAAGTCGCTACAATAAAATGGAAGTGAAATTCCAAAAGGGAGGGGACAAGCATGCCACTATATCACATGAAAGAAATTTGGACCCCATTTAAACTAGTAGGGGTAAAATTCTTTAGAACAAGCGAAGGTGAACTCTTCTGGAAATACCGCAACAACCCACGCAAACGCTTAAATTAATACATAAACCCAAACCGATCGTAGGAAAAAGGCTAACCCATTGAAAAATGGTGGCGCAAAGCTATAGGGGCTAACGTCTCAAGACCATGCCTGCCAGCTGCCCGATACGACACCTCAACAAAACACCCTCCAAAGCTTCTCAAACCAATAAATCCAAAAGGTCCGTCCCTCAAAAAAATCCGCAAATTGTCGATAAAATTCTGAACATTGCACAATGGAATATAGTAAAATAGAAGTTGGGAAATATTCCTAGAAATGACGATATGGATGAAGAAAGGGGTCGACGTATGAAAGCTTTCGTACGCAAAAGTTCAGCACTACTCGTTACATTGCTTATGTTTCTAGCAGTAGTCCTTCCAGTATCTGCAGAAGAAACAACAAAAACGGACCAAATCCGTTATGTAGCACTTGGGGATTCATTAGCAGCCGGAATGACGCCATATAAAGGAATTGATGATGGGTATTCTGATTTCATCGCAGCACAATTCAAAACAGAAGAGCTTCTAGATACATACACAAATGAGTTTGCCGTTCCAGGCTACACATCAAAACAAACACTAGATTCACTTGAAAATGCCAAACTAAAGGAATTACTACCTACGACGAATCTTGTAACAATATCAGCAGGAGCAAATGATATTCTATCAAATCTGCAAAAAACAGAAAACGGACCAACAATTGATCCAAAGCTACTCCCAGGAATCCTTGCAACGATGCAAGCGAACGTAAAAAGTACAATCACAAAGATTCACGAATACAATCCAGAAGCAGAAGTATACGTAATGGGATACTACTTCGCATTCCCACACTTACTTGACCAACAGAAGCCTGAGCTAGTAAAGCTCTCAAAAATCTTCAACAGTCAAATTGAAGCAGCCGCAGTAGATGCCGGTGCCTACTTCGTTCCTGTATTCGATGCTTTCGGAACAGATGCGAAAAACTATCTGCCAAATCCAACCGATGTTCACCCGAACAAAGAAGGCTACAAAGTAATGGCAGCTGAATTCATCAAAGCATATAAAGCAGATAAAACCGTTAGCTTCAAGGACGTTCCAGAAACACATTATGCATACAATGAAATTATGAATCTAGCAGCATTAGATGTCCTGCCAGTATCAGAGGATGGTCTTTTCCATCCGGAAAGTAGCATCACAAGAGCAGAGGCGGCACTTCTCTTAGCAAATGTTCTAGATCCGACCGTTCCACAGCTACAGGATCCAGGATTCAAAGATGTACCTGCAGCACATCCAGCATATCCAGCGATCGCACACTTAACGAATATTGGTGTATTCTCAAAAGCAGAGTACTTTAACCCAACAGGCGAATTAACAAGAGCACAACTTGCCAAAATCGTTGTAAAAGCAACACAGCTGAAAAAGAACCCAGCGGTTAACGTAGCCTTTGCTGACGTAAGAGCAGACCACTGGGCAAAAGAATACATTGATACACTAGCATCATACGGCATCGTAAAAGGCAACACACACGGCCAATTCAAACCGACACAACCAGCAACAAAAGCACAAATCGCGCTAATCCTATATAGAACATTAGAACTATAAAAAAGTAAGAGGGACGGACCTTCCACTATGTGGAGGTCCGTCCCTCTTTTATAAAACAAAATAGGATTTTCTCTTTTCAAATGCAATAATATATAGTTTAATTGACTAGAACCCTAAAAATTTACAAAATAACCGGTAATTAGACATGTAATATAGAAAAAAATGACAGAATCTCATCCTATACTACTATGAAGATCAGAACCTAAGGAGGATACCATGGAAGAAACAATTAGCTTAAAGGAAATAATGGAAACCCTATTGAAGAGAATCAAAATGATTATCCTCATTACCCTAATCGCTGCTATCGTGAGCGCAGGGGTCAGCTTCTACTATCTAACACCGATTTACCAAGCATCGACCCAGCTTCTCGTTAACCAATCGAAATCTGAGCAGCCAACCTATAACGTAGGAGAGATTCAAACAAACCTACAGCTCATCAATACATATAACGTGATCATGAAAAGCCCTGCCATCCTAGATAAGGTAGTAGACCAGCTTGATCTTGATCTAACAGCAGGCCAATTAAACTCAAAAATTAACGTTCAAAGTGAAAACAACTCACAAGTTGTGAATCTTGTTGTTCAAGATCCAGATCCATACCTGGCAGCAGACATTGCCAATGAAGTCGCAAAAGTATTCCAAACAGAAATCGTTACGATTATGAATGTAGACAATGTTAGCATCCTAGCAAAAGCAGAGGTTGGAGAAAATCCATCACCAATTAAGCCAAATCCAATGCTGAACATTGCCATCGCAATTGTCGTTGGAATGATGGCAGGTGTCGGGCTTGCATTCCTACTAGAATACTTAGATAACACAATCAAAACCGAGCAGGACGTTGAAAAAGTACTTGGACTACCTGTATTAGGATCAATCGCAAAAATGGAAGACAATGAAAAAAACAAAAAGAAATATGCTAAAAAAGTAGCAAAGGTAAGAGGTGAAACCATTGGCTCTTAGAAGAAAACAACAACTAGTTAATACAGTCAGAAGACTGATCACAAAAACAGAACCAAAGTCACCAGTTTCTGAACAATATCGTACACTCCGAACAAATATCAGCTTCTCTTCTGTCGACAAAGAAATCAAAACCTTAATGATCACATCAACTGGTCCATCAGAAGGGAAATCAACAACATCAGCAAACCTAGCAATCGTTTTTGCCCAACAAGGGAAAAAAGTGCTATTAGTTGATGCAGATATGAGAAAACCAACGATTCACTACACATTCAGCTTAAACAACATTCTTGGCCTTACAAGTGTATTATCAAAACAAACAACACTAGAAGCTGCCACGCAAAAATCTGATGTCGAAAATTTGGACTTACTATCGTGTGGACCAATCCCACCAAATCCAGCAGAGCTACTAGGCTCTAATTCAATGAGTGAGTTTCTAGCAGCAGCAACGTCTCAGTATGACCTCGTGCTATTCGACACACCACCAGTATTGGCAGTAACGGACGGACAGATCCTAGCGAACAAATGTGACGGAACCGTTCTCGTAGTCAGCTCAGGTACAACAGAAATCGACAAAGCCGAGAAAGCGAAGGAATTACTAGAATCTGCTCAAGCAAAACTGCTAGGCGTTGTCCTAAATAGAAGAGAAATGAAGAATTCCAATTATTACTATTACTACGGTACACAATAAGACCTTTTTCGACAAAATAACCCCGTTTCCTGATTCCTCCTTCAATGGTAAAATAAACTAAGTTGACAAAATAAGTCGATTTTACTAGAAAAAGGAGGATTTTGGGGAATGATAGACATCCATAGTCACATACTTCCCGGCATTGACGATGGTGCTAAAGACTTAGAAGGCAGTATAGAAATGGCCAGAAAAGCTGTGCAAGAAGGTATTCATACAATCATCGCCACTCCTCATCATAAAAACGAAAAATTCGAAAATCCCAAACAAGACATTCTTCCATTAGTAGAACAACTAAATCGTCGTCTACAAGAGGAAAACATTAATCTAAATATATTACCGGGACAAGAAGTGCGAATTTTTGGAGAACTACTAGAAGACTATGAAAAAGGAACGATCCTTCCTTTAGCATCAAGCTCGTATCTATTTATCGAGTTTCCGTCAGATAGTGTTCCAAGATACACAGAAAAACTCATTTACGACATTCAGTTAACCGGTTTCCAACCGATTATCGTTCACCCTGAGCGAAATGCTGAACTAATGGAACGTCCTGAAAAGCTATACCGGCTTGTGAAAAACGGGGCGGCAACACAACTTACTGCAGCGAGTATAGCAGGCTACTTCGGGAAGAATATTCAAAAGTTCACAGGACAAATCATCGAAGCCAATTTAGCACACTTTATCGCATCAGATGCTCATAACATCACAACCCGAGCATTCAAGATGAAAGAGGCCTATGATTTCATAGAAAAGAAATACGGCTCACAGATGGTGTACTACTTTATGGAAAACGCAGAATTACTAATAGATCAAAAAGCAATCTTCAAAGAGATTCCCCAACAAGTGAAAAAGAAAAAAATCTTAGGGATATTTTAGAATCTTTTATTATTCTAAAATAGTAATGTCTCGAGAAGTAAACAAAAAGAAATATACAAAACTGAACCATATAGAGAGATAAAAATAATCGGTGTCAGTCATACAAAAGAAAATTACCAATAATCTACTACAGAATCCCTTCTATCTACTACACAAACAAGAAAACATTGGTAATGTCTCCTATCCGTTATCGCTGGAGGCACTCGGTCACGCCGTGGGCAGAGGGCTTATTCGCCTATGCCTTAGACGCTTGTCGTCAAGGGTGGGATGTGAGGTTGGGTTTGATGCCCGTTTATTTCATTATGTCTATCACTGTAAGATATTTGAATAATATATAAAAACATCTAGTACTGTAAAAACAAAACAATAAACCCGGTAGATATCTAATGAAAGAACATGTAATTTCAAGTGTTTTTCCATTAGATATTTATTTTGCGCAAACTACGAGAAAAGAAGGGATTCTATTCTATGAGCTATTCCAAACGATTATCATTATTAGTCTTCATTGACTCTATCATCGTTTTATTTTCAATTTATCTAGGCTATTACATACTCAATCCATACATGAATATTTATACGGTGCCGATGATTGCAATTAGTTCGATTGCACTCTTAACCTCCCATCATGTATTCGCCTTTATCTATCGTTTATATCAAAAAGCATGGGAGTATGCGAGTGTAGGAGAGCTTCTAGCTATTGTAAGGTCTATCACACTTTCAATCTTAGCTACAGCAGGTCTTCAGCTTCTATTAAGTGGAGATGTCTATGCACGAGTTCTTCTTATCACCTGGCTATTACATCTTGTGTTAATCGGAGGTTCACGCTTCTCTTGGAGAGTGTACCGTGATTACTTTAGCAAAACAAAAGAAGAGAAAAAGAGTGCGCTTATTATCGGAGCAGGCTCTGCTGGAACAATGCTTGTACGTCAGCTGTTAAAAAGTAATGACACCGATCTGCAGCCAATCGGGTTTGTAGATGATGATGTGTTAAAGCAAAGACTTCAAATCTACGGAGTAACCGTTCTTGGTAAAACAGAAGATATTCCACAATTAGTAGAGAAGTACAACATTGATCATATTATCATTGCGATTCCATCATTAAGTAAAAAAGAGATTCAAAAGATCTATCAAGAATGCAGTAAAACAAGTGCGAAAACGAAGATCATGCCAATGATTGAAGATATCGTAACAGGTAAGGTATCTGTCAATCAGTTCCGTAACGTAGAAGTAGAGGATCTACTAGGACGTGACCCAGTTGAACTTGATATTCAAGGAATTTCGAAAAAACTTACCGGGAAAACGATTCTTGTTACAGGAGCAGGTGGATCAATTGGTTCCGAAATCTGTAGACAAGTAAGCAGGTTTAAACCCAAGAAACTTATCCTGCTTGGACATGGTGAAAACTCTATTTATACGATTGATATGGAATTACGAAACACATATAAAAATCTTGAAATCATTCCAGTCATTGCCGATATTCAAGACCGTTACAGAATCTTTGAGGTCATGGAAGAACATAAACCAGACATGATCTACCATGCTGCTGCACATAAGCATGTGCCATTAATGGAATACAATCCGAAAGAAGCCGTCAAAAACAATGTCATTGGTACAAAGAATGTTGCCGAGGCTGCGGATACATTTGGCGTTGGAACGTTTGTATTGGTTTCATCTGATAAAGCGGTAAACCCAACGAATGTCATGGGTTCGACAAAGCGTATTGCAGAAATGGTGATTCAAGAGCTGAATAAACATAGCCAAACAAGATTTGTTGCGGTTCGGTTCGGAAACGTATTGGGTAGTCGTGGTAGTGTCATTCCACTATTTAAAAAGCAAATTCAAGCAGGTGGTCCAGTAACCGTAACTCATCCTGATATGACACGTTACTTTATGACCATTCCGGAAGCATCAAGGCTTGTAATTCAAGCAGGGTCTCTTGCACAAGGTGGCGAGATCTTTGTACTGGATATGGGAGAACCGGTTAAAATAGTCGATCTTGCGAAGAACTTAATTCAGCTTTCAGGCTATTCAGTAGAAGAGGTTGGGTTAAAGTACTCCGGTATTCGTCCTGGTGAGAAGATGTATGAAGAGCTCCTTGGCGAAAATGAAGTCCATTCAGAAGCCGTATATCCGAAGATCTTTGTTGGAAAAACAACAGAATTTGATTTCTCTAAAGTGACGAAGCTTACAGAGGAATATACATTCTATGACTTTACGTATTTACGTGATTATGTTCTTGGGTTAGCCAATAGAGAAGACGAAGAAAATGTATTGATAGAAAAAGCGAACTAGTAGGGAGAGGGACTCGATGAAAAAGGTTCGAAAGGCGATTATTCCAGCAGCAGGATTAGGAACTCGTTTTCTACCTGCTACAAAAGCACAGCCGAAGGAAATGCTTCCGATTGTTGATAAGCCGACGATTCAATATATTATTGAGGAAGCTGTTGCGTCTGGAATTGAGGATATTATTATCGTAACGGGTCGTGGCAAGCGTGCGATTGAGGATCATTTTGATAAGTCCTATGAATTAGAAGAAACACTTGCGAAAAAAGGTAAGATGAAACAACTAGAAGAGGTTCAAGGGATTAGTAAGCTAGCGAATATTCATTACATACGTCAAAAAGAACCACTAGGACTAGGACATGCGATTGCTTGTGCGAGTCGTTTTATTGGTGATGAGCCATTTGCGGTATTGCTTGGGGATGATATTGTTCATAATCAAGACACCCCGTGCTTGAAGCAGTTAATTGATGTTTATAATCGTTTTAATTCATCTGTTATTGGGGTGCAAGAAGTACCAGAGCAGGATGTATCGAAGTATGGTGTGATTTCGGTTAAGAATGGTGCGATTGAGGATCGTGTATTCCATATTGATAACTTAGTAGAGAAGCCGAAGGTAGAGGATGCTCCTTCTAATTATGCAATTATGGGTCGTTATATTCTACGTCCTGAGATTTTTGAGATTTTAGAGAATCAGACACCAGGTGCTGGTGGAGAGATTCAGTTGACGGATGCGATTAAGAGACTGAATGAGCTGCAGATGGTTGTTGGGTATGAGTTTGATGGTGAGCGTTATGATGTTGGGGATAAGTTTGGGTTTATTAAGGCTACGTTAGAGTTTGCTTTGGAGCGGGAGGATTTGCGTGGGGATGTGCTTGGGTATTTGGAGAGTACGTTGGATGGTTTGAAGACTCACTCATAATTTGTTGTAAAACTATAGCTATTTGTTGTGCCACCCATGGGGTTGTTTTTGTTAGCAGCCTTGTGGGTGGTTGTGTTGTGTTTTTCAATTTATGCTCTTTTGGATTGGGGGAGTGATTACAGAAACGTCCCTATATAATGGAAGTAAGTTTTTTTTGACCGTTTATTGACGCCCTTTCGGGCTTTTTTAGGAGGTTATTCATCTTGGGTTTTGCTTATGATATTGAATGTGAAGTAAGGAGGCGTCTTGATGATAATTTTTAAGACTTGTTATTTAAGAGATGAGCGTGGGTTGACGCTTGTTGAAGTGTTGGCTGTTATTGTTATTTTGGGGATTGTTACTTCTGTTGCGGTGTTGTCTTTTGTGGGTGTTAGGGAGCAGGTTGTGGTGGATGTTTGTCATGCGAATGGGGTGGAGTTGATTTGACATTATCAGACTCATTTGGTTTTGGAGGATATGGAGCATTCTGATTTGGTGTTTGCTGATTATTTGGATGGGTATTCTGGAGAGGTTTGTCCTGTTGGTGGTGAGGTTTGGTATGTTGATGGGGTTGTTGAGTGTGGGGTGCATCCGTTAGGTGATGATGATGAGGAAGAGGAAGAGGAAGGTCCTGATACAGGGGTTCCTTATTTGTAGTGGATTGAATGGGGGAGGGGAACTGACTATCGAGCTTAGATAACCTGCTGAAAGCCTTGCGGAATAAGGGTTTGAGGCGTTTTTAGTGAGATTTATAAATTGATTGAATGGTATATATAATAGGAAGAAACTCGGTTTAGAGTGACTTAATAGTGAATATCTATTTCATACTTACTTGTTGATTGAATAGATATTACGAGGTGGCTATCAGTAGTAGATAACAATTTTAGTGGTTTAGTAGTTGGTTGGAGGTAGATCTTCTAATTAAGTCCTAATCTACTAAAATAATAACTTAACAAAGGAAGGAAGTCTAGAAGATGGAGTCAACAAAAGTGAAAGAAAGAATATTCCTCTCTTCACCACATATGAGTGATGAAGGTTTTGAAATGCAATATGTACAAGAAGCTTTTGATACAAACTGGATTGCACCCCTTGGTGAAAACGTAAATGGGTTTGAAAAAGAGCTTGCTGAGAAGGTTGGTTCTAAAGCTGCTGCAGCTCTGTCTTCAGGAACAGCTGCTATTCATCTAGCTCTTAAAGCAGCAGGAGTCGGGGAAGGGGATATTGTATTCTGTCCAACACTAACTTTCTCTGCTACTGCAAACCCAATCATCTACCAAAATGCTATTCCTGTATTTATCGATAGTGATTATGAAACTTGGAATATGAGTCCAAAAGCATTAGAGGAAGCTTTTGAAAAGTATCCAGAAGTAAAGGCAGTAATTGTCGTTCATCTATATGGTTTGGCTGCAGATATGGACAAAATTATGGAGGTTTGTAAGAAACATAATGTAGCGGTTATAGAAGATGCTGCTGAGTCTCTGGGTACTTACTATAGAGGTAAGCATACTGGAACATTCGGTGACTATGGCATCTTCTCTTTTAATGGAAACAAGATTATCACAACTTCCGGGGGTGGAATGCTTGTTTCTAATAATGAAGAAAGAATTGCTAAGGCAAGATTCTGGGCCACTCAATCCCGAGATCAAGCAAGACATTATCAACATAGTGAATTAGGATTTAATTATCGGATGAGTAATGTTGTTGCTGGGATTGGTAGAGGACAGCTTAAAGTGTTAGATCAGAGAGTTGCAAAGAAGAACTATATTTATGAGTTCTATAAGAGAGAACTTGGTGGACTTGAAGGTGTTGAGTTTATGCCCAGTAATGAATGGGATGAACCAAATTACTGGTTAAGCTCAATGACTTTAACGGGTAAGATAAGGCCAATCGATATTATGGAGGCTCTTGAAAAAGAAAATATTGAATCAAGACCAGTGTGGAAGCCAATGCATATGCAACCGTTCTTTGAGAAATATGAGTATGTTGGGACGGATGTTGCTGGAAAATTGTTTGAGACTGGAATTTGTTTGCCTTCTGATACTAAATTGACGGATGAGGATTTAAACAGAGTCGTAGATATTATTAAGGGGCTGTGGTTGGTTGATGGGAAAATCTAAAAGTAGTATTTATAGAAGATTAATAAAAAGACCATTGGATTTCTTTTTTTCAGTAATATTAATTGTAGCGATATCTCCTGTTCTCTTTTTGGTAGCAGTCGCAATAAAACTAGATTCTAAAGGGCCTGTTTTCTTCAAACAAGAACGACTAGGTCAAGACGCTAAAGTGTTTAAGGTATACAAATTCAGGACTATGATTACTGGTGCTGACAAAATAGGATCTGGAATTTTTACAGATTCAACAGACCCTAGAATAACCAGAGTAGGGAAAATTTTGAGGAAAACAAGTATTGATGAGCTACCACAGATTATAAATATTTTAAAAGGAGAAATGAGCTTTATTGGACCTAGACCAGTACCAGTCGGACATTTACAAAAATATAATGTAGGTGACGAAAAAAGAATTCAGTTGAAACCTGGTATTACAGGTTGGGCACAGGTTAATGGAAGAAATAAATTAACTTGGCCAGAAAAGATAGAGAAAGATATATGGTATTCAAATAATCTCTCTTTGATTTTAGATATAAAAATTGTATTAAGAACTATAAAATCTATTTTATTTAGAGAAGGAATTTATTCAGGTAGATACGCCAATATTGTTAAAAAGAATAATAGTTTAGACGAGGGAGAAGTGAAATCAAAATGATTATTGGAAATAATATTATGATTAAGTTAATGGAAGAAAAAGACATAGAATATAAAGTTAGATGGGTTAATGATGAAGAGATTCGAGATGTTTTAATATCAGATTTCATCTCTGAGTCACAAACTAGACAATGGCTTTCTAAAAATACTAATAACAATACGAGGAGAGATTTTTTTATCTTTTTAAAAGAAGATAAAAAACCAATCGGATTTAGTAGTTTAAAGAATATAGATTATATTAATTCAAAATCTGAAATGACTCTTTGTATTGGAGATAAAGAGGTAAGGGGAAGAGGGTTAGCTAAAGAAGCTAGAACTTTAATGTTAGATTATGCATTTTTAGAACTAGGACTTAATAAAGTGTATACCCACAATTGGGTTGAAAATAAACCAATAATTAATCTTAATCATAAGATGGGCTTCAAAATTGAAGGAACGTTAAGGCATAATAAGTATTTCAAAGGGGAATTTAGAGATTTTGTAGTTATGGGTCTTTTGAAAAGTGAATGGATAGATCAAAAAATACCTAAATAAACAGAAGATAGACACTTAGGAGCTTAAAAGACTGTGTCAATATAGAAGGTGGAGAGGATGTCCAAGGTGGGTTTTAGGAATTTTCCTGACATATATTTTGAACCAGAGTATGGTCAACTTTATGAAAAAATGGAACAAGGGAAATTAGAACAATTCCATTTCAAAAATGATGTAGGTTCAATATTTTATCAGTTTATTAAACGGCCTATAGATATATCTATTGATAACAAAGAATATTATGATCTAGTCACACCCTATGGATATGGAGGGCCTCTCATTATTGAATGTAATGAAAAATATAAAACAAAACTTGTAAATGATTTCAAGGTTGAATTTCACAAGTATTGTAGGCAGAATTATATTGTTAGTGAATTTGTACGTTTTCACCCTGTATTGGATAATGCAAAGGATTTTCAGTCAATTTACAAATTAGAGAGTATTAGAAAGACGGTTGGAACTAATATTTATGGCAATGAGGATCCTATTAGGAGCGAGTTTTCTAAAAGTGCAAGAAAATCAATACGTAGGGCTCTAAATTCCCAAGTGAATTTTAGGGTAATAGAAAAACCAACTAGTCTAAGCAATTTTATTGGAATATATTATTCTACAATGGATAGAAATGATGCGTCTGACTATTACTACTTTGATGATGAATATTTTAATAATTGTTTAAAGTTATTTAAAGATCAAATTCTTTTAGTTGAAGTAATTTATGAAGAGAAGGTCATAGCAGCTGGATTTTATTTTGTTTACGGTGATTTTATACATGCACACTTATCTGGTACTTTGACAGAGTATCTACATCTTTCCCCAGCATATATTATCAAATATGCGACAGCTATTTGGGCGAAAGAAAATAATATTCAATTAATACATTATGGCGGAGGTACAACTAATAGTGAACACGACCCGCTGTATCAGTTTAAAAAGAAGTTCGGAAGGAATACCGAATTTGAGTTTCATGTCGGGAAGAAACTATGGGACGAAGAAACATATGAAAAATTGTGTCAAAATACAGGAATGATAGGAGATACGAATTACTTTCCTGCATATAGGAACAAAGCCTAGAAGTTAATGTAATAACTACTACTTTTATACTTAACATAATTTTTAAGGAGTAATAATGAAGATATTATATGTAACAACCATATCAAATACAATGGGTTTTTTTACAAATCATATCAATATGTTATTAGATCAAGGGCATAAAGTCGATCTAGCATGTAATATAATTAAGCCAATAAATCCAGAATTGTTAGAACGGGGATGTAATGTCTATTCATTACCCTTTCAACGTTCTCCCCTGAAAAGGGGAAATTATAGAGCATATAAAGAGCTAAAAGAAATAATACGTTCCGAAAAGTATGATTTAGTTCATACTCATACTCCAATTGCATCTGCTGCTGTAAGATTTGCATGTAGGAATTTATATAATGTAAAGGTAATTTACACAGCCCATGGATTCCATTTTTATAAAGGTGCGCCACTGAAAAATTGGCTTACGTATTATCCTGTTGAGCATTATTTGTCAAAGTATACTGATCTAATAATTACAATAAATAAAGAAGATTATGATAGGGCGAATAAATCCTTTAAAGCAAAAAGTGTAAAATATATTCCTGGGATAGGTCTCGATATCAAGAAGTTTGAAAGAGTCAATATTAATAAGGCTTTAATACGGAGAGATTTAAATGTTTCAGAAGAATCCTTTATCGCAATCTCAGTAGGTGAACTAAATGAGAATAAAAACCATGAAGTGGTAATAAGGGCAATTGCGGAGATCAAAAATTCAAATATCTATTATATGATATGTGGTGCGGGTCCTAAAGAGGAATACTTGAGAAGGTTAGTAAAGGATTTAAATCTAGAAGGGCAAATTAAGTTACTAGGTTATCGTAGAGATATAGTTGAGCTACTAAAGATATCGGATGTTTTTGTTTTTCCGTCATTTAGAGAGGGATTATCTGTTGCTCTAATGGAGGCAATGGCTTGTGGTTTACCAGTAATATGCTCCGATATAAGAGGAAACAGAGATTTAGTTATAAACGAAAAGGGTGGTTATTTAGTTAGCCCAGGGAATATAGCTTCGTTTTCCAAAGCAATTTTGAAAATTTATGAAAATACTAATTTAGGTGAACAGATGAGTATTAAAAATAGAGAAAAAGTAAAAGACTTTAATATAGATGTTGTTAAAAAAGAGAATACAGATGTATATAATGTCTTTAAAAAAGACTTGGGACAAAAATCATCGGCTGAACATGTGAGCAGTAAGCAAAAATAAAACATCCAAATCACTATTTATGAAGTTCGTTAATGAGGTGGGTATAATAATATTATTGTATATTATATTGTTGTTAGTTTCGGGAGTTTATTTTTTTAGGAGTATAAAAAAGAAGAAATCTTTGGATATGTTTAGTTGGTATTTATTAGGTCAAGCAATGTTTTTCTCTATTCCATATATAGTAATTACAATATTAGACTTGGATTTTAAGTTTTACCAATCAGACCAAATAGTTATGTTAGGATGGCTGCTAATAATTACTTCAAATTTACTAGTATTTCTATCTTATAAAGTTTTTCCTATTTATTTACCGAAAATTATATTGAAAAGTAATAGTTATATTTATAAAGTAGCAGTGTTTATAACCTATGGTTTAGTAGTATTTTCATTTCTTTTTGCTCTTCTAAATATTATCGACATAGGAATCACAAATATTTCAGCTAACCATGTCTTAAGGCAACGATTATCTTTTCTAGGACCTTTTGCAATTATATTGATGCTACCTTTAGGAGTATCAACATATTATTGGATACGAATTATTGATCGCGAAAAAGCTCCTTTTATTAAGTATAAGGCATTAATATTTTCTGTAATGGCTCTAACTGTGGCGTTTTTTAGAGGGCAACGAACTGATTTGATATTGATATTACTGTTTCCATTACTATATATCTTTTATAAAAAAAGAAAATTAAGCTTACTTGTAGGAAGTTTTGTAGGGTTAATTGTTTTTTCGGCTACTTATGCCACACTATTTAAAACTAGTATGCAATTTTTAGATCTTAGTATCTCTGATGTTATTCTAAGAGTAATAACTGGTGACATTGATAGAAATTGGACATATTGGATGGCGTTAGATGAATCAGGAGTAACTTCAAGTTCAATAATGAGCACACCTTTTGGTGGGTATATATACACATTTTTGACGTTCATACCAAGATCAATATTTGAATTTAAAGGTTATTCAACTGAAACATGGTTTGTATTTTTTATGGGAAATAATTTTGTGAATGAATGGTTTGTGGGCTCCCTTTCTGATGTGAATTGGGGGATAACATTAAGCGGAATAACCGAATCGGTAATTAACGGTGGTTTCATTGGAATTATAATGTTTAGTATAATAATGGGCTTTATCCTTAAACTTATGCAACATCTAACAATTAAGTATAAATATTTAAATTGTTGTTTTCCACTAATAGCTTTATTATTTTCTGGTTATACATTTTTTAATATTCTTATAATATATATTCCGATAGCATTTGTATTGTTTATTTTTAATAAAAGAGATTGTTCCAAGATTAATAGTAAGGATGTGTGTGGAATATGAATACAAAGGTTTCAATTATTATGGGCATTTATAATTGTGAAAATACATTAGGTAAAACCATCGACTCAATAATATTGCAAACATACAAGAACTGGGAATTGATTATGTGTGATGATGGGTCTAGTGATAATACATTTGATATTGCAAGAGATTATGTTAATAAGGACAGTCGTATAAAATTAATCAGAAACTCTAGCAATAAGGGACTAGCTAAGACATTAAATAATTGCCTCGAACTAAGCACGGGTGATTATGTCATGAGACATGACGGAGATGACATTATGTTGGTTAATAGAATAGAGACTCAAGTTAATTATATGGATACCAACAATTGTGATGCCTGTGGATCAGGTGCTTATATATTTGATGACTTTGGTGTTTGGGGTCTTAGGCAACCACCAGCGGTACCCAGTAAGGAACGGATGGTAATTAAAAGCCCTTTCATACATCCAACTGTAATAATGAAAAAAGATATATTAATTAAAGTTGGAGGTTACTCCGATAATGAGTTAACAAGACAAAGACTTGAAGATTATGATTTATGGATTAAATTCTTTGAACACAAACTTATATTGCATAATATTCAAGAACCTTTAATTCATTTTAGGGAAGATAGAAATTCATATAATAGAAGGAAAAAGAGGTATAGAATAAATGAAACAAAAGCAAGGCTAGAAGCGTGTAAAAGGTTAAATATTCCATACCTACAAAGGATATTCGCATTAAAACCTTTAATAGCTATGCTAATTCCAAACGCTATTTTGAAATTTTATCATAACAAAAAGTCTAGTATTATTTTCAAGCAGAAAGAGGGAAACATTCATGGAAAAAATACCTAAGGTGATTCATTATTGTTGGTTTGGTAGAGGGGAAATGCCAGAGTTAGTATTAAAGTGTATTGAAAGTTGGAAAAAATTTTTAACAGATTATGATATTAAAATTTGGAACGAAGATAATTTTGATATCAATGAGAATCTTTATGTAAAAGAAGCATATACTGCCAAAAAGTATGCATTTGTAACTGATTACGTAAGACTTTATGCTCTTTATCATGAAGGAGGAATCTATCTGGATACAGATGTTGAAGTGCTAAAGTCTCTAGATGATTTTTTACATCATGAAGCTTTCTCGGGCTTTCAAACACCCAATGAAATTCCAACAGGGTTAATGGCAGCAAAACCTAATAATAAGTGGGTAGAGGAAAACCTTTTGGCTTATACAGATAAGAGGTTTAAAAGAACTGATGGAAGTTTTGATATGAGTGCAAATGTAGCAATGATAACTAACATATCTAAAGAAATGGGTTTTAAAGCAGGAGGTAATTTTCATGAATTTGGGGATGGTGTAGCTATGTATCCAATCGAGTATTTTTGTGCTAAAGATTACAGAACAGGTAAATTAGAAGTTACAAATAATACTTATGCCATTCACCATTTTGCAGGATCTTGGCTTCCTATGTCTTCTAAGTTAAAAATGAAAGCAAGAGGGGCTTTAGGTGATCAAACCTATGAATTAATAAAAAGTATAATTAAGAGGTAGTTTTTAAATGAGGAAAACTGCCTTTTTAATAATTATATTAACCATTATATCGAAAGTATTAGGTTTTGGTAGAGAAATAACACTATCATATTTCTACGGAGTTTCTAATATTAGCGATGCTTATCTAATTTCAAGTACTATTCCTACTTTTGTATTTGCACTTATAGGTACGGGGTTAGCTGCCTCTTTTATTCCTATGTATAACAAAATCACACAAGAGAAGGGTGATTTTTCAGCTAATAAATTTACTAATAACTTAATAAATTTCATCATAGTAGTATCTACACTAATTATTTTATTTACATTAATATATACAGCGCCCATAGTTAAATTATTTGCATCTGGGTTTGATGATGAGACACTTGGTTTAGCTGTAACCTTTACAAGGGTCAGTATACTTGGCATATATTTCTCAGGATTAGGTTATATTTTTAGAAGTTATTTACAAATTAAAGGGAGTTTTGCGGCCCCTGCTTTAGTAGGGTTACCCTATAATTTTTTTATAATCACATCTATTGTATTAAGCTTTATTTTCGAGTCTGTTCTTATCCTTCCAATAGGTATTGTCACAGCATTTATGTTTCAAGTAATATTTTTATTTCCTTCATTAAAAAGGCATTCATTTATTTATAAAGTTACATTTAACATGAAAGACCGAGATATAAGGAAAATGGTTTATTTATCATTACCAGTAATAATAGGTGTTTCTGCAAATGAAATTAATTCCTTAGTAGATAGAACCTTAGCTTCACAAATAGCAGTTGGAGGAATTTCTGCACTTAACTATGCAAGCACTTTAAACTCATTTATACAAGGGATATTCTCATTATCTATTGCTACTGTAATATATCCTGCCATTTCTAAAATGGCTATTAATAATAAATTACATGACTTAAAGAAGACTGTTTCTAGAGCGATTAGCGCTATTAATTTATTAGTGATACCATGTACAGTTGGAGCAATGATATTCGCCCGTCCAATAGTTAGTATGCTTTTCGGAAGAGGTGCATTTGATGATCAAGCAATATCAATGACATCTTATGCATTGTTCTTCTATTCTATAGGAATGTTTGGTGTTGGTATAAGAGAGATATTGTCAAGGGCTTTTTTTTCTCTACAGGATACGAAAACTCCCATGGTTAATGCAGCCATTGCAATGATAATAAATATTATATTAAATATTATCCTTTCTAAGTACTTAGGTATAGGTGGTCTTGCTTTAGCGACAAGTATTTCTGCAATCATATGTAGTATTTTACTAATGGGAAGTTTAAAGAAGAAAATAGGTCCGGTTGGAATAAAGAAAATATTAATTTCCTTCTTTAAAATCTCTTTCGCATCCATATTAATGGGGGTAATCGCTAAGTTATCATACGATTTTATTACAGCTAATCTATTAACACAAGGTCTATCACTCTTAATATCGATTATCATTGGTTTTTTATCATACCTAGTAATAATCTATCTTATGAAGATTGAAGGAGTAGATATAATCGTAAATGCTGTGAAAAGGAAAATAAGAGTATAGGATATCGGGGCCTGACCCACTGGACTTGCATAACTTCAAAATAGTTACTTAATAGTAAAATAATGTTATGTAAAATAGAAAAATATAGACGAAAATAAAAAAAACTCCTATTGTAGAATAGTTGACCTTGTCTGTTCCCTACACAAACAAGTCTTCTACAAAAGGATTTTCCTTATGAGTAATAAAAGTATAGGTCAAGAAATGTTAATCTGTCAATGCTTGTCCATTTTGCCCACAAAGGACTTTGAATGTCCACTGATAGACTATAGGAAAACAAAACTATCAACAAAATCACTGATAAAGACCTTTGTTGCTGCACAGTTAGACCAATGGAGTTCCTACGAACATATGGAAGAAGAATTAAGAGCTTTCCCTAAACTCAGAAAAGAAATTGGTATAACTGAAATTAGGGTTCACAGCTTAGTCGACGTATTAACGATTTACCGACTGAATGGGTTCAAAAACTTTTCATAAAAGTAGTAGGAAAATTAAAGCTAATGTCTAAGGATCTAAATGGAATTCCTAACGGAATTGGGCGTTTAAATATAGTAGATTCAACAGAAATTAGATTACCTGAAAATTTATGTGATTGGGCTTTTATTTCAAAAGGGCACAATGCGGTTAAAATGCATA
This sequence comes from Rossellomorea marisflavi, assembly GCA_003667865.1. Classification (GTDB taxonomy): domain Bacteria; phylum Bacillota; class Bacilli; order Bacillales; family Bacillaceae_B; genus Rossellomorea; species Rossellomorea marisflavi_C. The sequence goes on along the minus strand of CP033051.1, from coordinate 769,046 downwards.
CTCGCTTAGTTGTTGCTTCACAAGATATAGTTTATCCGGAAAAGATTGTGCCTTCAACTGGGACCGTAAGTGATTTTGAAAGTTCACATGAACTTATTGAGGAAGACGATGCTACATATGTTATGGATAGAGGGCATCCATCAAGAGATAATTTAATGGAGTGGCAAAGCAGAAACATTTCTTTTGTTGTTCGGATTACGAAAAATCTTCGGTTATACACTCTTGAAGAATACAAGCCCACTCACTCTTCGATAGTTAAAGATGAAAAAGTACTATATGGAATTTCAAAAGAGCCTGTAAGGTATATTGAATTTATGGATGAAAAAGATAGATCCTATAGGATATTGACATCTAGATTTGACTTAACAGATCAACAAATATTGGACATATACCGAAATAGATGGGTAATTGAACTGTTCTTTAAATGGATAAAGCAGCATCTTAAGCTTACAAAAGTATGGAGTTCAAAGCCGAAAGGCATTTGGAATCAGATGTTTCTTTCCTTGATTGCCTTTGATTGTAAAACTGCAAACAAAGTCAACTAAATCACCTTGGCAATTCTTCCGAATTCTTCAAACCTATCTATATCAAACAATGAAGGCATTAAATAAAGAATTAAATCGTAAAAAGAAAAAGTCAAAGGGAAGACAAAAGGTTCCTATTCCACTTGAAAAGAAGAGCCCTTGTTTCGGTAAAGTCGCATTATTGAAGAAAGAAGTAAAGAGAAAGAAGAAAGTAGATACACGTGGTGAAAAGCTAGGAAGTTATTAGAATAGGAAAAAAAGGAAACAAGGGCATATTAATACCTTACTCTCCTTTTTCTTTAGAGTAAAAAAAAATAACTGTAAATTTTTTGAATAAATTCTATTTTATTACTTATGTGCAAGGCTAGTGGGCCTGACCCCCGATACGGTAGTGTGTTAAAAGTGAAACTGTGAAACGATAAGCAAGAATTCAATCTTTAAATCTTAATACTTTGACTTAAGGCATAGTTGTTTATGTCTTATTGGTGTTGGAAATCAAAGTGAGTCAACAAAATAAAATACCCATAGGATCCTTTTAATAAGGGTCTTTTTTTATGTGGTTTCTTAAAATATAAAGCAGGAGGAAAATCTAAATGTCAATCTTAGTAACTGGTGGTGCAGGTTTTATTGGTAGCCATACTTGTATTGATTTACTTGAATCTAATTATGAAATTATCGTACTTGATAATTTCTCAAATAGTAGTCCAGAAGCGCTTGATAGAGTAAGAACACTATCAAATAGAAATTTTAAAATCTATGATGTAGATTTGCTTGATAGAGAAAATGTTGATCAAGTGTTTAAGGAGAATGATATAGAAGCAGTTATCCATTTTGCTGGTTTAAAAGCTGTTGGCGAATCAGTCCAGATTCCACTTCATTATTATCATAATAATATAACAGGTACAGTGATTCTTACGCACATCATGCAGAAGTATGGTGTCTATAATCTAGTATTCAGTTCATCTGCAACGGTATATGGAATACCAGATACTGTTCCGATTACGGAGGACATGCCTCTAAGTGCAACGAACCCATATGGTCGCACAAAGCTGATGATAGAGCAAATACTTTCTGACTTATACGTATCTAATAATAAGTGGAGTATTGCACTGTTACGATATTTTAATCCTATTGGTGCACATGAGAGTGGGTTAATTGGAGAAGACCCGAATGGTATTCCTAATAATCTGATGCCATATATCACTCAAGTAGCAGTTGGGAAGTTGAATGAGGTAAATGTGTTCGGTAGTGATTATTCAACACCGGATGGTACAGGAGTTAGAGATTATATTCATGTAGTAGATTTGGCGAGAGGTCACTTGAAAGCATTAGAGAAGGTTAAGAGTTCATCTGGAATTGAGGCTTATAATCTTGGTACAGGTAAAGGATATAGTGTACTTGAAGTCATTCATGCTTTTGAGAACGCTTCAGGACAGAAGATTTCATATAAGATTGTGGAGCGCCGAGCTGGAGATATTACTGAATGTTATGCAGATCCAACTAAAGCTGAGAGGGAGTTAGGATGGAAAGCAGAGAAGGGGATTGAGGAGATGTGTCGTGATTCATGGAATTGGCAATCGAAGAATCCTGAGGGATATAAGACTGAGAGTAAGTTTTTTCTTTCTAGATAAATAGATCATTACTAGTGAATAAGTGTATAAATCAATATTTAAATAAAGTATTTGACCATTGAAGGTAGTTAGTAGTATCTACTTTGAGTTAACTAATAATTGAGAAGGGTAGAATTAAATATGGACGCTAATTCTTTACTTACTAATTACAGTTTTATTTTAACTATAGTATTTGGGGTAACTGGAGGCATTTTAACACTTGTAGGATTAATAGCAATATTCATCTCTATCAGTACTCAACATAATGTACAAAAAGCAAGAGAAATATTATGGGAGTTACAAGGGTTCCACGTAGATTATCATAGCTTAGAAAATGAAAAGAAAACTTGGTTACGGTTAGAACATCTATTCTATCAATATGAAAAATTACTTAAAGTAAATAAGCCTGTTTCTCTAGTAATAAAGGTGGCAAAAGGAAGTATCTTTTTTGTTGGAATGACATGGTTAACTATATTAATTTATTTGATCAAACCCTTAAGTTACAATCAGAAAGCCTACCTAATTGTTATTGTAAGTATAGGGATTTTAATCCTCTTGATTTTTATTGTTATTTTGAACAGGTTAGGTAGAGTTACGTATGTTGCTGATTTGCCCAAAATAGAAGTGTTAAAGAACATAAGGTATGAAGATGAAGTTATGAGAATGCCATATATAGCTTCTTTAACAAGTTCACTATATTTAGAAATAGATAAGGACAATGAAGAATGGATCGATTTAATACTTGCACACGATAATTCAGCCATACCTTGGCAAGGACATAATATAAAAACAAGTTTTAATATTTTTTATAAAAATAACGGGAATGATGAAAGTTTAGATTATGGAATAGATTACCCTGAAGGGACTAGTGAACAAACGTTTATTTGTATTCCGAGTATAATTAAGTTGTACAGAGAATACCTGGAAAAGGCAGACGCGAATCACTCTGATAATAGTCCAGAATTTAATATCACTATTGAAATTGAAGTAATGTATAAATTTAGGGAGAAAATCAAGGTTAATTGGAATCAGTTGAGCAAATGGTTTGCAATAAAATCTTGGATTAGCTTTTACAAGGAAGATAAATTAAGAGAAGCATATTATTACTATCCAGAAAGATATATATTTAAATATGATATCAATTTAATGTTATCCGAATTTGCTACTAACAAGAGTGAAAGGTTACAGCCTAAAGAGGTCTTAATTAAAGACTTTGATAACAAGAAAATTGTTATGGGTATGAATACAGAGTATGAAGTTCTTACAATTACTAACAATACTCTAGAACCTATAGATATCTCATCCTGGTATATTAAAAAAGGGGATAACATGTTTACTATCCCATCTAATACTACTTTAGATGTCTTAAGGTCGATACATATCTTTAATGGAGATGATTTCAAGGGTTCATCTAAAGTGAATTTTACGTGTGATAAGATATATCTAGGCAAAAATACGACGCCTGAACCTATAATACTTTATAATAATAGGAATGAGGTAGTTGAAACAATACAAAAGAATGATTATTATCTCACGAAAGAGAATTAATAATATTGTAAGGAATTAGGATTAACATTACTTTCAAGGACAGCTACTATTTTGTAGATGTCCTTTATTTCTGTGTTCTCGCACCAACTCGCTGCTGTTTCGAGTGGGGTTAGTACTGGGTTACAGAGTAACAGTTAAGAAAGCAAGTATTGATGGGCTTCTTAGGAGGATAGAGTTGGATTCTGATAAAAGGAATAATATAGAAATAATAGTAAGTTTAATCAAGAAATTGTTTGAGTTTATCATTTCATCCAAAGTTAAATACATTTTAGTTTTTACGACCGCATTCTTTGGTATCCCTACATTGTTATATAGTATAGGTGTGACATAATTATATGGTTTGTACTTTGGGGGATTGGAATATTCCTAATTGGATATTTCAATAACTTATGTACCGATAAATAAGACAGCATGTATATTTACTGGATTATTTTTCAGCGCGTTAGTTTCTCTACTTTATATATTAATCTATAAAATTTATAATGAGGAGATTATTAGAAGAAGAACAGGATTCTTACTATTAAGTCTGATGTTTTTCATAGCCTTTCAATTTACATTATCTATTATATTAGTATCTCAAAATGTAGGGTCAATGTTGACTAATGTACTTCAACTAACCCAAGTATGGTTGCTACCCATAGTGATGGCATTAGGTATAGTATTTGGGAACTTTATAGTAGAAAACTTTGGGAATATTACTTTCTCATTAGTGTTCGCTACAATTCTAGTCTTTTTTTATAATAATTACATAAGCTCAATGACTTATGATTTGATTATTACATTAATAATAATTATTACAATTGTATTAATATGTATTTTAAAATGGTTATTAAATCTAAAAAATGACCAATTGTTTTTTCTAGCACTATGTCTATTTATTAGTACGGTTACAGTTGAGGTTTTCTTTGCCTTTTTTAACTTTAACTTTAAAATTTTCATCTATATTGTTGGAGAGTTAATTTTCACTTCTGTACTCTATCTGTTTTTTTATAGATTTATTTTTTCTAAAGCCACTGAATCAGAAAATCTATATGATGGAAATATTGGAAAAGACAATGAAAAAATGTCTTTTAGAAATTATGTTAACTCTTTCTATCCAATACTTTCAGTAATAATTTTAATAGCTCTACCGATGCTCAGCATGTTCCTATTTACAATAGGTAATCATGTCGGTCATACTCTTGAAGATGCTCATTTACTTTCTTATGAAGATATCGCGCTCGACCAAAATAATGTAGTCATAGGAAAAGTAATTTCTGCTGATAGTACCCTTATGTATATTTCTAATCCAGACAGGACATTAAAAGTAATTAAGCTGCCACTAACTAAGGTTGAGTGGGAAAGTAGTAGTGGTGGTAATTAGGGATATGTGAGCGTGGTTTTATTATAATTTGTTAAAGTGAAGATCACTCAAATCTATTATTGTGATCAAATTTTTTCTGTTGGAAGGAAAGATGAAGAAATGAAAATTAATCCAATCATTTTAATTATAGTCATAATTCTAGGTTTATATGTTGGAATTAATATTACTAAGGAGGAACCACTCCAATCAAATGTGACTAATAAAGAAACGACCAAAGTGGCATCAACTGAAAAAGAAAATATAGCTAAACCAAATGAAGAAATAAAAGCGGAGGTCACCCCAAAATATAACTATAAGATTATTCATGAAATCGGAAAAAGATTTGATGGGGCGATATCTTACTATGTTTTGATTGACCCGGTAGATGCTGAAACTACCGAATTTAAGGATATAGTACATTACACCGTGAATGATTTAGTTCAAACAAAAGGAAACAATATATCTGTGGAGATTTATGACAATAAAGATGCGTTAGACCTACATTATAAATTATATGGGGACATGTCTCTTGACCGTGTGCTAAATAGAGAGGAATACATATTTGTGGGAAATCATCATGTTGCTGGTTTTTCGGGAGAACTTGAAACGGACTTATTCTATAATACTCTGTACTATTATCCTGCTGCGAATGTTGAGGATAATCCACTTGTTGGTAAATATGCAGGAGCTGTTGAATTCAATCCTAATTAAACTAAGGAAGCATTGCGGTGCTTCATCTATTTCTTATAGTTAAAGTCTTTATAGTTGTTAATCTCTTAGGTGCTTAATTATAGGTATGAAAAAATACGTAGAATTAAAGGTGGAACGAGATACTAAGCCTAATTATTTGTTATATTGTTACCCTATTAAAATAAAATATTATCTAAAAGGAGTAAAGTGGATGAGAAGAATTAAAAATAATGGTTACAAGCTATCTGAACTTGGTAAGCTACCTAAAATGAAAATCACAATACTCCTAATTAGCTTTTTTATAGGTCCATTTCTCGTTGGTGTAAACAATCTCTTTATAAGGTTTATATTTTTTAGTACGCTATTTTTCTCCTTATTGTGGATTATAAGAAGTATAAAGGGGAAAGAATATCCTCTGAATTTCAAATTAATTCTTAGATTATTGATGCTCTCATTCACTTCTGCGTTTATAGTTATTTTTGTAACTGGCTCACAGCTATATGTTTATGTGCTATTATTTTTCATCTTTCCATACTTATATGCAGGTGGCATTATTCTCTATTATATAATTAATATATTCTATATGATAGGATTAAAAACAATATTCCCTAATGAGATGCATTCAAAAAAAAGTGAACAGTACATAAGTCTAAAAAAATTATCAGTATATATTGATCTCAGTCAACAAAAAAAGTACTTAAGCCTTACAATTTTTAATCTAATTGTATATTTCATTTTTGTATTTTATCTAGTATTACTTGTGTATAAATATCTTGCAATTAATAATGAAATAGATAATACAATAATATTAAATTGGATTGCCAAGCAGGAATATCTTACAATCTTTAATGGTGTCAGTATTCTATCTTTAATGATTACAATATATACAATCACTTTTCCTATCCTACATAAGATTATTACTGATGCTAGAAACAAATATAATGAGGATAATCATAAATATATTAAGTTAATGAGAAGGAATTCGGATATTTAATGAAAATCGGGCCTAACCCCAGAGTATTAAAGTAGTGTGATAGATTACTTGTGTAGTTGCTTCTTTACTTAAGTACAATAGGCCTCCCCATTATGTGAATAAGAAACTGTCGTTTCGGCCCCAAGATGGAGTGTTAATAAATACAATTACAACTAGTAGTTTGAAAGAGTCTGGAAGAGAAATAATTAGAGAAAAGATCACCATTAGTATCCACTATTTGTATTCTTACTTGTGGTTATATTAGGGGGCCTATTTTTTACTTTTAAAAACTTGATTGAAGTACTCTTTTTGATCATTTTCTGCCTTTTCTTTTAATTGGTACTGCCGTTCTTTTTCAAGATTATCTAATCGTATAGTGTCTTCTCGATGTTTATCTAACTTCTTTTTTAAATCATGCACTGTTGAAGTAATATATTCACACCATTTACCTTCATGTGTCCATTCTAATTCTATATCCCGATTAGAATGTTTTAGGCCATGCTCAATAGTTTCATTTTCCCAATCAATTATTAATTCATTATTGCTATAGACACTGAAAGTATTATTATCATGGTGGACATTGATAGTTATAGTCCATTCTGCCCATTCGGAAAAATGAATGGTTATACCGTCTAGTATAAGAACTCTTGCTCTAGCTAATAACGCATCTCCCTCATAGGCATCTTCATTTTTAATGTTTAAATTAATTTCTTCCCCGTTTTTTACTAAGTCCAATAATGTAATAAGTTTAACTTTGGACATTTCACTTTCCCTATTTGATTTATTTACATTCGTTGTTTTCTTACTGAAAATATTAAACATGTTGTACCTCCTTATTTATGCACACTTATAAAATATATTGTTCAAGAGTGGAGAGTATTCATTATTCATAAAGAACTGTTGTAAACGATAAAAAAAATTAGAAGTTTTCTACAATTAGAAACCAACAAAATCCATAAATAAGATCAAGATGTAAACGCTGTATTCAATATACTGGATATAGTTTGTTGTGATAAGGAATTTAAGTGAACTGATTTATGACTTACATAGTAGAGACAGAGGGGCAGGTACATTTCCACACGATGGCACAAGAAACCTGTTCCTCTGTACCAATTACTGTTTAGTTATATTTAATTAATGAGAATGAGCTCTATGGTTCCTTGAGTAGTCAACCCTATCATTTTTTATTTTGAAAAAGGAACAGTAAAGCATATCCCAATTTTAATCACACGGGGACAATGAACCTGTCACTCTGCCTAAAAGATCACTTGCAGGGTGGTAAAAAGAAATATTATCTTATTTCATGCCAATTAAACATAATGTTAGGAGATTTTTTACTGCAAAAACTATCCATTCCGAAGTTATTTTTTAGTAGTCTACCAAAGTCATTGTGCCAATGTGTATTTGATTCGATGACATAAATCTCCAACGTTTTTGGGGAGATATTTTCAATTTGAATTTCCGCAATATCATCAAATGATTTTCCTGTTTTACCACCAGATAAAATCCATTCTTTTACACTGAATAAATTTTCTGTTCTTATTGTTAAATCTGAATTTGGATTGCAATCATTTGTTAACTCCAACCGATACCTTCTTTCCTCATACGTAACTCCATCATGAATGATTGAACTCATTATTTAGTACCTCCCTTATATTATAAATTAAGTGTATTCATTTAAATGATTCTCAAACTAACTTACTCTACATCATATGAGACGAAATAAAACTTTATGATTTACTTTGATTTTTCCCAAATGTTTTAAGTTTTTCAATTGATTTTTTACGCTCTGTCACGAGATCTCTTGCTTGCTCCAACATCACAATTGCTTCTTCTAAAGTACACACGTTTGTTTCCTGCGAAAGCGTTACTAGCTGCTCTTGTAAAAGGTGGACTAAAGGGATGGATGTTTTAGGTTGCTCCTTCTCCGATTCCTGTCTGTTACAAAATGACTTTTGAAGCTTCGAAATCATAGTCTCTTTATGCTGCGCTGTGAAGGGCATGCTACAATCAAATACACCAACAGGCAAATCAAAAAAGTCAGCTAGCTGTTTAACAGTATACAAGCTAACACGACCTTTTTGTTTCTTATTGGAAATATAGTTGTAGAATGATCCAGCTTTAATGTTAGCAATCTCTTCAATGACCTCACTGAACGTATAAGGCCGTTCAATGTTACTTATAATGATGTCTTTAAATTCCTTATACCTAGAGGCTGCTTCCATCTCTCTACCTTGTGTCGCTTTTAACGTTTGATCTCCAAAACTAGCCATGAATAGTCACCTCGTATGAGTTATTTTGAAGCTTTATTTTATTTTATTTGATTTATTTGTTTGTATGACTATTTTTTAAAAATAGGGAAAAATGATGGTCGCAGTGACGCCGCGAGGTTTGTTAAAGTTAAAGATTTAGGTTATTGGCTTACTTCTAACTTCTTACTGCTATCTCCAATTTATTTTCTTCTGTGGTTACTTCGTTCTTTTTCTTTTCTTTGAAATTTCTTTATGCTCATTTGTCTTTTTTTTATATTTATACAATATTAATAGTGGAGGCTGGTTTACTACGATTAAGGTTGTATAAACAATCATTATTCCATTTACAAAAATATACAAAAATGAAGGTGATTGTTAATTTTTATAGAAATATAATAGTAAATAAGTCATGTATGAACTTGTGAGTATTGCATACTATGTATCTAGATTGATTTTAAGGGGATGGTAAGTAAATGGAGATGAGAGGAAATCCTTATAGTAGAGAAGAAAATGCTATTTTTATAGGACAAGTACCAAGATTTCGAAGGTTAATGAGGAATGGAAATAGGAGAGGAGAAGCAGCACGGATCTGTTCAAAAGAAATAATTAATGGTCCAGAATGTAAGGTTGATGGTGTGTTGTATGGAAGGTACAAAGCTACAGTCAATCCTATTGATTCTTTTGCTGCACATGTAGACAGAATAGATAAAGTTGCTGCAGGAGAAGTAGGTGATGATGATTTAAAAGGTCCTGAAGATCCATGGAATGGTACGATTCCTAGAGGGGATTGAGTGGATTTAGTAACCCATAAGTAGGCTAGGGACAGTGTGCCTGTCCCTAATTTCAACCTCAGAAAGGAGAGATTTTCATGATCATTGAGATAGAAAGACTAGAAGAGGAATTAAAAAACAGTCCAGGCAATTATTCTATTCGTGAAAAGATAGCATTACATCTATATCAGCTATTGAACAGAAATGAGATCTCAAATGAGAAATATTTATCGAAGGCAGAAGTACTATTCAGAGAACATTTACAGATAGACCCAAGCCATGATATATGTAAGCAACAGTTAGCGAGTGTGTTACAGAAAAAACTGCTACATCTGAATGAAGAAAACCCCAACATAAAAGAACAAGAACTTTTATTACGAGAACTCGTTCAACTTAGTCCACTACCACGTTTTAAGCGAAACCTTGCCAAAATCTTAAATACACAATACCGAGAAAGTACCTCACTAGAAGAATTAACCCAGATGATTATAGAAATCTTATATCCCAGTAAATCAAATCTATCAGAAAAAATAAATAAATTTCTCTTCGCAAATGACGAGCTTCTTCTGGATCAGGAAAAGATTGAGCCTACCTTAGAAGAGCTTATAGAAATTGCACCTACTGAAAAGCAATATCGAGAGAAACTAGCATACCTTTACTTTTTTAGAGCTATAAAGAAAATGGATACGGCGTCTCCCCCATTACACCAACTCTTTCTAGAGCTTCAGACAACGTATCGTAAGTGTATAGAGCTAGACCCTGAAAATACACTTTATCAACAGCGATGGCTTGATTGGTTACAAAAGGTGGAAGAGGAGCTATCACGTACAGATGGAGAAAATGTTCAGGTAAGAGTGCAAGTATTAGAAGAAATGTTGTGTTATGACAAGGGAAATTCTGTTTTGAAAAATAAATTAGAGAATATTTTGCACGATGAACATGAAAGAATTGAGGAACAGTGGGAAGAAAAGAAAATTAGTGAGAGAACGTATGTAAATGAACTCCAAAATGTCTATTCTAAACTAATGCGGTTAGATTCGGGAAACCTAGTCTATAAGCATTCAATGGCGAAATTACTTCATACAGATGGAATGTTTCAAAAGGGAGATCAAAATGATCGTGCTTATAAGTTATTTCAGGATGTTCTGAGATTAAATCCAGCTCACGAAGATGCTTTGTTACGAATGGCAATCATACATATCTATAAATCAGAAATAACTCAAGCATACGAACTAGTCCACCCTTTAATAGAAAAAGGCCATCAGCGTAGAGGTAAGGAACTTACGCTACAGTTATATACTACGTATGCTGTCATCATTGCTCATATAAACCGAGTTGAGGAAGCATATGACTGGTTAAGAAAGGCGAAAGATTTAGATGCGAATGGTAAGTATCGCTTTGAAATCGCTTCTGCCAAAAGGAACGTTGATACATGTAGTAGCATTCTCTACTACCGCGTGAAACGCATTGGAATAGATTCTCAAGTTCTTGACAACGTAGGTATTGATCAATTGCTTCACGAGTTTGAAGAACACCCTCAACGTGAGAATCTCTCCAAAATATTTTTTGATTTTCGTGATTTAGATTGTCCAAAAATCATTGGTCCAACCTCTACCAAACTATTAGTATCAACTAGCAAGGTAGATGTGATTACTTACCTTTTAGAGAGTCTAACTCCAAGGTCAATAAATGAAATACGGGAGCATTGTGAAACCGCAAGCAGAGAGATGATTAAAAACATTAGGGAAAAAGATTTAGCCAAAGTGTTCAGTGCTACTGTTGATGATATTGAAGCAGCGACTTCCTATGTAAAGGGGAATGTTTTAGTTCATGTTCACCGTTCTGGATACCAATGGGTCTTTCAGGGAGAAACATACTTGATAACTAGTGATTTATAATATCAAATAGTTTAAAAGTAATAAAGGAATAGCAAGAAAAATAAACGGCACCCAAAGAGGATGCCGATTTTATTTCTTATTAATATAGTTTTTCTTCTATAAGATTAATAATTTCTTTGTTTGTAATAAATTGCGAAAGTGAGATTGTTGTAAAAACTAAATGAAGGCATTCCAAAAAACTATTTAGTTTGTTTTCAGAACATTGAGCAGAATAACGGTTATATAAAACATTTAATTCACGATTTCGAAAACATATCATTCCTTTTCGGAAATAAAATAATCGGTTTAATACATCAGTAAAACCTCTTTGATATTGATCAATAACTTTATATAAAAGGTTCATCTTTAACCATCTCCTTTTTAAATTTTCACTACATCTCAATCATAAAAAAAGACGCGTAAAAGGGTCTTTACGGTTATCTCATTACAATTTGGTTATGAGGACCATAATGGTACCTTATGAGAAAAAGTTGGAAGGAAATTGAATAAAGTTCATTTTTAATCAATGAGAGGAGGAGCCGTCGTGGTTGTGTGGATGAGCTGCCAAGAAGGCTGCGGATATCGGGATACATCAGATTATAACTGGTATGTTTGTACAGAATGTATGAGGAGAATTTGCTCTATGTGTGCAGGGATAGAGCATTTCTGTAAGCATTGTAAATTTGGACAGATGAAACCCTTGAATTAAAGTAAAAGGTGCGTAAAAGGGGTTTTACGCACCTTCCGCTACACTAGTGGTAACACGGAAGGGGTTGATAGTTTGAGAAATAAACGAGTATTAAAAGTTAGAGAGGATTTTTACCAGAAAGATATAAATGTTGGTGATGTTATAGGTGGAATTGCTGGTCGGTTAAAAATTATGGATCTTTCTTACACAAATTCGTTTGGGACCTTTATATTATGTGAGTATGTTGAGCGAAGAACAGATGAAATAATTGATAATCAATGGGAGAGGCGCACTGGAGTGAGACCGAGCGTTGAACACCCTTTTGAGATTGTAGGTACCATCCATATACCAGGATATAAAAATATGCTTAGTGGAATAGGATTCTATTTGAAGAATTTCGAATATGACGAGATTTTAGGAGTCTCATTTGAAGAAGCTTGGAATCTTCTTTATTTTCAGGGAGCTCGAAATGCAGAAGCCTCTTCTAGTCACTTCCAAAATATACGAACGAAGCTCATTGATACTGTTGAAGGGTTGCCATCGCTAGATAGCTATTATTGGAAGATATCTGCTTATGATACGGAAGGAATACCTTTCGCACCTCTCACTAAACAGGCATTAAAACAGTTGGAAAAGGGGATGGGTAATGCAGTAGATAGTCTAGTACAAGAACAACGTCGTAAGTCTAATCAAGTAGAAGCTGATGAAGACTTAACTGAGATGACAGTGGTATCGAGGCACTTAGAACATGCACAAAAGATCGTTATACTGTCAGGTGCTGGTTCGAGTACAAATAGTGGCATTCCTGACTATCGATCATCAGCAGAAAGTCTATGGAGAAAAAATCCAATGATTTTGGAGCATCTTAATCAGCAAACATTTGAACAACAACCGAACGTATTTTGGGATTCCATGTATGAGCTTATACAAGAAAGTCTTGCTTCTATAACTCCTTTTCCAACACACGAAGCGTTACTTACAACCTTAAAGTCAATTAACCCAAACTTTGGTCACCGTGCTTTGGCTCGGTTATCAAGCTCTATTAACAAAGATGTTACCATTGTTACTCAGAATATTGATGGCTTAGATCAAAAGGCAGGAAGTGAAAATGTCATTGAAATGCATGGCAATATTCATGAATGTCATTGTATAAAGTGTAATCAATTGTATTTATTGGCTGATGTACTGAAAAAAGGCCATATCCCAAAATGCGAGTGTGGATCAATACTTCGTCCAAATGTCGTATTCTTTGGTGATAACGTTCGTCGATACTCAGAAGCCACTGAAGCCTTAGAAGATGCTGACCTTATCTTAGTAGTTGGCACTTCTATGAAAGTATATCCTTTTAATCAACTAATAAAAGCCAAATCCAAACATTCCAAGGTTGTCTTCATAAATGGTACTTCTTCAGATCAACCCGTACTATTTGATTACTCCATCATCGGAGACATCTCTAAAATCCTTCACCAGCTAATTGGGAATGGTACCGACACCAAGAGTTGAGAGGGTTATAGATATAGAGGTGATAAAAAAGATTAAGACAAAGATTCATATATCTAAAATAGAATGGAGAGAAGAAAATGTTAAACAAAATTAAAGGGGCCTTATATGGATTAGCTATAGGAGATGCTCTAGGTGCCACAACAGAATTTTTAACACCAGATGAGATAAAGAACACCTATGGCCAAGTAAACGAGATTATCGGAGGAGGAGTATGGCAAGTAGAACGAGGACAGGCTACTGATGATACAGAAATGACTATCGCGGTGATGAAAGGCATCTTCGCCAACTCCAATAATCCAATAGAGGAAATTGGGAAGCAGTTTCTGCATTGGAGAAATTCAAATCCAGTAGATATTGGCATTACGGTCCTAACTTCATGCAATCATTATGATGGTGATTGGTTTTCAGCTGCAAAATTAGCACATGATTATCTAGCTGGGAAGAGTGCAGGAAACGGAAGTCTAATGCGATGCATACCTATTGCACTTGCCTACTCGGACCAAGAAAGAATTAAAGAATTCTCTACTCTCCAATCAAAAATGACACACTTTGATGACGAAGCAGCTGAAGCATGCATGATTTATAACCAAATAGCTTATCGCGTCCTCAACGGTAGTGATCTCGAGACAGCTATTAGGCTAGAAATCAAGGATACACAGTATGATGCGATCTATGATAGAGAGCCAGAATGCCTACCTGATGGTTATGTTGTTCACACGTTGAAATGGGCTCTCTATTGGTTACTAAGAAGCGACACGTTTGAGGATGTTGTGTTAGGTGCTGTGAATAAGGGATACGACAGCGACACAATTGCTGCGATAGCGGGTGCTTTAAAAGGGTTAGAAGTTGGTTATGAACAACTCCCAATAGCTTGGAAGAGTGAGCTCTTATGCAAAAAAGATCTAGATGCTTATTCGAATGTACTGTTCTTCATAAGAGACCATGATACAGAGTTGCTAAAACAACAATTAGAACAGACAATGGAAGATTTAAAGAGGGATACAGAAACTTTATCTAAAATGATTGAACAAGACTTTATCCAAACAGAAAAACAAAAAATCGTAGAGTCATTAAAAAGGGGTATTTATTTGTCTAGATTATCCCTCCATATAGATGATGAACAATACAATAATAAGGAACTTACTTGGAGACAACTAGAAAATCGATATCTTCGCGTAAAACGATTAGTCGACTTAGGAGCTCCTAATATCATTGTCTTGCATGAAACGAAATGGCTTTTAACGATGATTGATCATATGAAGAAGCGACACCAGGGTATTGAACCCTATTTTACAGAAGATGAACTAGAAGAGTTAGAGGATATGAGAGAACTAGATCTTTAAATCTAGAGGTCATGGGAGACTTTTTCATCTCCACATTAACAATATTCTAATAAAAAAGGGGAATATATAAATGAATCCTTTTATAAACAAATATGCCCCTGCTATGGAACGACGAACTTTTTTCAAAAGAAGAGAGGAGCAACTTATGGTGTTTGTTGGATTTATTAGAATAGAAATTAACATAGCTAAAGGAGTGAGTTAGATGTTTATCCCATGTATGCACTGCCACCAGGAATACAGCAAAGAATGGAATTGGCATACAATACGTGCGGGTATCGAGTCTGTCATTCTTGCTTAGGGAAAATTGGAATCAAATGCAATCAATATGTTTTTGTTATTTGAAAGTTAGCGGTTTGGGTTAGGGTTTTTTTAGTTTTTTTTACAATGCCAAACTAAAAAACTGGGGGAATGACTATGAAATTGAGCAGAGAAGATTCAAGCAATGAAGTAATGGCACTAAGTGAGGATCAACAACAATCTCTCCTGTCATTTATTGGGTATGGGGACATCGGGAATGTAGACATTGCTTTTTTTATGAATGAAGGTGGACTTGGTCAGCAGTCATTAGAAGATAACATCGAGCTCATATGCAATCAATATAAAGTGGGTAGCAAGAAGTGGAAAGACGGCTATTGGAAAACAGATGAATGGCTGCCTGGCAATATAAGAAAAGTTCCGATCAGCCCATTTCTGAAGTTAAGCTCTCGCATGATTTTAGCATTAGAAGACAGAGAGAAGCCGGTGGAAAACTGGTTTAAAAAGGGTGATAGGGAGACGGAGGAAATTGTGAAGAAATTTATGATGGAAAACGGTCTTTATTCAAATCGTCCCGGTATCAAATCAGGTCTATTCGATTGGAGACCCTTACCAAGAAGATCAGAAAAGGAACCGCTACCTTATACAAATGTAGATCAAAAGAAATACTTAGATGCCTTTTCCTTTAAACGAGCAGAAACTCCTTATTCGGAATGGGGTGACCAAAGGGTTCGACTGTTTAAGAATCATTTTACTGAGAATGAAGTCCCTATTTTATTATCCTTTGGTGCTATAAGTACTAAATTAAAACTGTTCAAGCATATTTGGGCTGGCTTACAGTTTGAAGAAATTACCTTAAAAGAAAGCAAAAAAACTATTTATGTTTCAACAAGGGTAGGTAAAAACACAACCGTGATCGCATGCCAATTTTTAGATTATCAAAACTTAGGATACACCGGAGCTAGAGAATTAACGGAGTATATTCGGAGGAATTTTGCGGTTTAAGCATGAAATTATAAATTATATAGAAGCGGGAGGGGAAGCGAGGGACTAGCTTCCCTTTCTTTATCTCCCTCAAAATAATGTAAAGTATTCTGGGAGAATATCGGGGTCTGACCCCAATGTCATGGTTCAAATAAGTAGCATTTTTTAATAGCATCAATTACACTTCCATATTTCAGAATAAGATCCTTAGGCGGGGCGAGGGGACTAGGTACCTCGTCCCACCTGATTCCCGTTTATTTTCCACAACACTTTTTGAACTTCTTTCCACTTCCACAGGGACAAGGGTCATTACGCCCAACCTTTTGGGATTTAGCATGGTTTTGGATGATTTCTTTTTGTCTTTTTTCGAAGCGTGCTTCCTCATCTAGAACACTCTGCTTCCACTCTTCTAGCTGAGGATGATCGATGTTGTTGATGACGCAGCAGGCATAGAGTGGCTCTTTGAGATTTAACATCCCTTTGTCGTAGCCTTCTTCAACAAAAGAGACTACAGCAGGGACTGCCTTTGTTGAGAGCTGTCTACACAATGCATCCGCAAGCATCGTTTTTATAGTAATATCGGAAGTTTTTTCAAAGTGCTGTAATAATACTTCTTCTGCCCGTGAAAGCTTGATGTTCTCTAGTATTTCCACTGCTGAATAGGCTGTATCCAATTCTATGAGATACTTTTCAACGTGTTGGATGACGTCTTCTGTTCCAATTTTGATTAGTGCTTTCGCAACTTCTTCTAATAAGATGTCTTCGCTGGTCCGTTCAAGTAATGTTGAGAGGAGAGGCACTAGTGCGGTTACCTTTTGTTCACCAGCAAGATATACAGAGTAAATTCCTTTATAAGAGAAGTAGTCTTCCTCTATATTTTCAACAATGACACTCTCTAGTTCACGATGAGAGAGCTCGCCACGCTTCATGAGTTCCTTATAGATTCTCTTCCCATATTGGAATAAGGACTGATGGTATCCCGTTGACTCTAATTGCTCTATGACCGAATCTGCTTCCGCTAATAATTGATCTTGATCCATGTTTAATAGAGATAAATAAGACTCTAGCACATCCTGGTTAATAAATGGTGCAAGCTGTTCCTTATAGGAAAGAAGATGTGTAGTTTCGACTTTCTGTAGCAAGCTCCCATACCAAATTTGATTGTCATCGTTTCGTTGAATTCTTTCAATCAATTCTTTTACCATTCTCTCGGTGAATGGAATATTCCTTACATAAGGAATGATTGAATTTTTTACTGGATTAATGGGCTGTTGATCGAGAGCTTCCAGGGCAGTGAAAAATGTTTCTTCTGTTCCCATATAGCTCTTGTCGATGACTTGTAAAGCAAAGGAGCGTAAGATTTTATCCTGACTAAGGATAAATGGTTGCACTTTATTTAAAAATGACATGTTTGGATGATCCTTTCATTTGGACATAGGATAGGATAAGGCTTCACTTCATAAAATCACAATATTAGTATATGCTTTCCTTCCATTCTCTTCTATTATAATTCGTAATAAATTAAATATGTAGGAACGACGATTTCATTCTCACCCAAAATTAGAGCCTGACCCCTGCTATAATAAAGGAACACAGTGATAGCAATAAATGGAGTTCTGATACCAATTGAATTTATTTGAATACAATAAAGAAATTATAGTACTAGATAATTTCCTCTAATAGTAGTCCTGACGCAATTGATAGAATAAGCAAACAAGTGATTCATCATATCTAGCAAATCTGTATACTTTATTCTAGCTGTCACACTTGATCCCAAGTACCGCTTGTTACTCTGCTAAGAGACTATTATAATAATGTAAAACCCAATAGTATGTATCTTTAAGGAGTCACAGAACGTGAATAGAAAAATTGAGGATCAACAAGATCAGATCATTATAACTAAGGAGTTTCCATCAGATTTACTAGAAGAATTTCAGATATATGTAGCGTATCTAAAAACAAATAAAATAAAACTAACAAAGGCGAGTGCATATTTTACCAAAAAAGATTTACTAGCGATTTATTCAAGACTGAAACCTGATGATCGTGAGATTCCGGAACATGCGACACAAATTAGCTATCCCAAAATTCATTTGTTTTATTATCTTGCTATCAATCTTGATTTGATTCGAATCCAACGTACCCAAACGTCTGCGCAAGCTCTTGTGCAAAGTGATCAAATAGATAAATATATGCAACTTACACCTACGGAACAATATGTTAGCCTATTAGAAGTCTTTTGGATAGAGATAGATTGGGAAGACCTTCAGGGTGAAACATGGAGTAGTAAACCGGATAATATTGAGGTACTATTTGATGAATTAGTGAACTTTCCGGCAAATGAAGTTATAGAGATAAAAGAAAATAAACTTATTGAACATGCTGTCTATCAATATGGACAATTTTTCTATTATTTCCGTTATTTTGGTTTTTGGACATTTGAAATTGATGAGCGTGCATCTAATATTCCAGGAAGACCGAAAAGGACTATGGCAAGGTCGATTACTTTATCTCCATTTTTCAAGAAGATATCACATATATTACTTGAAACATGGGAGCCGAGCGAGGTAGATAAACTTGGTCAATCGTTTAGTTTATTAGCAAATCTATTGAATCTGCCGGATGAGATGATGGAAGAAATTGATTTAGAAAAACCGAGAAGTGAGATGTCATTAGTTCCATTATTAAAGCCGTTATTTCCATTAGGACAATTAATGACTATACTAAAGAAACAATCATCTTTTATTAGAGGAACGTATAGATTACAAGTGAAATTACATCAATCCTGCTGGAGGGTGCTAGAATTATCAAGCTCCCATACGTTACTTGACCTACATAATTTAATTCAATTGTCATTCAGCTTTGATGATGATCATTTGTATGCATTCTACATGGATGGAAAAAAATACAGTAAACACTTCTATAATGCTCCATATGATAGTCAAGGTCCATATGTTGATGAAGTGAAAATTGGCGACTTAAATTTATACGAGGGACAGAGTTTCCTTTATCTATTTGACTTTGGGGATGAATGGGAATTTAATGTTCAAGTGAAAAAAATTACCGAAGGCGAAGAAGTAGCTAAAGCGAGAATTAAAGAAGAATACGGTGAAGCTCCAGATCAATACAGTTGGTAAAGTAATATCTCCGTAAACCTACTAGCCTTTGAACAATAGCGGAATATTCCGATTTGTTCAAATAGTAATTAAACTGACATAGAGTATATTACCTCTAGGGAAGTTCATTTTCAGGAATAATATAACCTGATTATGGGCTTTTTTGCTTTTCTACGGAAATTAAAGTATGGCTTTAAAGGTATATATAAATCTAAATTCGAGTGCTAATAGATATTATAGTATTTAATTTAATCAGTAAATTAACGTAAAGGCTGTTTGGACAGATAAATAAAGTAAGGGGAATGGTCCAATAAATAGATTGAAGAAAAAGCACAAGAATTTCTTTTAGAGACAGGGATTGGTTTGACAAAAATTCCGTGGTTAATAGGACTCAATTGACATGGCGGTGAACTGTCTTTCTAACTTTGTGTTTTGATACTGTATATGATACTTTGGTTTGAAGGATTTGGATGGGTACAATGGAAGACGCTTTGCTTTATCAGCTCGGCACTTAGGCACTAGTATCCCAGTTATAATTCTAAAAGTTTCTTTTGGCTATCGGTAATAGTGGTCAGGCTTAGCAGAATAATTGTATAATCGCGTCCCTCATATGAGTTAGGAGGATTTTGTGTTGCATGTTAAAAATTTGCTCCTGAACTTATGGATATAATCATAGGAATAGAGTGGCCCCATCACAAAATCGTAGTCTATTTTCAACCTTCTGATTGAAAATAATGTAGCATATTACACAGTGTCCCTTTAACAAATGTAGAATACTACATCTGAATTTTCTATCAATGACCTTTTGTGTAAATAAGCCATTATAATAGTTTTTGAAGAAGTAACCTATCCAAATCCAAGGGCAAAGAAATAAGAATTGAAAATGACGTCATTAATTGTTTAACACTAATTATTAAGTAGAGAATGTGCTTTAGGAGGTACTCATGAAATTAATAACGAAGTCAATCATGGTTGGAGCAGTAACATTAACCCTTTCCTTATCATCACTACTTTCCACAGAAGCAGCAGGTTTAACGGATATTCAAAACCACCCAGATAAAGCAAAAATTGAAGCATTAGTAGATAAAGGAGTTATTACAGGTTTTCCCGACAATACATTCAGACCGAATGATACAGTTACAAGAGCACAATTCGCGGCGTTCATAGCTAGAGCCTTAGAATTACCACAAGCTACACCGAAATTTAAAGATGTAAGTTCATCTATGAGATTATACGGTGACATTGGTAGAGCAAGTGCGGTTGGAATCATTAACGGTTATCCAGACGGTACATTCCGTCCTGATGCAACAATTGAAAGACAACAAATGGCGATCATGTTACATAACGCAATGGAACAATACGGAGATTTCACCGCAAAAGATAGATTAAGCTATTTTAGTGATTACTCTAAAATTGGTGCTTCTGCTCGTGAAGCTGTCCAATACCTTTCAGCCTATGAGGTTATGGGACGATATGGTACAAGTACAAAATTTGAACCATCTATTAAAGGAACTAGACTTTCAACTGTTTTATCAATAGATGCTCTTTTAAAGTATGTTTCTACTGTTCCAGTTGTAGTTCCAACTAATAAGACTGATAAAGAAATGACTTATTCGGAGTTAAAGGCTAAATACGGCGAACAATATTTAATTCGACGAATGTTGAATAACTTTGTTTACGATGATCTATTAAGCACATTTGGGGAAAGCCACTTTGAAACAATGGATGAATATATCGAATTTGCAATTGGTTCTAATGGGTTAGTAAATTATGAATTTTATTATCCAACTTTTGAAATGATTTCATATAACGGAAAAGCAATTACTAATTCACCTATGGTTACTAATTCTTACGATGAAAGATACAATAACATTCTAGACGAGTATTTTTATTTACCAATGAATCCGAAAGTAGGGCAATTCATGATAGATGTTCAAACAAAGAGTATGGACTTTGCTGAATATCTTACTTCAACAGTTAAAACACATCAATTAAAGCAAATGCCTTATGAGGAAAATGAAATTCACTATATGGACGTTACTACTATCTTCAAAGGCAGACATAAGGTTGAATATGTATCTGATAGTAAAGTAAAAATAGATGGGGCAACGATTAACTTATCAGGAGGTGTAAAAAACTCTAGTGGGATTGTTATTGCACCAATTAGAGAACTTGCTGAGAAAATGGGATATGACACGTACATGAATAAGGGTTGGCATGCAAACGATCCTTCAATCGCAACTATAAAAATTGCTAACTTCTCAATGCCAGAAGATGATCGTTTTGACCTTCAATACTAATAAATAAAGAAGCCATTCAGTAACTATTGCTGAATGGCTTCTTCTTTCTTCAAATATTTATTTTGTATGTAGTAAATATTGTGGCTGACTACCCGCTATGATAAGCAAAAAGTTGATAGCAAATAACGTACCCTGACCCACGAGCCTTGCTAATGTATTATAATTTACTATTTTTATTAATGATGTATAAGCATCGACAATCATGCACTAGCCCCCAAGTTGTCATCACTAAAAGTTTCTTTCTATTAAAATCTGGGTAATCTATAAATATACAAAAATATTACAGTTATTCAGAGAAAGGATCGATAACATGATTTGGACATTCTTAATCATACTTTTTGTATTATGGCTATTAGGATTCTCTTTACACATTCTTGGTGATTTTATTCACATTCTTCTTGTAATTGCGGTTGTTGTCTTCGTATTTCGTATGATTCGTGGTGCAAAGAAGTGACATTAAAATAATCGTGTACTGATCTCAAGCACAGTAGTGTGAAAGTGCTAGGGTGTAAAAATGCAAAAACACTCCCCATGAAATAGTTATAAAGTTATTTTTTTGAAAAACATGAATTCAACTTGCCCACACCGGGCAGGTACTTCTTTTACTATCAGGATTTTATAGATCAGTAGATTGAATGGTTATTGATTATGAGGAGTTTTCTTATGGGGAGTAAAAAGTAAAATGAATCTCTTTTACTACTGCTGAAGTAATATGGTTAACTCTGAAAAAGGGGATTTCATACATAACTTTATGGCTGAATCTCTCTCTAGAAGGAGTATAAGGTTGTTGTAAGAAATGATCCTATTCACCCGATGGATATCTTTCCTTCTTATATTCCTCCCAAAGATCATCGATACTTAACTCCAATGCCTCTGCCAGCTTCGCAATCGTCACGAACTGAGGCTCTTTCTTTCCTTCTCTTAGAAACTTTTCTACGAAATTCTCATCAAGTTCGGCTTGTTCTGCTACATATGCAATGGTCCATTTTTTATCTTTTGATTTCTTATTTCGTCTTATCCCACCAAGTATTCGACCTAATATTTGGCCATCTGTTTCAATTTCCTTCAAGGCAATCTCCCTTTTTCCCTCATTATCTAGTTGCCTTTAAGAAGGTAAAACGTCCAGGTGGACTGGTTTTGGAGAAAATCCTGAAAAAATTTTCATCTTAGTAATTCTTGTTTAATAAAGGGATTTACTAATTTTGAAAAGATCTCGTTTCATGAAGTAACATCGTAAAGAAAGCTGTACGCTGCATTTGTTTTCGGAGTGTACTTGCTGATTGGCTTAACGTAATCGTTTTTTTATTTTTAAATGTTACGATAGATCCCTTTGAGTTAGAAGTTGGTTTAATGGATTGGATATGCGTGGGAAAGAGCCAGCAGCATTCGAATTGGTGGGGTGACTGAGTTGGGAAAGCATAGATGTTTTGATAGGGGTTAATTGGGATCGGTACCTTCTGATGAAATCCCGTGTAGTGCCGAACAGCTTCACGCCTTCCCTCATAAGTCGAGTATCCCTTAAGGCAAGCTTCTTTAATTAACGTCAAACTGGGCTGATTGATGTAATAGCTTCCGTTCGTCTCAATGATGAGTGTGCAGTAATCGAGGTGTTTTACAGGAAGTAGGGCAGCGGTATTCGGGTTAATGTCATAAGTGGTTAACATGTTCATGATCATCACTCCTTGTATTAGATTGATAGAAGAAAATCGCACTATTTACACGTAACCATTATCTTACATTTCCCGATAGACTTTTAGGTCTAGATGGGCGTAATTGAGTATGATTTGTGCTTCTCTCAATATAGGTTTGCACTTATTGAATCTAGTAAGTTCATTGTGTTTCTACTAAAAAATATAGAACGGGACCTGATTCTACCTTCTATACAATGCGATTGAAGCAAACGCTAGAAAACTTCAAGAAAGCATTCCTTCACCGTTCACAGTGGCTGCTCTGCTTGAGTGCGATCAAAATAGTAATGTTTCTAGAGTGTTGACAAAAAGTCAACACTCTTTGTATAGTATAGACAACGCAAAAGGTAGAAAGGACAGACAATATGCCAGAGAAAAGCAATGAAATAGGCCAGCTTTTGAAGGAATTGCTTCAGAAGCATGCATTATCGATGAGGACATTGAGCAGGTTGACAGGTATTGATCCAGCAATTATTTCGAAAATTATTAACGGTAAACGAAAAGCAACCCCTGAACATCTGCAGCGCTTTGCAGAACAACTTGATGTTCCCCTTTCTGCATTATACGAGGCAGCAGGTTATCCGGTTGGCCAGAGCCATTCTGATCTGAATGATTCAATTACCCAAATTCAATCGATTCTGAATTCCTCTAATTTAGTAGATAAAGAGTTTCGTCTTGAAGATGTAAATCAAGAGTTAGAAAAGTATCAGAACCTCTCATTGACTGAAGAGGGAACTGAAACGGTTCGTAATAAGTTCGATGAAAAGGTAGAAAAGGTTGGGAGTATTGGTCCGTTTATTCATGATTTGAAGAAAATGTATGAGAGATTTATTTGGAAAAAGGGAACGAAGATGGAGCTTGCCTTAATGGGAGGAGCCCTTCTTTACTTCATTTCATCCGTTGACTGTATCCCGGATCTACTATTTCCGGTCGGGTACTTAGATGATGCAGTAGTCATCCACTGGGTGATGAATGCACTGACGCTTAAAAAATGATGGATAAGAGGATTGAATGAATAAATGAGCAGACAAAAAAGCACCAAACGAAAAAAGTTATATTCTCAGATAGCCTTAATCTTGATAGTGGGAGTACTCGCCACCGTTGGTTATGTTTTCTACCAGTTTCAGTCTGGAGTAAGCATGGCAGAAGAAATTGAAGGGGATCCACAGGAGTATGAGTTCAATGGGGTGAAGAATCTTGATACGGTTAATGTACTTCTGTTAGGTGTCGATGCACGAGCTGACGAAGAAAGGTCACGAACAGATTCAATCATGGTCGCACAATATAATCCCAAAGAAGGAACAGCAAAGATTATTTCAATTATGCGGGATATTTATACCGAAATACCTGGTTTCAGAAATTATAAAATGAATACAGCTTTCTTTCTTGGAGGACCGGAACTGTTGAGGGAAACGTTAAAAGTGAATTTTGACCTCGACATAGAGTATTATGCATTAATTGACTTTACTGGGTTTGAAAATATGGTCGATGTTCTCGCTCCTAATGGCATAGAAATTGACGTTGAGAAAGCAATGTCAGCAAACATTGGTGTCTCTCTTGAGCCTGGACTTCAAAACCTAAATGGGCAGGAATTATTGGGATATGCCCGTTTCCGCAAGGATGCGGAAGCTGATTTTGGCAGAGTTAGACGGCAGCAGCAGGTTATTTCTGCAATGAGAGATGAGCTTTTAAGTACGAGAGGGGTCGTGAAGCTGCCGAAAATGGTCGGGGCAGTGAAACCTTTTGTCCAGACGAACCTTGAAGCAGGAGACATGCTTAATATTGTGAAGAGTATCGCGTTACAACGCCCTGAGACGGTAGAGAGTTTGACCATTCCTGTGGAGGGCTCCTATACTGATGATTGGTATGAAGGGGTAGGTCTCGCTCTTACTATTGATTTTGATAAGAATAAACAGGCAATTGAGGAATTTTTAACTGGTAATTGGCCACTCCATGAAACCGGTGAAGACACTTCCGTCGAGTGAGTAGATTAGAAAAGAAAGAATGCTAACAGGAGAACATCAATATGGAAATTACGTACTTTAAAAAATTGGATAAATCTGTATTATTCATCATAGGGATTTTTAGTATCCTGAGCATTCTTTTTATCTACAGCAGTCAGGGAACAGGGCAGTATGGAGAACAGAATTTTGCTCTCAAGCAGGCGATTAGTTATTTGATTGGTTTTGGCCTACTAGTTGCGGTGGCTTATCTTGACCCTGATCAATTTGAAAGGGTTGCATGGCCATTTTACTTACTGGTGGTTACATCTATTGTGCTTCTTCCCCTGATGCCCCAAGAGATTGCACCATCAATATTGGGGGCAAAAAGGTGGTATCGTCTACCACTTATTGGTTCCATTCAACCTTCAGAATTTTTGAAAATTGCTTTGCTACTAGTGGTCAGTAGGATTGCTCATCTACATAACTTACATAATCAAGAGAGGACGGGCTGGTCGGATAGCCTATTAATCGGCAAAGTCATGCTTGTTACACTCATCCCCTCTTTATTTGTTTACCAGCAGCCAGATACCGGCATGGTGATTCTTTACCTAGTCGGGAGTATTACTGTTCTTTTTTTATCAGGTATTCAAAAGAAAGTTCTTGCAATAGTAGCAGCTATTCCAGTTACTGGAGCCTCTATCTTGGTCTATCTTTATTTTCAACATCCTGATCTTATCATTGAAAAGCTTGTACCGCTGTTGAAACCACATCAGCAGGAAAGGATCATGGGCTGGCTTTCACCGAATGAATATACCGATCTTGCATATCAGACGAGGAAATCCATACTGGCAGTAGGGAGCGGGGAACTAAAGGGGAATGGAATCGGAAACGGAACGGTTTATATTCCAGAGAAGCATACCGACTTCATATTTGCCACGATTGCGGAGGAGGGAGGCTTTATTGCTGCCTCAATCGTCATCTTTTTATTCTTCTTACTCATGTTCCGGTTGACGGTCATTGGCAACGGGGCAGACTCACCCTTTGGTTTATATGTATGTTGTGGAATGATGGTGATGTATACTCTTCAAATCTTTCAAAACATTGGAATGACGATTGGGCTTATGCCTGTCAAGGGAATATCCCTACCTTTATTATCGTATGGAGGAAGTTCCTTGTTTTCTAATATGATATTCATGGGAATTATATTATCAATTCGGAAGACATACAAAAAATATATGTTTGATATTAGGGCCTGACCCCAGTACGGTAGTGTGTTAAGTGAAAAGGTTGAATCGTGTGGAAGTGCTTCCCTTTATAGTGAATTATTTTTGTTATTGGTTGAACTATTAATCTTGTGAGGTCTGTGTGTGGTTACATTTTTTGATTGGAAGTATCTTATGACTTGTGGGTATCTTAGGTCAAATAATCATTACTGTATATGTACACATAAACAAATTAATACGTAATAGAACAAGCCAGACGCTATACGGCTGGCTTAATTATGGTCTATTGCTTTTTCATAATACCTGCTGCTTGAAGCTTTGCTAATAGCTCGTTAAAGTCTGCTACTAACTCAGGTAGTGACGTTGCAGTAGAGTCAGCTTGGTGCTCTATCTGAAAACTAACCTCATCGGGTTGTATCTTAACTAGAGTGCCTAGTCCGGGTATAAGCTTTTTACCTTCTTGTGCCATCGTGATCACCTCGTTTCAAATGGAAGCTATCTCTCCTTACATCTCTTTATTAAACTTAAAGCGGTAATACGTGCAATATACAACGATAAGCAGATAGGTAAAAACAAGTAGCAATAACACTACTAAATCTATACCCATCAAGGCAAATGCAAACAATAAGGCTCCAAAAACAAAAACCATCATGTCATAAGCTTTCGCTTTTGCATGATTAGCGATTGCTACATTGCGTTCATCATTTTTGTCAATCTCCAGTTGCTTTGCTGCGGCGGGAGCACTCTTCATAGCACGTCGAAGGACTACTTCTCCCATGCCGTGACCGAAAATAACACATCCCAGCCCAACACAGATATAAGGCAATGCTCCCGTCATACCGTGTAGACCTTCCATTGTTTTGATGAAGTACACACCTCCGGATAGTAGGCCTAAACCAACAACGGTAAGAATATAAGCAGAAATAGAATTCTTCATACCTTATCGTCCTCCTCATAAATAAAGATATCTTCAATCGTCATATCGAAAAAACGCGCAATCTTAAATGCTAAAATAATCGATGGGTTATAACGCCCGTTTTCCAGCGAACCGATTGTTTGCCTTGATACTTCAACAGAATTTGCTAATTCTTCTTGTTTAATTCCGCGTTGCTTACGGATTTCTTCTAAACGGTTGTTCATGAGTTTACCCTCCTAATGGAAAGTTAACTTTCCGTAGTAGAGGTATATCTCACAATGCTAAAAATGTAAAGTTTACTTTCCTTTTAATAAATTCACCTAAAGTGTAATGATTCCTATTTACAAATCGTAATTATTACGATATAGTGTTTTGTGTGGAATAAAGAGGAGGATACATATGAGAAAAATATGGATGGCTTTACCTAGTTTACTGATTGCCTTTTTCCTTACTGCATGTGGTGGAGACGATGCAGGTACAACTAGCGGTGAGAAGGAAGCTTCTTCGACCGAGAAGTTGAAGATTTATACAACGGTATACCCACTGCAGTTTTTTGCAGAACAGATTGCAGGAGAAGAAGCGTTAGTCGAATCGATTTTGCCACCTGGATCGGACTCCCATACATACGAGCCGACTACGAAAGAAATGATAAACATTGCAGAAGCAGACGCCTTTATTCTTAATGGTGCGGGATTAGAGACTTATGCTGAAAAAATCGCAAATTCAGTTGAATCAGAAGATGTAAAAATCATTGAAGCTGCCGAAGGAATAGAATTGAGTGAAAATGATCACGACCATGACCATGACCACGATCATGATCACGGAGATCATGACCCACACGTGTGGCTTGATCCAATCCGTTCTATTAAATTAGCGGAAAATGTAAAAGATATGTTAGTAGAGTTAAGGCCTGAAAAAGAAGAAACATTTAATAAGAACTTTGAGGCATTAAAAGCAGAGCTTGAAGATCTTCATAATGAGTTCTCAACTCAATTGGAAGCGACGCCAGGCAATCACTTTATTGTCTCTCATGCAGCTTATGGCTATTGGGAGGAAGCATATGATGTCCATCAAATAGCTGTTTCTGGCTTGAATTCAACCGATGAGCCTTCACAGAAAGAGCTGACTAATATTGTTGAAACAGCCAATGAATATGGGTTAAAGTACGTCTTTTTTGAACAAAACATAACGACAAAAATAGCGGAAGTTATCAGAAATGAAATTGGAGCAGAAACCCTTCGCCTTCATAATCTTTCGGTTTTAACAGAAGAGGATATCGAGAATGAAGAAGATTATTTCACATTAATGCGTCAAAACCTTTCTCAATTGACAACAGCATTAGCAGATTCGCCAGCTGTGGAAGTTGAAGAAGACGACCATGATCATAGTCACGATCACAGCCACGAATTAGACGAAGCGGCACAAAAAATCCATGATGGATATTTCGAAGATGATCAAATTAAAGATCGTGCGTTATCCGATTGGGAAGGTGACTGGCAATCTGTCTACCCTTATTTACTTGATGGAACATTAGATGAAGTATTCGAGCATAAAGCAGAAGAGGGAGATATGACAGCTGAGGAGTACAAAGAATACTATACGATCGGCTATAAAACAGCCGTGAGTCGCATTATCATTGAGGGAGATACGTTTACCTTCTTTGAAGATGGCAAAAAATCATCAGGAAGCTACATCTATGATGGCTATGAAATCCTAACCTATGAAAAAGGAAACCGCGGAGTGCGATACATTTTCAAGCTCACTGATGAAACGGAAGGAAACATGCCAGCCTATATCCAGTTCAGTGACCACAGCATCGCGCCAACCGATGCACATCACTATCACTTGTATTGGGGAGATGACCGGGAAGCACTACTTGAAGAAGTCACCAACTGGCCGACCTATTACTTCTCTGATCTAAGTGGTGAGGAAGTCGCTGAAGAAATGATGATGCATTAGTTTGATGGAAGCACGGGGAGCATGGGGGGAAGCATGGGGACGGTTCGAGACCAGTGAAAAAGTCAGTTATCATTTATAACCTTCGGTTTTAAGTTTGTTCTGCTTGACTTAAATAATTTTAAACACAAAAAAGCCCTCCTAATGTTATAATTTTGTATCGACCAAGAAACAAAATTTTACTAGGGGGGCTTTATTATGCTTCGAATTGAGCCAAAGCAATCAAGTTTTCATTCAATATTATATGATAAAATTCCAGAAAATCATACCCTTAAGAAGATTTCTTTAGTAGTAGATTTTAGTTTTATTAATATTTTACTAGCGGACAGTTATTGCGCAGGATTTGGCCGTCCTGCAAAAGAACCAGAATTAATGTGTAAACTTCTCTTATTACAACAACTCTGTAACCTTTCAGATGAGAAGCTTATTATGGATGCAAATTTAAACCTTGCCCACTTATATTTCCTTGGGGTAAATCCTGAAACGGTCCTACCTGATAAAAGTCTATTATCCAAATTTAGAACGCAACGCCTTGGAGAAACCACGCTCGATGAGATCATTACTGAGGTCGTAAGACAATGTATAGAACAAGGTATTATTGAGAGTAAGAGTGTTAGTATTGACTCTACTCATATAGAAGCGAATACAAAAAAGAAAACCCCTGAAAGAATCATGAAACACTTAGCTAAGAGAATTATCAAGACTTACGAAGAAGAATCCGGTAATCCCTTAGAAAATCTACCAGCAATTCCAGAGTACCAGGAAATAGAGGATCACAAAGAAGCAAAAGCTGTGATGAAAACCTATTTAGAAACTGTCATTGACGAAGTCAATAAGCATACATCTGTTAAAGAATCTCAGACTCATAAGGTCATTCAAAAGTCTCGTGAGATACTAAAAGACCCAAAGTTTTTGAACCAAAAAAGTATTCGTTCCCTTATCGATGAAGACGCAAGAGTTGGCAGGAAGAGTAAAACTCAAGACTTCTATGGCTATAAAACGGAGTTTGTGATGACAACGGATGAACGAATTATTACTTCAGTGAGGACTTCAGATGGTGCTTATGTGGATGGCAGTTATGCAAAGGAAATGTTGGCGGAAACGCAAAAAGCAGGTGTGATACTCGAAGAAGTCTACGGGGACAAAGCCTATTTTAGAAAGTCGATTCTTGAAGATATTAATGCCGTAAAAGCGAAAGCTTTTATACCTGTTAGTGCCACAGTCTACAGAATAGATGAAAGTGAATTTACATACAACAAAGATTCCGATGAATGGCAGTGTAGTCAAGGGAATATCACTGTAAACAAGAAGTATCATAGTTCTAAAAGAAAAGATGGTACCAGAAGGGAAGGTTATAAATATTATTTTGAACTCAATCAATGTAAAGCGTGCCCTCTTCATGATGAGTGTGCTAAGACGAGTGCACGAAGAATACTATCTGTGGGACTAAATTCAACTGAATTTTACGAGATCTCTCAATACCAAAAAACAGATGAGTTCAAAGAAAAGTATAAAAAGAGAGCCTCCATAGAAGGAAAAAACGCGGAGCTCAAAAGATTCCACGGCCTATCTCGAGCAAAGGGGTATGGTCTTTTAAGTGTGTCCATACAATCGAAATTGGCTGCATTAGCAGTAAATTTAAAGAGGATAGCAGCAATAGCAGCTTCCTCTTTAACTGTATTTTTAGATAAATATCTAATGACCCACTTTAATTTTCAACTATTTACCATTTAGGGGAATAGAGAAAGAAAAAAACGTTAGTTTTTCACTGGTCTCGGACGGTTCTCGTGCTTCTTTTCTATTTATGAAGCAGAAGAAGCGACCCCATGCTTCTTTGTTTGTTGGAAGACTTTATTAATAATATAATGGAATAATAACTTCACAGAAAGAGAGGGGAATAAAATGCTTTTATTCAGTTCTTTTCATCCTTCATTATCGAGTGTGGACAAGAAACCTCAGCACCCTTCAGCACGTATTATTTCATCTATATTAGTGGTACTGAATATCCTTTCCATTCTATGTAGCATACTATTATTATTTGACGTTCAAGGTGCAGCCTTCTTGAATGTGTTTGGGGTGGTATTGCTTCTAACTTTGATAGGAAATATCGGAGCTACTGCATTACCTAGTAACAGGCAGACCTTGGATCAAGGCTATCTATTGTTTACGATTTTGGCTATGACGGTACTTCCGATATTAAATACTATTGCCGCTAGCAATCCTTCTAATCAAGATTCTACTAGCTGGTTATCAGGTATCATTCTTTTTGTTCTGTTTGGATTGGGAACAGTAGTGGCTTGGACAAAACGAACGAGATCAAATCCTGAGTTTGGGGGATTTCTTACCGAAGAGAAACAATCGAAGAAAGCTATAGTGGCATTGGTACTACTAGTATTGTGTCTTTTACTTGGTCTATTTATTTCATTCAATCTCTTAGTAGGGAAAACGGGTGGAATAGTTGAAATGTTCTTCCCGGGCTTTGCGCTGTTTTTTAGCATTGGCACACTAGCAATTACTGCTTTGCTGGTTAAAAGAAAACGGACAAAGACTAGAGTCTCACTAGCGATTGTTGGGATTGGAATAGCCCTATGCTTTAGTGCTCCGATTGTGGCAACGTTGTTTACTTTAAATGAAGCAGAGCAGGAGTTTTCGGAGGTATTTGGGGATAACTGGGATGAACGTATTCCAGACAAGGTGGATGCAGCCTTTTTACAAATTCCTTTTTCACTACCGAACTATTTCTTCGGTACAAGTACAGAGGAGTATACGTTAAAGGAAAATATTCTGTTTTATGAAGGAAGCGAAGGTGTAGATAAGGATATTAAGCTATCTTTTGATGCCTATCTACCACCCGAAAGTGGCAAGGAACTCCCAGGTAATCGAGCGGTGTTACTTCGAATTCATGGCGGAGGTTGGACCATTGGCGATAAAGGGGCAGGAAACAATGCTGAGGTAAATAAGTATTTTGCTAGCCAGGGCTATGTTGTGTTTGATGTCCAGTACGGATTAAGCAGTGAGGATAAGTTTGTGGAATTCGCACCAGTACCTGAAAATATTGTCGCGGACTTTACGATTGATGATATGGTCAGACATATTGGAATCTTCACCGATTATTTGGTTGAACATAATGATGTGTTTAACGGAGATTTGGATACAGTATTCGTGTCAGGTCCATCAGCCGGAGGACAGCTTGCTAGTGCAGTAGGTCTTGGATTAGCAAGTGGTGAGTATACAGAAATGTTGAATCCTGCGTTAAAGGTTAAGGGAATTATTCCGATCTATCCGGCACACGGCTTAGCTGGCAATGTGGGTATTGATGGATCAGATGAACTAGTAGATCCGGCGTTACTAGTGACTGAGGATAGTCCACCTGCGTTAATTTTTCAGGGGACGGAAGATGGCGTAGTTGATCCTTCCATTGCAAAAGAATTTGATGAAACCTATTCTAATCAAAATAACGATGGTTCCATTTTGTTCATGATGCCATTCGCAGGTCACAACGGTGACTTCTATTTCTCTAACTATTATAATCAGATCTTTATGTATTATATGGAACGGTTTATGTATTTGAATCAGTAGCATGGGAAGCATGGGGACGGTTCCCATGCTTCCTATTAATAATATTGCTAAATTGAATAGGGCTCTAATTAAAGCTATGTTTATATAATATGAGGTTTGGCCATAAGCATTTAAGTTAATGAAGCGCAAGTACCGTCCCTATGCTTCACTGAACAGTAGTAGTAAAGTGAAATTCCTTCCCTTTAAACATAATATATACATCCACTTTTGGGTGTTTCCCAAAGACTTCTACAGAAGGGCTAAGATATGATTCAGAGTTGGTTAGTCCAGTTAGCGTTTGTCGTTTGCCATTCTCTGAAAACACAGCTCTGAATGTAGCATTGTTAATCATTTTGAGAGAACCTAATCGATTGTCAACGTCCGTACTTGTTCCTGTTATCATAACCGTATAGCCACTTGGCTGATAACTATAAAAGATTCGTGGACTGAATGAATATCTTGTGGATCCCTCCTGTAAGCTTAGGCTTCCACTGTTGTGAATAACCGTTAGCTGACTCGAATGATTACTCGTTTTGTTAGTTGATTTGTTTTGAGAAGTTGGTGTTGGTGTTGCTTTGGGTTCTTTTACCTGAATGACAACGGAGCCAGTAACTGTTCCATTCTCTGCAACTGCGGTCACTGTACTTGATCCAACTTTTAACGCTTCAATGTTCCCATTAGCATCTACTTTCAAGACTGCAGGATTGCTAGTAGTCCATTGAACCTCTTGGTTAGTAGCTTTATTAGGTATGAGTGAATAAGTAAGAGTACTCTTTGATCCTCTTGTTACCGTTCCATCACCTGCGTTAATGTTTACGTCTGTTACGAGTAAAGGTGAAACCGTCACGGTACTCTTTACTTCTTTGTCAACTTCCTTTAATTTGGCTGTAATCTCTGCAGTACCAACGGATAGAGCTTGGATTATTCCTAAGCTATCAACCGTTGCAACATCAGGATTACTTGAAGTCCAAACAACTGAAGGTGACTCTTCTTGATTGGGATTTGAAACAATACTTAGTGTGTGACTTGAATGATGGGTTACATCAAGTTCTGACTCAGAAAAAGTATAGCTAGGTACCACTGTAATAGTAGTACTTAATTGAATTTCGGTGTCAGTACTAGCTTTTATCGTTGCTGTACCAACTCCTTTAGCGGTTAAAACACCGTCCTGTGTGATATCTACAATGCTCATATTGGAAGAACTCCAGGTGATTTTTGGAGTGTACTCTTTAACAGATGGTGTAAGAACTACATCAATCTTCTCTGATTTTTCAAATTCAAGCTGACTATTTGTAAGGCTAAGTTCGTGTTTAGGGAGAACATGAATGGTCACTTGTTCTTTAAAAGATGTTCCTTCAAGGGCCACTTTAACAGTAGTTGATCCAACGGACTTGGCTATAATATTTCCGTATGCATCTACTTCAGCTACCGATTCATCCTCTGATTCCCAATTCCACTGAACTTCCTCTATTGGTTCGTCTTCGTTCTTTTTATGAATCGTTACGGGAAGTGTTCGCTGTTCATCAATTTGCATATAAATGGATTCCGAATCTCCCAGTGTAATAGAATCAATGTTCCCGCCACAACCTGAAAGATATATCACAAATCCCAAACTTAATAGTAGTAATTTCTTCATAATTCCTCCTGGTGTTTTTAATCTTAGTGATGTCTTTACTCTTCTTGCAAAAAAACATGTAGACTCAATAAGAAAGTATAAGGAACTATTTATTCGATAACAAAGGTAATAAATTCCGTAATAACGGATGGGTAAGCTTACTAGTAATTGGCTACAATATCGTCTCCTAATCAAGCAAGGAAACGAGAATATGAGAGATGTAGCAACTATTGCAAAGCAAAATTCCCTTTAACAGAGCTATAGAGCAATATAAATAAGAGTTCATTGCCAAATATAAAGCAATGAACTCTTATTTGTTTTATTAGGTTTTAGATAAAGCGCAGGGAAGGTTCTCCTGTTTTCTGTTTCAGTGAATTCAATTGTATAAACTTTAGTGACCAATGTGACTGCTATCAATGTATAAGCAATACCACAAGAAGGCATTTTATTTTTCAATTTTAACATTATATATAGCTTTAAAAAGGCATCTCGTTAGCGAATTTGTTCTTCTCCTATTTTATGATTTAGTTCATTCAACCTGAATGTATGCATTTCTTTAATAGATGGAATCACATTGTAAAGTCCCACCCTATTTATGTATTGGGATTTCATGAGAGAAGGAAGCACGAGAACCGTCCCGCCATTCCCCCATCATGTGGCGAATTGATATACTTATCTCCGGTTTATACTGTTAATACGAACCAGTGAAGGGCGTAGTAAATTACAGCTTCACATGCTACTCTTATAGAAAGAGTAAGCAAATCTTTTTTACTTCACCAGGCAAGTGAAGTGTTGAAGCCAGAGGAATAAGGAGAATGTGTATTGATTATTGACCGTAGAGATCCCTATATAGAGAGCATTACAACCAGTCTTGAAAATCATAGATTTTATGAGGCATTACATACACTTGTGGATGCCCTTACAGACCAAACGGACCGTAACAAGCTCCTGACCTATGTGATGGTGTTTGTTTTTCGCTTGAATGAATCGAAAGAGGCGCTTTGGATAAAGAACCTGAGAGGGAACCCTAAGTTCTTCCGAACGGAGGAGGAGAAGAAGCCAAAGGTATACTCAGAGTTGAGTGCCAAGTTCTGTCCTCCATATGAGGAGCTGTTTAAGCTTGTAGGTGATTCCTTGACGAGAGAACTGCTTCATCATGTAAGAGCATCAGTTGAAGCATTTTGTCAGGATGATCTTAATACGGCGATTGAGGAAATGGAAGCAGCTGTCACGATCGATGAAACCGTCCCGGCTTTTCACTATTATCTGGCAGTTTACTACTCCTCCTTGAAAAGTTATAACAAGTTTATGAATCATTATGATAGGCTTTCCTCTGATGATCAAGAAGCTGGCTTTTCAAAAGGATATAAAGTGTATCGACCGGACTTTGCATATGATCCAAAGGGAATGATTTATGAGTTTAGCAAGGAACTGCAAAAGCAGCGTGCCAGGAATGAAGATATGGTTAAGCGATACTCCCATAATTGGTCAAATTTGCTGCTGCCTCATACGATTCAACAGGTTATCAAGTCATTATCCGGTTTAACCGAGTTTCAGAATGAGGCGATGATTCTAAAGCGAGCGTATCGAAATGAAACGCTGTTAGGGCAGCAAAGTGTCATGCTACAACTCCGTCATTCCGATGATTTTCACAAGGTGCAAAAGCATATACGAAAAGGGATTGCTAAGCCGGCTGATGACAAGGTTGTTGATATTCTGCGGGTGATTAATGATAGCCTTGAAATCGTCCTCTTCAAGATTTTCTATTCGGATGAACGGACGCGTACAAAACGGGATACGCGTATTCTTGATGGTTTTGCGGCAGAAGGAGTAGACTTATCGTTAGCTACGGATCGACTTAGCAAGCTGCTTGTTCAGGATGATGCGGATCTATTAAGTTGGGTTCACGAGAACCTCCTTCCGGTGGATTTAGAAATAGAAGGTGCTTGGAAGCATGTTCGACTGTTAAAAGAAGAGGGTGGAGCATATGCCCTTTTAGTAGAGATGTTTACGGAGCTATTCCGGAATGTGTTTACGTACGGAAGTAAAAGCAAGAGCACACCTATCAAGGTCACACTTGACAGCTACAAGATAGAAGGAACACCTTTTCTGAGTCTGGTGATTCAAAACGCGGTACCATCCTATGAGATCCCTTCAGGAACAAAGGAAGGCTTGCAATCACTTGAGTCTCTCTTAGAGATGGTGAATCGTGATCTTCGGAAGGAATATACTCAGCCTTTTATGAAGATTCGTGATGAGGATACTGACACGTATGAGATTCAGCTATGGCTAAAGGCCAATTTAATGATTTTATGGGGGGAGCTGCGAAAGCATGACTATATATAACAAAGTGCTATGGATTGAGGATTTTGCAGAAGGAGACCAAACAATGGACAAGTTTGATTTTGATCAAACCTATGTTCATGATGTTAATGATTTTGCGAGTTCTCTACTATATATTAATCAACACTATGGGTCGTTTGACACTGTTCTTTTAGATGTCAATTTAGAACTGGGAGACATTGATGATGGTCAGGTTCAGCAGATTATGGCCGAATTTATACACGAGAAGCATTTAAAAAAGCTTCAAAGGAACAGAGGTCAGCTAAAGGATAATGCAGGATTTTATGCTTTTCTTTATCTTCTGCACAAGGGCTTTCCGGTAGACCGTATCTGTTTTTTAACGGGGTATAAGTACGTTGATGTGAATACGAAGTTTAAACAGCTCCGGGAAACAATGGAGAAGCACCGCTTACATACTTCTAATCAGCCTATTGATAGTGGAGAACTTTATGAACACTTAGAAGCCTTCATGTCTGAAGCTGATTTTGCCGATATTGCCACTGATTTTATGATGTTCATAGAAGAGGGAGCGACAACCGAAGCGTATCGTCTGCTAGTTGAGACGGAAAAACAGGTGAAGGAGCTCGATGAGTCAGAGGATCATCCTAAAGATATTTACGGGAAGTGGGACAAGGATTTTGCAGCTACAGGTATTAAACAGCCTATTGGGTTTAGTAAAGAAATCCATGAAGAGTTTAGGAATTTTACAGGGTGGTTTAAGAATACACAAGAGGAAAAACCTTATTACTTCCTGCGATATGGACTAGTGAGTGCATGTGACTTCCTGTTGAACAAGCTTGAAGAGTCAGAGCGATTTTTGCGATTTGAAGACGACTTCTATTTGCCTAAAAAGCATAAAGAAGTGCTAGACGATTCACATCAGGAGAGAAAGCATTTGTATTCGAAGGATTATTTCCAGGGCCTTCTTATTGCATTGAAGGAAATGCTGCCGTTACATGAGCCGAGCGAGCAAGTGAAAAAGTCGTTGTATAAGCAGATTATTCGCTTTGTTTCCCACGATTGGGAGGCAGTCGTCTCTGTTAATAAATATAGTAGAGTGTTTTCCAATCAGGAACAGGGCTATAAGGATCAGACGTATTTCTATATCATGAAGCTTCTGCGAAATTGGAGTGCGCATAATAAGCTTCTTGAGTTTAAGGAAGGGGATGTTGCCTTCTTCCTACTGATTGCCTTCCGAAGTTATTTCCGCTTGAATGATAACCGGGAAAGTCTGCCTATGCAGGATTACGAGTATGTGTTATTACAGCTCGTCAAAGAATTGGACAGTCCAGCATGGGAAAAGGAGTATAACCAGCTTCAGGGGAAGTTCCAAAGACATGAGATTAAGCTCAATGAGCAATTTGATCAATTACGGAAGCGAATCGAGGGATATTACGGAAAACAAGGAAAGGAATATTACTCTATGTCGGTCAATCTGTATGATGTCCTGAAAGACATTGGTAATGACCTGCCTGAATGTTCAGGGGAGGATCTCATTATTATGCTTTGGTATGGGATGTGTCAGGTTACGTTTGGCAATTATGCTGCAAACGTTATAAATGTTACCTACCATTATAATCAGATTAATAAGCTGATTAGATTGAAAAAGAATGATCTGTTCACTCATCTGTATGTACGTACTTTTGCTCAGCTAGGAAAGCCTGTTGACAATGGGTGTTAATCCTTAATCGTCATTTTTTAGAAGGAGATGGTGTGATGAGTCAAATGGACTTTGAAACCTATGTAGGAGAAACAATGAACGAGCAGCGACATGGGTTTGGGAAGCTGTATTGCAATTCATTTAAAAGTGAAAATGGAAAAATAGAGGTTACCACACGGACTCTTCTTTATCAGGGGCAGTGGGAAGCAGGCAAACGTCAGGGATTTGGTACAAGCTATCATATAATTGGACTTCCTGTGTATCGAGGAGAATGGAAGGATGACATGTTTCATGGCTGGGGAAGGAAGTATGAATTTGATGGTTCCTGGACAGAAGGGTATTGGGAGTCAGGACAGCCTAAGCATAATACGATGAAATATGTTGACGGATATGCTCCGTTCGATTTGAATCACAGTTGGGAGGATTTTACATTAACGGAACCTGATACATACGCTTGCCCAGATAGTGGTGTGTATAAAGGGGATTGGGAAAATGGCCGACCACATGGCCATGGTCGCTATGTGTGTGCAAACCATGCTTTATATGAGGGTGACTGGGTTGACGGTCTTCCTAATGGAAAAGGGACGTTTTATAATCCAAATTCCACTATTGATTACTGTGGGGAAGTGAAGAACGGAATGAACCACGGATATGGCATTAGCTTTTTTTCAGATAGGTCTTATTATGAGGGAACATGGGATAACGATTGCGCTTCTGGATACGGCTTATTTATGAAGCCGTATGGTGAAGTGATAACGGACCCAAATGACCCGAGTGCATCTATGTGGATTCCGGCATCCTGGTATATAGGAGAGATTAAGGACAATCAGGCAGATGGACAAGGCTGTATCTTTATACTGGATCCTGATCCGAATGACATTACGGATGCACAAGGGAGTACTGGAAATTGGAAAGCGGCTCAAACGAACGAGAAGCTTCATGCAATTCTTGATTACAAGGGTAATCGTCAGTATCTCTGGTATGAGGGGCAAGTGAAAAACGGTGATCCACACGGAGAAGGAACCTTTTTTGATGCTAATGGTCAACGGCGATTTAGCGGACAAGTGATGGGAAGTATTGAGCCGAGTGGATTAACGTTTGGAAGTGTTCCGAAATGGACAGATGACAGTAGTGATAAAAACGCAGCGCCATGGGTGGATAGGAACTGGGATCGCATCATGAAGCTTGGATATGGAAAATTTTATACCGGGCACGGTCACCTCTGGTACGAGGGGTCAATGGAAAACAAGGTTCTATAGCCAATTCATCTTAATGGGATTATATGCGAGTGATGAGAGAGATAGGTATAATCCTGTTTCTCTCTATCTTTATATAAAGGAATCTATTGTTAAATGAGGGAATTAC
Source organism: Rossellomorea marisflavi (assembly GCA_003667865.1). Classification (GTDB taxonomy): domain Bacteria; phylum Bacillota; class Bacilli; order Bacillales; family Bacillaceae_B; genus Rossellomorea; species Rossellomorea marisflavi_C. Next base: position 729,004 of record CP033051.1, on the reverse strand, counting down.
ATGGATTTTAGAAAAGAAGAGGAAATGTACCGTTTTCTGTATATTGAGGGGAATGCGTATCATAAAAGTCAGCTTGCCGAAATGCTCGGGATGAGTGAGAAGCATTTCTATGAGCGATTTTTTCCCACCATTCAGGAGCAAATTTATGAGCGTGGTGGTAATGACTATCTTGTAATATCCGATGAAAATCAAAAATGTAGCTACAGCCGGATTAAATACGATGCGTACGAATTTAACCGTAACATGCTAATGTCCTTTTATGAGCAGAACAAGGTCGCTCAGTCAAGTGAAGTGGAGCGCTTTGTGTTTGTGATAGTTCAGCTGTCGAAAAAGTCGATGACAAAGCAAGAAGTGATTCGAGCGTTTAACGATCAAAACGGCATATTTGATCCATTCGCGTTTTCAAGATCCTTTGATCGAACCTTTCAGGACCTGGAAAAATATGAAGTCATCAAAAAACTAAAGAAAACGAAACCATATATCTATACACTTGATCATGATTTGTTCGCAGGGCTAGACCGTGATGAGCTGATAGATCTTTATCAATTTATTGATTTTTGTGCAAATACAGAGACTCTGTCTGTTTCAGGCTTTTTATTGTTGGATTTACTAAAGCACTACTTAGATATGAAGAGTGACGGTGAGGAGCTTGATGTTTCCTTTTATAAATACATGAACTTTGGACGTATTTTAGATGAATACAAATGCGTTCAATTGCTAGAAGCGATTCGTGAGAGAAAGTGGATTACCCTGCGGTACTATACGAAAACAAGCAAACAGCGTGCTCACCCGAAAACAGCGAAGAATGATAAGCCAGAAATTCAGGAAGTCATGCCTCTTCATTTAGTGTTTGATCATCAGTATGGAAGATGGTACGTCATTTGTAAGAAGCTTAATGAGTCTACGTCTATAACGTTTAAGCTAGAAGGCATATCAGAGGTGAAGGAGCAATCTAGGATTCAACAGGGTGCTGAGTTTGAGAAGCATCAGCAGGATGTATTGAACAGTTTAGAGCACAGCTGGCTCTTGAGCAGCGCTCCGATTGAAAAGGTAAGGGTGAAATTTTATTTTGAGCCATCTGATGATGCTGTGAATTTTATTGAAGATCGGGTCGTAAAGCAAGGCCAGTGGGGTCAGATTGTGCAGCGTGAAGGAAACACGTTTGTATATGAAATTGAGGTTCGGGGAACACGAGAGATTAAGCCATGGATCCGTAGCTTTGGATCCAGTGCGGAGGTTCTTGAACCAGAGAGCCTTCGGGAAGAGCTGATTCAGGAATGGAAAGAAATGTTGGAGGATTATGAATGATGCTAGAAAAAATTCATAGCTATGAGCTGAAAAAACAATTGCTACAGCAGGTGGATGGTACCGGTCCGTTTACCCTTCCTATTACGTTGTTTGAAAAGCGTTGGTTGAAATCAATGCTGGATAAGAATGAGATTGGTTTATTTTTAACGGATAAAACGGTTGTGAAAATAAAAAGTCTGCTTTCTACCTATCCTGACTACGATTCATCTGTTCTTCTTGAAAAGGGGAAAGCAAAGCCTGTCTTTCGGGAGGAATCTATTGAAGGGATTCACCGAACACTTCGTCAAGGGATTTCGCATAAAAAGGCATTTGTAATTTCCTATCAGTTGAAGAATGGGGAACGTATAGAAGGGGCAGAAGGTTTTCCATATAAACTTGAGTACTATGTTCAAAAGCAGCAGTGGTACATTTTATGGGTGGAAAAAAACCACGTGAACCCGTATCTAATTTCGACTCCTCTACATAACATTGAGAATGTAGTGATACAAGATTTAGAGGAGCAAGACTACAAGCAGTATCAAGGGAAAGCGAAGAAGCTTATTCAAGGTCAGAAGAAGTGTGCGACCATCGTGATGAATACAAAGGCATTTCAAGCGCATGCTTTTGAGGAAGAGAAGCACCGAATTTTCTATGCTTTTTCTTGCTTTGATAAAGAGATTGTTTACGACAAGGCAGACAATTTCTATGAAATTCGAGTCTATTATCGAGAAACTGAGCAGTATAATCTCCTGCAGAAAATCCGAATGTTGGGTAAGAAGATAATCGTCCAAGAACCTGAAGAGCTAAGAACAGCAATGAAGCAATCTGCGATCAATGCGTTAGAGCGATATAGCAAGAACAGCTAGGGATAACCTGGCTGTTTTTTTGGTGCGAAAAAGTCTTGTAATACGGAAGTTCCCCCTTCATGTGGCGGTGTCATTCTCTAAAATCCGTCTATACTTAAGGATGTAGTCAACAACGATAGCGACCCGGAAAAGCCCCTCATGATATGGCGAGTTCAGTCGCTTCAGAGTGGGATATGATAAGGGTACGCAAATGAACGGGGGAATGAAAGTGAGCGAGAAAAGAAAAGGCCCGATTGTGAAGACAGGTCCAACAGCTGGGAAGGTGAGGACACGAAACAAGGACGGACGCTGGCGAGCGAAAAGGAGTGATTCCGGTAAAAGGAGGAGATAGCTCTTTTCTGTAGGAAAGCTTTAACTAAAAGGGAGGCTGTTATATGAAGGAGAGATTGATCTTGCTTTTAGCAAATCCCAGAAATATTGGTCATCTATGTGACATTATCGGTACGATGCCCAATATTAAGACAGGTACCAAGGGAGGGGAAGTATTCTGGAGTACTTTGGCATCACACGGAGGTTGGCGAATTCAGCAAAACCTATTCACGAGACATTGCCGATTGCTTGACCCATTCAACAACAGAATCGCTTGGGGATCTGAGTCAGCAATGATGTCAGCATTAAAACAAGTCACTACAAGCTACTAGTGTGAAGTCGCATTATAGCATTGCTGTTAGTTGTGTTCATGGAATCTAGGAGGTTTTCTGCAAGATGCTAGATGAGAAGTTAACATATTTAGGAGGTGAAGAACATGTTTCCAGTGGCTCCAATCGTAGCAGTTCTTGTCGCAAAGGCAATTAAGGAAGTACTGAAAGACTAATGGTGATCATTAGTTTTCATTGACATGAGAATGACTGGAGGTGAAGCGTATGTTGCCAGTAGCCCCGATTGTAGCAGTTCTTGCAGCAAAGGTAATTAAGGAAATACTGAAAGACTAATGGCAATCATTGGTCTTCGATGCCGGTAAATGGAGGTGAGATGGTATGGAGGATTGGTTAGAGCTTATTGTTGTATTTTTAGATGAGTTGTTGGATTAAGTAAGTAGCGAAAGTAGAGGAGGAGGTGGAGAGTATGTTACCAGTAGCCCCAGTAGCGGCGATTCTAGCAGTAAAACTGATTAAGAAAGCACTAAAAGATTAGTGTTTTTCAGAATCAGAAGAAGGGAGCAATAGCAAAGTCATCTTGTTGAAAATTTTTTAGGGGGTGTTATGAATGAAGAATGATTTTATTACAATCATTATTAATCTACCGCCATGGAAGTAGTCACTGGTCTATTCACTGAAGGGGGTGATTCCGATTAATCAAAAGAAACCATCTGTATTCATTCCACCTTGCTACTAAGCCACGGTCAAACCACTTAAGGAGTGATTCCATGATAATCATATCTTATCCAACGCTCTCTTGTCCTTTCTGCTATCCGCACCTGCCTGTATATCTTCAAAAATATCCGCACCATATACGGGGAAGCGTGGGGACGCTTCCCAAACTTCTTGGTTAGTCATCCATGTGGACTGGTTCTTTGTCCCAGTTTTTCATCCGCACCGCAGTTGTATTGAAAGGAGGGGTTTCAATGTCTGTTCGTCCACAAGGAGATGAGGAGATGGTTCAAGCACTACTAAACATAATCCTCGGCCGTTATTAAGGGGAAGCGACGGGACGCTTCCCGTGCTTCCTACCCATCATCTCTAGTTCAGATTATTCATGTGGGAACTGCAATTGACCATTGAGTCACTTGGTGTCTTCTTCTAATTGGTCTGCATCTTTATAATTTATACAAAGGAATTTCAAGGTTGTGCTCCCTCGAAGATAGACATGGAATTAATAAAGGCAAACAATCGAGCAGTAGAAAGTAACCGAAATAGTAGAAGGTGATTAAGCAATGCATTTTAATGAACTAATTAAACACATTACCTAAGTTGAAGTTTCCTATTTTCCGGTTTAGCTCATTCAAATTGAATGTCTGCACTTCTTTAATAGATGGAATTTCATTGTAGAGTCTCACCCTATTTACTGTATCGGGATTTCATGAGAGAAGGAAGCACAAGAAGAACGAAATCGCTAACGCGATGGCTCTTTAAAAGCCCAATATAATTTTAATAGTGAAAAAACAAAAAAAGTATGCCTTCTTGTGGTATTGTTTAATCGCCAAACCAAACAATCCAAGAGAGAGGACATACTTTTTTCTTATGCCTATCATACCACATCTACATACTTCTTGTCGTGCTCCTCCTTGATGGATGAATTCACCAATTAAGAGAATTCATGAATGTCAGAGGAGGAACTAATTATGAACATATATAATCAAAAAATAGAACTCTACTTTGAACTCAAAGGGACACCCCATTCTACTAGAGAATCCTACTTCAGAAGAATACAGGCATTTTTCGTCTATTTAGAAAAACAAAACACTCCCATTCAAGAGTTAAAGGAAGAGGATATCCAACAATATATTCTTTTCTTAAAAAAAGAAAAAGGTCTTTCACCAGGAACCATTAATAATTATATCTCGTCGATTCGATTTTTCTATACGTTTGTATTAGAAAAAGATTGGAACGCAAGAAAAGTTCCTAGAATGAAACGACTTAAAACCTTCCCAGTTGTCCCTTCTAGGGAAGAAATCCAGACACTTTTGAATTCTACAGATAATCTTAAACATAAAGCGATACTTGCGTTACTCTATGGAAGTGGATTAAGGGTAAGTGAAGTAGCGAAGTTAAAAATTCAAGATATATGTAGTAAAACAATGAGAGTCCGTGTGGAACACGCGAAACACAACACAAATCGGTATACGATTTTATCAGAAACTGCACTGAAAGTGCTTAGAGAGTACTTTCGATCCAACTTCACAAAAACATATCATCCTACTGATTGGTTATTTCCTGGTCAAAATAGTCAGGATCACATCCATGTCAAGACGATTAAGAATACAATTATTAAACTAAGAAACAAGCTAAAATTAGATTCTAGAATCTCAGCACATACGCTGAGGCATTGTTTCTCAACGCACTTATTAGAAGATGGGACTGACCCTGTTTTTATTCAACAATTGCTTGGACACAAAAGCTTAGTGACCACTCTTTCTTACCTTCATATGACTTCTAAAAGTTACATAGGAGTCAAAAGTCCTTTAGATTCTGAAGGTAGCCGACAAAGATGAGTACGGTTCAAGAGCTGTTTCATACTTTTTATCCTTCGTATAAAAAACAATTTAAATTATCTCGTGAACAATTGAAAGCAACTAGGGATATTATGTCTTGTCGCACCTCCGCCATAGGTGGACATGCTTATGAATGTAAAGGCTGTCATCATACTTCGGTGAGATATAATTCTTGTAGAAATCGACATTGTTCACTCTGCCAAGGAGTCAACAAAGATATTTGGGTCGATAAGAGAAAGAAGGATATTCTGAACGCTCCTTATTTTCATGTTGTATTTACCATGCCAGAACAGCTTCATATGATGATCTATCATAATCAACAGTTACTTTATGATTTAATGTACAAAGCCGTTGCGGAGACATTAACGGAGCTTGCCGGAGATCCAAAATACTTAGGTGCACAGATTGGGTTCTTTTCTGTCTTGCATACATGGGGACAAAACCTTCATTTCCACCCGCACCTTCACACTGTCGTGTTGGCTGGAGGGTTAAACAAACACAACAATTGGTGTCACACGAGTAAAAAATTCTTTATTCCGATTAAAGTTCTTTCAAAGAAGTTTCGTGGGAAGTATCTTTATTATCTCAAACGATATTATGAAGAAGGAAAGCTTCAGTTTTTTAATAACACGGAACAGTACAAAGATCCTAAACGATTTCAGAAGTTAATAGACGAGTGTTATGACCTTAATTGGTACAGTTATACCAAACGAACCTTTTCAGGTCCTTTGGCTGTGATGGAATATCTTGGACGTTACACACATCGAATTGCCATTTCAAATAATCGAATTCATTCATTTCAATCAGATACTGTCACTATTCAAGTAAAGGATTATAAAGATCATAATAAAAAAAAGACGGTGACTCTCAAAGGTACTGAGTTTATCCGCAGATTTTTAATGCATATTCTCCCGAAGGGATTTGTCAAAATCAGGCACTATGGGATACTCGCAAATCGGAATAAAAAAACGAAGTTAGCGTTGTGTAGAAAATTAACAGAGAGTCCTGTTTATAAACCAAGGTTTGAAGGGTTGAGCACCATTGAGGTTGTGTCTATTCTACTAAAAAAAGACGTTACCTTATGTCCGGTTTGTAAGAAATTTCATATGGAATCCTTTGTTCAGGAGTCTCTACCCTGACAAGATCAGTTGAATATTTAAAAATTGCCCCTTCAGTGGGGAGGGGGAAAATACATCTAAAAGAGCTAAAACAAACTAATCAACGAACAAGAAAGTTACAAAAAAATGAAAAAAAGATGAAAAAAACAAAAAAAGAAAGAACACCGGAAGATTGAAACCCCATAGGCTGGGGACCGCGACTTCATTCTTCTTGGGCAATCAAAAATTTTGCGGACAGTTCATTTGAGGATGACAAGCTTAAGGCACAACTAGATTCTGAACTAGTTGTGCCTTTTTGCGTGCAAAACTTCCGATTGACCCCTATAAGAACCGTCCCACTGCTTCCCCGCTGCTTCCCCACCCCCTTCTATTTATTGTAAAAATGATATATTCTAAAGAAAGTTAAACAAGCAGTTGTATGTTGCATTGAGGTGGAAAACATTGAATCCTATTTTAATAGTGGATGATGAAAAAGAGATTGCTGATTTAGTGAAGTTTTATCTGATGAATGAAGGCTATGATGTTCAAGTGTTTTATGATGGAAAGCCAGCTTTAGAGTATATTCAGAATCATGAGCTGGAGCTTGCCATTTTGGATGTGATGCTGCCGAATGTAGATGGGTTTACCATATGCCAGAAGATTCGAGAGAGCTATCATTATCCTGTCATTATGCTGACAGCAAAAATTGAAGATATCGACAAAATTACTGGACTTACACTCGGTGCTGATGATTATATAACAAAGCCGTTTAACCCGCTTGAAATGGTGGCAAGAGTGAAAGCACAGCTGAGACGCTATAAACGGTACAACTCGAACAATAGTGTTAGGACAGAGCCTGCCCCTGCTGCCAAGGAGTTCGACTTCTCGGGGTTGATTATTAATCAGGATACCCATAAATGTACACTTTATGGAAAGCCCCTCTCCTTAACTCCAATAGAATTCTCGATTCTGTGGCATTTGTGTGAGAACAAAGGGAAGGTTGTTTCATCTGAAGAATTGTTTGAAGCGGTGTGGGGCGACAAATATATTGATAACAACAATACCGTTATGGCACATATTGCGCGTTTGAGAGAAAAAATGAAGGAACCTTCTAGAAAACCAAAGTTTATTAAAACGGTATGGGGGGTTGGCTATACCATTGAATAGAGAGATTGCCGCAAGTACCGGATTGACAGGGAAGACATTCACGAAATTCTTTCTAGCCATCTTAATTTATACAGTTAGTTTAGCAGCAATTATGGTTGTGGGATATTTCATCATGAGCAGTGTAATCTGGTATCCGAATGATTTGCTTTACATTCTGCTCCGTCCCATTCGCGATAACCTCATCCTATTCATACTCATCATTTGGATGAGCGGCTTTATTATAATCTTTATCTACTTTTGGAGAAAAACTCTCAACTATGTCGATCAGATTGTGGATGCAAGCAGGAATCTAGCTCCAGACAAAAATGAGTACATCCATCTACCTTCTGAATTAAAACAAGTGGAAGAACGGATGAATGCGATCAAGCAGGAATCCATCCGTAACGCCAGGTTGGCAAAGGAAGCAGAGCAACGGAAAAATGATTTGCTCGTGTACTTGGCTCATGATTTGAAGACACCCTTAACATCTGTAATTGGCTATTTAACATTGCTTCGAGATGAGCAGCAAATTTCAGAAGAGCTCCAGGAAAAATATTTATCTATCACATTGGATAAAGCTGAAAGACTCGAGGAATTAATTAATGAGTTTTTTGAAATTACCCGTTTCAATTTAACTCAGTTAAGTCCAGAAATGAGCCGTATTAATCTAACAAGGATGCTTGAACAAATTACTTTTGAATTTAATCCTCTGTTTGCAGAAAAGAATCTAACCTGTCAGTTAGACATTGAAGACGATTTGGAAATCTCCTGTGACGTGAATAAAATGGAACGTGTCTTTGACAACTTAATCCGAAATGCGGTTAATTATAGCTATGAAAATAGTCCAATCATCATTCAATCTAAAAAAGACAATGATCATTTACAGCTTCATTTTATAAACAATGGTCCTGCTATTCCTAAAGACAAGCTCAGCCGTATCTTTGAACAATTTTATCGTTTGGATACAGCTCGAGGTACGAAAACAGGAGGTGCAGGTCTAGGGCTTGCGATTGTCAAAGAAATCGTAGAATTACACGGAGGCACCATTTCCGCTCAAAGCGAGGAAGAGAAAGTCGAATTTATCGTCAGACTTCCTCTTTCACCGTAAGAAAATCGTAAGAATTAAAGAAGAAAAACGTATTATTTCCTTGAGGATAAACAGAAAAATAACACTTTTTGTTTTAGTACGATACTTGTACAGAAACAAAAAGTGTTTTTTTATCTATGAGGAGGAAATAAATATGGAAAAAATGATCGTTGCTGTTATCTTCGGAGGCTGTTCAAATGAATATGAAGTCTCACTGCAATCTGCTTACTCTGTGATTACACATATGGACCATGACAGATATGACAAAGTGTTAATTGGGATCACAAAGGAAGGCAGTTGGTACCGTTATCAGGGTAGTGAGGAAAACATTCTGAACAATACCTGGTGGAGCGATAAGGAAAACTGCACACCTGCCTTCTTTTCTCCAAATCGCTATGTGAATCATCTACTCGAAAATAGAAATGGAATTGTTACCGAGACCTTGATTGATATTGTTTTTCCTGTACTACACGGGAAGAATGGTGAAGACGGAACACTACAAGGATATTTAGAACTAGCTGGAATTCCTTACATAGGTTGTGACATCTTGTCTTCTGCTTTATGTATGGACAAAGACCGTGCACATAAATTAGTGGAGCTTGAAGGCATCAACACACCTGCTTCAGTTGTTTTTTCGAGGTCTCAAGTAATGGAAGAGATTGTCACACAAGTAGGTCATCTTCATCTGCCTCTTTTTGTTAAGCCAGTCAAGTCAGGATCATCAATTGGAATTACACTCGTTACTGAAAAGGAAGAACTTCCACGTGCAGTTGCTGAAGCTCTTTCTCATGATGAGCGCATCATCATTGAAGAATATATTGAAGGATTTGAGGTTGGCTGCGCGATTCTTGGAAATGATGACCTGATAGTGGGCGAAGTGGATGAAATTGAATTAGAGACTGGGTACTTTGATTTTAATGAAAAGTACAGCCTCACGAACTCAAGCATTCATATGCCAGCCCGCATTGATCATAATATAACAGCCAAAGTAAAGGATACGGCTATTCAAATTTACCGTGCACTGGGCTGCTCTGGCCTGGCGAGAGTAGACATGTTTATTACACCAAATGAGGAGATTGTCTTTAATGAGGTCAATACCTTCCCTGGCTTCACCGATCACAGCCGCTATCCAAATATGATGAAAGGCATTGGGTTACCCTTTTCTGAAATCATCGATCGTTTGATCCAATTGGGGTTGGAACGATGAGAAGGATAACGTTAAATAAAGATGACATTCACAGAGGATATTTGATGTTGGTTAACCGTGATCATGGTCTGAAGCAGACACAAGCTTACCATTTCCCTGCACTTGTGCCCAGTCTAGCAAGCCATGAGAATATTTTACTCGAAAGAAGGGGCGCAGCATCGTTAACACAGCTTCTTGAAAAAGTAGAATCACGAGAAAGGATCATTCCGGTTAGTGGATACCGAACCAAGGCAGAACAAGAGAAGCTATACCTAGATTCTCTCATTGAAAATGGCAAAACCTTTACAGAGCAATATGTAGCCTTTCCAGGATGCAGTGAACATCAGACTGGTCTTGCGATTGATTTAGGAGAAAATCTAGACGAAATCGATTTGATTCGTCCATCCTTTCCGTATACAGGGATCTTCGCACAGTTTCGCAAGCATGCCGCAGACTATGGGTTTATTGAGCGTTATTCTCAAGGCAAAGAGCAGATCACAGGGATCGCCCATGAGCCATGGCATTTCCGTTATGTCGGATATCCTCATGCAAGAATTATGGAACGTCACAGCTTTTGTTTGGAGGAATACATTCAGTTTCTTACCGATTTTCCAGAGAATGGACAGCACTATATCTCTACGGAAAAGGGCAAAGAATTTGAGGTTTATTATGTGAGAGGACTGGCTGAGGAGACTGTCATTGAAATACCGGACGATTGCTTGTATCAGATTTCAGGGAATAACGTGGATGGTTTTATTGTGACAATATGGAGCAACCCTCTATGAGTAAATCAGGAACATTAGACACATTCAGACTACTAGCTGCCTTCCTCGTTATTGCAAACCATACCTCCCCGCTTCTTTCTTACGGGGAGGAAGCCGATTTTATTTTGACTCGAATCATTGCTAGAATAGCTGTCCCTTTCTTTCTAATGGTCAGCGGATATTTTCTATATCAATATATTAATAATGGGGACAACACTTATATTCTAGCTTTTTGTAAAAAAATTGGACTTTTATATGCGCTCTCCATCCTATTATTTTTACCGTTAAATTTGTATGCAGGACATTATGAGGGTGCAAATTGGACGTTAGAATTAGTGAAAGATGTAATTGTGGACGGGACGTTTTATCATTTATGGTATTTCCCTGGGTTGATTATAGGTGTACTTATTGTTGTCTTTCTCACTCGGATAATGGGCCTAAAAAGGACGTTTATTATCTCCTGTATTCTTTATGGTATCGGACTGTTTGGGGATAGCTACTATGGAATTGCTAAGCAATTTCCGTGGTTAGAAGTATTTTATGAAGCAGTCTTTATGGGAACGGATTACACAAGGAATGGCGTTTTTATGGTGCCTATCTTTTTAATCATGGGAATGCTTATCTCTAAAGGAAATAAAACCGTTTCGTTGTCGAGAAATCTACTATTATTCTTAATCAGTTTCTCTTTCCTGATTGTTGAAGGACTAGTGCTGCATCATGAACATTTTCAGCGTCATGACAGTATGTATATGATGCTCATTCCAACTATGTATTTTCTTTTTCAATGCCTTCTTCAGGTCCGTGGAAAAAGCAGGAAAAGCATTCGGACAATCTCAACGATTATGTATATCATACACCCGTGGATAATTGTACTTGTTCGCTTCACAGCAGAGTTTTTCACACTAGAGAAATGGTTTGTTGAAAATAGCTTGGTGCATTTCGTGGTGGTCAGTATTCTATCATTTGTTGTGGCGTGGATGTTGGTCATGTTTAGGTCAACTTGGAAAAAATCAGCTCCGTCACCAACTAGCAGGGCTTGGGCAGAGGTCAATTTAGCGGCATTAAGTGAAAATGTAAAGCAGCTAAAAGGCATTCTTCCGGAGAAAACAGAGCTCATGGCTGTAGTTAAAGCAAATGCATATGGTCATGGGGCAGTGAAAATAGCAAAAGAGCTTTCGAATCAAGGGGTAAAGTCGTTTGCGGTTGCTACTATAGCTGAAGGAATTGAGCTTCGGAAAAACGGAGTTAAAGGAGAGATCCTCGTTTTAGGCTATACTTCTGACCAACGTGCTCGAGAAATGAAAAAATACAAATTAACGCAAACTGTGGTTGGATTGGGCCATGCAAAGCAGTTAAACAAGCAAGGTGTTACGATAAAAGTTCAAATTAAAATAGATACAGGCATGAACCGCTTAGGAACAGATGCCTCACACCTTTCAGAACTGAAAGAAATCTATAACTGCCAACATTTACAAGTTGTTGGTGTATTTTCACACTTAGCGGTTTCTGATAGCGTTCGTTCAGAGGATATAGCCTTTACGGAAATGCAGATTGATCGATACAACCAGACCATTAAGTGGTTAGAATCACAACAGCTGCCAACAGGACATCAACATATTCAAGCGAGCTATGGAATCTTGAATTACCCCCACTTACAGTATGATTTTGCTCGTTCAGGTATTGCTCTTTATGGAGTGTTAAGCAAAAACGATTCAGTGAGAGTAAATGTGAAACTGAAGCCAGTCTTATCCATTAAGGCTAGGGTAGGGCATGTGAAAACACTACTGCCAGGTGAGCAACTCGGATATGGAAGAGCATTCACAGTAACGAGCATGATGAAAACAGCGGTCATTACGATTGGGTATTCAGACGGCATACCAAGAAATTTGGAAAATGGGAATGTCCTCATTCGTTCACAAAAAGCTCCAATTATAGGCCGGATCTGTATGGACCAGCTGATAGTTGATGTTTCCGCAATTGAGGGAGTACGGGTAGACGATATTGTAACACTGATTGGAAGAGATGGTTCTGAACACATAACCGCCGAAGAAGTTGCAGAAAAATGCGGGACGATTACGAACGAGATATATAGTAGGTTGGGGCCGCGGTTGGAGTATGTTTATACATTTGATTGAGGTGGGTTTGGGGAGGAAGCGAGGGGACGCTTCTCCTGCTTCCTTTAAGGGGGAAACGCGGGGACGTATCTCCTGCTTCCTAATTCAAGTTTCAATGTCTAGATTTTTAATAGATGCATAGGCAAATACATAAACTTCCTTGGATGATACTACTGACATGTATCTATTTAGGAAGCGCAAGAAGAACGAAATCGCTAACGCGATGGCTCTTTAAAAGCCCAATATAATTTTAATAGTGAAAAAACAAAAAAAGTATGCCTTCTTGTGGTATTGTTTAATCGCCAAACCAAACAATCCAAGAGAGAGGACATACTTTTTTCTTATGCCTATCATACCACATCTACATACTTCTTGTCGTGCTCCTCCTTGATGGATGAATTCACCAATTAAGAGAATTCATGAATGTCAGAGGAGGAACTAATTATGAACATATATAATCAAAAAATAGAACTCTACTTTGAACTCAAAGGGACACCCCATTCTACTAGAGAATCCTACTTCAGAAGAATACAGGCATTTTTCGTCTATTTAGAAAAACAAAACACTCCCATTCAAGAGTTAAAGGAAGAGGATATCCAACAATATATTCTTTTCTTAAAAAAAGAAAAAGGTCTTTCACCAGGAACCATTAATAATTATATCTCGTCGATTCGATTTTTCTATACGTTTGTATTAGAAAAAGATTGGAACGCAAGAAAAGTTCCTAGAATGAAACGACTTAAAACCTTCCCAGTTGTCCCTTCTAGGGAAGAAATCCAGACACTTTTGAATTCTACAGATAATCTTAAACATAAAGCGATACTTGCGTTACTCTATGGAAGTGGATTAAGGGTAAGTGAAGTAGCGAAGTTAAAAATTCAAGATATATGTAGTAAAACAATGAGAGTCCGTGTGGAACACGCGAAACACAACACAAATCGGTATACGATTTTATCAGAAACTGCACTGAAAGTGCTTAGAGAGTACTTTCGATCCAACTTCACAAAAACATATCATCCTACTGATTGGTTATTTCCTGGTCAAAATAGTCAGGATCACATCCATGTCAAGACGATTAAGAATACAATTATTAAACTAAGAAACAAGCTAAAATTAGATTCTAGAATCTCAGCACATACGCTGAGGCATTGTTTCTCAACGCACTTATTAGAAGATGGGACTGACCCTGTTTTTATTCAACAATTGCTTGGACACAAAAGCTTAGTGACCACTCTTTCTTACCTTCATATGACTTCTAAAAGTTACATAGGAGTCAAAAGTCCTTTAGATTCTGAAGGTAGCCGACAAAGATGAGTACGGTTCAAGAGCTGTTTCATACTTTTTATCCTTCGTATAAAAAACAATTTAAATTATCTCGTGAACAATTGAAAGCAACTAGGGATATTATGTCTTGTCGCACCTCCGCCATAGGTGGACATGCTTATGAATGTAAAGGCTGTCATCATACTTCGGTGAGATATAATTCTTGTAGAAATCGACATTGTTCACTCTGCCAAGGAGTCAACAAAGATATTTGGGTCGATAAGAGAAAGAAGGATATTCTGAACGCTCCTTATTTTCATGTTGTATTTACCATGCCAGAACAGCTTCATATGATGATCTATCATAATCAACAGTTACTTTATGATTTAATGTACAAAGCCGTTGCGGAGACATTAACGGAGCTTGCCGGAGATCCAAAATACTTAGGTGCACAGATTGGGTTCTTTTCTGTCTTGCATACATGGGGACAAAACCTTCATTTCCACCCGCACCTTCACACTGTCGTGTTGGCTGGAGGGTTAAACAAACACAACAATTGGTGTCACACGAGTAAAAAATTCTTTATTCCGATTAAAGTTCTTTCAAAGAAGTTTCGTGGGAAGTATCTTTATTATCTCAAACGATATTATGAAGAAGGAAAGCTTCAGTTTTTTAATAACACGGAACAGTACAAAGATCCTAAACGATTTCAGAAGTTAATAGACGAGTGTTATGACCTTAATTGGTACAGTTATACCAAACGAACCTTTTCAGGTCCTTTGGCTGTGATGGAATATCTTGGACGTTACACACATCGAATTGCCATTTCAAATAATCGAATTCATTCATTTCAATCAGATACTGTCACTATTCAAGTAAAGGATTATAAAGATCATAATAAAAAAAAGACGGTGACTCTCAAAGGTACTGAGTTTATCCGCAGATTTTTAATGCATATTCTCCCGAAGGGATTTGTCAAAATCAGGCACTATGGGATACTCGCAAATCGGAATAAAAAAACGAAGTTAGCGTTGTGTAGAAAATTAACAGAGAGTCCTGTTTATAAACCAAGGTTTGAAGGGTTGAGCACCATTGAGGTTGTGTCTATTCTACTAAAAAAAGACGTTACCTTATGTCCGGTTTGTAAGAAATTTCATATGGAATCCTTTGTTCAGGAGTCTCTACCCTGACAAGATCAGTTGAATATTTAAAAATTGCCCCTTCAGTGGGGAGGGGGAAAATACATCTAAAAGAGCTAAAACAAACTAATCAACGAACAAGAAAGTTACAAAAAAATGAAAAAAAGATGAAAAAAACAAAAAAAGAAAGAACACCGGAAGATTGAAACCCCATAGGCTGGGGACCGCGACTTCATTCTTCTTGGGCAATCAAAAATTTTGCGGACAGTTCATTTGAGGATGACAAGCTTAAGGCACAACTAGATTCTGAACTAGTTGTGCCTTTTTGCGTGCAAAACTTCCGATTGACCCCTATAAGAACCGTCCCTACGCTTCCCCTCCCCCTACGCTTCCCCTCCTTCATTCAAAATCATTCCACTTATGTTGCAATAAATTGATATGCCTCGGAATGAATCCTTCTTCTTTTCTCGTCATATAGTGTACAAGGAAGGGGCGATTTGTTGTGCTGAATCTACGTAGAAGACGAATCATTCAATATCTTGTTGAGATGATGGATGCGATTACGATTCAGGAGCTTTCCAAGCTTTTTGAAGTGAGTGAGCGTACGATTCGTTATGACTTAGAGGATATTCAATATTGGTTAGGACAGAAGGGGTTTCAGGTTGATTACCAGCATGGGAAAGGAACATGTATGCTTCATCTGGCACCAGCTCAGATTCCTCAAGTTGTTTCAATCATTCATGATGACCGCCAATCTTATTATGTTCGTTCTTCTCGTGAGCGGAAGCTGACAGTACTTTATCGGTTATTAGTAGATACAACCTTCATTCCCCTTCAGGAATTAGCAGATTATCTTCATGTTAGTAAAGGAACCATCATTCAGGACTTACAAAAAGTAGAAGCTTGGCTAAGTACGTTTCATATCAAACTTGCTCGATCGAAAAAGGGGTACATTTTACAAGCAAGCGAAAAGGATAGAAGACAAGCGTTATTATCAGTAGTATCGTGGATTGGCAGTATAAGAGAAGAGGAGGATCCGTTCGTTTCATTAGAATGGCCATACATTTCGGAAGATGAACTCTATAAAATAAAGCCTCTCATAAGAGACACGTTAGTGAACTATCATTTGGATGATTATTCATGTCTGCATTTGTACCGTCTAATTTGTGTACAGCTTCTTCGTATCCGTCAGGGATATACGTTCACTGAGGAAGAAAGGGACCATTCAGCTCTAGATTATGAGGGAATAGGAGATCTGACAGCTCTTTTTACTACATTGGAGCAGGAGTTCTCTATTTTATTAAATCAAAATGAAAGGGCTTTCATTTGTGAGCATCTCTTGAGCTATTGTTTTGAGATAATACCTGATCCCATTTTTCAATCTAGTGGAACCTCCTTTGAGTGGTTTATGAGCAAGCTGCTCAATCGATTGGGGATTAGTTCTACATCTATTGAAACGATAAAAGAAGCAAGGTTCATTTGGGAAAAGATTCATTGGCAAGTACACTTTCAGCTTATCGCAACATCACCTTTAACAGAGAAGGTTCAAGAGCAATATGAATTTATTCTTTACCATACTTTGGATTTAATAAGTGAAGTTCCAGATGAATCATTTCAGCATGCAACACATGACCAGCTTAGTCCTCTCGTCATGTTTGTAGCAAGTATATTTGAGAACCAATCCTCGCAATCAAAGATCTACCAAGTAGCATTAGTCTGTCCAAGTGATACGGCAACTGGCCAATTATTCGCAGCGAGAATTCGAAATCTTTTTCCGCAGGTTCATATTCAGGGGATCTATTCACAACTGTCCACTCACAGTAATCAACCAGATGTTGACTTTATTTGCTCAACCGTTACGTTAGCACATTCTACTCTACCGGTTTTAGTAATATCTCCACTTTTAAATGATCATGAAATCTATAAAATGAAGCAATTCCTTTTCCGGCTAGAGAAGGAACGATCCTTACAGTCCAAATCAAAACATGTATTAGATTTTTCTAGCATTATTGGAGAGGAATTCATCCAAACATCCAGTCAAAACCTACTAGAACAGGCATTGCGAGAAGGGGTTCAGCTTCTTGTGAAACAGAATATCGTAGAGGAAGACTATCTTATTGATATTTTAAAAGTCGTAGAGAATCAAGGATTGTACTTTGAAATTGCTCCGGGCTTACTTTTGCCTCATGCGATTTCCCGCTATGTAAATCGAGTCGGTGTGAGTCTTGTGAAGCTAAAGGAACCGATTCCGATTTCAGAAGGTCGATTTGTTCGCTCCATTATTACGTTAGCTACACCTGACTCTTCGTCACATCTTTCGCTAATGAGAAGGTTACATGAATTTTTATTAGATGAGAATAACTTAAAGGAGTTTATCTATGACCACTAGGAGGAGACTACACCCTATTTGTAAGGAGAGATTGGTTTGAAAGCCTTACATGCTGAATTAGTTGGAGTCAATGTTCATGCAGAAAGCTGGGAGGAAGCCATCCGATATGGAGGAAATCTACTTGTTCAAGCCGAGATGGTAGAGCCCAGGTATGTCGAGGCGATGATCGATAACATCAAAAAGCTTGGACCATATGTTGTAATCGCCCCAGGTGTCGCCATGCCCCATGCCAGACCAGAGGATGGGGTGCTAAAAAAGGGCATAAGCTTTGTGCACTTAAGAGAACCTGTTGCATTTGGCAAAAATGCTGAACAACATGTGAATCTAGTGATTTGCCTTGGAGCGACTGATAGTTCAAGTCATCTCGACTTATTACAAGACATTGCGGAGGTGATGGGTAATGTAACAACACTTAATCGCTTAAAAGAAGTAAAGTCTGTTGATGAGGTTTTACATTATTTTCAGAAAGGAGAAGCATGATGAGAATTGTAACGATTTGTGGAATGGGGTTAGGAACGAGTCTTTTATTGAAAATGACAATTGAAAAAGCTTTGAAGGAAAAAGGGATATCTGCTGATGTTGAGGCTTCTGATATTGGGGTGGCATCGAGTGCACAGGCAGACCTGATTTTTACCAATCAGGAATTTGCTAAACAAATTCAGCATCCGACAGCAAAGGTAATTGCCGTGCAAAACATT
This sequence comes from Rossellomorea marisflavi, assembly GCA_003667865.1. Classification (GTDB taxonomy): domain Bacteria; phylum Bacillota; class Bacilli; order Bacillales; family Bacillaceae_B; genus Rossellomorea; species Rossellomorea marisflavi_C. Next base: position 710,817 of record CP033051.1, on the reverse strand, counting down.
ACTAGTCACCAAGAGATTATGGAGCTTCTTGACGAGTTTGCTAATTAAGAAGAGGAGGGAATAAAGATGATTGTTTTCGAGTTTTTAATGAATGAAATCTTAAGTATTCCTGCTGTATTAATTGGTCTCATGGCGTTAATAGGATTAGCAGTTCAAAAGGTCAATCTTTCTAAACTTCTTTCTGGAACGTTAAAAAGTATTATCGGTTTCATTATTCTAGGAGCAGGTGCAGATTTTTTAATCGGATCTTTAGATTCACTAGGAGGTATTATACGGGACGGCTTCAACATTCAAGGGGTTGTGCCGAATAATGAAGCCATTGTTGCTTTAGCCCAGCAGACACTAGGTAAGGAAACCGCGCTAATCATGGGCTTTGGTTTCATCGCGAACCTATTATTTGCTCGTTTTACACCAATGAAATATATCTTCTTAACAGGTCACCATACGTTCTATATGGCTGCTTTGCTTTCAGCTGTGTTGGGGACAGCGGGTTTATCGGGCTTCACACTAGTTCTTGTCGGGTCTACAATTCTTGGGTTTATCATGGTGTTAATGCCAGCAATCGGTCAGCCATTCATGCGTCAAGTTACGGGTGGTAATGATATCGCGATTGGTCACTTTGGAACGATTGGTTATGTATCGGCAGGTCTTGCTGGTAAATGGTTCGGAAACAAAGAAAAGTCAACTGAGGACATTAAGATCTCTGAAAAATGGTCATTCTTGAAAGATTCACTGATCTCTACTGCTCTTACGATGATTATCATTTTTGTCATTATCTCACTTATTACAGGTCCTAGTATAGTTGGAGAATATGCAGGAGAGCAAAACTATATCATGTTTTCTATCATGCAAGGAATTAAATTTGCTGCAGGCGTCAGCATCATTCTAGCGGGTGTTCGTATGATTCTTGGAGAAATCGTACCGGCATTCAAAGGAATTGGTGAAAAACTTGTACCAGGTGCAAAGCCAGCTTTAGACATTCCCATTGTCTATCCTTACGCATCAACAGCTGTGTTAATTGGTTTCCTTTCAAGCTTTGTAGCAGGTTTGATTAGTATGGCAGTACTAGGAATATTCTCATTAGCCCTTATTATTCCAGGGCTGGTTCCACACTTTTTTACAGGTGCTGGAGCAGGTGTCTTTGGTAACGCAACGGGTGGTAGAAGGGGAGCGATTCTTGGTGGTGCGGTAAATGGTGTCATCATCAGCTTTATACCTGCTTTGCTACTACCAGTATTAGGTGGTCTAGGTTTTGCGAATACAACGTTCGGGGATTCGGACTTTGGAATCATTGGAATATTAATTGGAGGAATTGCTTCTTTATTTAACTAAACTCATAGTTTCGTAACCAAATAGGATGAATCGAAAGTAAAGATAATGACAGCACTACTCTTATCTTTACTTTCCTTCATTAAGGGAGGTAAATCATGTGGAGATTACTAAGCTTGAGGAAATCGCTAATAATGTAAGACGGGGAATAATTGAAACCGTTTATGTCAAACAACAGGGACATCTGGGTGGGCCACTATCTGTAACGGATATTTTGGTCGGGTTGTTTTTTTCTGAAATGAATATTGATCCTAGTCATGTTAATGAACCAGAACGAGATCGATTTATTCTGTCGAAAGGGCATTCGGCAATTGCTCTTTATGTAACTCTTGCGGAGCGTGGATATTTTTCTAAGGAAGAACTGATAACCTTTGATGACCTTGGTTCCCGTTTACAAGCACATCCTGATATGACGAAGCTAAATGCGCTTGATTTTTCAACAGGATCATTAGGTCAAGGGTTATCTGCAGGTGTTGGAATGGCTCTCGGGGCTAAGCATATTGGTCATTCATTTTACACGTATGTTGTCATTGGTGACGGTGAATCACAGGAAGGGCAAATATGGGAAGCGGCCGATACGGCACGAAAGTATGAACTCGACCAGCTTATTGCGATTTTGGACTATAATAAGCTGCAACAATTTGGTTGGAAAGACGATGGAGAGTTAAGAAGGTCACCCGAAAATAATGCTGCAGAAAAGTGGAAAGCATTTGGGTGGGATGTTTGGGAAGTGGATGGACATTGCTTTAAGGAGCTATTGGGTGCTATGCAAGAGGCAAAGGCAGCTAAGAATGGACTGCCAAAAATAATCATCGCCCACACCGTGAAGGGTAAGGGTGTGAATTTTATGGAAAATCAATATGAATGGCATTCAAAGGCACCAACGAAAGAGGAATATGAACAAGCAATGGATGAATTGGGGGTGAAGTCCTAATGGCAAAACGAGAAGCAATGCGAGATGTATTCGGTCAGACGCTATCGGCATTTGCTAAACAAGATAAATGTGTGGTGGCTCTTGATGGGGACTTGGGAAATTCTACTAGAATAGGAATGGTTGAAAGTGTTGCTGAGGGGTCCTTTTATCAAATGGGAATTGCTGAGCAGAATATGATAGGTGTGGCAGCAGGGATGGCAACGGTTGGTTTGAAGCCGTGGGTGTGCAGCTTTGCCACCTTCCTCACGAAGCGAGCACTCGATCAAATTGTGGTCAGTGTCGATCAGCCTGGATTACCTGTCGTCCTTGTGGGTGCTTATAGTGGTTTGTTAACTAGTAATACAGGGAAGACACATCATTCGTTAGATGATATTGGCCTTATGAGGATGCTGCCAAACATGACGGTTATTGCACCTGCTGATTCATTGGAAACTAGGCGAGCGATGGAAGCGATTCAGGAATATAATCATCCTGTTTACTTGCGGTTATCAAGGGCCGGGGATCTTGATACGGTCACAGAGGATGAGCCGTTTGTGATTGGGAAAGGTAAGTTGCTGCAGGAAGGGTCAGACGTACTTATTATTACAACCGGAAGTATGACTGATCGTGTCATGAAAGCATCTCGTTTACTTGAAGGACTGTCAGTTTCTGTTCTGCACCTGCCAACGATTAAACCAATTGATCGTAAGGTGATTTTAGAACAAGCTTCTAGAGTGAAGCTGGTTCTTACAGTAGAAGAGCATTACATCACTGGAGGACTGGGAAGCATCGTAAGCGAAATTTTCTCGGAGGAAGCTCCAAAAAGACTACATCGAATTGGAGTGAGAGATGAATATAGTGGATGTGGGAAAGACCAGGAACTATTAGACTTTCATGGACTTTCGGCAGAGAAGATTGCTGAGCGAATTTTGGTTGAGTGGAATGGATAACGTGTTTGGTTCTTGGGGAAGCGAGGGGACGTATCTCCTGCTTCCTAATCCAAGCACCAATGTCTAGAGTTTTAATAGTTGCATAGGCAAATATAATAACTTCCTTGCATAATTTTTCTGACGCGCATCTATTCAGGAAGCGCAAGAACCGTCCCCACGCTTCCTACCCCACGCTTCCTACTATTCAAAGAAATTGCGATGCTCGTAACCTAATAAATCCACACCATAATAAGCTAAGATGGTAAAGGTTATGCTCCATACGACAATGCTGGCCGTCATCCAAAAAGCGGTTCTTTTTTTCGTTCCACCTAATGTTAAGCTCATAAACGCAGTAAGGTGGCTGCCGACTAATAATGGACCGATGAATGCTAATCCTGGTAACCCGTACTTTTTCCATAGGTTTTGTGCTCTTATCGTTCGTTTATTTGGTTCTTTTTCTTCCCCTTTTCTCTTCCTCTTTCGCCATTCCTTAATCTTGTTTATAAACAAGATGACCACGAGTACTGTTGCAATATTTCCGACAAGCCCAAGAATCACGACAGGTACTGGTGATAAGCCCGCTAGTATCGCAAGCGGAATGATACCATATGCCTCAAAAAAAGGTACGGCTGCCAATATAAAGACTAGAATATATGGCCATAAAGTATCTGCTACATTCATACATACTCCCCATTCTGTTTCGTTATAAAATAATCTTTCTTTATATATAGTATATACGTTTTAGGTTAGGATTGGTTTCATTTTATTGGATAATACTGGTTGAAATTGCACAAAACATTCGAAAAAAGATTCACTAGAGTTTTCTATGTCTCTAGTGAATCTTTTTATTTTTGAACCATCTGTTCTGCTTCATAGGAACTAGTCTACGTGACATTTGTTAACGCCGGTTACAGGTGCGTAACAACTCTCTAACAAACATTTTAAAAGCCTTTCATTATCGTTTTTCTGTTTTAAAATGTGAAGGCCGTGGGTAAAGGTGAGTCATTCAAACGGAGAGGTTATTTCAGCAGTCGTATTTATTCAACAAGAAAAAGGTGATACAGATGGAGAAACGAGATAGTTATTTTGATAATGCTAAATTTCTATTGATCTTTTTAGTCGTATTTGGACACGTAATCCGCTCTTTTATTGATGACAATTCGTTTATGCTCAATGTATACAAGTTTGTGTATACCTTTCATATGCCCGCATTCATTTTAATATCAGGTTACTTTGCAAAAGGAATTCACAAGCCTGGCTATGTCGTAAAAGTGTTCAAAAAATTAATCTTTCCGTATTTAATTTTCCAAGGAATTTATTCAGCATACTATTTCTTTATCGAACAGAAAGGCAGTATGGTTCTTGATCCACTAGATCCACATTGGTCGTTGTGGTTCTTAATTAGTTTGTTCTTCTGGAACCTACTATTGTTAGTGTTCAAAAGGTTACATGTGATCTCAGCAATCACACTTGCTTTTGTGATTGGTATTTTAATAGGGTATGTGGATGGAATTAGTAACTACCTAAGTTTATCAAGGACGTTTGTATTCTTTCCTTTGTTTCTACTTGGCTATTATTTTGATCGGGAGTTTTTCACGAGGATTACGACAGCTCGAGCACGAGTAATATCGGTGAGCCTGCTTCTGATTACCTTTACTTGTTATTTCTTCATTGATTTTAATTACACTTGGTTGTTCGGTTCAAAGCCTTATTCGTATTTTGGAGATGTGTCTATCTTAGATGCTGGAATTCGATTAGGATTTTATGCGATTACGTTAGTGACCAGCTTTAGCATTCTATCCCTAGTGCCAAATAGACGGCTTATTTTTACCGACTGGGGTACAAGAACGTTCTATGTTTATTTGTTGCATGGTTTTATTATTCAGTACTTTAGAAAAAGTGATGTGCTAGATTGGATGAATGATTATCAAAGTATCTTTTTGTTAATTACTCTTTCTGTGTTGGTAACGCTCATTCTTTCTACAAATTTCGTTAAGACAATTGCCCAGCCTTTTATTGAGTTGCGGGTGACGAACTTGAGGCGATTTTACAATACATTTGGGTGGAAGTAATATGCCATAGTAGGGCAGGGGAGATGTCCCTTGTCCGTTTCTTTTAGCCGTCCCCTTCCCACATTGAGACTACCCAATTAATTTTAGAAAATTGTAGGATTCGTGGTCTTAGTTAGAGAAGTAATCTAATTAAGGGATTATCAAGGGGGAGAGTATGAATAAATCTAAAATATTGGTATACGTCATCATAATCATTTGTTGTAGTTCGCTACTGGGAAACTATCTTCTTTTTAAAGAAGTCCAAGGGTATAAATCGGCAATGGGCTCTGATTATAAATTTGCTGTTAGAAAGACTCTCCATGAACTAGAGGAGGGGACGACTGAGCAGTGGATCAAGGTGTTGAAAGAACAAAATGGTGGTATTGCTTTAGAATGGCAAAGAGGCGAACTAAGCAAATTAAGTGGGGAATTCCATAGAATGAATGGGATGGTTTCGTCTATAGGCATGCTTTTAGACTCGGTGATAGAAGACTATCATTTATTAAGAGTGAATGTAAATAATGAAGCAGCACTAGGTAATCACAAAAAGGAGATTGATGAAGCGGTTAGGGTTCTAAAAGATATTCTGGTTCATATTGAAGAAGAGCTGGGTAAGGATGACTTGGTATGGTATGAAGAGCTATCCAATGTTGATTCTGGAATGTCTCATTATGTTTGGGAAAAATATAAAGCATATGAAATAGAGGAATAGGGGGAGCGGTTGGCTCTTCTTTTATTGAGTGATCAGTTATGGGGAATATTTCCTTTAAAAGTATAGTATATTCCTATAGTATGCGTTATAATCGTAATGAATTACATAGTGCGGAACCACAAGGGGAGCAATTTGCTGAGAGTGAACAGTTGATGTTCTGACCCTTTGAACCTGTTAGTTAATGCTAGCGCAGGGATGTGGATGGATGGGCATTGTTTTCTGCTCGTCTCTTTTCATGTTCTCCCTTGGGGTTGTCGTTCTACAACTTGGATTAAGGGGAGATTTTTTTATGAAAAAAATGGGGTTAGTACCAATGATTGAGGCATCATTTTTCGCAGCATTTGCGTTAATTCTTGATTTGCTTCCATCCATTAAATTATCACCAGCCATCTCAATTTCATTTGCAATGGTTCCTATTTTTATCGTAGCATTTCGCTGGGGATTACGAATGGCTTTAGTGTCAGGATTCCTGTGGGGATTACTACAAGTAGTGACAGGTGATGTCTATTATTTAACACCGATTCAGTTTGCCATTGAGTATTTTATTGCCTTTGCGTTTGTTGGATTTGCGGGGTTATTCTATAAAGCTGTGCAGTCGAATCTAAATAACCGCAAGAAATTACTTTCGTGGGTTGTGTTAGGTGTAGTGGTCGGAAGTGTCGCACGTTATTTCTGGCACTTTGTTGCAGGGGTTATTTTCTGGGGAGAATACGCACCTGAAGGACAATCGGCCTTTATGTACTCACTGATTGCAAATGGTACAACGATGATTGGTGCCATTGTATTTTGTGCGATTGTACTTGTGCTCCTTGCAGGGGCGTTACCTCGTTTGCTGAAAACAACTCAGGCGAGTGTTGAGTTGGATGAGCGTAAGGCTTCATAGTCTGGAAGCGTGGGGGAAGCGTGGGGACGGTTCTGCTGCTTCCTCTGGGGCAGTTCCCGCATGTCAGTTTTGATTTTATGAACAAAAAGAGAGTGCACCTAGCACTCTCTTTTTGTTATTTGTGTGGTGAAGCATGGGGACGCTTTTCGTGCTTCATGCTTCAAACCCGACATATATCTGTGAGGCTGTCTTTTGTCTCTAAGTACAGCCTTTATACCTACCGTTCAAGTTAATGGTAAGAACATTGGGAAGCGCAAGAACCGTCCCCGCGCTTCCCCGCGCTTCCTTAATGTGTTTGTGCGGCTTCCTCAATTTCTCTAAAAGCCCAGTGTTCCGTTGGGACGTCTTTAAAGGATTGGACATAGTTACTTTCGTGAGGTTCTCTATTAAACAATCGATTCAATACTTTTACAGCTTGAGCCCTTGTTAAATTGCCCTCTGGTTTAAAGGTGCCGTTAGTGTATCCTTCCATGATCTTCAGCTTTTTGATGGAATGGATTGCAATCCCTGCCCAATAATCATCTGCAACATCAGTATAGTTCATGCCGGTTGTTTCCTTAATGCTCAAACATTCTGAGTGATAAGAAGGGTCCTTTTCACACTCATTTTTAACCCATCTGTATACAATCGTGGCCATTTGAGCACGAGTGATGCTCGCCTCTGGTTTGAATTGATCCCCTGACCCTATCATGATTCCGTCGTTTTTTACTGTCATAATTTCGTTATAGGCCCAATAGGAGGAACTTACATCAGTATACTGCTCCACTGAGTTAAACGATTTTTGAATGCCTAAGTTTCTAGATAACATGGCAGCCATTTGAGCTCTTGTGACTGCTGCATTTGGCCTAAAGGTATTGTCAGAGTAGCCAGAGATATAGGCTTCATGTAGTTGGTCTTCCCAGCCTTCCATGTACACCGGAGTAAAAGTACTAAATGCATCAATCTCAAATTCAATACTTCGTGAGCCATCAGAATTTGTTATCACCTTACCACTCTTTATTTCTTTCGTACCGTCACTATGATCAATAAAAACAACAGTGTTTTTTATGATATTTGTGTTATTACCTGTTACGTATCTTAGAGGTAATGTTAGAGTGACAGGGTGACTTTGCATATTTGTGTGGATTTCCATCGGTCTTCCTAACACATTAATACGACTTCCTTTTGTGATGTTTTGTACCATGGTTTCTTGATTTATACGGTCTTCTAGGTCTTGCTGTATTTCAAGATCTTTTACAGGCTTCAAATTAAAATAAAGATCCTTGTTAAAGTCCTGTAGAGACGTTTTCGGAATGGTAACCGTAACATTTGGTGTTTGAATTTCAAGGTCTATCCCTACATCAGCAAATTGCGATGTAGTGTTTTTCGGAACATTAATATTGACTTCATCTACAATATCCTCCTGATCTGGAATAATCATTTTTGCCTTCTGTTGGTTTTGATTCTTCAGGTTCTTAATCGTTTCTGCCGTTGTTTCTTCTGTAAAAGATACCTCGTCACGTACTTCGCCAGATGAATTTTTAGTTCTATTGACGGTCACTTTTGAAGCTAATTGACCGAGATTTCCTGCCTCAACATCAATCGTTATTTTTTCTGATATAGGCCCTGGACTAGCAGGTTGATTCGCTCTGTTGACAGTAATCTCATACGTTTCTGTTGTGACCCCGTCTTCTGCGGTTACTATGATTGTGATTGTGTTAGCACCAACATTCAAAGGAACTGAGCTACTTGGTTGTCCATTTGACACTGGTGCATTATTGACCATCACACTTGCGTTCTCGTTTGCGGTTGTTGGCGTTACTGTTAATGAAGAAACAGTATATGCTACATCTGCCTCATAATTGGTGGTACCACTAGTGAAGCTAGGCTTAATTGTCCCTTGATTCAATACAAGATTATCCAATGCTGCATTGCTTGATATTCTATGAGCAAGTACTGTGTATGCTTGAACCGTTCCATCCTCTGCTGTAACGAGAATGGTGATGGAATTTTCTCCTTCATGCAGACTGATTGGAGATGATGCAACGCCACTAGCTACAGGAATTCCATTGACGGTCACTGTTGAACGAACATCCGCTACAGTTGGTGTTATTGATAGGGTCGACACGTTATTTAAAACTTCTACTGAGTAATCTACTGTGTCAGAAAGAAATGCAGGCGTAATTGTACCATCACTTACTTGAAGCCCAGCTAACGTAGCATTATTGGATAACCTTTTAACAAGTAATGTGTAGGTTTTCTTTGTTCCATCTTCTGCTGTCACATCAATCGTAATGGTGTTCGTTCCAATTTCTAAAGAAATAGGATTCGAAGCGGTACTGCTAATTACAGGAGCTTCATTAACTGTGATACGTGCTGCAGAATCTGAACTTTCAGGTGTCACGCTAATTGTAGAAACAGGATTTGCGACGGTTAAAGTGTAATCTAGCTTAGAGTGTTCGAAGCTAGGATCTAATGTTCCGTCACTTACAAGAAGGCTTTGTAAATCTGCATTATTAGAACGCGCACGATTGACGGTTATGGTGTATGTTTTTAACGTGCCATCCTCAGCCGTAACATCAACATGTATCGTATTATTTCCAACGTTCAATGGAATAGGAAGTGTTTCTACTCCATTACCTACAGCCTCTCCATTCACTTCCAATGTTGCCTTAGAATCAGCCAATGTTGGTGTGAGAGTCAGGTTTGTAACCGAATGACCTACATTGATGTGATACTGATTAATGGCTGGGTTAAATGTAGGATCTAACGTCCCTTCACTACTGATTAATTGGCTTACATTCGCGTTATTAGAGAGTCGATATACAGTGATTGTGTAGGTTTTTGATAAACCATCCTCTGGTGTGACTACTATTTGGACAGTGTTGCTTCCTTCTTGGAGCATAATATTCTCTGATTGAGTATCACTTAAGACTCGCACTCCATTTACTTTAACAATAGCATTGGCATCCTCAGCAGTTGGAATTACATTCACCATTGTAGTTGCGTTGCCTACTGTCGCATGATAGTGCAACGTTTCTTTTTCAAAAATTGGAGCCAGCATCCCTTCACTTATTGAAAGGTGATGTAGGTTTGCATTGTTCGATTGGCGATAGACATCGACTCTATATGTCTTGTGAACGCCATTTTGTGCCGTCACCATCACTTCTATCAGCTTCGTCTCCCCAATAGCTAGATTGATAGGAGCAGATGCCATGCCACTTGTGACGGGAACCCCATCCACTATAACAGTAGCTGTCGAGTCTTCAACTGCAGGTGTCACAGTAACACGTTCTACAGCATGACCAACTGAGGTCGTATAACTTTGAGTTAAAGGGTTAAAGTTTGGGTGTAGTTCTCCACCGTGAACTACTAAACTGCTTAAGTTCGTGTTACTTGAACGTGCCCGGTTTACTGTTACGGTATAGGTTTTACTGCTGCCGTTTTCTGCTGTGACCTTCACTAGTATCGTATTGTTCCCTACATTTAGCGGGATTGGAGTAGATGGCACCCCACTGACTGTATGTACTCCGTTTACTTCAACTTTTGCATTAGAGTCAGCAACTGTCGGGGTAACAGATATACTTGTATCAGTATGTTCAACATTTGTTTGATAATGCTCGTTATGTGAAGCGAAAACAGGATCTAAGGCCCCATTACTAAGGGCTAGATTACTTAAATTAGCATTACTGGACTCTCGATAAACCATTACTTGATACGTCTTTGTGCTACCATCCTCGGATGTAACGATAATGGTTAAAGGATTCGCTCCCTCAGATAGCGTAATGCTCTGTGAAGGTACTCCATTTTGAGCTGCAACGTCATTAATGGTCATACTAGATTTTGTGTCATCTAATGTAGGAGTAACGGTTAAATCGGTTACAGTATTTGCTACCCTTGTATGATACTGTAATGTTTCTTTCTCGAATGCAGGAGATAGAGTCCCTTCGCTAATCACCAAATCTTGAAGGTTTGTATTATTTGATTGACGATACACATTGACTGTGTAAGTATTTGGTGTTCCATTTTGTGCGGTAACGGTTATATCAATACTCTCAGTTTCCCCTGCAACTAGGTATATTGGATCTGAGGCTGCGCCAGGATGAAGATGGGCGCCATTGACTGTAATAGTAGCAGTTGAATCTGCTGCTACAGGTGTTACAGTGATACGATCTACAGAGCCATTCACCGTAGTATGATAATTGAGAGTAGAACTATTAAAATTAGGCGTTATAGTGCCATGACTTAAAGTTAATGCACTTAAAAGGGCATTATGAGAAGGAAAGCGCTTCACCATAATTTTGTATTCTGTTAATTCAGATGTGACTTGATCTGCAACAGCAACGGTGACCGTTTTTGATCCTCCAGCTGGAATAGTAATAGGATTGGAGTATTGTCCGCTTGATACAGTTGTTCCATCGACCGTAATGGTGTCATCTAAATCAGATAAAGAAGGTGTTACCGTAAAGCTGCTAGAAGAGCTCGGAATATCAAGAGAATAGCTTAATGTTCCAGGGTTAAATGAAGGAGATAGTGCACCTTCACTTACAGATAAACCACTTAATCTTCCATTTGCTTTGTCCGTCACTTGGATTGAAAAGTTTTTACTATAGGTTCCTCCATCAGAGTCCGTTACCATGATTGTGATATCATATGTAGGTTTACTCATTGTTTCAAGGTCAAAAACACCATTTGAGAGAAGAGTATTTCCTGCAATTCGAAATTTATCTGCATCCGGTCCGCTTAAAGAGTAGGTGAATTCAAAATTGTGGTCTGGATCCGTCGCATGCAATAGTCCGATAGTCGTCCCAGCGGGTTCGTTTTCAGCTATTTCAGTATTAGATAAAATGACATCTGTTGGTGCTTGGTTTACTGGGAGTGAATAGGTTATTTGAAGACTTGTTACATAGTGCATTTCAGTCATTAAAGGAGAAGCTAGAGCGATTCCTGCTTCTGGGTCATTTGTGTAAAGAACAAATGTAGCCGTACTTGAATCTAAGGCTCTTTTTGCAACTTGTTTTGTAACATCAATTGCTTGTGGGATATTTTCCTGTTGTTTGTTAAACGTTTTTATTGTGGTTATTCCTGATAATCCATTCTTTTCATCAGATATTGTCCAACTTTGTTCATTGACAGGCAAATCGACTACTACATTTAAGGTATCTGAATTACTCCAATTGGTTACATATGTTGGAGTGACAATAAGTGTAGCTGAATCAATATGTGCATTAGAGGGTATATTCTCTGGTAGGTTAAACTTTATTGAACTTATGTCACTTTGGTATTCATAATCTTTGGTGACTAGCAAACTGTCGGTTGCATTGTCACAAAGGATATCTTTCGATTCCATGTTTCTAGTACACCAACTATTAATAGTACTATTTACTGTATCAGCACTAACAATTTGAGGACGAGCAAAAGGTGAAAATATTGATGTGAAAATTGAAAAAATAACAACGAGAGAGATAAGATACTTAGATTTCTTATTCATTGGTTTCTCCTACTGTGTTTAATTTTGGGATGAATGTGAGTTTCAGTATTACTATATAACTAAAAAAAGATTAGAAAACTAGTACTATTATATTATATGGTTCGACAAAAAGCTCCAAATTTTTTAGGGAAGCGTGGGGACGTTTCTGCTGCTTCCTATTTCAAGAATAGACAGTGATAAGAACTTCTTAAATAGGTATAGTTGATAGAATTTATAAGTCGAGGAACAAAGCGAGAGAACCGTCCCAGTGCTTCTTCATCATTGCATAATATGGAAAATTAAGTTAAACTGGTAAAGTAAACTCAGCTCCTCTCCACACCTTCACACCTTCATTTAAGGTAGACACTCTTGGAAATCTCCCTCTTTATACGCTACTTAAAGTAAACGAAACTACGTAACTAGTAAAATCCTATCTAATAATTCACCCGATTTATTCACCCAAAGTAAAGAGACAGTATTTTGGCTCAGAAGTCCCAAGCTATCCCGTTGTTCAAGAACGTCTAGGATTATTGGAGAATTGAATATTCTTTTAGCCATCAAGAAGGAAAGGCAAGTAGTTTGGATGGAATCTTTTTGATGAAGCATGAGAAGCGTCCCTTCGCTTCCGAAAGGAGAGGTGATTGATCCGTTGCCACGCAGTGCTAGGTTAAAAAGTAGTACAGGAATTTATCACATTATTAATAGAGGAGCCAATAAGCAGGAAATTTTTCATGATGATGCTGACCGTATTCGGTTTCTTAATACAGTGAAGAAATATAAGAATACGACGGCTATGAAAGTCTATGCTTGGTGCTTAATGAATAACCATTATCATTTGCTTGTGAAAGAAGGAAATGAAGGGATTTCTTTGGTGATGAAACGGATTGGTGTCAGTTATGCGAATTATTATAACTGGAAATACGATACGGTTGGACACCTATTCCAAGGTCGCTTCAAGAGTGAAAATGTTGAAACAGAAAAGTCATTGGTAATGGTAGCAAGATACATTCATCAAAACCCAGTAAAAGCTTATATGGTTACACACCCTAATGAATGGAAGTGGAGTAGCTGTCTTGGGTATTATGGAAAGAGTGTATTTCCTACTGATTTATTGGAATGTTACGATATTCTACGTATGTTTTCACCAGCTCAGTCAATCGCTCAAAAGAAGTTTAAGGAATTTAATGAAAGAAATAATAATGACGAATTTCTTGAGGAAGATGTGGAGATTAGAAAAAGGCTGACAGATGATGCTGCAAGAATAGAGATTAAAAAGCAGCTTGGGAGTTACGAAATCCCTCAAATTAAAAGTTTACCTATGGACCAAAGAAACCAAATCCTAAGAAAAGTAAAGAGAATCAAAGGACTCTCGCAAAGACAAGCAGCAAGGATACTAGGTATATCTCCGAATCTTTTATTTAAGGCTTGAAGGGAAGCGAGGGGACGGACCTACTGCTTCCTAGTTAGGTCTTCAAAGTGAAAAGGACTTTATTAGGTTTATAGAAAATTCAACTGATTTGTTGCAAGTAAAAGACTCGTCTAACAACTTCCTTATAATCAAAGGACATCTGTTATTTACCGGATGTCCTTTTTTTCTTTCTAACCAAAACTTTATGCAGCTTCGTTCAAGTTTAATTCATAAAGAAGCGCAAGAAGCGTCCCCGCGCTTTCCCCACGCTTCCTAAAAGATAAGAATAAACATCGCAAAACCAACAATCCACAGCATTGGGACTAGGTTGACCAGAATTGATGCACGATGTAATTTCATTTTAACGTGTAGGAACCAGGCTATCACCGAACAGGTTAGAACCGCAATAGGATATAAACCGATAGTTAATACAAAAAGGGTATTTCCTAATGCGATGCCATTGTCAAAACTCATAAATGATAATCCCCATATGGGTAGCCACAGGATGCACAGTAGTAAAAAGATTAATTGACTGATGATAAGGAATATCTTCATTTGTTTCCTCCATACTAAGGAAGTTTTCGTTTACATTAGGCATCCAGATCCTTTAAGGAGGATTCGTATCCTTAGAGTAATAGCGACCTGAAACGTAATTGTAACCATTTTCCAAAGTCTTTTAATCTATTATATTCTCTCCAAGAGGAAAGGAATACTTGAAAATAAGTATTTGAGGCAACATTTTTAAAGCAGAAGAAGCATGGGGACGCTTCTCCTGCTTCCTCATATTTAATAATCCTAATGTTTGGGGTTTGTAAATTGCATAGTAGAAAAGAAAAGAGTTCATTGCTCCTATAGCAATGAACTCTTTTCTTTTGTGGATTTTAATAAAGCGCGAGATCCGTTCCTGCACTTCCCAAGAAGCGCGAAAGAAGCACAAGAACCGTCCGAGACCAGTGAAAAACTAACGTTTTTTTCTTTCTCTGTTCCCCTAAATGGTAAATAGTTGAAAATTAAAGTGGGTCATTAGATATTCATCTAAAAATACAGTTAAAGAGGAAGCTGCTATTGCTGCTATCCTCTTTAAATTTACTGCTAATGCAGCCAATTTTGATTGTATGGACACACTTAAAAGACCATACCCCTTTGCTCGAGATAGGCCGTGGAATCTTTTGAGCTCCGCGTTTTTTCCTTCTATGGAGGCTCTCTTTTTATACTTTTCTTTGAACTCATCTGTTTTTTGGTATTGAGAGATCTCGTAAAATTCAGTTGAATTTAGTCCCACAGATAGTATTCTTCGTGCACTCGTCTTAGCACACTCATCATGAAGAGGGCACGCTTTACATTGATTGAGTTCAAAATAATATTTATAACCTTCCCTTCTGGTACCATCTTTTCTTTTAGAACTATGATACTTCTTGTTTACAGTGATATTCCCTTGACTACACTGCCATTCATCGGAATCTTTGTTGTATGTAAATTCACTTTCATCTATTCTGTAGACTGTGGCACTAACAGGTATAAAAGCTTTCGCTTTTACGGCATTAATATCTTCAAGAATCGACTTTCTAAAATAGGCTTTGTCCCCGTAGACTTCTTCGAGTATCACACCTGCTTTTTGCGTTTCCGCCAACATTTCCTTTGCATAACTGCCATCCACATAAGCACCATCTGAAGTCCTTACTGAAGTAATAATTCGTTCATCCGTTGTCATCACAAACTCCGTTTTATAGCCATAGAAGTCTTGCGTTTTACTCTTCCTGCCAACCCTTGCGTCTTCATCGATAAGGGAACGAATACTTTTTTGGTTCAAAAACTTTGGGTCTTTTAGTATCTCACGAGACTTTTGAATGACCTTATGAGTCTGAGACTCTTTAACAGATGTACGCTTATTGACTTCGTCAATGACAGTTTCTAAATAGGTTTTCATCACAGTTTTTGCTTCTTTGTGATCCTCTATTTCCTGGTACTCTGGAATTGCTGGTAGATTTTCTAAGGGATTACCGGATTCTTCTTCGTAAGTCTTGATAATTCTTTTAGCTAAGTGCTTCATGATTCTTTCAGGGGTTTTCTTTTTTGTATTCGCTTCTATATGAGTAGAGTCAATACTAACACTCTTACTCTCAATAATACCTTGTTCTATACATTGTCTTACGACCTCAGTAATGATCTCATCGAGCGTGGTTTCTCCAAGGCGTTGCGTTCTAAATTTGGATAATAGACTTTTATCAGGTAGGACCGTTTCAGGATTTACCCCAAGGAAATATAAGTGGGCAAGGTTTAAATTTGCATCCATAATAAGCTTCTCATCTGAAAGGTTACAGAGTTGTTGTAATAAGAGAAGTTTACACATTAATTCTGGTTCTTTTGCAGGACGACCAAATCCTGCGCAATAACTGTCCGCTAGTAAAATATTAATAAAACTAAAATCTACTACTAAAGAAATCTTCTTAAGGGTATGATTTTCTGGAATTTTATCATATAATATTGAATGAAAACTTGATTGCTTTGGCTCAATTCGAAGCATAATAAAGCCCCCCTAGTAAAATTTTGTTTCTTGGTCGATACAAAATTATAACATTAGGAGGGCTTTTTTGTGTTTAAAATTATTTAAGTCAAGCAGAACAAACTTAAAACCGAAGGTTATAAATGATAACTGACTTTTTCACTGGTCTCGAACCGTCCCCGCGCTTCTCCCCAAAAGAAGCAAAAGAAGCACAAGAACCGTCCCCACGCTTCCCCCCGCCAACAAACTACTGAGCAAACAACTCCGGATAAACCGTCTTAGCAGTCAATTCAACTGCCTCACCAATTCTTGGACCAGGGCGAGATAGGACATCCGCGTCTAGTACAAACACTTTGTCGTTTACTACAGCTTGGATTTCATTCCAGCTTGGTCGTGCTTTAATTTCCCCAATTGGGTCTTCAACGTAATTAACCGTCGTTAAGATGACTTCAGGATTACGAGCAACAATCTCTTCTTGATTTAGTTTTGCCCAGCCTTCTAAGTCTTCAAAAATATTTTGAACACCTGCAGCAGCTAAGATTTCTTGTTGGAATGTATTAGAACCTGCTGTGAAGATTTCTGGTAGCGGGCTGATTTCGAAATACACCGGTTGCTTTTCTTCTAGTGTCGATACTTTTTCAGCCACTGTAGAGATTTGTTCTTTGATTGAGCTGTTCAGTTCTTCACCTTTATCCTCAGCACCCATAACAGCAGCAAGCTGTTCAATGTCTCCATAGACATCCTCAATTGTTTGGGCTGATTCAATAACAAATACAGGGATTCCTGCATCTTCAAATGCTTTGATGCTTTCTTCATTACCAACAGTGTATGCGATAATAGCATCTGGATTTAAGGCTAGTACTGCTTCTTGATTGACCGTAACAGAATCTGAAACCTTTTCAATCTCTAAAGCTTCTGCTGGATAATTACAATAGTCTGTTACCCCAACAACGGTATCGCCTTTGTCTAATGCAAATAAGATTTCCGTATTACTTGGAGCTAACGAAACTACTGACTCAGGAACTGCTTCGAATTCAATATCTAAACCGCGGTCATCAACCACTGTATAGGGACCTTCTTCAACTGGTGCTTCTGTATTCGAAGCATCGGTTTCTTCTGTTTCTGTGACTTCAGTTCCTTCACCTTGTTCATTTCCACATGCAGATAATACAAGCATAATGGATGCTAGTAGTAGTAGATAATATGATAGATGTTTTTTCATCGTGGTTCTCCTTATTTCTCTTAGTTTTTTACTTCATAAGATTTACTGATAAATGGAATTTCTTTTACTTCTTCAACCTTGTTTACATACACTGCCATAACGAAGAAGACGTTTGCTAGCAGATGCAAATATTTGAAAAGAATATTCGGTACTTTGGTTTCAACGCTTACCTTATGTAGAGCACGTACCGATTTCTTTGCTTCACTTCGACACATATGCAGCATACATGCAGTTGTTCCTCCTTGTGGGAGAAGAAAGGTTTTAATCTCATCTTCTACTTCAATAACGTATTCATCATATAAATCACTTAAACGATTTAAATCCTCATCTGTGATGGCTATATTTCCACGGACAGAACCGTTCGCGTGATAAACCATCTCTGCTAGATACAGTAAGTGCTGATGTAGTTTTGGATGCTGTGTCGTGTATGAAGCAGCCAATCCAATCCTTGTGCAAAGTGCGTCTGTTTGAATCTCGTAATCGACCGTTGAAACAGACTCTCTCATGTATGGATAGCAGATATATCGAAGATCCTTTTTCCCCACTATCTTCACTCCCTTCCTGCTTGTGAAACCCTGTCGTATCTCCAGGCAACAAAAAAAGCCACCCAAGATATTGGCCGGCATGTATGGAATCTAAAAGATAGATTAACGAACTGCCGCACCATCCTCTTAACTTCCGAAGAGCATAATACGATGGAAAAAAAGGCAGGTATCTGGCTTGTACTCAAGTTATGCTTAGGGTCCACTTCACATGGTTCACCTAATTTCTTTCGTACTTACAGTTGCGGAGACAGCTTCGGATTCTAACCGAATTCCCTTTTATTTTAAAACGCCTTTTTTCTGCACGGGTTATTCACTTATGTCGAATTATAACACTTTTCAACATGTGTAGTAAGTTATTTTGCAGTGTAAAGGATATGAGCTATTCAAATCTCTAGCCTATTACGAAGTGTTGAATTCCATTGTTTTTTTAAAAAATAGTAAGTTCTCTAAAAATTAACATGAAAAGGTTCACACATCCTGAGCAAGCCTAGGACATGTGAACCTTTGGGTTTCACTAATCTTTTTGTACATAGTTATATTTCTTATTAATACGAAGTGCAATCTTCTCTAAGAAGCGATTCACACTCATTTTTTCTTGATCGCTTGTGTACCATGCAAGCTTCGTACCTTTATTAATCCCGTTGTATTCTACCTTCAAGGGTAAATATTTCTTCTTTGAATGGGTATAATCAAACTTAATATATAATTTGTCCCCTTCAGGACATTCAAGTAGTACCTTATAGATTGGATTTTTGAATTCAGTAAATAGCTTAACTTTTTTAATTTTTGCTAACATTTTTTACGCTCCTTACTATTCCTATGAATAGGTCTATTTTTGACACATATTGCATGAATAGAATGGTTCTAGATTTGAAAACCTTCTTCTATCCATTTGGAGCTTTAGGTTAATAGTCGGCTGGAGTTACAATTTGGACATACTCAAAATTAGACTCACAAACGTAGGCTTTGTTTGTGCAAAACATTCTTCTATAGTAATGGTTCGAGCATCATTTTTTGGAGTATTCATGTCAGAGTACTTATAATCAGATAAATATTTAATAGAAACAAATATCTATTCCCCAAAATATCAAATTTACCTCCTCACAGCCTATTCTTACTATTATACCATAAACGGACTGAATAAATAACCCTATGTAGGATAAAAGAGGTAGGAAGTAGTATTCATAGCCTAGTAATCATACAAATTCAGTTGAGATCCTATGTGTAATTGATTTTATTCACTTTTAAACAGTAAGATTCTAATCTCCTATAATAAATTTTTTAACAAAATCTCCTTAACTACACAACTTAAACGGCCGATTCTCATTCCAGTGCTACATAAATTACCACATTCATCAATTACTTTATATTACCAACAACTTAGTTTCTTGTTTTAAAAAAATATACCTAAATTCACTAAATATAAGTCTGAAAGAAGTAGCTTAAGGTTTAAATGGATTATCATAATGTCTTGTTGGAAAAAAGTCAGTTGGACAGGTTTGTGAATAATGATTACTATTATCCAATAGGACTTAAGTAATAGTCCTTACCAACAACTTCATTTCCCTTAACTAGGAGAATTATATGAAAATCAACATGTTAAAATCACATATATTTTGGAGAATTTTTCTCGTCTTATTTAGTATCATTGTTTTTCTAATTGCTTTTGTTTTTGTCTCTTCTAGTGTCATTCTTCCAAAGATATCACAGAATCAATTTAAAGAAATGACAGATTTAGCAGTAGAGCGTTTGTCTGATCAGGTTGAGATGGTCGTTGAAAATTCAACTGCAATATCTGAAAGCAGTCAACATAATAAAGATCTTCTTTCTGGAAATTACCTTAAGTTAAATCAAGAACTAAAAAAGTTAATTAACACCTCTCCATTTTTTGATGGTGGTGCGATTACGGATGAAACAGGAAATGTATTAGTATCTAAATACTTAAATTTATATTCCTATCAAAATATAGAATTTAATGAGCAGAACACGATGTATTTTAGTAATGTTTTAACAAAAGCATTTGAATCTGCTCAATCGATTCTACTGCTTTCTATTCCTATATATAATGAAGAGAACGTGCTAATGCGAACGTTGCACCTCTCTATCCACCTTGATGAACAAGGCTTATTTCAATCAATGTTTAAGGATCTTAATATTGGTGTGAATAGCTATGCTTATATCATTGATTCTAGTGGTAAACTGATTGCACATCCTAGAAAAGATATGCTAGGAGAGGATGTTACAGACAACCCAGCTGTTCAAGCTTTAGTAGGTAAAGAGTCAGGTTATATGCATCTAACCAATGAGTTTGGAATTGAAATGTATTCTTCCTATCAATATATCCCAGGTCTGAACTGGGGAGTTGTAGCACAAGTTCCTGTTGAGACGACCTATATTGGAATGTATGAGTTCCACAAGTCGTTATGGTTACTCACGTCGATTATTATCATCTTACTGACAATTCTTGCTGCACTCCATGCGACGTTAACCATTAAACCATTACGAAAACTATACGAAGGTGTTGACCAAGTAGCGAAAGGTAATTATCGTACGTATATTGAAAATATCCGTAGGAATGATGAGGTTGGACAAATTTCTAGTCGGTTTAATGAAATGATTGCCTCAATTCAAACAGCTAGAAAAGAAGTGAAAGAAAAGGAAGCTTCATTGAATACCCAAAAGGAGTTTTTACGTCAGATTATCGAGAAGAGTCCAAATGCGATCTATATTATGGATTGGGAAGGTCGCTATCGATTAGCAAATAAAGCCTACGCAGAATTACTAGGGACAACTCCAGAAGAGGTTATCGGAAAAACGGATGCTGAATTTAAGTTGAACGAAGAGGATGTACGATTGTATCTTTCAATAAACCGAGAAGTAATAGAACAAAAGGAAGAACGATATATTTCAGAAGCTGCCGTTTGGGATTGCTACGGAAACAAGCATTATATGCAGGTTCATAAGCTTCCAATCATCAATGAAGATGGTACATGTAATACTGTGTTGTGTTTTGCAACGAATATTACAGAAAGAATATTAAATGAGGAAAAAATAAAATTCTTTGCTTCCCATGACAGCCTAACAAAGCTACCAAATCGTCATATGTTTAAGCAATGCTTAGAGCAAGAAATTGAACTTGCGTCAGAAGATGAATCTCATGTAGCCGTTCTTTTTATGGACTTAGATCGGTTTAAATATGTAAACGATAACTTTGGTCATAGTATGGGGGACAAGCTTCTTCAAGCAGTTAGTACGAGATTACGAGAATCACTAGATGAACGAGACATAATCTCACGTCTTGGAGGAGATGAATTTACGGTCATCCTGCCAGTAATTGATGACAAACAACAGGTAGCGAACATTGCGTCTAAACTAATCCATGCCCTTGCACAGCCATATAAAATTGATGGACAATCTTTTGTTACGACAACAAGTATCGGTATAAGTATGTATCCTCAGGATGGGGAAGATGTAGATTGTTTAATAAAAAATGCAGATACTGCCATGTATCAGGCAAAAAATCAAGGTAAGAATACGTATCGTTTTTATCATCCTGAAATGAATTCCATGCTATCAAATAAGTATAAGCTTGAAGCGTATATGCGTGATGCCTTGGTGAACAATGAATTTCATTTACATTATCAGCCGAAAATGGATACTTATTCGAGGAAGATTTCTGGGTTTGAAGCCCTTTTACGTTGGGAACAGGCAGAGCTTGGGATGGTAGCTCCAGCAGAGTTTATTCCAATAGCAGAAGAGAGTGGAATGATTTTAGAAATTGGTGAATGGGTATTAGAGCAAGCATGCAGACAAAATAAAAAATGGCAGGATATAGGGTTTCCTCCAGTTAAGATTTCGGTGAATTTATCTGTGCTACAAATTAAACATAGTGATATTGTTAAAACCGTTCATGAAGTGTTAGATAAAACAGGGTTAGATCCGATTTGGTTAGAGCTTGAAATTACGGAAACGGCCATTATGGAAAACAAACGAGGCATTGTTCGAACACTAAAGCTATTGAAAAAGATTGGTGTTTCAATTGCGATTGATGACTTTGGTACTGGTTACTCCTCATTAAACTATTTAAAACGATTCCCTGTGGATACACTTAAGATTGATCGATCCTTTATTCAAGACTTACTAATGGAGCAGCAGGATACGGTTATTGCTACAGCGGTGATTTCAATGGCTAATAAGTTAGGGCTGTCAGTAGTAGCTGAAGGAGTAGAAACAGAAGAGCAATTTCAATATTTACATGACTTACACTGCGGGGAAGTGCAAGGATATCTCATTAGTCCACCGATCCCAGTTGATCAAGTCAATAGTCTACTAGAAGAAGAACGACTTTACTATAAATCACAAACAGTAAATTCACTAGGTTAAAATAGAAAGCCTGTATCCTAAATGGATGCAGGCTTTTGTCTGTTATTGGATAAACTAAAAAATTTGATAAAATAACCGAAACAAGTCTTGGGGATATATTCCATGGGTATCTAAGATAGTCTTTAGTACTATGATAATATGAAAATAATTTATCTATTAGGAGAGAACAATGATAGAGTTTACTATTTTTGAATCCGGAGGGATCTTTTATTTTAGCACAATTAGTGTAATGGCCATCCTATATTCTTGGTTTAAGCACGATTATATAAGAAAAATAGTCTACCAAATACAGAGCCAAAATCCATCCAATCTAATTGCGATGTCCATTGGATTGGGTATTCTCTATTGGAGCATGATAGTTATTGGAATCATAGGATTCACAAGACCCTTCACTCCAAAGCTAGATATTGTCCTACTTGTTATTTCTGGTCTTTTTAGTATCGTGGGCTCTTTGTTTACGTTTTATATTCTTTCTTCTAAAAGCTACTCGAAAATCTCACATGTATTTAGCGGATTGATTTTTTCAGTGTCTCTTATAGCAGCACAATTTACAGGTATTTTTTCACTAAAGGAAGTCAGCAACTTAGAATTTGATTGGACATTGATTCTTTTAGCATCAGGATATGTAATCATTATTCCAATTCTTAATTACTTTTTAATTATCCATCATTTTACACAATCAAACCAGTGGAGAAGATTTTTAGAAAGAGCAGCAATTTCGGTTGTTTTTGGAAGTTTTTTAATAGGTGTGCAATATACGATGTTAGAATCGGTCTCCTTTGTATCGAGGCAGGCGGAAAGCAATGTCTTTGATCATGATACATCGATTATTGCGCTTTTTATTGGTATTGCCGCAATCTTTATTTTTGTTAGCTTTATCAACACAGTATACGTTGACCGTAAGCGTATTATTGAACAAAAGAATCTCGTTAACGAAAAGTTTCGATCTCTTTTTCACTTAACACCGAATTTAGTTCTGGAGCTCGACCGTGATGGTATAGTGAAGGATGTGAATCAATCATTCTTAACTTATCTGGGATATTCAAAAAAGCATGTTTTAGACGAGCACGTTACATCGTTATTTCCAGTTGATGAACAAGAAAAGCTATCAAAACTATTACATGATACGCTATCCAATAAAACTGATTATATGGAAATGGCGATTATAAGGAAGAACGGTAAGCCCCTTGAAGCCATGTTCACATTTATACCGATTCATCAATTAAACCGAGTAGTGGGTACGTATCTTGTTGCAAAGGATATTACTGAAAAAAATGAGGCGCTTCAAAAACAATATGAAGCAGAGGAAGAACTTCAAAAGATTATTAAAAATCAGTTGTGCATCACACTTAAGGTGAAAAAAGTAGACAATCAATTTCTTGTGGTACTTGCAGGCGGACAACTACTGTACAACATTGGTCTAGATCGTTCTTTCTTTGAAGAAAAAACATTAGAAGAGCTTCTAGAGAAACAAGATCAATATCATAACGTCTTAAAGCATTATGAGAAATCCTGGCAGGGTGAAGAAGTTGCTTTTGAAGGTACTATTATGGGACGTGACGCCCTTAGTTTCTTAAAGCCAGTTAAAAAATCAGGAAAAGTAGTCGAAATCATTAATACAATTGTAGACATAACAGATCAAAAACTGGCAGAACAAGAAATGTTGGTAGCAAAGGAAGAGGCAGATAAAGCTAATAATGCCAAGTCTGAATTTCTTTCAAAGATGAGTCATGAGCTTCGAACACCTTTAAATGGTGTATTAGGCTTTGCACAAGTGCTGCAGATGGATAAAGACTTAAACGAAACGCATCATGCGTATCTAAAGGAGATATTCACAGCAGGAAATCACCTGCTACAGTTAATTAATTCTGTATTAGATTTGACACGTATGGAAACAGACCCATCTCAAATTACGCTGAAAGAAGTTGCATTAAACGAAATATTACAAGAAAGTACTCAAATGATAAAGCCAATTGCCGATGATAGTAGTATAGAGATTATCTCCGATTTTGATCTCGAAAATCCAGTTGTCTTAGGAAATAATACAAAATTACGGCAAATCTTTCTTAATCTATTAGAAAATGCAATTAAGTATAACCAGCCGAATGGACAAGTAGTAGTGAAAACCTACCAAGAGGATAACAACGTATGTGTGCAAATTACAGATTCAGGTATTGGAATTTCACATGTTGAACTAGATAAGGTGTTTGAACCATTCTATCGAATTATGGAAGAGGGCTCAAATGTCTCGGGTGCGGGTATTGGACTAGCGCTTGTAAAACAATTAGTAGAACAATTAAATGGTACGATTCAGTTAGAAAGTAAAGTAGGTAAAGGGACTTCAGTGCAGGTGAGACTTCCATTGATTGATACTATACCGGTTAAGAAAGACAATAATAATGATATTTTGCAGCAAATGTTAGAGGTATCTACATCTACTATTCTATATATTGAAGACAACCCGATGAATCAACAGCTTGTCAAAAAAGTATTAGATCATCAGCATGTAAATCTCCTTATAGCTTCAAATGGGATTGATGGGATTAATCTATTTGTTCAAGAAAAAGTAGATATCATTCTATTAGATATGGATCTTCCAGATGTTGATGGCTTAGATGTTGTTGATGTTATTAGACATCAAGAAAAAAGTAATGTCCCGATTATTGCCATTAGTGCCAATGCAATAAAAGAAGATATGGTGAAAGCACTATCCTATGGGTGTAATGATTATATGACAAAACCAATTGATGTCTCTTTATTGTATAAAAAATTAAATGAATACCTGCAATAAGAAGTGGATCTTTTAATTTTTATAAAAGAGTTAGATGGAGGTGGGTAGCATGAAAATTGTAATTGCTGAGGATGATCATACTTCAAGAAAGGTGCTAGAGCATTTTATTTCTGCTCTCCCTGACTATTCCATTGTGGGCAAAGCGGAGCACGGAGAAGAATTGATTCGCTATTTGGTCACAGAAAGGCCGGATATTGCTATTGTAGACATTGGATTACCATTGATGAGTGGAATGGATGCCATCAAATCATGTAAGAGTCTACTGCCCCATCTTCAAGTGATTTTTTTAACAGGTCATGATCAATATGCAGTCGAAGCTTTAGGTATTAATGCGGCAGACTATATCGTGAAACCTATTGACTTTGGTAGATTGAAACAGGCATTGGACCGTGCAGTGCTACTAAGTAAAAGTGTGCCACCTCCTGTTCCTGAAGGAATTCCATCTAAAGGAAATGACAAGAAATTGGTCTTAAAGCATTACAATAGTTATTCCATTATTCAGTTTGACGAGATTGTATTTATTGAAAAAGTAGATAGGAAAACATTGATTCATACAAAAATGAAGGTGTTTTCTTATACTGAACCACTCTCGGATTTACTAAAAAAACTATCAAGTGAATTTGTACAATCACATCGATCTTATATTATTAATATGAATTATCTGAGCAATATTGAATCGATCGGACAATCGTACTATGCGGTTTTTCATAGTCATGATCAAAAGGCAAAAATATCAAAACATCAAATTAAAGAAGTTCAACGTATATTGGCGGGGTTATAGAGTTTCTCAACCGAAAATTGTATTATAGGTAGAATCTCGTTTAAAGGTCATTTTTTTATAATATTTAGCAGATAGTATACCAGGTAATTAAATAGAGGTAATGAAAAAAACCAACTTTGTCAAAAGGTTGGTTTTTTTGTAGAAATTTGTATTATTGTGTCTAAATGGATTGTTTTTGTGCTGTTTTGGACTGATTAGATGGTTGTAATGACGGATTACCTGTCCGAAGTCGATTGGACAATTTAGCAAGTAATTCTTATCATTTAGTAAGACAATAGGTCTTTGGTAGTGCATTCGAATAAAGTATGGATGGTACGGGGTTAAGAGAGAAGATTCGATAACTCATCTAAGGGGGAACAAGGATGTTAGTGAAATTACTACGTAATGTGAAAATCGGAACAAAATACGGTATTGCATTAAGTATTACACTCATACTATTTATTATTTCAGCAGTAGTTATTTTTATAGAAGTTAATCATATTAAAAAAGATATGGAAGCAGTTGAAAAAAGGGAAGAGCGCACCGATCAAGTGACCGAGATGGCCTCGTTGTTTCAGAAGAAGGATATAGGAATCGTGGACTACATTAATACGACAGAGCATGTATATATCCAAGAATTTAAAGAGACTCATGAAGCATATAATGCACTAGAAGATCGATTTAAAAAGAATATGGATACAAAAGAAGAGAATCAATTCTTTGAGCTTATAGCAACTAATGATAATAAAGTTAGTGAATTGTTCCTAAATGAAATTGTGCCTGCTGTCCAACAAGGAGACGAACTAGCGGTTAAAGTAGGGAGACAAGAGGCAAGGTCATTAAGCGTAGAAACGTCCGAAGTATTTGATGAATTAAGAGAGTTAATTAAACAGCAACGAGAGGATGCTCTCCTACAAGCGAATCAGAGCTTAGATCGTTCAATCATTGTACTAGTTATTTCAATTATTATATCTATTATTCTTAGTGCCATAATTATTTATATCGTAAATAGAATGATCCAAACAAATCTGAAAAATGTTATCCAAATGGCAACAGATATTTCAGATGGAAATCTAAGTATTGAGGACAGCACATACGATGGTAAGGATGAAATTGGACAGCTAAGTAAAGCGATGAACACGATGCTTTCGAGCTTGCGAAATATGATTGGTGAGATTAATAAAGTGTCAGTAACGGTATCTAGTAAGAGTGAGGAAATGACACAATCCTCAAATGAAGTGAAAGAGTCTAGTGAACAAATTGCATCCACAATGCAAGAGTTATCATCTGGAGCAGAGGAGCAGGCAAGTTCATCTAGTCAGATTTCAGAAACAATGAGTCAGTTTATTGAGAAATTAACGAATGCCAACAAACAAGGAATGAACGTCAGTCATACGGTAGAAGATGTGAAAAAGATGACGATGCAAGGTAGTGAGTTAATGGAGCAGTCTGTTAACCAAATGAATACCATTGATAGCATTGTAAAAGATGCAGTGTCAAAAGTTAAGGGCCTAGATCACCAATCACAAGAAATTTCAAATCTAGTATCCGTAATTCGTGACATTGCTGAACAGACAAACCTTCTTGCGTTGAATGCTGCCATTGAAGCAGCAAGAGCAGGAGAACAAGGTAAAGGCTTTGCAGTAGTCGCAGACGAAGTGCGGAAACTAGCAGAACAAGTATCTTCATCCGTAGTGGATATTACGGATATTGTTCATAAGGTTCAACATGAATCTAAGGCTGTTGCTGGTTCATTAGAAGCTGGATACGGACAGGTAGAGGAAGGAACCAAGCAGATTCATGTGACAGGACAAACCTTTAAGGAAATCAATAACCTTATATCCGAGGTTGTTCAACAAGTAAATCATATTACAAAGGACTTGGCAGAAGTCACAGAGAGTGGCGAGGATATGAATCAATCGATCGTCAATATCGCTTCTGTTTCAGAAGAGTCCGCTGCAGGTATCGAACAAACGGCTGCCTCAGCTCAACAAACTTCTGCATCAATGGAAGAGATTTCTCAAAATGTGACAGAGCTTACCAATCTTGCAGAAAACCTGAATCGTCTTGTAACAAGGTTTAGAGTGTAAACCAATTCAATGTTAATTACCCTTTATTCTTACACAAAGCAGTTAAGCAGTGTCATTAATATGCGCACTGTTTAGCGCCGCTTAAGCGCTCAAGCCAGTGTAAAAGATAATACTGTAATGAGAAAGGCTTACTATATAAGATTAAGAGTTAAAAAGAAAAAGTGAATGTACTGAAAAGAGAGATAGGTAGGTTGGAGAATGTTAATAAGTGAAAAAGCAATAAAGTTAAAATTTAATAGTATGACAAAACGTTATCGCAGTTATTTAAAACAAAATGGTCATGCATCCATTTCATCAGAAACAGCGGCAAAACTCGCATTAGAATATTTAACTATAGATGAAATGAAAAACATTATTTTAGACATCCAAACCATTACAGATCGAGATGGGGATGCAGGATTTTATTTTAAAACGGTGATTTATGGATTAAAGTCTAGAGTAGATCGAGCACAAGCAGAAAACTATTTCAATGGTGCCTCTACAGCATCCGTAACAGATTGAGTGTTAGATTTCTCGATAGAATGCATAGGATAACTACACGTTCTTACATATGGGAAACGAAAATGATAATTGAAGAAGGATATTAGTATCTTATAAAGTAGCGAATACTCTAGGACAAGTGCTTATCACATCATATAGGGCTCTTTCAACTACATCACTTAACTTCAACAAGATTTTTGGAAAGAAAACACAGATAGCCAGTTCCTCTGTAGGAGTTCGAACCTCGGACTCTGAAAAATTGTAATGCGAAAAATGTAAGTGAGGGGACTTGCATGGGGATGAACACAGAAGAAATAAAATTGAAGGAAGATATTGAGATTAAGCGGAAGCAAATGATTAGCGAGGCTCTAAAGGCTGGGTTGAATAACGAGAAGGTCATTCAATATAGCAGTGAACTCGATCAACTATTAAATCGACTGAACGAGGTTAGTACAAATGATGAATAATCGTTATCTCCTCGCAAAAAAATACTTTTAATAGTAAATGAACAGATGGTGGTTT
Organism: Rossellomorea marisflavi; assembly: GCA_003667865.1. GTDB lineage: Bacteria > Bacillota > Bacilli > Bacillales > Bacillaceae_B > Rossellomorea > Rossellomorea marisflavi_C. The sequence goes on along the minus strand of CP033051.1, from coordinate 681,847 downwards.
GAATCGGGTTGGAGGATCTGTATTAGTAACAATGACTTTATAGATTTTTATAAATGGGAAAAAGTATACAAATTCAGCTACTAAGGGGATTGGAACATGGGTCAAGCAGAACGTAGCCATTCAAAAAGAAAAATGAAGATGAGCTTGCAGTTAAAACTTACCGCACTTATTATACTTATTATTTTTATCGTTATTGCTTTACAATCTACGATCATTGGAATTGCTGGCTTATATTTGGATCATACAACACTGATTAATCTAGCATCTGCTATCTTTACCATCTTGATTGGTGCAACCGGAACATACTTTATTATACATTTTTTAATAAAAAAGCCATTGAAAAAGTTCACAGAATTTGCAGAGCATTTATCCGCAAATGACTTCACCTATTCAATTAATGTTAAATCTGGTGATGAATTTGAACAGCTAAGTCATTCCTTTAATGAAATGTCTCGTAACATGCGACAATTGATTGAAGAAATTCAAAACACAAGCTTATCTGTTGAAGAACAGAATAATATAGTAAAAAACCATTCTTATGAGGTACAACTATCATCAGAACAGATTTCAGCAACGATGCAAGAGCTAGCATCAGGTTCTGAGCAGCAAGCGTCATCCTCTAGTGAGCTTTCCAGTGTTATGGATGGTTTTTTAAAGAGAATAGTAGAATTAACAACAGATAGTCAAGAGATTAGTGGACATTCCCATCAAGTACTTGAAATGACGTCCAAAGGAAAAGAGTGTATGGAGCAATCTGTTTCAGATATGAACTCTATTAATTTAATTGTTCAAGACTCTGTTGAGAAAGTAGAAAAACTAGACAGTCAAACACAGGAAATCTCTTCACTTATTGCGGTCATTCAAGAAATTGCAGAACAAACCAATCTACTGGCTTTAAATGCAGCAATTGAAGCAGCGAGAGCAGGTGAACATGGAAAAGGGTTTTCCGTTGTAGCTTCTGAAGTAAGAAAGCTAGCTGAGCAAGTATCCAACTCTATTGGGAATATTACCAATATCGTAAATACAGTTCAAAAGGATTCATCGGAAGTAGTGACGTCTCTTAAACAAGGGTATAAACGTGTAGCGACAGGGACAGAGCAGATTAAAGTAACAGAAGGAACGTTTGTACAGATGAATGACTTGGTACGAAATATGGTGGATAAAATTGAACACATTACGAATACGATGGTTACCATCGAATCAGACGGTAAAAACGTACAGCATCATGTAACAGATATTGCCTCGATATCTCAAGAAGCTGCTGCAGGTATTGAAGAAACATCGGCAACCTCACTCCAAACCGCTAGTGCGATTGAACAAGTAGCACACAAAACGACTTCAATGAAGGAATCTGTAGAGCAGCTAAACACACTAGTTAAAAGGTTTAAGGTATAGCTTGAAAATTGACGGGCTTGTTGGCGTGTTAATTTGTAATGAAATAAATAAGATATTATGAGCTGATACAAACAAAATCTTGTATCAGCTTTTTATTACCTGTTATGTAGAAGTGTAGATATAAAGATGCAGAAGGGTTTACGTTTTGAGTGGCTAATATAATTTAAAAACTACTAGATTCTATCCTGCCCACTGAAATTTTTGATTAGTATTTTGGTCTATAACATGCTTACTCTTTGGTGTAATAACCCCCACCTGTTTTAACACTGTATACCCCACAACAGAAAGAGGGTTATTCACAATAGTAACCGTTGCTCCTTTTGGGACAAGATTGAAAACCTCTTGAACATCTTCATTTAAAAGTCGAATACAGCCTTGTGACTGTTCTTCTCCAACTGATTTTTCATCATAGGTTCCGTGAATCGCATATTCCCCCATACCTAAACCGGCAACCCCAAACATGTTTGGGTGGATTCCCTTCGGCTGCGTTACCCGATTTTTAACAGTAAATGTCCCTTCTGGAGTGGAGTTGTTTTTACCTAAGCCAACCGTTTTCAAGCTCATAATATAAGGAGAACTTTGAACCATAAGCGAGAATGATGACTTATCGACGACAACCTCGACTGGTTGATACGGGATTTGAACGCTATCTTCTGAAAAGGTTTCTGTAACATTTGGATAGACCATTTCAGAGACAGTAGAAGCATTCGTATTGTAGACCCAGCCTCCTTGACCAGAGAAGGTTTCAGTTATGGCATTTGACCCAACATAGAGTTCATTAGGGATATAACTCAGATAATTATTTGGATAATCATCAACAAGAGCAGCCAATGTAGAGGGAGCTGCTCCGTGATCTTCAATATAATGTTGCAACGCTGTTCTTAAAAGGTTTGTACTAATGTATGTGTAGGAATACGGATCCTCAACAGTAGTCGGATTGGTATTTAAAAAGCGGATGTGAACAGATTGATCAATAGCAGAATTATACTCTGCAATGACGAAGGCTTGGTCTTTTGTTTGCTCACTCTTTAAGGGAAGTAGCTGCTGTGCTAGCTTAGAATCTGATGTGCGAACACCGTATAAAAGTAATGTCTTATTTGATAGCTCATTTCCTGCACGAATGGCTTCGTCATATAATGTTTTTTCTACTTCTGAGTTTGGCGTGTCTTCAGGGAAATAAAGGACATAGGGAACGTCTTCTGTCTCATACACGACATTCATACCTGTATCCCATTCTTTTAAGCTTGAAGCAATCGTACTAAGCGGATTGGCTTTCCAAAACAAAAAAGCTACTAGTATTAGATTGATAAATAGTAGAAACGCAATGATGGATTTAATATACATCGGGACTCTTCCAGAAGGTGATGGTCTAGAAGTCATAGGGAGTGGATTCTGTGGTGGATTGATTTTTTCCTCAAGGCTCTTATATGCTCTTTTTGCTTTAAAGTAATGCGGTGAGTCACTATCAGCCGCTTTTTGATAATGGATATATGCCTTTACGAGTGCGCCCTTTTCCTCATATTCTTGTGCTAATCGAAAATGGGCATCAGAAGAGCTAGGATCCTTATACCGTAGGATTTTTTCGTAATATTGTGGGTCGCTCTTCGACAAATATAGGTTTTTATGGATGTTCTCTAAATTTTTTTTAATATGGCTTTCGAACTGGCTCAAGGTCCGTCCCTCCTTTTCTATCTAGTGTATGAATAGAGTAGGGGAGATAGACTAGATTGGAAGATTTTTTCTTGGGGGAAGCGTGGGAAGCGCGGGGAGCGCGGGGACGGATCTCATGCTTCCTAGTTCAGAAAGCGTGGGGGAAAGCGCAGGGACGGATCTCATGCTTCCTAGTTCAAGTGGAAACATAGAGAATCAGTAGGGGAATAGGAGTTTTGTGTCTTTGTTCGAGTGTCAAACCAATGGAATGAAGCGCGAGAACCGTCCCGTTGCTTCCTCCCGTTGCTTCCTCAAACCAATGGAATGAAGCGCGAGAACCGTCCCGCCGCTTCCCCCGCCGCTTCCCCCGCCGCTTCCGAATAATATCCAATAGTACGTATTAAAACCCCCAAGAGGTATCATACTGATAAAAATACTTTATGTAAGAGGTGCGTAATGGATAACCTAATCTATTCGTTACATTGGTTTTATTTTATCGTCATGGCAGTAGGTGCTTTATATTTCTATTCTTTAAGTAGAAATCCTCGAGGAGTCCCAAGATATGAATACTTAATCGCCATTTTCATTCCGTGTTGGTCAGGCTTGGCTTACTTATCGATTGCTCTTGGGCAAGGGTTCTTAGATACCGATAGTGGGATCGTGTATTTTGCTAGATATCTCGATTGGGTCGTAACAACGCCCTTGCTATTATTAGCTCTTGCTTTGACAGCTATGTTTTATAAGAAGAAAAAAGACAAGGCAATCATTGGTGCTTTAATAGGTGCTGATGTCATTATGATTCTAACAGGGTTAATTGCGGACTTTTCTTCAGGTTTACAAACCTATATATGGTATACACTTGGTGTGATTGCTCTTGTCGTTATCCTCTATATCATTTGGTATCCATTAAGAAAAATGGCACAATCCTCTAGTGCAGAATTAGGCAGGCATTATAATCGAACAGCACTGTATCTCACTGCCTTTTGGGTTGCTTATCCAACTGTATGGATACTCGGACCATCTGGGTTAGGGCTAACTCAAAGTATTACTGAGGTACTGTCTTTTATTATTTTACCGATTTTCTCGAAGGTTGGGTTTAGTATTTTAGATCTTGGTGGTTTGAGGAAGATTGGCTTGGAAACGGGAAATGGATACGATGTTTCTGGATGAGCGTCAAATTTTAGAAAGAGATGTAGCTGCGTCCTTGTAATTGTTATCCAGTTATAAAAACACCTCTTACGTCAGAGTAGTACTATGACATAAGAGGTGTTCTTATTTATAAGAGGCATCTTTTGTATGGCTTCAAATCGTTACGCCTTACTCCCATCTCACATAAGAAGAAGCAATATAACCTTTTTGACCGGTTCGAATGATTTCTGCCGGATACCAGAAGAACTGGTTGGCTGCGTTTGGATCTGTGTCATAAACTGGTGCGCCTAGTATCTTAATGGGTTCAGCTGTATTATGTGGAATCAGAGCTCCTTTAGTATTTGGAATACTGCGTAAGCCTGATCCTACGTAATTCACTTCGTCACCATATTGAAGATAGGATGGCGAAGGAAATAGATCAACATACATTGGATAATGGTCTTTTTTAAACACAATTGAATAATTGGTGTCTTCTCCGTAGTAGAAGTCTTCCTTTGTCATTGGGATAAACATAACCTTTGCGTCAAATTGACCATATTCATATAAGTTAGCAAACACTTTGTTTTGATACGCATCAAAATTGTTATAACCAGTATCTTGATATAATGGGCTGTTGGTTGCTTTTGTTCCATTGTAAGCCATAACAGCAAAATACCAGCTTTCTAGAATCATAGGATTGTGATCATGTATTTTTGGTAAGTCTGAACGATTATAGTGATAGGCTAACATGTCAATTCCCACTTCAATGTTATAGGTTAAATCATATTTAAACCGCTCAATATCATAGCCATCTGTATTCGTAATCTGCATGATACCAATACCACCATCGTCTGTAATAATTGGCTCACCGTTCTCAGTGAATTGCTTACTACTACTCTCGATGGCTGCAATACTTTTTACAATCTCAGGTGGAACGATGGATTCAGATTTCAGTGCTGCTGTTGTAATTAAACAATTGACCGTTTGATAGTCTGGATTTGTTCTGCTCTTAGGGTCATAGTCACATGTGTTAACAGGTAGTCGGAACTGATCGCTTTCTGCTCTTGCTAACAGTGCAGAGAATTGTGCACGGGTTAGTGGTTGTTTTGGCTTATACGTACCATCCTTATACCCTTCCGTTACACCATAAGCTAAAATTTGGCGAATAGGACGATAGGTAGCCATATTCAGTGAAACATCAGAGAACGGCACAAGTGCTTCCTCTTGAATGTCATAAGCACGAGCAATAAAAATCGCCATTTGTCCTCTTGTAACCGTCTCATCTGGACGAAATGACCCATCTGGAAAACCTTGGATAATATTATTTTCATAGGCTGCTTGGATATACCCAGAACCAGCACTATCTTTTGCCACATCAGGAAAAACAGTATTGCGAAGTTCTCCGTTGTATCCAAGTGCGCGACCGATCATAATGGCTGCTTCAGCACGAGATACAACCTTATCAGGACGAAACGTATCATCGCCAAAACCTTGTACCACTCCTTTGTCTAGAAGGTACATAATCTCATTATAGAAGCCTGTATTTTTAGAATTGATATCTGTTAATGATTGTGCTTGAGCTTGTGTGACACTACCTAATAGAACGATGGCAGATAACACAAAAATAGAGTAGATTTTTTTCAAAAGCATTCCCTCCCTATAGTAATAGCATAATAGATTTGGAAGGGAATTGGAATGATTAATGGGAGATTGTATGAAAATGGAATTAGTATGAACGATCAATTATTTCTAAGAAGACGTAAGGAAAGGTTAATCTTCATAGCCTTTAACATGATATGTTGCCTTCTTACCAAACCCACCTTGTATGTTGTGAAGACCAGAGCTTCTGTGTGCATTTCTTCCTTTACTTTCATAATGGATAATTTGCTTTTTCTTTGTTTGTTTCTTTTTTTGTGGCGCTTTAGAATCTGCAGTTCGAAAATCCTTTTCTTTGTTCATATTCTGTGATAACCATAATAGTGTTGTGTTCATCTCGTTAATTCTCTTAATTAATGCAGGATTCTTAACCATTCTTTTCAATGACTGGATAGCCTCATTTGCTTCGTTAACTTTTTTTAGTGCCTCGTTTTTATCAAAATCTTTTAGTCTATCTTTTGTCACCTCTACCACCCTCTAATTAGAATTTAGTTTTAGTAGAATACTCTAATAATATCGGTAGTATTTAATCATGATTAAGCTCGACAAGAAATACTAGGAAGTAGTCTTATTGGTGGAGTAGGTACAAACTTCTTAAGAATTGCTATAAGAACAAGTACATTTGATTTTTAAAATTATTGAAAGATTTTATATTTGTAGTAAGTGAATAACAAGCTATAAAAAGAGACTAATACCTAAGTAAGTTAAATAATTAAAATAGTATAAATTTACCAATTATTAGTTTGCTATAGTTTGTTATAATAAATAAGGTAAAATTATACAAGTGCACCAGTAATTATTAAAGGAGGAAGACTATAATGAAAAAACTTAGAAATGCCTTAGTAGCAACAACTATTATTTTCTCAAGTGTAGCAACTGTTTTGGCCTTACCATTGAATGAAGCAGAAGCTGCAACGGATCAAAGATACTCAGATGTTCCTACTGTTTACTATGCATATGATGAAATTGAGGCTCTTTCAGAAGCAGGAGCGATTAATGGATATACAGATGGTACCTTTAAACCACACATAGCGATTAAACGTATTCATTTCGCTAAGATATTTACTCTAGGACTAGGAATTGAACATCAAACACGTGAAGAAGTAGATTCTTCTTATAAAGATGTTCCAGCTAATCATCCAATGGTACACTATATAGAAGCTAGTAAACCATTTATATCGGGTTATGAAGAGGATGGAATGGATTATTATGAGCCATTCTTATTTATGAATAGATCAGAAGCAGCTGCTGCTTTTGTAAAATATCTTGGGCTTGAACCTGCACAAGCTGATCTTTCCTATATAGAAGATTATGTTGATAAAGAGCGATTTCCAGAAGAGCTTACACCTTATATTGCTCTAGCAAAGGAGTATGGCATCATGGTTGGAGGACGTGCACTTGATCCTACAAAAGCGAAGTTTAGTTATAATGGTGTCCTGACTAGAGCGGAAATGGCAATTGTCCTTATGCGTGTATTAGAGGTTGAGAAAACGCTTAATCAATAATGTTGAAACTATGTATCTGTTGAAGATTATTAATAGATTTATGTTTAACTGAAAACACCCCACTAAGAAACCGGATGATAAACGGTAACGTAGTGGGGTGTTGAGCTTTTTTAACCATTATTGTTTCTCATTACTATAATTTAGATTTACGATATCCCAATATGTAACAACCCCTAAAGGCTTCTCATTTCTTCTGCCATTTTCCGTGATTATGATCATCTGAAGCTCCTTATTTTTCTGTTGGTGTTTCCCGAAGAGCAATTCAATCTCAAAAATGGTACTTGCCTTTGGTGCGAAATGAACAATGCGTTCATCATCATAGGTCATGACATCCTGTATAGATGCCTGAGATAAGTCAACTGTGCTTTTTTGAAGATGACAAGACATCCAGTTAACAATCGCCTTTGTTGTAAGGAGACCGATATACTCTGTCCCTTTATATATAGGATAATTGGAATAGGTAACTGACTCCACATGGTTTAAAATGTGCTTCAATGTATCTTTGTATTGAAACTGGACAACTGGCTTTGTAGCAATTGTCATGGCATGTTGGGGTCTTGATAATACCTGAGCAACATGCTCTAATCTAAGAACTACATCATGATGTGGTTCCGCAATGTAACTTCCATCGGAATGTTTTTCATGAACAAGGGCATTACGTAATTTTGCAAACTGTATTAACTCATCTTGAAAGTTTTGAATAACCTTTAAATGGCTACCATATCTGACAAGTGTCGTAAATTTATTACTAGTGCTATTAACCATATCTTTCAGTGAGTGATGTATTTGATTGTAGGCTGCTTCAAAACGTTCTGACATCAAAGATGCTGTAGCAGGCTTCATCGCTGATTCCTCCTTAAATCTAGTTGCGGCTCATACCATTCTATTATAATCTAAAATTACTAGAATATTAACAATTTTTGTAATGTTTTTTCTTTAGTGAGATTTTCTTCTTTATATGGAATATATTATTTATCCACTTTAAATTGCTTACATAACGTAAGAGCACTCTTTCTACTTTCTTCGAAGAAACTCTTTGATTAAAATCCAGGTAAGTGGTATATGAATCTTTATTTTGGGTTATGTTGAGGAAAGAATAGAGACATAATTGGGGTGATAAAGTGGGATACAAAGAAGGAAATTTCTTTAAAGGACTATTATGGGGAACGTTACTAAGTATTCCTCTGTGGGTCTCAATAGTTGGTTGGATAAAGCTACTTAAAATTATCACTATATAATACACAAGAATGAGGAACGAGCTGGATAGACGGTGCGTTCTTTTTATTTTGCTAAAATGATTCTCGCAATTTTTAAATGCTTTCGTGAATGTCAGAATTCACACAAAAATGTCACCCATTTATTCCGAATAATGTGCTAAATTAAGATAGTAAAAGATTGTAAAATAATAGATAGAGGTATCTAATAGTGAACTCATTAGTGACTGCGTACGTTACGCTTATATGTACTTCTGGCGTTTTGAATCTGTATTTAGGGGCTTACGTCTTTTTTAGACGTCATCAGTACAAAAGTATTGCACATATTTTTATGATTTACACAGCTTCCATCACCATATACTGCTTTGCTGCAGCAGCAACCTTACTCTCCACATCACTTGAAGAAATAAAATTCTGGACAACCATCCTTTATATAGGCATGCCTGCGTCTGCGCCATTAGGCTTAATGTTTATCATGCACTATTTAGGAATTAAGATTACAAAAAAGCGATTTATAGCCCTACTTATCATTCCTTTTATTAGCATGATTATGGTTGCGACGAATGATTTTCATCATCTTCATTACCGTGTATATGAAATTGATCCGAATCTCGGAGCTCCTTTTGTTCTCCAAGAGATTGGTATTTGGTACATGATTCATGGAATTTACACATTTGCTAGTTTGTTTGTAGCATTTCTATTTGTACTGTTGCGGTGGAGAGAGACTGCAAAGGAATACCGCCCGCAATTGATTGCTTTGATGTTTGGTCAGTTTGTACCAATGCTGACTGCTTTTGTCTATCTATTAGGGCTTACGCCTCCAGGTGTCGATCCAGTTCCAATGGTATTATGGGTATCTTCTCTTTTATATGTGTGGTCGATAAGCTCATCACGTTTATTTTCAATTATGCCCATTGCCAAAGATACCATCTTTAATAGTATTAATGATGGTGTAATCGTATTGGATGACTTCAACCAAATGATAGAGTTCAATGACGCCTCTAAAGAGATGTTTCCAAAGCTGAATAAATCGATGTTTGGGATGACATTTGACCAGGTATGGCTTGAGGTAACAGAAGGTTCACCTCCTCTTGAACTTGAACATGCTATAGCGAGCATGGAAGTGCAGTTTGTGCAAAATGGTATAGAGCGTATTTATCAGATTCGCACCTCACCACTACAACATGCTCACAATCGCAAGGGACTGCTACTGATTTTTACCGACATCACAGAACTTAAGAAATTACAATTGAAACTAGAGCACCATGCCTATTATGACGAGCTTACACAAATCTACAACCGCAGAGCTTTTTTCGAGAAATGTGAACAAGTATTTTTAGAAGCGAAGCAAAGTGCTACACCATTTGCTGTTATGCTACTAGACATTGATTTTTTTAAAAACGTCAATGATACGTATGGACATGATGTAGGGGATCAATTGCTAAAGCATATGGTGAAGGTTTGCCAATCTCAATTAAGTGAAGAGGTACTATTTGCCCGTTATGGTGGGGAGGAGTTTGTTCTTGCTTTGAAGGGTAGTGCTGCAGTAGCTAGTGAAAGGATTGCCGAGCGACTTCGAAAACATACAGAGATCCAGCCACTGGAGACAGCTGAAGGAGACATCTCTGTCACATTAAGTATTGGTCTGGCTGAATTGGTAACGGATGAGACGCTGTATCAGCTGTTGAAAAAGGCGGATAAAGCTCTATATGATGCGAAACGTCATGGGCGTAATCAGGTTCAGTGCTGGGGGAGGGAACCTGTTATCTTGTCTGAAAAGGGCTAGAAAATCGATGAGAGCTATGGATACATCTCCTTACTGTGGATCTGGAGTGATCTTGGACGCCTGAGAAGTTATTTTGACCTTTTTTACGAGCTAGGGAGTATTCGAGATTGTGGTTTCTAGTTGAACTATTGTTGAGTTAACGAAATTTTCCAGATCGTATACGCAAACGTGGGAAGAGAGTAACTGACCGTGTTGGAAAGAAAGAATCAGAGATTGGTGTTTTCTTTCTGAGTGAACACAATACGCCTCAAAAGATTAAGTCGTTCATTTCTGAATTTCATAAGGCATTTGTTAAGAGGCTAGTCGAGAATGAGGAGTGGACATTAAGTAGCTTGGATGTGTAATGTCGCCTAAAGTTCATATATAGTAAAAAGAAAGGTCCGTCCCTCGACAGACCTTTCTTTTACATTTTATAAACCAGAAACATAGCCATTCTGCGCATTCATTTCTATTTCACGAGTTTCACTATCTGTTGTCACTTCAAATACATGATACGTAATCTTTTTAAACGATTGGCTGTTTGGGTCTTGAAGTTCTTTTGTACTGGACCTTAGGAACTTTATCGATTTCACTTCTTCACCAAAGTATTGAACTAGAGTTTTGTTTAAATATACTTGGGCTTGTTTAGAAGTAAGGTTTAACGGTCTTTTTTCAAATGACCATGCTTTATAAACATCAAGTGCCCAGTTGCCTTCTTGATACACAAAGGAGTATTGCTCAAATTGTCCGTCATCTAATTCATTAGCAGGATAGACAGTCTCTACAGTAATTCGTTCATTTGATTGCTCTAGGATGTCGAAGTATAAATCAAACTCCATAGGAATGTCGAATAGAATGTGATCACACGCTGTGCATGATGTTTCGTAGTAATGTCTAAAGGTATCGACCGCATTCTCTGTAATTAAATTTTCTGAGAGAAAGTACTGGCGAATCGTATAATATGGAATTCTATCGGGCTTATATGCTTTCCCTTTCTGAATTTTATCGTTAATCTTCGTTTGTAGCTCGCTTACCAGGTTTTGGATCTCACCAGCATTATAGTCGTTTCCAGCTTCCTGTTGATGTGCTCGATATAAAAATATTACTAGCTGATGTCTTGTAACCTTTTGATAGGGAGAAAACGTACCCTTTTTTGTTCCCTCTGTAATGTTACGATCATAGAGGGCTTTTACAAAAGGAGCAAATTCAGAATCTGATGATACATCTTTAAATGGGAGTGTCACATCAGATTGTAGTGAATAGTCAAAGCTTAAGGTTAAAATTTTTGCCATTTGCCAACGAGTTAATTCTGCTTCTGGCTTCATTTCTCCATTCCCATATCCAGAGAGAATTCCTTTTTCTACTAGAATTGCAATAGGTTCGTAATACCATTTCTCCTTTGGAACATCTGTGAATTGTAATGCTTCTGTAGTTTCAGTACGTTTCCATCCAAGAATATTTGTAATCATTTTAGCTGCTTCAGCACGTGTGACTGCTTGCATAGGACGAAATTCATATTGGCCATATTCTACCGGGTAACCCGAAAAGACTCCACGAGCATATAAGCTATTGACCGCATCATGCTCTCTTTTAATGTCAGCCCCATCTTTAAATGTGGGGAGTGTTCTCCCAGAAGCGGGGTTCGAAAGAAACATAGAGGAACCGATTAATAGTGCTACTAAAATTAACGATAACCGTATTTTCATTTAAAAAATCACTTCCTTTTCAAGAATTACATAAAAGAATTGCATACTAGTACAACGATAACATACTAGATTTAGTGATTTTGTCTAAATGTGTAGACTAATCTTTAGGTCTATGTACTCAATTTAACTATAAAAAAAGAGGGACGGACCTTCTATCTTCACTTTCGAGTGAAGAAGAAGGTCCGTCCCTGTTCTTTTAGTTTGTGAATTTAATTAGTGTTAGGAATCGGTCAAGAATGGTTGCCATTTGGTCTCGACGTGTATCTCCTTGAGGGTCAAATTTGTTGCCTGTGCCCTTGAAGATTCCAGCATCTACTACTGTTTGTATTGAATCTTTTGCGGATTCGCTCATAGCCCCAACATCTGCATATTTCTCTGCAAGGTCAACGGATGGTGCATCCACTTGATACCCGACAAAGTCTAATGCTCTTGCAATCATAGCTGCAGCTTGTTGTCTTGTAACAGTTTGTCCAGATCTAAAGGTACCGTCTTCAAAGCCACCGATAATTCCTGCATCAACAGCGGCTGTTAATTCAGATGCATACCACTCATCGCCATCAACATCTTTAAAGCGATTATCGTACTCTGATGAAGCGACTAGTCCTAAACTTCTTGTTAATAGTGCCGTTAACTGTCCACGAGTAACCGAATTACCTGGTGTAAATGTTGTTTCAGTCGTACCGTTGATGACAAATTTAGAAGCAAGCTTTTCAATCGTTGCTTCATTCCATGTTCCTTTTATGTCTGAGAACGTTTTAACATGACTTACTAAAGCAAGACTACCTGGAGCATTAGTATATACTGTTGCAGTCTCGCCATCTAAGTAGGTAGGTACGCCACTAACTGTACCATCAGCATTTACACGTACTGCTGTTTTTACTGTTTTTGCTGCTATACTAACGTTATTATTTGATTTCATTTTATGTGTAACGTATCCTTTGAACGTTTTAAGTTCTGTTACACCTTGTCCACTAGAAAGATAGACTTTAAAATCGACTACATCTCCAAGGGGAGTTACGTTTGAATTTTTAATTGTAGATGTTGACTTTTCTACATTAATAGTAAGAGAGATATCCTTAACCTGATTGACTTTTAGTTCTTTGTAGAATCGATCTAATCCTAATGCGTTTGTAGGGATATTATATGATGCAAGTGGTGTATCAAACTTAATATTGATATTCTTCTTTTTATTCTGAACGACCTCTAAGATATCTCCAGTAAAGGATAACTCTTGGACATCAACAGATTGATCGCTGCTAAACACTAAAGTGTCTTGATCCTTACTTAATGTATTAATTTTATCTTTTAATGAAGCTTTATCATATTTTACTTTTGCGATGTCTGTTCCTTCTACCGTTTTGTATACTTCTGTCTCAGCCCCAACGATTACTTCATTGTCTTTTCCTTCAGATTCGTTTGAAGGAGGAGTTGGTGTTGTTGGTGTTGGAGGAGGGGTACTACCACCATTGCCACCTGTGTTCCCGCCACCATTGTTTAAAGTATAGCTGTAGCTAAGTAGCTGAACGCCATCAAGTTCAGTTACTGGATTTTTTGAACTTGTAAAAATGGTTTGTGGATCATTGAATGAAATGGAGAATGATTTCTCTGTTAGTACTTTGAATGGAATCTTAATAAGTTTGTCAGATCCAGAGAAAGGCTCCGTGTCATTTTTTAAACTGAATGCAAATTGTATTTTTCCATCTTCAACCTTATTGATTGCTTGAATATAATCAGAAGACTCAGTGTACTCTTTTAAAACTCCAACGATTTCAGCTTTATTACTTAAGGGTTCTAAAACAGTTTTGTCATAGTTTAGTAAAAGTTGAACTGAATTAATATCTTCAAAATTATTTAAGTTAACGGTTACGTCAAAATTGTCTCCAGCCTTTAGATTTTCTTTGGATACTTCAATCTCTGCGGATGGAGAGCCAGTTTCTGCATAAAGACTGGAAGGCATTATGAGGAGAAGGACAATGGTTATAATTAATGTGGATTGTAGAATACGTTTCATACTTTTCACCTCTTGTTGGATTTTCAGTTTAATAGCTGGGAAGCCTCTTTAAAAAACGAGGCTTCCCGCTGTGGTTAATTAAGGTTTGTTAAGATGTTTTCAAATGTCGCGCCATTTGGAAGCTCTAATTGTGCTTCTAATGAACTGCTATCAGGTGCATCTTCATTTACTAATCCAAAATTCTTAACAACATAGTTTAGGTCAAGGATATTCACAAGACCATCTTGGTTAAGATCTGCTTTCAAAGCTTTTGGATTGCTGTTAGCTGGTTGCATAAAGTAGCGTGCAACATATACAGCATCTGAGATATCAATAACGTTATCTCCATTAGCATCACCTGCTAGTAGCTTTTTAAATGATACTTCAGCATCAGTAGGTACAGAAACACCATCAACAACATTTGTTAAGTGAACATCTGTTGCATAACCAACAAAGTGTCCTGGAACATGAAGTTCAACAGAATAAACTTTATCTGATGCTAATCCCTCGATGATGAATGAACCATCAGCATGAATTGTACCTGCTTTTTCTTTACCATTTTCGTCGATGGCAATAACTGATGCACCTAGCTTAGAAGCATCTAATCCATCTAGAAGTTCTCCATCTGTTCCAAGGAAAGCTTCAGGTGTAATCTCTCCAGTAATATCTTGTAATGCTGGAGCAACTGTTACTTTTGCATATTCTACAAGGTCTGGATATAAATCTACTTGGTCTTTATTGACAAATTTATAGCTTCCACCCTCGAATAGGTCAATTGTATATTCTCCAACGGCATCTAAGTTATTAGACACAGAGAATGTTAAATCTAGTACATCAAAGTTACCAGAGATCCCATCAACTTCACCTTTATAGGCTACTCCGACTAATACACGTTTCTTACCGTCTTCTGTTTCACCTAATTCTTCATTTGTTAACGTGACAGCACCATCTGAACCAGCAGCACTTAAGAACTCTTCAGAAGCTTTTACGCTATCTAGAGTAAATACTGAATCGTCATATGCAATTTCATACTGAGCACCAACGATATTATCTAGACCTTTTGCTGTTAACGTTACTTCATAATCAGAGCCAACTTCTGCTACCCCATCTAATGGAGTGATTGAAGCGTATACAGTAGGGAACACTTCGTTCGTGCCAACGTTTCCGGCAGCATCTACTACTGTAACAACTACTCTATCAGTCTCTGGATTTAAGTCAGCAACAGGAATTTCAAAAGATCCATCTTGCTCAAGATTGAACTCTACTGAATCACCAGCAGTACCATCTTTCGTTATAACATATGAAGCATTTAGTTTATCATTTAGGTCATAACTAAAACTTAAAATTTCATTGTAATCGATATATTTATCTACAACTTGTCCTTTTACAACACCGTTTGATACTTCGCTTTCAATTTTAGGTGCTGTAGTTTTTACAACAATTGGATCTGTCCAATTCGCAACATTGTCACTAGCTGCAGTAAAGTCTATCGTGTATAAACCATCTGGAATTGTCGTTCTTCCAGATCCATCCCAAGGAACGTATGACCCGTTAATTGGAAGATTGTAAGAACCAGCCCCAAGTGATGATCCTGAAGCAAAGTAACCAATATAACCATCACCATATGGTCCACCAGACTGATCTAAATAGTCCCATAACTCAATAAAGAATTGATTTACTTGACCTGTTAGTGTAAAGGATAGTATAGCACTATCTTTATATCCATCTCCATCAAAGGAAAGGTCATATTCGGACATGCTAATACTTGAAACTTCTGTTGGGATTTCTCCATTGAAATCTACTGCGAAAGGTAGAGAAACTTCAGTATCATCACTACCAGTGATATGAATATAACCTAGCATTTCATCACCAAGCTCTGTATCTGCCTGTGATGCAGTTAACGTGACAATTAATGTTTGCTCTCCATTTGGAGATAGTGTAAATGAAGTCTCATCTACAGTAACTACTGCATCGCCATATGTTTTAGTTGGGTCAACTGTTACTGTATAATCTCCTCCATTACCAGCGATATCTTTAACTAAAATTTCTTTAGTAATAGAAATGTCGCCTTCTTTTAGATCTTGAGGACCAAATGTAACAGTACCTTTAATATTATCTACGATTTCACCAGTTTCATCACGTACAGCTTCATCTAATGCATAAGCAAGAATTTCAGGATGTGCAGCAGCATAAGCATTTACACGACCAGGCCCTTGAGCGAATACATCGTATTTAGTTGTATCAAGAATTTTAGCTGTATTTGAAAGTGCTACTTTTACATCAAATGCATTCCAATCTGGATTTGCCTTCTTAATCAGTGCAGCAATACCAGCGATATGAGGAGTTGCCATTGATGTACCTGTTTTACGAGAATATGCTTCATCGTATGTAGCATCAGGGAAATCCGCTTGGTACATAGGAATTGTTGACATGATATTTGTTCCAGGTGCTGTAACATCTGGCTTAATATCAAAGTTTGGTGTTGAAGGTCCACGTGAACTAGAATCGTTTACGTCATCACCTAGTGTTGATGTACTATTATAATTATTGAATGTAACGGTACCTGTTCCATTTGCAAGTGCAGCACGAAGTTCATCTCCATCCGCTTTAGATAAGTCAAATGTTGGGATGAATTCAAATGCGTCACCTAACGAAATACCAATTGTACCTGCTGAAGCATTGTGTAGCAGGATTGCTACTGCTCCATTTTCTTTCGCATATTTAATCTTATCGACAAATGCGATGGCACCACGAGATACAAGCGCTACTTTTCCATCTACATCAATTCCCTCATAGTCAGTAGCCTCACCGACATTAGGAACTGCAACGACTTCAAATTGACCTGCTAATTGTTCTGCAACGTTCTCAGCAAACGTTGTAGCCATTAAAGCATTTGTTTTTGCATACGTATAATCGCCAACAGTAACATTAACATCTGCTGACCATCTGCTTTCAGGGTTTGTTGTATTTCCAACTGCAATCCCTAGACGTGCAGTAGAAGGAGTTCCCATTGTTCCTCGGTTCGGACCTGAATTACCTGTTGCAACAACAGAAATTGTACCTGCTAACATTGCATTGTTGATTGCAAATGAATTAGCTGACGTTTCAGTGTTCGAGCCACCACCAAGTGATAGGTTGATTACATCCATTTCTTGAATTACTGCTTCTTCAATAGCAGCAATAATTCCAGATGTAGATCCACTACCATATGCACCAAGGACACGGTATGCATAAAGGTCTACTTGAGGTGCAATCCCTTTAATTCCAAACTCATTTGCACCGATTGCAGCAATCGTACCTGCAACGTGTGTACCATGTGAAGTATGGAACTCAGAACCTCTTTCATTTACTTCTGGTCTGTGTGCTGGACGATCTAATGGAGATGTCTCAGAAGCATCATCATCAGCACGAGGGCGTGCATATTCATCGCCTACGTGAGGGACAAAGTTTTTACCGCCTTTATAAATTCCTGCAAATTCAGGGTGATCAGCATCGATACCTGTATCAAGTACAGCTACACTAATGCCTTGTCCTTCATTTCCTTCATTCCAAAGCTGTTCAATACCTAGGAATGAAATACTAGTATTCATTGAAGCTTCCATTTCATCTTCAACTTTTTGGATTTCTTCCAAATAAGCTTCTGGATCTACTGGTGTAGCTTCAGGAAGTTCTTCTGTAGTTTCTTCATCTTCTGGCGTTGTAGAAGGATCTTCAGGAGAAGTTACTTCATCTTCTGGCGTTGTAGAAGGATCTTCAGGAGAAGTTACTTCATCTTCTGGTGTTGTAGAAGGATCTTCAGGAGAAGTTACTTCATCTTCTGGTGCTGTAGTAGGATCTTCAGGTGAAGTTTCACCATCTGTTGATGTCCCAAGGTCAGAAGCATATACAATTGGATCTGGCTCAACTAATGTAATGCCCTCGATAGAAAGTAGTTTATCAAGATCATCGGCTTTAACATTCGTAGAGAATCCATTTAAAACGGTATTGTATGAGAACCCTTTTGAAAATTTAATACCATTTGCAACCATTTCTTTACTTACTTGAGTTTGTTGTTGTTTAACTTTTGCTTGTACTGAATTAGCTTGGGAAGTAGTGAATGCTTTTCCTTTTAGTTCACTGATTCCTTTTGCTAAAGCAACTGGAGATTCTGAGAGATGTACAATGACAGATACTTCTTCATCTCCTGATAAACCTTGTAAATCTTTGTGTAATTTTGGCATTTCGCTGGATAAGCGTGTTTGTTCAGCGATAGCAGCCTTTTGTTGCAAAATACTTGCATCGAGAGCTTTCTCTAAAGGCTTGGCATCTGCACCATTTGCATAAGCAGCAGGTGATAGTAATGACAGAACCATTAGGATTGCCATCATACTACTGAAAAATCTAGAAAACTTTTTCTTGCTCAATGAACATTTCCCCTTTTCTTTGTGTTTTCGCACAAGTCAGAATTGTGCAATAATAGTACTCTACCATATTTTCCATATTAATCCTATATATTTTCTCAATATTTTAATATATTTTTTTATTTAATTTTTTTGCAGTAATACTCTATCTGTCTAAGTTTGTTGCAAAATGACGAATGGTTATGGAATGTGAAAAATATTGTAGAATAATATTTTCAGGGATAATATGTAATTTATTTAGAAGAGGTAATTAGGATCATGGTGACTTTAGTGTTAATGTAACTAAACATATAGGAAATAATTAGTTTGATAGAATCATTAGGATCTTTTAAAGGAATACGAAACCAAATAATAAATAATCCGTTGATGTTAATAAACATTTTAGCGGGTTTGAAAAAGTGTATCCTAAATAGGACTTTACTGAAGGTGACTTTATCTACAGACCATGAAAAAATATCAATTGAAAATATTGGGCGAGGAACCTAATAAAATTTGATCTAAATATTAATAATCCAAAAAAAGAGCCCAGCAGAATGTTCTGCTAGACTCCTTTAAAACTACTATATAACTATCGTACAGAGACAAGAATTCTCTCTGGCTGACTACTACGAATGCGGCTCATCTTACTTAACGTGAGTAAGTAAAAGCGAAATTACCTTAGCAGCCTGCGCGCGAGTTGCTAGATTTTCCGGGCGGAATGTTTTGTCAGAATAACCACTCATGATTTCAAGCTTATGGGCTTTTTGAATGTTTATTTTCGCATAGTTACTGATATCAGTAGCATCTGAATAAGCAAACTCAGAAGCTTCTACTGTAGTACCAGTTGCTGTTTCATAAGCAAACACAAGAGCAGTTGCAAGCTGTTGACGCGTGATTTTTTGATCTGCACGAATGTCTTCAGTAGGGATAATCCCTTGTGATACAAGAAGTGTCGTTAAGTCTTGTTCTGGATGTTCTGGAAACGCTCTTGATAAAATCTTTGAAAGCTGACCAAATGTAAGGTTGCTATCTGGTGAGAATGTTGTTTCGGAAGTTCCCGTCATTAGTTTTTGGTCATATAGGTCTTTTACATATTTAAAGCTCCAGTGATTTTCAGTTACATCTTCAAATACATATGGTTTCTCTTCAGTTACTGCATTTGCAATTTCATACACTGCTACTGTTCCTGACACTTCATGTGTTGCAGCTAATAGTGCTTTTCCAGTTGGACTCTTTTCAGCAGGAATAAACTTTAATCCTTCAGGTGCAACATCACCTTTGATGTCCTCTGAGAAATCACGGCTCGAAACCATTGTGACAAATGTCGCTTCAGCAGGATTTGTTACATCATATACCATGATGGCACTTGTACGCTCTAAACCAATAAAAGCATATGTTTTGTCGCCGATTTTACCAGTTACAACAGATTCAGGCTCTGGACCTTTTGCAGAGCTACGCTTGTCCATCTCAATTTCATCATTATCCGTGTTGAAAAATTCAGGTAGAGCTTCGTATGTGATTCTTTCAAAATCAGAGCCACTATCGAATACAAGCTCCATGTTTTCTGCGTCAAAAATGGTAAAGCTTCTTGCTCCGTAAGAGTGTAAAGACTCGTAGACACCATTTACTAGTCCATTTTCAGCAGTCACATCGGTACCTTCTAAATTTTCAAGAAGTCCCTCTGAAACAAGCTTGTCCAACTCCTCTTGAGAGTACCCTTCGTAGTTATCAGCATTTAGTTTAATTTTGTCAGCAATATCTTCAATTGAAACCTCTTCTGAATACCCGTCATAGTCACGAGAATCTCCCTCGTTAGGTGTGAGGATATACGTTTTACCATTAACCTCTAAAAGCTCTATTGCATCAGGCATGTAATAGCCAAGTAGCGGCTGCTTTTCTAATTTGTATTCACCATTTTCAATGGCATCAAGTTCATTACCGGCAACAGAGTGGTCTTTCATGCCAAGCCCTTTAACACTTACGATTTCCTTTTTCACTAGGTCAACTGTTGCGATCGCATTGTTTTCTTGTAGAGAAACATATGCTAGCTTGCTATCTGCTGAAACTGTAACATATTCAGGCTCTAGTTGCTGTGTTACCATCCCTTTAGAGCTCACTCGTACTTTGTCATCTAGTAAACTTTCTTTAAATGTTAATAGAGTATGAGACAATGTTGCATCTTTGATTACACCAGTTTGGATATCAATAACCGAGATAGACCCTTCAGGATCAACTTTATAATCATCAGCAGGCTCACCTTCATTGGCCACAACGACCTTTGTACCATCAGGAGTAAAGGTTACCATGTCCGGTAGAGATCCTACCTGAACCTTAGTGATGAACTCACCTTCTTTTGTTAAAAATAAAATGTAACCAGGATCTGTTTTCGGGTCACTGACTACAGATAGAGCAATCAGATCCTCTGTTGGATGGGAAGCGATGCTAGTAATATCGGCTACATTGTTAATGCCGAAGTCTTTAAGGTAGATGCGTTTCTGAGAAGGAATCTGTTGAAAAGAAGTGGATTCTAAGGAGTCAAAAGAAAGAATGTCAAAAGCAGATTCTGCACCGTTTGTTACAAACGCTTTGTGTGTGTGTTCATCATAAGCCAAAATCTCAGTACCGCCCTCACCTGCACCACTATCATACTGCGCAACCTGAGAGATATGTAGTGTATCATCCTGATATTGATATAAAGAAGGGGTAGCTGCCAAGGTGTTGAATGGTGTACCCGCAGAAAAAACAGCTCCTGCTGCCAAGACCGAAACAAGTGATTTCTTTAGCTTCATTATTAAATTCTCCTTTAATGGGTATTCCTTTTATACTCTACCAAGGGAATGTAAAAGATATGTTACGAGAGAGTAAATTTTTACGGTGATTCGCTTGTCCTATTCTTCTTTATTATTTTCACTGTCTGAGTTTCTCCAGAGCACCCCTTCGCCATTTCTTCACAGCAGAAATAGAGACTTGTTCCATATGGGAGATTTCTTGAATGGTCATCATATTAATAAATGAATACACTACCCACTTGGTTTGACTTTCCGTCAATCCTTTACAATAGCTAAGAATTATTTCATCCTCTAGAGGGGAAAAAGGACTCTCATCTTCTATAGCATTCCAGTATTCTTCACTTGGATTAACAGTTGAAATATTTTCTTTACTATGACGTGTAAGTTCTGTGAGTATGCGTCCCCTAATTGTGGTAAAGGCATATCCTGTAAAACTACCGTTCTTCTCTTCGAATTTTTTAAAAGCCTCCCACAAGGCAATGATACCGATTTGATAGAATTCATCTTTATTCTTATAAATGTTTAGGGAATTAATAATTTTGTGAATCATGGGCTTATACTGTTCAAGTATCGTATCGAAGCTTTCCAATTGAGCATCCTTCTAAAGGGCGCGCACTTTATATTTATTCCTAGGTGTGTTTAGCATAATAGTTGGTAAGTGAGGGCTACAAAAGAGGGAATAGCGTATTTCATAGGAGATATATGCAATTTGCTCTAGGGAAACGACAAGTTTTTTATGAATATACGTATTAATAAATCTATATTTGGTTTAATACTATAGTTTGTTTATACAAACAAAAGGTTATAAAAATAAAAAGAGGACAGGCTTAACCTGTCCAGCAATGAAACAAATACCCTATATCTATTACAGTTTATATCTAACATATTCTATATTATCTAACTTACTTGTCCACCTTATTCCAGAAACCTCAGGCAGAAGGTCTCGATAATGTCCCCAATTAAGTATATGTACGTTCTGAAGCTCTGTATCCGGTAGAGAGGAAATACTCCGTGCATTAAAGGCCGGTTTATGAACGTAAATTAGTAGTCTTTCAGCTAGGTCTATTTCATTAGACCACTGTGCTTCTGTGGGGGTATTTGGACCATGTAATCGCCCGACATATATCTTCAGATTATTTGAATCGTTTGTGTTCAGCCAATTCTCTTGAGAGATTCGTTTACCTAACGTCTGATAATCAGCTTTTCCGATGTACAATAAAACATCACTACCATAAACAGGGTGTTTACCGTAAATCTGATACACTCCGTAATCGAAACAATCATCTGTTATAGAAGCTAATTCTAGTAACTTATAAGGACCTTCCCATTCTAGTTGAATTAGGTGTACTTCGTTTATGTTCAAATGCCTGCCTCCTTTACTGGAACGGTATATGATTAAGGTGCTAGATGGAGAATCATACTCCCATCTAAAGTGTTTGTAAAACACCACTCGATTCTACAATAACCTTTTTTACACCATCTTTGTTTATCGGAGTTAACCCATTAGCATCTGGTTCTGCTTGTTCAAACAAATGTGTGTTTAATAGATTCACGACCACACGTACAAACTTGATATTGGTGTCTAGTAGCATTATTTCTTCTTTAGAAAACTCCTCAAAGTCAGTCTTTTCTTTTACTAACTCTGATAGCGAAAGAACCAAAATCCAAAATTCTTTTTCAATAATTTTCAGCTCTTTTTCAAACATTTCAGCTGTTGAATCTAGGTCATGGAAGTATTGGTTGACGATTTCCATATTTTTAATACAAGCATTTACTTCAGCTAAAGCATTTTCTATCTTTTCTTTGAGGGCCTTTTCACGGAATTTTAAAATGGCTGCAAACAAAGGGGAACGCATCAATCCGTCAATGATGCCTGCATCCTCATCATAGATTTTTAATAGATATGAATCGAACTTTGCAAATTCAGAGTCAATTCCAGAGTGCTGGAACAACTCATCGAATGTCATACTTACGCCATCTAACTGCAGCTTGTATGTTGGACGGTTGTGAATTTGTTCAAATGCTTGTGAGAATACTTCCAGTTGTTGGTGGATGGTTGCTTTTACTTTAGAGATTTCCTCTAGATGTGTATTTAAATGTTCGTTGAGTAGCTTACCTTCTTTTTGATATTTTTCAAGAAGTTGAATTCTGCTATTGAGAGTGTCATTTCGTTCATGGACCGAGTTAGCTGAATTTTTTGCGACAGCTGACATTACGGCCTTAATTGGAATTTGAGCTGGGAATAGAACGTATGAAGTTGCCTCTACAATATCTGCCTTTGATTTAATGTTCAATTTTTCGGTTATAAAATATTTAGCATCATAGGCTTTATCATCAATAAAGTATCGTGCATCCTCGACCTTATCCTTTATAAAATATCTGGCATCGAATGATTTATCACTAATAAAATCCTTTGTATCACTGGCCTTATCACTAACAAAGTATTTAATGTCATCAGCTTTATCTGAGATGAAATAACGCGCATCAAATGTCTTATCACTAATAAAATCCTTTGTGTCACTAGCTTTATCAACAACAAAATCCTTCATATCATCAAGCTTGTAGCTAACATTATCTTTTATATCACGAAGTTTATTAAAGAATCCCATGTTCCTTCTCCTATCAGAATTGTAGTGTCACCGTCTTATCACGCATAAACCTCTTTAAATCTTGAAGGTCTTCGTAAGGTAAGTCCAGATTCATTTCCTTTATTACCTTAGTTAAGACAGCATTCTTCTCTTCAATTGTTCTTGCATTTGTTAAACTCTCATTCATGCTTCTAACAGACAAAACTTGAGTGTTTAAATCTTCTAGAGGTATTTTTGAAAGCTCAGCCACTTTTTCAGTAAGAGTTGAGTGAAGTTCTGCATAAAAAGCACGCTTTTTCTCTAATTGGTCACTGAATGCATTTAAATAGCGAACTAACTCTGCTACTTGTTTTGAATGATCCATAAAATATAAAAGTGAAATGCTTAAGATCCCAGTTGTTAAACCACCAATAAAAATGGTTAGGGCTTCACCAATAATAGGGATTTGTGCAATTGGAAGTTTACTAAATGCTTCTCCTACAAAAGTTCCTGCAGCAACCGAAGCAGCCATCACAAGGATCTTCGAAATGGCACGCATTAAGTCTCCAGGCTCTAAGTTATCAGGATTGAAAAATAACAAGCTAAAAATCTCTGTAATACTTCCCCAAAACTCACGAATGAGTTTCACAACATGTTTTGCTGTGCCCGCGAAAAAGTTAATGAAAAACGTAGACAAAGAAGAGAGAATTCCAGCTAGCACACCATTAGCAAAGGTCTGAATTAATTCCTTGAATTTATTTTTCACCATAGTAAAAGCTTCTTTAAAAACCTCTGCCACTTGTTCGAAGAAACTTTTCAAAGAAAACGCTTCTTTTAATCTAGCAACTATTTCAGGGAATTTCTTTCTTACAATCATCCAAACTTCAGATAGTAAAACACCTAGAACCTGACGAAGACCCATTTTTAATCCTTGTGAAGCTGCATCTTTTTTTAATTTGCTCCAGGTTTCTTTATTTTTCAGGTAATCAGTTCGAATTGCATTCTCATAGGCTTTTCTAGCTTTTTGATCTGCTTCCTTCATCATTTGAGTATTGGCTTTACTCAGGTTTTCTAGTTTCTTTAATTCACCTTGTTCACGATCTGATAAGGAATCCTTTTGTTTTAATGCTTGAATCCTCGCTTTGTTATCTGCTTGCTTTGCTTCTAGCTCAGCAATAAACTGTGTCATATCTTTTTGCTTCTTAGAGCGGTTAATAGAATAGTTTGTGTGGTTTAGATTGGTTTCGGCATTTGCTAGATCCACACCATTTAGTTTTGTTAGAGAAACAGCAGGGTCATCATGTATGGTCTTAGCAGCAATCGTATGATCAAGGTCTTGTGTTTCATTACGCGGCATCTTTTGACCAGTATACGAGTCCACTAGTTTGCCTTCTTTGCGTAATGAGGATGCCTGATCATTGTGTTTTTCATAATTTTTATGCTGATGATATTTGTTTTTATGGTCTTTGTAATCGCCTCTTGCTTCAAAACGACTCTTGGCTTCTTCATTCTTAAGTCCATATTCTCTTGCAGTAAGTGGGGTGTCAATGTTTCCACCGTCCTGATCACGAAACATAAAATCTAGTGCAAATGCACGGAGCAATGTTGTCACAATCATCTTTTCATATTGTTGGAGTAAGGATTGTGATGGAGGTAACTCTGGATTGATTTCTATTTCTTCAACTAAATCTACATTGGCTAGAGATGACATATTTTGTACCCCTTTATATATAAAAATGCTAATTTGTGTATATTATACTAGATTTTGTCGAATGAGAGATAGGTCTATTGTTATATGATTAAATTTATGTAATGCGGCTAGAAAAGGTAAAATTCTATTTATTATTATTAGAGCACGTAAAAAGATGTATAGCGGTCAATAACTTACAGCAGGAACAAAAAGAGCAATAGTCGAATTACTTATGTAATTGGGACAAAAAATCGAATAAAACGCATAGTATGGAGGAGTAAATATGACAATTACAGAAGGATTCATAGAAGTAACAGGAGGAAAGGTATGGTATCAACTCCACAATAAAGAGAGTGAAAACACACCGGTTATCGTACTTCATGGAGGACCAGGATCATCACACTTTTCTATGCAGGATTTGAAAGTTTTAGCAGAAGAAAGACCTGTCATATTTTACGACCAATTAGGATGTGGTCAGTCTGATTGGCCAACAGATGAAAGACTATGGAATATTGATCGATTTGTTGAAGAACTGGGTCAAATAAAGGATGCTCTTAACCTTGAAGAGTTCCACATACTAGGTCATTCCTGGGGGACGACATTAGCAGCAGCCTACTACCTGGCAAAGCCTGAAGGTGTAAAGAGTATTATTTTTTCAAGTCCATGCTTAAGTGCTCCATTATGGGCTGCAGATCAAGATGAAAACCGAAGACTCCTTCCGCAAGATGTACAAGAAACATTAAAAAGATGTGAGGAGAATGGAACAACAGACTCTGAGGAATACAAGGAAGCAACAGCTGTCTTTAACAAGCATTTCCTCTACAGACCGGATGAATATCCAGAGCATCTGAAGAAGGGAAGAGAATACCGAAATCCTACAGTGTACAATATTATGTGGGGACCATCTGAGTTTCACGTAACAGGGAATTTAAAAAGCTTTGATTGTACAAGCCAGTTAAAGAACATTAAGGTGCCAACGTTGTATGCATGTGGGCGCTATGATGAAGCCACACCGAAGTCTACAGAGCATTTTAGCTCTCTAACCCCAGGTTCAAAGTTTCATGTCTTTGAGAATAGTGCACATATGCCTTATGTGGAAGAGTATGAGGAGTACGTTCGTGTGATTGGGAGCTTTTTAAGAAGCGTATAAACTAATAGGGACGGACCTTGCTTACAAAGCAAGGTCCGTCCCTATTAAAAGCTCTGGTATTGATGCTGTTTCACCCAGTAGGTGATGGTTCCGTCAGGTTCAATCTGGTAGCGTAGGTCAGATTTTTGAAGTGCTTCAATTAGTTTAGGTTGTAGGGCACTTAGTTTTATGTTCATTTCATTGATATAGGTATCAAGTAAAGTAGGCTCCAGTCTGTTCTCTAAAGCACCGTCCATAATGTAGTCTATGGCTGCAAGTTTCATGACATAGTGTTGGATCGTTTCTTTATGAAAATCTTTAAAGTGTTTAGGCGGTTTCATTTTTTTTACTTTTTCATAATGAAGCTCTATAGTGGTTTTGGTTTCTTTAATACTTGGAAGGAGCGATTGGGACGATTCATTTTGTAGTTGATTGATATCATTCATTACTTGTTTAAAGCTTTGGTCACTAGCACTAAAGTATTGTTCCCGTTCTTGAACATAGGCCCTAATTCTTTGATCATGTGAGACAGTCAAATCATGGTACAGCTTCATTGGAATCCCACTGGCAAATAGCGCAAATAGAATAAATACCACCAGTCCCCATGACCATTTCTTCTTATTTCCTCGTTTTGGATAATGGTACTTTTTGTCGTACCACTCAACACCTTCTTTTTGTAACTCACGCATTTCATTGCGAAAATGTTTCTGTGCAGGAGTCGCCATTCATTTTGTTCCTCTCATTCTATTTTTCACTACCTAAATTTTAACAAAAAATAGATTTCAAATATATACTGTTTTCTAAATGTTTCACATATTTAAAGAAGACATAAAAGGCCTCTTGATTAAGGAATTACGTCCCTCCTGCTGTGTTACAATATGTTAGTAGAATAATATTTTCAAGGAGGAAGTATGAAGAAAATACTCATCATTTGTCTATCACTCTTATTGTTTCTATCATCTTATCAACCTTCTAATGCAGCATCAATCGTTGATACAACAAAGACGTACACATATGAAATGCTGACAGAGGATATTAAACAGCTTCAACAAAAATACCCAGAACTCGTTTCCTACCATTCTATTGGAAAAACATTTTTTGGAAGAGACATATGGGCCATTAAGATTGGTAAAGGGGATTCTGTTGCCTTTATTAATGGAAGTCATCATGCGAGGGAATGGATCTCATCTACTTTAAATATGAGGATGATGGAGCGCTATTTGGAGTCTTATTCGGAAAATTCAACACTAGGAATCTATAGTACAAGAGATTTGTTAAATGAAACGTCCATTTGGTTTGTACCAATGTTAAATCCAGATGGTGTTACCCTTCAGCAAAAAGGCCTCAGCGCCTTCCCGAAAAAGTATCACACGGGGCTTGTCTATATGAACGCAAATAGTACCAATTTTAAAAGATGGAAGGCAAATGCGAGGGGGATTGATTTAAATCGACAATACCCGGCCAATTGGTACTCGCCAACGGATGTTCATCGTCCATATTGGTGGAATTATAAAGGGGCTAAGCCTTTTCAAGCAGAGGAATCCATTGCGATACGTGATTTTACATATAAAATCAAACCAGAGATTGCCGTTTCCTATCATACTTCTGGAAGAATCTTATATTGGTATTTTCATAATAAGCACTATCAACGAGATTATGCACTTGCAAAGGAATTAGGATCAAAAACAGGCTATAGACTTGTTAAACCTGAACCAAACCCTAGTGGAAAAGGATATACAGATTGGTTTATTCAAGAGTTTGATAAGCCTGCCTTTACACCAGAATTAAGCTACAGTGTCGGGAATACGAATGTTCCGCTTTCTGTCTTCCCTGAGATTTGGAAGCGTAATTATGATGTTGGGTTATGGGCTGTCGATAGTGGCTATGACCTCCAGAAGAAGAATGCTGTAGATTTTAATGAAACGGTAATGATTAACGAAACGAACAATATTTATAGTTCCCTATCGTTTGGAAGCAAGGAATCTACGAAATTCAAGCGTGCTAACGTGCAAGCTTTGAAGAAGTTTCAAAACTGGTATCAGGTAAAAACCTCACTAGGTAACAAGTGGGTGCTCCTGCCAGACAAGCTAGAACACTTCCCAGAGCGATCCTTTACTGATGTCGAAAAAAATCACTGGGCGAAAGCAGAAATTGACTTTGTTAACGAAAATAAGTGGATGTTAGGGACTTCAAAGGAAACCTTTAATCCGACGGGTAATTTAACAAGAGATCAAATGGCTGTTATTTTAGTCCGTATCATCGGTATTCCACTAGAAAGACCAGCAGAACCAACGTTTCCAGATGTGTCTGGGGATCATTGGGCATATCCTTATATTGAAACAGCAGTAAAACATGAATTATTTGGTGGATATGGAAATGGCCATTTTGGTCCTGATGATGAAATATCTAGGGAACAAATGGCGGTGGTATTAGCACGTTTAACGAAACAGCCTTTACCAGAAGTGACTGCTCAACCATTTGGAGATGTCGAGCTAGGTCAATGGTCAAGTCAACATATTCAATTATTAAAGGATTTAAAGATCTTTAATGGCCGTTCTGATGGTAACTTTGGAACACTTGATCTAACAACAAGAGCAGAAGCAGCTGTTTTATTTAAGAGGATTGAAACGAGTCATCCAGAGTTTTTTGATCAATTTATAAAATGATAAATAGAAACATTAAATCGGTAGGATGCTGAAATTTAGCATCCTATTTATATATTTTTAACTGAGGTATGTAGTTTAAAAATGTAATTAAGAGTAAAAGTAATTAACCAAATTCACCGAAACAGACTAATAAGCACATACCTTAAATTGGCATAAAGAAACTTAGTAGACTGTGCTACCATTGACATTAGTAGTAGAATATACATCTTTGGAGATGACGAAATGAGAAAAAGTTTATGGTTTTTTGGGGTCATTATAGTATTTTTAGCTATCTTTGGTGTTTATATGATAGAAAAAAGAGATAGTAAACTGTATAAAATAAAAACAGCTGAAAGACTAAGTGTTAACAGCCTTTACGAACAAGTAGAGTATACAAACAATATTGTACGGTCATTCTTGGATGCTAATACTTCAGAGGACGCTGTGGAAGTTAGTAAGAAATATATTAGCCATTCATTTACCCAGTATTATATCCAATCTGTTAGTCTAGGACTAAAGGAATCACAAAATTTAAAAGACATTGATGGAATTAAACATACCTATTTAGCACTATTGAACAGTAAGAGTATAGGTGAAAAAGACATGATAAATATGGAAGAGTTAGAAGAGAGTCTTTTAAAAATTAAAAATAGAATCAATAAAGAAGAAGCAGTGCTGAAGAAGAAAATAGATCAATAATGTGGAACTAAAAATAAAAAACGTTGAAACTTGATACCTCTAAGAGCTGACTTTTAAACCAAAGTCAGCTCTCTTAATAAAAATTATTCCACTCTAAAAGCCACAGCAATTTCTTGGTCACTTGACCATCTCATCACTACGCGATATAAGCCTTTATCAAATTCATTAAGTACAATCTCTTCAATAAATGATTCTCCGGTTTTAATTATAGGACCCATTATAGCTGGAATCATTTGTTTATCGTTGAATTTATTCCATTTGTTACCATTCCACTTTTCGAATTCAATGCCAGTATTTATGTTATTTATTCCTATGTTTTCTAATGTTACTAGTATAGTATCCTCTGAAGAATAGATTGCTTTGTCTATTTGAATTCTTGCATTTAATTCATTGTATGGAACAAACACTAGATGTATCTCTTTCTTTAACACTTCATTATAAGAATTGAATGCGATTTGTTCTAGGTAGTATGTAACGTTTTCTTCTTCTGGAATATCAATTATTAGATTTGAGTCATTTCGGTTTATTGTTTTTTGGAAAAGTGTTTGAAACGTGCTATTTTTGCTGTTGAATTTTGTGAATCTCACATCGTATCGACCGTCTCGAGGTAATCTATTATTTTCAATCTCAATTTGTTCGCCAGCTTGATAGACGTGATGCCCCTATATATCATATTCACTACAAATTGCATCCTCACAAAAGGTTGAATCCAATAAATCTAGATAAGATTTACTATCATATAAAATGGCATTCTGTATTTTTTCATTATCTATCTCTTTTATCTGTTGGGGTGAAGTGTTGATTCTTATATCTTCAATTAGTGAATAATTGGATTTAGTAGAATATGATTTCTTAGCTTGACTTGAACTAACCCCCACTATCAGGCTTATACTCAGAGTCAATATTATGGTCCTTTTCAAATTCATCCCTCCTTACTTTATTAGTCGAATATATAATGCCTTCGTCATAGGAGTAAGATACTCGTTGCCACTTTTCTTATGTAAACCAAGTTAATCAATTCAATGTTTCAACGTCTATTATTAAAAACCCCCTATCTACTATAGACTGTTAGATAGAGAGATTCACTAAAAAATCTAAGCCTTTACTTCAGCCTAAAGCTCTCATCCAATGCTCGAGCAAGAAACGAAAAGGATGGTGATTTGTTTGGGTGTTGGGGAAATTAAATGTAAGAAATTCCATGTTGTGTAGCTAATTAAACGGAATTATACGGCAAATTCAAGACTTACTTATTCTGCTTTTTGTATGTTTTCTAGAGTGTAGTCAGAATCATAACCAAAGTAAGTAACGACAACGTGATCCCCTTTGTTTAGCCCTTCAATGTCATCTAGAAGTTCAGTTGGGACATCAATATCAACTTTTTCTCCATCTTGTATGATTTGAATGGTTGTTATGGGGATATCTCCATTTTCTGACCCTTTAACTCTTCCATGCTTTATAAGACCGTTAAACTCAGCATTCTCATCCTCAGCTAGTATACTAGGGTCATTCTTCCCGTTATGACACCCTATTAACAGTGTAAAAGCTATAAAAAGAATAAAAAAGAAACGTGTATAATTCTTCATTTGTTCACTACTCCTTATAAGTAATATTGTTTCTTAGAAGAATAACAATAATGCAAAGGTAATTACAAACTGCTTACTAAAAACAAACAGATCAATATGATTACTGTTTCCTTCTTTTTTTTTCACTCCTCAATATAGTAGTCGATACAATCTCTATTTTTGTTTCGTGGTAAAAAAATACAAATAGATGAAACATGATTAAACATACTTCTAACCAACTTGTGGATACAATATTTGGAATATCTAGGTGGAGCTATCTATGGTATAGTCACAAAGGAAATAACACAAATAAAACTGCACAAAAAATCTTATAACAAAATGAGACGTATTCAGGTGCTAATCCGTCTATTATATAGAAACATGAAAGGGGAGAGTTTAATGGGGATGTACCCATTACTAAATCGAATAGACAAACAACTAGACATTCATACATCAAAAGATGCTCTCTTAGAGGACTTGATTGATACTTATGAAAAAGATGTAGTGAAATTAGCATTCTTCTATGTGAAAGAATGGAATACTGCACAGGATATCTCGCAGGAAGTTTTTATAGCAGTTTATCACTCTATAGATACATTTGAAGGGGCTTCTTCTTATAAAACATGGATATATAAAATAACAGCAAATAAGTGTAAAGACTATCTCCGAACATCTTATTTCAAACGAACAGTCTTTGGGATTAAGCAGGAAACTTCAAAAACACAATCCACTGAATACTCAACAGAGAGTATCGTTGTCGAAAAAGAAAATGACTCCCAGCTGTACAACGCAGTACTTACTTTATCAGTGAAGTATCGTGAGGTTATCATTCTATATTACTATGAAGAACTAAGCTCAGAAGAAATTGCCGAACTTTTAGGAATTTCCTCTTCAACGGTAAGGACACGTCTAGAAAGAGGCAGAAGAAAATTACAACAAGTGTTGGAGGAGGAGTGAGTAGAATGAGGGATCCATTACAAAACTTAAAAAGAGAAATTGATGAACAAATGTCTAAATCTTCTATTCCTTCACAAAAAGAAGAAATTATGCAACGTATTCATCGTGAAAATAAAAAGAGACATACGAAACAAATGCTTCATTGGGGCTTAACATTTGCGGCACTAATCCTTATTGGAATATTAGGATCACCTTATGTGTTAAGTGAAATGTCCTCAGATCCAAACTCTCTACCATCAGCAGCAGAAAAAAATGCTCCTGAACCTAAAGTGGTGGAGAAAGAACCAGAAGGTGTGGGTGATAGAGTGGTAACAGTCCCTCCTATAGAAGAACAACCAAATCCGGAACCTGCTATCGAGGAAGAGGTTCCCAAATCAGTAGAGATCACACATTCCGATACGATAGATTTGGAAGCCATATTAGCAAATCCAGATGCATTTATGAAGGATGCAAGCGAGGGACATATGTACGGTACAGATTTTTATATTGGTATGAGCTATGAGGATATGATTCAGCAGTTCGGTCAACCAAGCTATAAAGGTCGTGGGGCGGAGATGAGTTATAACTATGAATATGGAGACTACTTTCTGAACACAGGAATTGAAGATGGTGGAACGGTTAAAGAAATCTTCTCACCTAAGTTATCTGGAGTCAGTGTCAATAAACTGTTTCGTACATTTGGTGAAGGAAACGTAGGGTTTAATGAAATCTTTGCTATTGTCCAAATATCTTATAAAGTAGATGAATATTATGTGATTTTTGATGTATCAAAAGGAGATCATCAGTTATCTTCAGAACCAAACAAGGATACTCTAGTAGAGGTACTTGACCATCAAGCTACGATTACTCGTCTAACCCTTTGGAAAAAAACTAACGCTGAGTAACATAGATGCAAAAAAAAGCGAGCAGGCATTGATTCCTGCTCGCTTTTTTATGTGATTAAAACGACCTGATATTATTTTAGTATATTTCTAAGCTCAGCATCTCTATTATCTACCGCATAGTCATAAGCTGTTTTTCCTTCTGAGTCCATAATCGTTTTATCAGCTCCGTACTCCAATAGCAACGTTACCATTTCAACACTAGCCTGATTATAAACAGCATTCATTAGTGGAGTCGAACCCCAATTGTCCAGAGTATTCACATCAGCCCCACTTTGAATGAGGTACTCGGCAGTTTCTAAGTCCTCCCATGTAACAGCATAGTGAAGAGCCGTATAACCATCCATATCTTTCTCATCAATCGCTGTTCCTTCCTCAACTAATTGCTGAAAAAGTACCATGTCATCATCCATATAGGCTTGAATAATAGGTGGATATTCAAGTACATCCTCTTCATAATAGTATTCGCTATCATCATACAAATAAGGGTCTTCAAAGAAGGTAATGATAGTAGGAATCCCTTTAACTAGAAGAGTTCCTAAAATGGATAGAATTACTAAGGAAGCACTCACGCCAAGAATGATCCGGGTTTTCTTTTCCCGTATAAGAGAATATTGAGTAGGATTTGCCCAGTTGTCCAAACTATTGATTCTTTTTGGCAAATCTGGATGACTAGAAAGCTTTTCACTCAACCACGCAAAAAAACCAGATTCCTCACTTATTTGTTGAACGTACGCTTCTTTATTCATTTTACTAGAAAGCTTCTTACCAATAGCTAGTATGGACAGTGCCTCTTTCGCTGTATCCAAACTTCCGACATAAAAAGCTGCATAGCGATCGCATGTATATTCACAAGCCCTTAAATAAGCTTCACCAAGAAAAGGAATAAACATTGCTGGAAGAAGTAACAAATGGACCAAAACATGACGACGCTTTAGATGAGCAAACTCATGAGCAAGAACAAACAGTAACTCGTCCTCGCGTTCTTCTTCTAATAGATCAAAAATCTCTGAATATAGTACAACCATGTTTTTACCAAAGAATCGTGTAGCAAATGCATTAAGAATTCCTGTTGATTCAATAATATATATGGCAGGGACCAGATAAAGCGTGGAAAAAGTATGATACAAGGATAAGACCTAGAATAATCATGATTCCAACAACGGAAATGACTAGAATCAGATAAGTAAAAATACTAACTAGTAATGTTAAAACAAAATAAAGTGTTTCTTTACGATGAACCAATCGATTTTTCAATTCGCTTTCTAACACCATGTTCCACCTCATATTTATTGTATTAAGAATAATAAATTGATTATATGTGAATTAGGGTGTTAAAACTATATGAATATAAAGGAAAATCCCTATAGCGTAGACTCGTTGTAAAAAGTCATCTACACGATAGGGACTATGATCGTCTATTTATAGTTGTTTTTAACCTTGTGGATAAAAGTTATAAACCTTCCAAGATCCATCAATCATTTTCTTTAAGAAGAACTTCCCGTCATTCGGATTGGATGTTTTCTCAAAGCGTTCTCCATTACTGTCAATGATAACGGCTGTATTTGTAGTCCCAGTAACAATAATTTCAGCAAAACGATCAGATAGAAAATCCACCGATAGTTGCATTGCTGAAACATCTCCTATTAAGGAGACATCGTACCCATTGCTTACTAGGTTTTTGTAGTCACCATTAATTTGACTACCGTCTGCTAAATAGTAACCAGTAGTATATTGCGCCATAATATCATAAGCAAGGTCCATGTCGTTATGGTTTGCTCCTTCTCTTGTAAGGTAATCTGTAACTACAGCAGTAACTTCTGCTTCTGTTGTAGCTATAGCGGATTCATTAGAAAGTGCACGGAACATAACGACTACCGCTTGAGCACGATTGGCAAGATTGCTTGAACGGAATGTATAATCACCAAAGCCTGTAACGATTCCTAGGGCTGCTGCTTTATTAATCTCACTAGCAAACCTTGCATGATAGGGAACATCCGGGAAAATCTGACCAGTCGAAGATGGGAAAGATACTGTATCTTCAAATGCTCTAACAATCATAGCAGCCATTTGCCCTCTAGTGATGTTGCTACCTGGTTTAAATTCACTCGGTGAAAAGCCTTGTACAATACCTAGTGAGTTCGCCGTATTAATATAGTCGTAGTACCATTTATCCGACTTTACATCTTGGAATGTTTGCGGTAATGATTTTACTTCTATTCCTAATGCATTTATTAAAATCTTTGTGAATTCCGCTCTTGTTATATTTTTATTTGGTTGGATGCTCATGGCACCGGTTGACGGATCCATAAAACCATCCATAATATCAGCACTAACAAAATCATCAATTTGCCAAAACCCAAATTCTGTTGGATCCATATCTGAAATAACATAGCTATTAAGTGTATTTTCTGCTGCACTTACACTTGATAATGAAGTGCCTAATAATAAAAATATAGACAGAATAGCTAAAAAGAGACCTTTTGTTTTCATGTCCAAACCTCCTACTTTTTACATACAAGTAAAAGTATATGGGTTTAATAGAAATGAAACATTAGTAGAATAATTGTAATATTGGTAAGTTAACCCTTATTAATTTATTTTGTTACAACAATGGTATCTGCTAGCCCATAAAATTATTGTTGAGTTAAGATGTATTTTCATTACAGAAATATTAATGATAACGGGGAATGTTGTAAGAGACATTTTGAGTATTTATTCAACCCACTGGAACGGAATAGTCTACCCTGGAAGCTCGACTCTCTCTTTGTGGAAATCAAGTGACTGGAGCATAAATGGAACGTCCATGTAATTTATACAATGCAAAACCATCCGAAAAGCATAGTAAGCAAGAACCCTCTATAATAAAAATAAAGAATTTGGAATATACTTCCTTGGTTTAGAGTGCACATTTATATAAAAGTATTAAAAGGTTTATAGTATAATAGACATAGTCAAAAAGTGATAAAATGAGGGCAAACTTACTGAAAAGTAAGGACGCAAAGCCACGAGTCTAAGGTTCAAATCGAACGATGATCGTCGGGCTGCTTTTACATAGTTACGTATGTATTCGCCCTACACCTAGTGTGGGCTTTTTTTATATCTATCGAACTACAACAAAGGGGTATCGTTATGTCATCTTTACGATTTACAGAATATGAGAGTAAGAGAAATCATGTACTAGAGCAATTAGGTATAATTTCTAGTATCGCAGAAGAACTTCATCTCCATACAATCCACAATCGAACGAACGAGACGATTAAACAATTAGAAAAGGATGCCTTTATGCTAACAGTGGTTGGCGAGTTCAATAGAGGGAAATCAATGTTCATTAACTCTCTTATCGGAGAGAAACTACTTCCTTCAAAAGGACGCCCCACAACAGCCATCTTAAATAAGATTACCTACAGCACTGAACAATTTATTCAGCTTCATTTCCATAATGAGAAGGCTCCTGTTTCAATTACAGCAAAGGAACTAAAAAATCTAAATGCTCCTAATGAACCAGATGAAGATGATCCTGAAGAAATAGAGGAATACCAACGTGCTGTTGAGAGGATTCAAGAAATTGACTATGCAGAACTAGGAATTCCCAATGCAATCTGTCAAAACGGCGTTGAAATTTATGATACACCTGGAGTAAACGATTTGGAGGAAACTAGAGAGGACATTACATACAAGTTTATTCCTAAATCAGATGCGGTAATCCTTGTTTTAACAGCAGAAGCGCCTTTGTCAAAATCAGAAAAAGGGTTTCTGCAACAAAAGATCTTAAACGCTGATGTCTCAAAAGTGTTTATTGCCGTTAATTTTAAGGATTCACTACAAACTCGAGAGTCAGTTGAACGTGTTCAAGAGTTTGTTCGAAAGAACCTCGAGGATCTTCTTCATAATCCAAAGGTGTTTATGATTTCAGGTAAGGAAGCCCTACGAATTAGACAAGCCCAAGCGGAAATGTCTGAACCCTTATCTCAATTGGAACAAGAACTAATCGAAACAGGAATACCTGCATTAGAGGAAGAGCTTGGGGTGTTTTTTCAAAACGAACGAGGAAATGTAAAACTGCTTAAGCCGATTAAAAGGGGGATGAAGCTTTCAAAGGATCTTATTGAAGGTTCGTTATCGATGAAAATTCAAGCGCTTAGTATGGAACGAGAACATGTTCTTCAAAAAATAGAAGAACTTCTTCCGCAGGTGGACAGTTTCCTACAAAGAGGTTCATCTATCAAAAACACCTTACGGGCGAATCTAATATCAGAATTAGATGCAATGAAAGCAACTATTCAAAAGAACATGGACCGAATGAGTGCTGAGGTTGAAGACAGTTTAACCTACTATTATGGAGACATTACAAAAGAGAATATGAAAGCTCATATTTCGTCTATTTCGAATCCAATTCAAAAAGAAATGCAGCAGAAACTCATGGAAAAACAAAAATCCGTGCTGAGTGGATATACAGTGAGGGCTTACAGTGAATTAGAGGGTGAAACGAAAAAGCTCGATAATCAAGTAAAGGAAAGCTTTAATCTATCATTAGAATTAGACGGGTTACATGTCACAGCCTTTGATGATGATTTTATGATATTAGGGGGCATTGCTTTAGGTTCTCTTGGGTTAGGAGCGCTTGCAGCAGTTATTGCCCTACCGATTCTGGCAATTCCACTAATTCCTGCAGCGATTGCTTCGTTCTTTGGATTTGGTGCTAGTGTACGCGAGCAATACAAAGAGCGTGAGCGACAAAAGCAATTAGATAGTGTGAAAAGCAGCTTCTATCAAGCGATGAGAAAAAATAAGAAAAAAGCAATAGCTTCCTTTGAGAAGGAATGGGAGTCTACGGTACAAACCATCATAGATGAATTTGATGGAGAAGTAATAACAAAAGCCAATCAGCTTAAAGAAGAGTTAAATGGCCTTATACAATCAAAAAGATTGGAACAACAGGAAATTGAGGCAAAAAGAACCTATTATAACCGTCAGAAAGAGCAGCTGCAGAATATTTTCCAACAGTTCTCTCAATGGAATCAGGAGCTTGAAAAACAGCTCATCCAAAAGTAAAGGAGATTGTTTATGACGAGCTACGAGCAGAAAAGACAAGAGTTATTGGCTAATAGTAAGAAACTATATGAAAATATGGAACGTTCCTTACCGGAATCTAATTTCTTTCAACCTTTATCGCATTTTATAAATGATTTAGAACATGATTCATTAATGATCACAGTTTTGGGAGAATTTAAGAGAGGGAAATCCTCTTTATTAAATGCTCTAATACAGAATCCAATACTTCCAGTCGACGTACTTCCTGCTACAGCAGCTGTAAGTGAAATCCGTCATGGTGAGACAGAAAAGTATGAAGTCTATTTTAAAAGTGGACAAGTAGAAGAACGTCCATTAAGTAGGCATGAACTAGAAGATTTTACGTTTGAAGGAACTCAGGATCATAAAGATATCAATCTTTTAAAGCTACAATTACCTCTACCTTTTAAAAATAATAGAACGATTTTAGTAGATACACCAGGAATAGGAGATTTAAATGATCATCAATTAGATGTCACGTATAGCTATATTCCTAGATCTGACTTAATTCTTTTTGTCATTAATGCAGCATCACCATTAAGTAAATCTGAAATGGGCTATTTAAAAGAAACAGTAATGAAGTTAAAGCATGGTGAGATTGCGTTTGTTGTTAACTATAAGGATCGTATAGATGAGGATGATTGGGAAGAATCAGAAGAGTATATTAAGAAAAAATTAAAGAAAGTACTTGGTGAGGAACCTATTCATTACTATTTCCTATCTGCCAAAGAGGCACAAAAGAATCCACAGAATGAAGATTTTGCAAGACTTACAGAGTTCCTTAATGACCGATTAGATAATGGAACACTAGCAAATAAAAAGTTGGCTTTTTATGAAAGTAGACTTCAAACAATTTATTCCTTTGTACGCATGGAAATAGAAGAGAAAGAACGAAGAAAAGCAATGAACAAAGAGGCCATACAAGAGGAATTCGAAAAGATTGAGCAGTTCCGTCAAGAAGCTAATCGGAAAAAGAAAAAGCTTGAATCGTATATAAGGGAGAGGCAACGTGAAATTCTATTAATCACCCGAAAGTCCATCCGACATTTTGAAGAGAATTTAATAGAGGAAACCTTTGAAGATATCCAGGCGTTTCACCAAGGAGATTTTAAAGGATATGTTGAAAATACACTACCTCTTTTACTAAAAAGAAAAATACAATCCTGGGTGAATGCACATACACCGAATGTTACAACGTTATTTGATCAGCTTGTTCTAGAAGTTGAGAAAGGGCTTGAAAGACTTTTTAGCCAATATTCTTCTAGTCTTAAGGTCCATTATCATTCGTATCGTATGCAACACAAAGAAAATATTGTCATTACTAATCAAAAGGTCTCTAGTAATGCCTACTTTGAAAGTGGCCTTTTAGCCGGTGGAGCAGCAGCTCTCTTTATGGCAATGGGCGGATTTATGCTACTTCCTTTGATTTCATTAGCGGGATTCCCAATTATCAACAAGTTACTAGGTGATAGAAAACTTGATCGTGCAAAACAAGAGGTTCTACCACAAGTAGAAAAGGCTATTACACAAGCTGTTGAAAAAATTGAACAAGGGCTAGAGCAATACATTGACGAAACGATTGACGCACTTTTATTAAATAGTGTTGAAATGTTTGAACAAACAATGAATTCCTATCAAGCCAAGCTGCGTTTAGAACTTGAAAGGAAGCTTGAAAAAATTGAAGGACATGAACAAATAGAGCCTGTCCTACAGCTTGTT
Organism: Rossellomorea marisflavi; assembly: GCA_003667865.1. GTDB lineage: Bacteria > Bacillota > Bacilli > Bacillales > Bacillaceae_B > Rossellomorea > Rossellomorea marisflavi_C. Next base: position 641,748 of record CP033051.1, on the reverse strand, counting down.
ACAAATGAAGAGAATAGAGGAGGATTTTTATAATGAGTGAATTTTACTTTGACCCAAGTCATTCAGTTAATACAGATGTTGTCAATGTTGAAAGCCATGCAAGGACAGCTCCAGATGGAATTGAGCAAAATAACAAGTCATATACAGGTTCAGATAAAATGCCCGTGAATGGTGAATGGGTAGGAGTTAAATCGCATATTCGCACAAGTCCGGACGGGATTCTGGAGAATAATTTGTCTTATGACCCACCAGTAGGCGAAACAGGTCTAAAAACGGTTATTCATCATGAGGATCCATTGAAGCATGTAAACCAATATAAAATGGATCCATTAACATTTGATTAAGTAAGATGATAACACTACACGAAAAAGAACAACTACTCGCTAGAAAGGAGGCATATGCCTCCTTTACGAGTGAGTCTGAAGACAATCTAACCTCACAGCTTAGTCACCTACTTAACCAAGCAGGAGACAGTCAGGAACTATTGGCAATACGTTATATGCAAGGAGAATATTACTTTCATTGTTCTGATTATGAAACGGCCATTTTTAAATGGGAAAAGGTTACAGACACCGTTTTACACGATTGGGCAATGAAAAATATCGCCGACACATATAGAGAATTAAGAGATTTTAAAAGGGCAGAGTCACTATACCAAGCTATTACACCTAACGCTTCAATAGTTTTAAAATTGGAAAATGATCTTTCACTATTTGCTTTATATCGAGAGGACCGTCGAATTCAAGATGCTGTAAAATTACTACATCAGATTGTCGCAATAGACCCAGAATACAAAGAAGTAAACTTTATGGCATTAGATTTCTTTGAAGCCGAATCACTCTACCATGATGCCCTTCTTTTCATCGTATCTGAAATTAAACGCTTGCAGGATGCGAATAATGATTTTTGGATTATGAAATTAAGAGAATATATTCAGCAGGAACGAATTCAGATGCTTTACCCAGGACACCTAACGGAAGTAATCAAGGTTCTTTTTGCTAAGGGAGAAAAGATATTTAATGAAGTGATTTCTATGCTATGGGAATCCTATCGCAGTTCAGATAAACATGTACTATGGCTACATGCATTTAACTTTACGTATAAGGTGTTAGAAAATGAAGGTTATGACTTGAAACCAATTGCTTCACACTATCAGCCTAGTTTTCATAGCCTTATGTTTGAAGAGCACGATATAAAAGAGGTTAAAAATCTAATGCCGACACTGTTGAAAAACTGGTGGAAGATCTCAAAAGACGAAAGACCAATCATTCAATCCTATATGTTTGCTTGGAATGATGTTTTCCTAACACCATTTAGTAAGGATATGTTAGCGGATATTAAAGATAGAGAAGCTCATAATCATAAAGAACATATACTCTTTCTACAAGATGTATCGAATAGATTTCTTCAATGGATAAAACAAGAAGATTTTTTACTGCCTAATGGGTTGAACTGGTGGGTGCACTATCTTCAAAAGTTTGAGGAACTTCACTTGTTTGTAGCAGGGACTTTCAGTAATGGTAAATCGAGTGTGATTAATACGATAGTAGGGGAAGAGCTGTTAGAAACAGAAGTTCTCCCAACAACCTCCACCATGGTTGTATTAGAACATCAGCATGAGCAGAATGTGCAGCTTATTCACCGTCAGGATATCAAGCAACTAGATTCACTTGAAGATTTTAAAACCCTTACGACGATCAATCATGACAGTGGAAAGGGTACCCATACGAAAGGGTTTGTTCATTTCGCCCTCCCGAATCCAAGATTAGAAATGCATTCTTTAAGTCTCATTGATTCACCGGGTTTTAATGATAATGAGGATGGAGCGAATGAGGTACTAGACCATCTTAATCTAGCGGATGGGATTCTATTTGTATTGAATGCCAGAACACCGTTTACAAAGGAAGAAAAGATAAAACTCCTCGAAATACATGAAAAAAACTCAGATATACCGTTACATTTTCTTCTGAATAAGATTGATATTGAAGAGGATGAAGAAGATGCAGAGGATTTACTAGAAGATACAAATAGGAAAGTGAAAAAGCATTTCAAAAATGCTCTTGTACAACCGTTTTCTTCGCTTACAAACACAGATTTTTATATAAATGAGTTCATGAGCTTTGTGGATAGAGGCTTTCGAAGAAATTACCTAGAACATCGCGGTAAGCACTTAGTATCAAAGCTACTTGAAGCAACCCACTATATTAAGGAAGAAGACTTAATACGGGTCGAAAAAGAATATAACCAATCCATTAAGAAAAGGCTTAAGCTGGTTGCTGATCTAAATGTTGAAAAACAGCAAATAAGAGAGTACTGTACACAACAAAAAGAATTATTACTGCAAGAGCTTCATAAGGCTCGTACTGTTTTTGTTAATAGAGTGTGGGAAACCGTACCTCCCAAAATGAGAGCATGCACAAGAATGCTGCGACCGGACAGTAATCTACAAACAGTACATCTAGACATTAATCAGTATATGAACCAAGAAATTAAGTCTAGTTGGGAACAAGAGTTAAAACCAGCCTTATTATTCGAAATTAAAAGATGGTTAGATAGTAAGAATGCTTCAGAAATGAGAATGAAGATTAAAAAGCATCAGTTCCAGGTGAAAATAGAAGGGTTAGTTGGAAAGGATATGTCACTCCACTATCACGAGAAGTTTCTCTCGGTATTACTAGAAAATGTGGAATCAACCATCTATGAGAAGCAGCTTAAGGAAATTCAAGTTTTACCACTCACCTCTCCTATGAGAATGCTAACCGGGGTTCAGAAAATTATAGGGGGAAGTAGTCAGTCCTTCTTCTATAACCGCTATAAAAAACAACTAGAAGAAAACACATTTATTGAAGCAGTGGAAGGTATCTTTAACCAAGTTCTTTCCCATTTTGATCACATAGAAGAGATCGTAAAAGATAGCTGGAGTAACATCGTATCTTCACTTGAAGAACAAATTGAAAAAGAAGTTGATTTTCAGAGGGAAGTAAACCAAGAGGAAATACAGGCTCTAAGTACATTTAAAGAACAAAAGCAAGAGTACATTGAAAGAGTAAATCTATATGCATTTGCAGTAAAAAGCATGAAGTATTATCTAGAAAAAAATGCTCAGAATGTTCCTGAGAAAAGAGAAAGTCTTATTGAGAGTTAAGAAAACTTCTGTTAGCCCCCTTTTAGTGAGAAGGGGGCTATTGTATTTTTTTCAGTTTGATAGCTTTTTCTTGGAGAAAAACCCATATTACAAATTAAGTTGGACGTTGGCAATGATGCATCCTACTTCTTTGGTATATTTGAGGCAAAATGCAAAATAAAATATTATTCCTTTTTTATTTTGTCTTGCATCTCCATTGCTTGCTTTGTGGCTTCCTCAAATTCTTTGTACATTTTCTCTAAGTCGATCTCAAACCCTTTACTTGTGCCCATCGGAATGACTTCATATTTTTTATAATTATCCAAAACATCACCTCGTCTACTCTACACTATGAATTTTTGTTTTTAATGGTGCAAGCTATTGTCACTGAAAAGCTGGAGAAACTTTTGTGGATTATTACCAAATAAGTTAGGTCCAGATTCTGTTAGGATATGTATAAATAGAGTATTAAAGGGGTTAATTATATGAAGAAGATAAGACGTTTACTTGTGTTCAGTATAATTGTGGGAATTATTTATTGGTTTGTTCATTCGAAAGTTGATCATGGTTATGTTGCTTCAGCGAGTGATGGTAGTGTATATGTTGTTGAGCTTGATAATAAGATGGCACATGGTAGAACAAAAGAAGAAATTGCTGCAATTGTTAATTCAGAAGCCTATAAAATGGAAGGAACCTACTATTATATGCCTTTCATTAATAAGATTCTAAGAACCAACTTTGAACCTGGTGAGAAAGTTCGTGTCTATTGGGACGGGATCACCCAAGAATCTTTACCGCCTAGTGCCCATGCTAGTCTCATAACCAAATAAGAGGGACGGACCTTCGCGTTATTCGCGAAAGGTCCGTCCTTTTCGTGTAACGTCTGTTCTTAGTTTTCGTCTATTTCTTTAACTATAATTTAAAATAAATTCGTTAAATAATGAGACAGTATATCCCCTTCATACGTCAAAGAATTGAATTTAATTTATAAAGGGGCTATACACCATGGAGGATGCCATGCAAAGCGATATTAATAAAGAGGACTACGGAGGATTGACGCTAGAGTATTTTGATGAGATTGTCGTTCAGTATGAAAAAGCTGTCGTACAATTTGCTTATACTTATGTAAAAGACTGGTCATTAGCAGAAGATATTTCTCAGGACGTTTTTATAAAAATATACAAAAACCTTAAACGGTTTGAACAAAGGTCAGAGCTGAAGACCTGGATTTTTAGTATTACCGCTAACCATTGTAAAGATTACCTTCGCTCGACAAAGCGTAAAACGGCATGGTGGAACGACATCGTTCACGTTTTTCAGAAACAATCAATTGAAAGTCCCGAGAGCATTCTGATCCAAGATGAGAGCAATAAAAGTCTCGGGGAAGATCTGTTGAGCTTACCTATTAAGTACCGAGAAATCTTGGTCCTATTCTATTATGAGGATCTAAACACAGAGGAAATAAGTAAGCTCTTAAAGGTGAATGCATCAACGGTTCGAACAAGACTAGAACGAGGTCGCAACCAGTTAAAAGCAGTGCGAGAAGGAGGCTATGATCATGAAAAATAAACAACAAGAACAGCAAGAGATAAAGAATTCGTTAGAAAAAGACATTTTTTCAAAACACCAATTTAGATCTAGAAGAGCTGAGATTATGCAAAAAGCTACGGAAGCAAAGGCCACTTCTAAAAAGTCTGTATATTTTCATTACGGGTTAACAGCTGCTGCTGTTGTATTGCTATCTGTTATTTCTTTTTCTTTCTTCGACCTTAACGACAATACTAATGATCAGTTAGCTACAGAAACTCATGAAGAGGAACCGGATCAAAGGGTAGTCGTACCTCCAGTCGATCAGATACCGACAAGTAAAGTAGAGGATTATGTAAAGGAACAAGAGCCAGAAGAAAAACCTGTTGAGCCTGAAGTAGAAGAAGAGAATGTAGATACCCAATGGGACAAAACAGGTGAAGAGTGGAAGAAATATTTTCAAGGTATATACGATGAAGAAAGCACCGAAATAAATAAACATTATCTTAGATATGAAGTCGAGAGCCTTGACACAGGTGAAATAACGGAAAAAGAAATTGTTGCAACTTTTGAAGGTGATCAATTTATTGAAAAGGAAAATACAAAAAACTATAAAAATGGTGAACTCATCGGCAACTTATCCTATTATTCAATGAATGATAAAGTTGTCATTGTTAATCACATGAATAAAACCTTCCAACATATGAAAACTAGCTCTATATCTGCTTCAGAATGGAAGAAGGATAGAGGACTTTACAATGGAGATCCAGTGTATCACTTGGATGAAACAGAGTTTAAAGATTATGAGTGGAGTTTTGTTGAGAAAAGTGAGAAAGAAAACTGGGTGTTGTTAAAGTTAAAAGGGAATGATGCTAGAAATCAAGTATGGGATGAAATAATAGCAAAAATTGATTATGACACAGGAATTGTTCTAGAGAAGAATGGATATAACTCTGGTGTTAAGGTTACAAATATTATCTACAAAGAGTTAAAACTAAATGAAGAACTTAAAGATTTGACACTAACACTAGAGGTTCCCGATAATTACACGAACTATGAAGAAATATTATCAGAATTAGAAAAAATGAAAATTAAAACAGAATTAATTGATCTTGCAACTAAAAGACTATTAGAAAGGTTTCCCAGCGTAGAAAGGGGGACTGTCACAGGTGAGGGTCACTCTCCTTTATACTTTGTAGTTAGTATGGAAGAGAGTACTTCTGATTCAATAGCAAAGGAGGCAGGAAAATATTTTCTAGATGAATTTACTAGAATTGTAAATGCTTCTGAGGAATTCAAGAAGAAAAATAAAAAAGTATGGGACCAAGGACAATATCAATACATTGTACGAGTGGATGTTCCAAAGATAGCTTCCTTTTATGGGAGAAATAATGATAAAGAGCAACTTACTTGGGAGCAAAAACCTTACTTGTATTCTGAATGAAGTCCATACTAAAAAGACATAGACCTTCAAGTATTTATACAGGGACGGACCTTCGCGCTTGAGGCGCGAAAGGTCCGTCCCTATTTACAATTTCCAAACGGTGCTTTTAGGATTATAATGGAGGTATCTTCCAGTTCGGTCAAAGTGAGGATAATGTTACCTAATCTGAGAGTTTACTAGTATGGGACAGTGTATCTGTCCTCTAAAGAGGTGTGGTATGAAGTTAAGGCTTTTAAGTAATATTCGCCTGGTTATGTTTATTCTGATTAGTTATATCTACTATTCTTCTGTTGGGGAGCATACAGCATTCCAACTCGGATTTGTCCTATTTGCTGTTATAGGATTTTCATTGAATCATCTCTTTTTAGGAAGTGCTTTAGGGAAGAAATATTATTCTATTCCGCTGGCATTAGATTCTCTTTTTATTGTTGGATTTGTGTATTTCTTTCCAGAATCAACTCTTTATTTAATATTGTTTGGAGTCAATGCTGTAACACTCTTTTTATTTTCAGAGAATAAAAGAATCATATGGGGATTTGCACTTGCGTTCTTCATGATTTGGGGCGGATCGTTCTACTATGCTTATCGTGTAACAGGCAGTTTACACGTGATGGAGCATGTTATTAATTTTACGTTTGTCCTGTTCGCAGCGGTTGTAGGTCACTTGATTTATAAGCTTTCTCATGCACAACAGAAAATTGAACAACAATATGACGAGCTTCAAGAAACACATCAAGCTTTAAAAAGTGCGCATCAACAGCTACACCATTATTCTAGTGAAATAGAAGAGTTGACATTGATTCGAGAACGGAACCGAATTTCAGGAGAGATACATGATACAGTTGGTCATAAAATGACAGCATTGCTTGTACAGCTCCAGGTAGCAAAGGAATTGTTAGACTCACAACCAGAAAGAAGCAAACAAACGATGCTGCTTTGTGAGGAGCTAGCGAGAAATACACTTCAAGAAATTCGGCTATCTGTCCGCACGCTGAAGGATCATGTGCAGCCGCAATCACTTATTTCTACTATTCGAAAGCTTCTCGAAGACTATCAAAAGATGACGGGATTGAAGTCGAGTTTTACCGTAAAAGGAGATGTGTCACATATTCCGATTTCAATCCAGCTAGATACAACACGAGTAATTCAAGAGTCCATTACCAATGCGGTACGACATGGGCAAGCAGATGAATGCAGCATTGTCATGGGAGTGTCTGAGTCTACTTTGGAAATCATTATTGAAGATAATGGCTCTGGTTCTACAAAGGTGAATCCCGGATTTGGACTTAAAAATATGAGAGAACGCGTGCATGAACACGGTGGCAGTATCGTATTCGAAAGCAATCCGTCAAAAGGTTTTAGTGTAAAAGCGAGTTTTCCATTAAAAGAGATTCAGTGGCAAATGGGGGGAGCATGATGGTTAAGATCGTCATTGTTGATGACCAGGAATTGATGAGGGACGGACTTGCGACAATTCTGAATTTACGCTCAGAGATTGAGGTCGTTGGCGTAGCGTCCAACGGTCAAGAAGCATTTGAAAAAGCAAGCGAGCTACAACCAGACCTTGTGCTCATGGATATTCGTATGCCAATCGCAAACGGAGTAGAAGGAACAAAGTTGATTACAACGGCCTTTCCAGAGATTAAGGTGTTGATGCTCACAACCTTCAACGACAGTGGTTTAATTTTTGAGGCACTTGAACAAGGAGCAAGTGGATATTTATTAAAAGATATGCCAACTGATGCGATTGTGCAGGCAATCATGACCGTTCAATCTGGTGGGATGGTATTGCCGAAGGAACTAACAGCAGAGATTGTTAAAGAAATGAAACGGACGCAGTCTCCTGAGGTGACTAGTGAAACTCCTGATATTATAAAAGAGCTAACAGAACGGGAGTTGGAGGTGTTACAAAAGCTGGGGCATGGTCTAAACAATAAAGAGATCGCGCAGGAACTCTACATAACAGAGGGTACTGTGAAAAATCATGTTTCCAATTTAATTAGCAAGCTCGAACTACGAGATCGTACGCAAGCAGCGATTTTTGCTGTACGCTATAACATTACGAACTTTTGATACATGACTTTTAGCATAGCTCACGATGAAATACAGCTGATATAGCTGTTTTTTTTGTGAGGAAATTTCTATCTCAAGAGGGATTCAGAGTGTAACAAGAGGCGTTATACTTTAGATGTTGATAATAGGTACTGGAAAATAACCCTAGTGAGGAGTGGAAATATGTTAGAGGTGAAAGAGCTGAAGAAGAGCTTTGGAAAGAAAGAAGTCGTTAAAAATGTCTCCTTTACAATTGAAAAGGGGGAAGCATTCGGTCTGCTAGGTCCGAATGGTGCAGGGAAATCCACAACCATTTCAATGATTTGTGGGCTTGTGTCGGCGGATCAAGGGGATGTGCTTGTTGCCAACCAGTCGGTTAAAGCATCACCAATTGAAATCAAGAAAAAAATTGGAGTCGTTCCTCAGGAAATTGCTCTATATCCTACGATGTCGGCAAGGGATAATCTGTTGTTTTGGGGCAAAATGTACGGCTTAACGGGTACGAAGGCAAAAAAGCGGGTGGAGGAAGTACTGGACATCGTAGGGCTAAAAGACCGGGAGAAAGATAGAGTGGAAACCTTTTCCGGTGGTATGAAACGAAGAATTAATATTGGTGCAGCATTAATGCACGAACCTGAGCTGTTAATTATGGATGAACCTACAGTTGGAATTGATCCGCAGTCACGAAATCATATTTTAGAAACAGTCAAGAGCTTAAATGAAAAAGGGATGACGATTATATACACAAGTCATTATATGGAGGAAGTTGAGTTCCTTTGTACTCGAGTTGGTATCATTGACCATGGAGAAGTGATTGCGATTGGCACTAAGTCGGAGCTTTGTAGTCGTATAGCAGGAAGCAGCTTTGTGGAGGTAATGGTTGAAACGTGTTCTAGTGAGGCATTAGAAGCTATGAAGCAGGTCGAAAACGTGAAGCAGGTAGTTTTTAAAGAAGAATCTGGAACGATTGAGGTATACACGCAAAGTCCTCAGGAAGTACTGGGTTCCATCATCACAACAGCTGTAAACGAAGGGCTGAAAGTTGAAGCCGTTGAAATAAAAGAATCAAATCTTGAGACGCTATTCCTGCAGCTGACAGGGCGTTCGTTACGAGACTAGGAGGCTGTAATCATGAGTATGTTCACGATCGCATGGAAGGATATCAAGATTCGTTTACATGATCGAAAGTCGTTTATCACGCTTTTATTAATGCCTGTAGTGTTAACAGCCATACTCGGAACGGCACTTGGGGGTGTCTTTGATGATGAAGCGTCATTGCCTGATACAACTGTTGGAGTTGTTGTGATGTCTGCCGATGATATGACCAATCAATTTATCGAGACAGTCCTTAGAGGAGAAGCGTTGGAAGAGAGTTTGACGGTGAAGGAGTTTAAGACAGAAACGAAATTGAAAGAAGCATTGGAGCAGGAGAAGGTTGATGCAGGATTAGTGTTTCCTGAGAAGTGGGGTGAAGGACTTCTAGAAGGTGATGGTAAACCGGTAAAAGTGATAAAAGATCCAGCCAAAAACCTTCAAGCATCTATTCTTAGTTCGATAACAGAGTCATATGTTGATCGAGTTACTTCTGTTTCCATCGCGACAGCAGTTGTAGCAAAGGAATTGTCAGCAATGCCAGTTGCGGCTATGGATCAAGATCTTGATATAGCAGGTACTATCTCAGGATTATCAAATAATCTATCGACTATTGCGGAGTCACAGGTGAATGCTGTAACTGCTGAGATGGATGGAAAGGAACCGATTTCGGGAATGCAATACTACGCAGCAGCTATGGGTGCAATGTTTATTTTATTTAATACAACTATTGGAGCAAAAACAATTGTCCAAGAGCGTAATACGGAAACACTAGCACGATTAATGAGCAGTCCAATCCGACATTCTTCAATTATACTGGGGAAATTTCTAGGAACGTTATCCTTTACTTTTCTACAATTTATCGTATTTGTTTTTACAACAAGTCTCCTATTTAGTGTGGAATGGGGAAGCAATATTGGGCAGCTTCTGCTGATTGGCTTTGCTTACTCAGTGGCTGTTGCAGGATTGGCGATGAGTATTGCTGGTGTGATTAGTGAGGAAAAAACAGCTGATACACTTGGGGGAATTGGCGTTCAAATTCTTGCCATTATCGGGGGATCTATGATTCCAGTTTCTAATTTCCCAACAGTTTTACAACAACTATCCCATATAGCCCCAAATAAATGGGTGCTCGATAGTTTCCTTGACATTATGAACGGAACGTCTTGGAATACGCTTGTTTTACCTGTTAGTGTGCTGATGCTTTGTGGAATGGTTACGTTGTTGATTGGATCAGTGAAATTAAAGGTTAGATAAGGAGAGAGACACATGGGAAGAATCAGTGCGATTGCTGCCTTTGAGATCAAAAGAATGTTTCAAGACAAGCAATCCTACTTACTTTTATTCGGAATGCCATTGCTATTTACGTTCATTTTTGGAGGGCTTTTTACTGGAGGAGAGGAAGCAAAACCTGTGATTTCAGTTGTGGATGGCGATGAGTCTGTTTTTTCGGAATCCTTTATAAATGAAATCGAGAAAAAGAATATTGTGGATTTGAATCTTGATGACGAAAAAACAGCGCAGAACAATTTTGAAGATAAAACAATCTCTGGCTATATTCAGTTACCTGAAGGATTTGAGAAAGGGTTGTTGAAAAAGGAGATACCTGAAATTGTCTTTGTATCTTCTCCTTCTTTTGAAGGAGCGGCCATGATTGAACAAGTTATAAATGATAGTATTGTCAAACTTCAAATTACAGCTGAGGCTGCAAGTGTATATCAAGAAGTAACCAGTGAGAAAAAGGAATCCGTCCTCGAGCAAATTTCTCAAGAATTTGATGCGGCACCATCAGCAATTGAAACCGTAACAGTATCGAAAAATAAAAAAGTCAACACAATGAACAATATGACTGCCCGTGCTGCAGGGTTTACCATTATGTTTGTGATGATTGCGATGCTTTTCAGTACAGGGGTCCTTCTTGAGGCAAGGCAGACTGGCGTGTGGTACCGAATGATGTCTACACCCGCTTCTAGAAGGGAACTAGTTAGTGGATATCTGTTAGCATTTTTTCTAATTGGTTGGATTCAGTTCGGTATCTTGATGGTTGTTTCGAACCTTGTGTTTGGAGTAGAGTGGGGGAATCTGCTAGCTAATATTGTTCTTGTTTCATGCCTGTTGCTGTGTACAATCGGACTCGGTCTGTTTATCGCAGGATTTGTAAAAACTTCCGAGCAGCAATCTGTGTATGGCAATCTTATTATCATTTCAACCTGCATGCTGGCTGGTGTCTATTGGCCACTTGAAATCATGCCAGAGTCTATGCAAAGTGTTGCAAAAATTGTTCCGCAATACTGGGGGCTGGAGGGTTTTACCGAGTTAGCTGCTAGAGGTGGAACCGTTGAGGATATTCTTGCTCCGATTGGGATTCTGCTTGCTTTTACTGTGGTGTTTCTTACGGTTGGTATGAGGAGGATTCGGTTCTAGGGTATTGTTCGGAAGGGGAGGCGATTAGAGCATTCGGGAGTTTTGTTTTTTAACTGTGGGGGATTTATAAGTAATATTGTAGCGGTGTACAAAACTAGTCTGCTGGATTGTGATGTTTGTGTTTTGTAAGTTGTATCTGATAGTTAGACGATAAAGCTAAACTGTCTTGGGGGCGAGCGGACATTTAAGTACGCTATTTTATGAAATAACAAGGATTTTAATGGGTCAGCGGACATTTGTTCCGTTATTTAATGAAAATTGTAGGCAAAAAGCTTCGGAAATGGGGAATAACGGAATAGATGTCCGTTTGCCCTCTTAAAGTTGGACTTATGCCGCAAATAGCGGAAAAAATGTCCGCTTATCCCCCATGAGACTTACCCTAACTAACAAAATAGCATACGATTCACAGTGTGATGTAGTATGCTATTTTAATCGTGAAAATTTAGTTTCCACATTAATAAAGAAGTACAATCCTTCCTAACTAAAAGAACCGGGTGGCTTTGGTGGAGTTCCTTGCTTCGAGTTAGGCTGATTCAGATTGGGGTTTAAATTGGGATTAGGATTCGGTTGAACTCCAGACTGTCTTTGGCTAAGAAGATCGCGAATTTGTCGAAGTAAATCTTCTTGAGAGTCGGGTTTCTTCCCTTTTTCTTCTTCTTTCTTTTCAAGTTTTTTGTAGACCTTAACGATGAGGAAAATCGAGAATGCAATAATTAAAAAATCAACAATATTCTGGATAAACAATCCATATTGAATCTCTGCATCCCCAACTTTAGTTTTAAGCTCTTCGAAGTTCACGCCACCTAGAAGGGTCCCAACAAGAGGCATCAGAATATGATCAACTAATGATTTGACAATTTTATTAAATGCACCACCGATAACGACTGCAACTGCTAAGTCTACAACATTTCCCTTCAGTGCAAATTTCTTAAAATCCTGCCACATAAATAGAACTCCTCTCACACAGAGTTGTACTCTTTATTTTGTAGCTTTTGGAACAAAATATACATAAGAGGGACGGACCTTCGAAGGAAGGTCCGTCCCTCAACCATCAAAAACACCCCAGCCAGCTTTTGATGGTTGAGGGTGTAAGGTACTAGAATATGATTGCTAAAGCCGTGTGTAAAGAGTTAAACTACTGGGCGAATGGTATCATCGGTTTCTTTATTTGACTTTGCTGCGTCAATCATAAGGAAAATAGCTGTTAGGATATGCATGATCATTCCTACAAATGGAATCCATGCTATACAAGATGTCACAATTCCAAGAATGCTTCCAACTGTTGAGCCACCTTCTTTCCTTGTGAACACAAGGGTTACAATATGAAGTGCTAACATAATTACTAATGGGAACCACAAGAAACCAATTATAATTGAAGCTCCAATAAGGGGAATGCCTAAGAGCGCTTCTAATCCACCTGAAACCCACTTTAGGATTTTTGATGTAGACATAATTTAACCTCCTTTAATAAATATTACAGATTTTTCTAAGCTATTATATCATACGAAATTTAAGAAAATGCTTAAATGTTTGCTGTTTTTTAACCTTACTATTATTGTCTGTAAACTTAGAAGTATTGATAACAAAGATAATATTTCAATAATATCTACTTCTCATTAATTCATTGCAGTACTTACTACATATTGATTGAATAAACAAATGCAACATGGAAAATCTAACATAGTACTTTAAATAAAGGAGAGATGAGCTTTGACAAAGAACAGTAATCGAAATGCAGCAGAAGTGAAACAACAACAAGTCATTGCAGCTCAAAATCATTCGGAACAATTTGGGAAAACTGACACGGAATTCTCTTTAGATGAAAATGTTCAAGATGCTATCTCTAAAAGCCAACAATACCAAGCACAAAAACAACAACCAACGTACGAACCAAACAAACCATTCTAAGACAGAGGGACGGACCTTCAGCGATTTCATCGCAAAGGTCCGTCCCTCTGTTATAAGCTAATTCTGTTGACGGAATGATTGTCTTTAAAGGATACTAAATTAGGAGAAATCGATGATGTAAAGTTGTCTTTCTAAGGAGAGGCAGCTTTTTTCTTATATTTTTGAAAGAAGGTGGTCATTATCGCTTGGTTTTTGTTGTTTATTACAATTGTACTTGAGGTTGCTGGGACCATTAGTATGAAGCTATCGTATGGTTTTACAAAATTATTGCCTAGTATCTTACTTTTTGTCTTTTACGGTGCATGCTTTGCTCTATTCGCTTTTGTTGTAACCAAGATTGAATTAAGTATTGCTTATGCCATCTGGTCTGGGCTGGGAACCTTGGCAGTATGTATCATTGGGATCACCTTTTTTGGAGAAAGCTTCTCCATCGCCAAAGTGGTTTTCGTCCTACTCATCATTATTGGTGTTATAGGCCTAAAGCTTACTTCATCTCAAGCATAGAGGGACGGACCTATGAACGCTTCTATACTAGGCAAAAGTCATTATTCTTTTAGGCATCTTTCGAATCATTTTTCTAACAGAGTAGAAATACGAACGTATGTTTGGTATAATTTCATTTGAAACTACATGAAGCTTGGCTAGGCTGAACTCCCTCTTGAAAGGGGGTGGGGCATTGACGATTTACGAAGCATTTAGTCTAATCACTCAATTTGTTGTTATGATGGTTGGGGTCATTACACTGATGGTAACTATAGTCGTCTATTTAAACAAAAAGAAATAGCCACCTTCCCGCCAAAGTAGGGTGACTATTTCCATTGTGATCTAAAGTTGGACAGCCGCAGTCTGCAGCGTGTAGTTTTTTGACTGAGCTATATGGCTCAGTTTTTTTATTCCTTTCTTATTATACAAAAGGTTTCATGGATTATGCAATTGAGCAATCGCAAATAACAGCTCTCTATGACCTTCATCTTATTTATTTAAACAAGTTTTATAAGAAAGCATACATAGAATGAGATATATTATGAAGCTTCGGGAAACAACTTAAACAGGGACGGACCTTCGGATGAAGCTTTGTGACAAAAGAAGTCAATTCTCGCTAAAGGGGAATGGTTAGGAAAAATCGAAATGATATATAAGCCATTTCTAGGAGGAAGTTCATGTCACTGAATAGAAGTAAAGTTTTGCTCGCAGCATTTTCAGCATTAGTCGGATTCTTACTATTTGTCGTAGCAGGACTCTAGCAAACTTGTACAATATAAATGGCAGCCCTCTAACAAGGACTGCCATATAAACTTAGTTATTCTTCATGTTTTAAAGGAAGAACGATCTCAACCATGGTACCTTTATTTTCTTCACTTTTAAAGCGCATCGTTCCCTTATGCTGATCGACTATTTTCATACTCACTGTCAGTCCAAGACCGGTACCTTTTTCCTTGGAGGAGTAGAACGGTTCACCTAGGCGGTTCAGAAAGCTCTTACTAATTCCTACGCCATTGTCCTCAACCTGAATGATTGCATGGTCCTCATCTATACGGTTCAAGACAATTTTTATTTTACCCTTTTCTTGTGATGCTTCTATCGCATTCTTAATGATATTAATAAACAACTGTTTTAGTTGATTTTCACTACACTCTAATTGGAGCTGTTCTTTTTCTGCAAATTCCAGCTTAATGCTATGCATGTTGGCTTGGCTTTCTAGTAAAGAAAGAACATCATGAATAATTGTGTTGACAGACTTTTTATGAAAATGAATTTTTTGAGGCTTGGCTAGTAACAAGAGCTCTCCAACTATGTGATTAATCCGCTCTAATTCATTGAGCATAATATCATAGTACAGGTGCTTTTGTTGTTCCGTTGAATCCTGGCGGAGCATCTGAACAAATCCTTTTAAGCTTGTTAAAGGATTTCTTATTTCGTGACCTACGCTAGCTGCTAGCTCACCAACAATGGAAAGCTTTTCGTTTTTAAGCAGTTGTTCCTCAGCCTTTTTCATGTCGGTAATATCGCGACCGATGACTAATAACCCATTTCTCTCACCATTATCATGGAATATGGGAACCTTAATACTATCAAATATTTTTTCCGTTCCGTCTCGTAATGGGATGTTCTCGATACACCGTGTAATCGTCCCGTTTTGCCAGGCTGCTTCATCTGATATTTCACAATATAGAAGAGATTCTTTAAAGAAGGAAGTATGCTCGGCAAGCTCAGAATCCTTTTTTCCTCTATATTCGATATGTTCAAGCTCAAATAGCTTAAGTCCAAACGTATTTGCTTCAATCCATCTACCTTCACCATCCTTAAAGGATACGAAGTCTACCATAGAGTTAATTAGGGTGGTCAAACGATTCTCTGTTTCCTTAGAGGATCTTAGCTGTATATAACATTTTATCCCGTGAAAAATAAGGGAACCAATAACTAGAAACAAAAAGGCATCCTTAACAAAATGGAAAGTATGGTTTATATAAAGTTCTTTACACAAGTAAAACCAAGAGATACTAAACAACAAATAAAGAATAACAAATATAGCTCTTATCTTCATATCATTGACGCTCCTAAGCTCCAGGTAAAAAATACTAATTTCATTGTAAACTATTTCCTGACATAAAAATAGAGGGACGGACCTTGCTTACGCAAAGGTCCGTCCCTCTATGATGTTAGCTCACGCTCGATCTGTTGTTCCTCTAACAATGTATTTTCAAATGTTTCAGAGTCAAAGGCTTGTGAAAGGACGAATTTTAATGTCTTTACATCTGGACTATCCACGATTACTGCGAATTGTGATTCCTGTTTTACGCCACCGAGCATTGTCGAGCCCTCGTTATCCTCAGTGGTGAAATCATGTGTAATTACATCAATTTGTTGGCTGTCGGCAGCCATTGTGTGAACCCCGGTAAACTCAATAGACATATCCGTATTGTTTTTCTTCGTTTCTTTTCCAATCACAGCATAAACGGAATACGGAAGATCATCCATATTTTCAGTGCCCGTACCCCAAGCAATTTGAGATTTTCCTTCTTCCGAAAACTCTTCTATTTTAACGAGTTTTAAATCGGATAATACGTATGTAACATTTTCATTTCCTTCTAGTGTAAACGGTGGTGCCTCACTAATGACGGTAACTTTTCCATAATTCCCTACAACCCCAAGTCCTTCTGGATTTTCTTTCTTTTCTTCAGGGGATTTTTCCTCTTCTTTTGCAGCTGTGTCACTGCCTTCTTTCTTTTCTTCCTCTTTTTTCGAGTTTTCTTCTGTTTTCTCTTTTTCCTTTTCTTTCTCTTTGTCATCTCCGCCACCACAGCCTACTACTAGCATCGCCGCTAATAAACTGAGGGCAATCCCTTTAAGTAACTTCCACATAAATGTCTTCCTTCCTGATATTTACTATTTGTTATTTATATGGTTTCTTTTAACAGTGAATTTCATGCGCTAGATTTTTTTTATTTAAACCATGTATGCTAAATAAAAAAACTGCACCATTGCAAGATGCAGATTCACCTACTTACAAGCAACTGTGCAGTTTTTATAACTTATTCTTTCATCCTCTGAGGCAGCGTTTGGATTGAAGTATTAATCCCATCCAGCCTTGTCTCTATGCGATACAGCAGATAAAGTGTCACAACAATCGGAAATCCAACCTCTGAGATAAAAGGAATGACCGTTTCCACAGATAACCCTCCTTTAAAGGGACGGACCTCTATCTTTTCGTAGGATAGAGGTCCGTCCCTCAAATGTACTTAATCAAGCTTGCTTCGTTCATTAGGCTTCAAGTTCAAATTCGGTTACATTGCGCTCTACAAGACGAGCGCCTTCAGCAGTTACAAGGGCACCGCTGTTTCCTTGGAAGACATTTGCTGTAATGATTCCGTCCATTACTTGTTTCACTTGCTCTTCATCGATCGGTTCAATTGGAGCGTCTACAGAGATTTTTGCAGGTTTCCCCATTACAGTACGGAATTGTAGCTCTAGTGTTTTTGCCATGATTTTCACCTCCTATTGGTTAGAATGGTCATACGAGGTCCGTCCCTCTATTCGTTGATGTCGAAGCTTTCGTTCTTTTCTACTTTGAATAGTGGTTTTGAGCTGAGTGTTGCTAGTTGTTGTGATGATTGAAGGATTTGATCTGGAGTTGCAGCTAGGTTAATGTAGCTGTATGTTTTGTAGTCGAATACTGGTTTTCCTTCTTCATCCACACCATCATTGTAGATTAAGCGAAGTTTCAAGCTTTTTAAGTCTGCTGTTGCCATGCGCCTCACCTCCTTTCACCCTCTATATAGGAAAAAGAGGAGGAAAAGGACACCCTAATTCTAAAAAAAGTATGACATTCTGTTTTGAATGACTTTCCTATCTTGTCTAGTACCTAGAAATTAGTAACCAAACATGGATTATGGAACGGAGGTATGAGGAACTAGGGGAGAGAAGTTATAGTATAGAAACATCTTTATATGAAAAATGTGATGACTACCTGCTCGTAAAGGACACAGAAAGGCTACCCGAGTCCATGAGTCCAATGAGACCAGCTCGACAAGTAAATCGCCTTTTCCGATATAAAAAAAGCTGACCAAAAGATCAGCTAGAACATCATTATTTTGTTAAAAACATCTGTACCCAATAATGTCCATAAGGACCGCCTTTAGCATAGCCGACTCCCATATGAGTAAAGCTTGAGTCCATCATATTTCGTTTATGACCTGGACTATCCATCCATGAGGAAATCGCTACACTTGCATCAGGAGATCCTGCAAATAGATTCTCACCTGCGCGAGAATAGGAGACACCAAACTGCTTTAACATATCAAATGGGCTTCCATAAGTAGGGGACTGATGGTCAAAATACCCATTCACAGCCATATCCTTTGCTTTTAGCATGGCAACTGGCTGGGCTTCTGAACTTAACTTTAATGGAGCGATACCAGCTTTTGATCGTTCAGCATTTGTTAACTTTAGAATTGCTGCAGCTTCCTCACTCAATTCTCCATCAAGCGTTCGTTTAATAAAAACAGCCAACTGTGCACGAGATACTCCATCTGTTGGTCCGAAATATTGAGCACTAACACCATAAGTAATTCCTTTTGCTACAAGGGTATTAATAAATGGTTCAGACCAGTGACCTTTCTTAACATCACGAAATGTTTTTGAGCTTGACCCAGTTAAGTCAAAAGCTTTCACTAAAATTTTGGCCATCTCAGCACGTGAAAGATTTTTGTTTGGATTAAATTGACTTGTGTTATCAAAAACTCCTTTAGCAGTTAATGCTGCTATATACCGGTAGGCTTCACCGGTTGTAGGGATATCTGTAAATTTTGGTCTTGGAGCATTATTTGTACTGACTTTTGTTGCTCTCCCTATGATAAGTGCTGCTTGTAATCTTGTAATTTTATCCTTTGGCTTGAATGTTCCATCATTGAACCCATTCACGATCCCTACACTATTAACATACTCAATCGCATCACTTGCCCAGTAATTACTTGATACATCTCGGAAACTACTAGCTGCATCAACATCACGAGCTGAAATCGAAACAATCATACACAATCCTAACAACATGCTTACTATCTTCTTCCTCATTTGATGTGCTCCTCTCATTCTGAAGTAGTCTCTCTTCTATAGTAATCTACTACTGAATCTAGCAAAAGAGTCTAGCGAATCATGAAAAAATAACTAGAGAAGCTAGAGGGACGGACCTCTAGTATAAAAAGCACAATATCACAACTTGAGTTAGTAGATTCATAGTACTATAGTTCGGTCTTTCAAAAAAACTAGAGGTCCGTCCCTCTAAAGTCGTTTAAGCCTGTACAAAGGTGGGTATTCTAATTGTAACTGAAAAATATAGTCATACTTTTGGATGATTTGAATAGCTATAGTATTGAACGATTATATTTTAACATAAGGTATGTTTTATAGAATATATTAGGGGTATTGAGGAGTGGAGATACATGGTGTTAAAAAAATCAGCAATTGTAACAATATTACTACTACTGTTTATTGGGTTTAGTTCGCATGCTCCCGTAATCAACTACGATTCTACTTCTGATTCTGAAAATGCATGGAAGCGTCTCGCACTAAATACCTCGATTTCCAATGCTACTACGGTTAAGGCTACAGAGACTTTAAACACAACGCAAGCAATAAACTCAAAACAACATGTTCCGAGTTTTTTACCAAAGCAATCAACGGCAGCGTACTTTACACAGGGTAATCAACAACCACAAGATTTTGGAGACTTGGTTATCAACTATGAACAAATTAGTGATGGGTTTGTTCAGGGGACAATCGGAATAATCGGCTCTGAACCAACTACTTTTTCATATTACGAGGATCAAACAGGCTTGTACGAGATAGATTATGAAGGCGAACGACATCTAATGATTGCGTATCCTTTAGAAGTGGGTGCTGTTCAACATTATGATATTACTCACAAATCACATTATCCAGGAGAAGCAAGTACTACTCAGTCTTCTGTTTCTGTGAAGGTCTTAAATGGTGATTCAAAGAAAGTAACGTATGAAATATCTCAAACGATGTCTTTTGAAGGTCAATCCTACTCCGACACCACACAAGTCACACTACAAAGTCAAAAAGGGTTTGTGATGACAGGTGAATATCTGCTATACAACGGAGAAGTTGAACATGCCAAGCCATTGATGTAAATAAAGAAGGTTGTCCGAAAGGGTGAACATGCTCATCTAATGAGTATTTCCCCCTGAAAATCGGACAACCTATTCTATTTACTTAACAATTAAATAGGACGCAATATAACCACGAATCGTTTTACCATTTTTAACAACCTCTACAGGATACCAAACAAATTGATTTGTAGAATCTGTTCGTTCATCATAAACGGGTGCCCCAAGTATCGTCATGGAATCAGAAGAAGTTGTTGCCGTTAACGTGCTTTGAGTAGATGCATTCGCACGAAGACCAGAACCGTTGTAATGAACGATATCTCCGGTCTTAAATAATTGTTTCGTTGATGTACGTGTACCATCTAAGAGGTAGTTTTTCTTTTGAAAATTAATCGTATAGTTTGTCCCTTCGTTATAGACAAAGTCAGTCTTCGTCATCGGGATGTCCGAAGCTCTTGTATCAAGTAATCCAAAGTTTTGAAGCTCACGGTACACTTTTTCTTGATAGGCATCAGTGTTTCTCTCACCAGTTTCTTGGTAAAAAGGACTGTTTTCTGCCTTTGTTCCATTATAAGCCATAACAGCAAAATACCAGCTTTCTAGCTTAGTAGGATCATGGTCATTTATTCTTGGTAGATCCATTCGGTTGAAATTTTTTAGTAAAAACTCAATTCCAGTCTCAATATTGTATTGAACATCATGCTTAAGACGTTCTACATCATAACCCGTCGTATTTGTAATCTGCATGACCCCAATTCCACCGTCTGCACTTATATTCGGCTCTCCATTTGCTTTAAATTGTGTCCAGCTACTTTCAACAGAGGCAACAGCCTTTACAATCTCTGGCGGAATTGGACTAGAAGCATCAAGTGCTGCTTTTGTTAGTAAGCAATTCATCATTTGTTTATTTGGATTTTGCTTTGTTGTAGCATCATATCCGCATGTTTTGACATGTAAGCGGAATTCATCGCTTGTTGCTCGAGCAAGAAATGCTGAAAATTGAGCACGTGTTAGCTTTGTTGTTGGCTGGAATGTCCCATTTGGATATCCTTCAGTAACTCCAAAGGCAATCACCTTACGTATGGATGAAAATGATTTCATTTGAACGGAAATATCGTTAAAAGGAACAACTTCCTCTTCCGTAAGGTCAAATGCTCTTGCTAGGAAAATAGCCATCTGCTCTCGAGTTACAATTTCATCTGGACGAAACGTGCCATCAGGGAAGCCTTGAATAATATTGTTTTCATAAGCCTTTTGAATATATCCAGAGGCTTTGTTTGACTTCGGTACATCTGGAAAACTAGTATCAGCTTGTGCACCATTATAATCAAGCACACGGCCAATCATAATAGCAGCAGCAGAACGAGTAACGTAATCATCAGGACCAAACTGACCACTAGGGTATCCTTGAATGACATTTTTCCCCACTAGATACATAATTTCATCGTAAAATCTTTCACTCTCATTAACATCAGGAAAAGTACTAGCTTGTGCGCTTAACGTCGAGCCAGCCAGTAAAAACATAAATACGATTGTGATACGAGTTACTAGTTTCATTGTAAAACCTCCCGCAATTATTATACTACACTCTCTAAAATATGGAATTAAAATGGTAGATTTGTAAGAGGAAATGTATATTAAATTTCTCTTTGGAGAGAATCTATTATAATAGCGAAATACAAGGCTATTAGAGGGAAATTCACGGATAAATGTCTGGAGAGCTATCTCAAACCATTTATTTGTAAAAAAGTCTCTCATATATAAGTCAATCTGTTTATACAATCAGAATAAGGGTATTGTTATTTGATAGCTCTATATATTAAAGGAGGAATGATCGACAGTATGTCAAGCCAAACAAGGTCAATTGTCCAGAAATCATTAGATGCATTATTAGAAGACGAATCATTTTTACCAGATTGTCAGGGGGATGTTCGAACACAAGCATTTACCTCACTTGCCGCAATTCTGTCTACCCCGAACCATATACATAAATCTTTTCTGAGAATTCCATTAGAAGGTAATAAGGTTGTGCGTATACCTGCATTCCGTGTACAACACAACAATGCAATGGGACCGTACAAAGGGGGAATTCGATTTCATGAATCCGTGAATGAGGACGAGGTTGTAAATCTAGCTTCACTTATGACCTTGAAAAATGCTCTTCATGATGTTCCGTTCGGTGGAGGCAAGGGAGGAGTCGTCATCAATCCGAGAGACTTCACCGAAAAAGAGCTCCATCTTATTTCGAAAAAATATGTCCAATACTTTAGTGATATCATTGGTCCAGATAAGGACATACCTGCTCCTGACATGGGATCAGGGGAACGAGAAATGGACTGGATGATGGCGGAATATAAGAGCATCCGTCCAGGTACCCCATATCGAGGAAGCTTCACAGGTAAAAGTGTTGTAAATGGCGGTTCCTTAGGGAGAAGAGAAGCAACCGGAAAAGGAGTGTACTTTTCACTACGCTATATGCTTCATGACTTTATAAACGATCAAAAAAATCTGCTTACTAACACAGATAATATTTTTGCGAAAACATTATTGGACTTTGAGGAGAAGCCGTTGAAGCTCGCTGTACAGGGCTTTGGTAATGTAGGATCAGTAGCGGCACTTGAAGCTGACCGCTGTCAGTATCTTCAAAATAAAGTGGTGGCAGTAAGTGATCGAAACGTGACACTTGTAAACCAAGAAGGTCTAGACATCCCTGCTTTAATTCAATATACAAGTAAAAATAGAGGAGACCTTCCGACAACAGAAGAGCAACTAGAACAGGCAGGTGTAAAAGCAACAATTGAGGATCGAGAAAAGGTACTGTACTTAGATGTTGATGTATTAATGCTAGCCGCATTAGAGGACCAAATCCATAAAAATAATGTTGACCAAATTAAAGCAAACATTATTGTCGAGGGTGCCAATGCACCAGTTACAGCAGAGGCAGATAAAGCCCTTAGTGATCAAGGGGTCATTATTATACCAGACATTCTTGCCAATGCTGGTGGGGTCATTGTATCTTATTTTGAGTGGCTACAGGGACGTGAAACACAATTTTATACAGAGGAGCAAGTCTTTAAGCTGTTATATGATAAAATGATGCGTACGATGGATACGATTTTGCCGCTATATTTTGGTGATCCGTTCCCATTACGCCAAAACTGTTATATTCACTCCGTTATGAAGCTATCGACGGTATTGTATCGTCAAGGGAAACTGTACTAAAAATAAAATGAGCAGGGTGTGCTAATGAACACACACGCTGCTCATTTTTTATTGGATTTTTTTAATGAGGTGACGATGAGGATTATTCCATTCCGATTCGTTCTTTTACTTTGTGAAGTTCTTTTTTGTGGGCCCAGTTTTCCTTAATTAATGTGTTAATGTTATCGAGAATATCGTGTTGGTTTCTTTCTAAACGTTCCATTCTGCTTTCAAAATTGTTCATGCAACCTTCAAAATTGTTCATCCGTCCTTCGAATTGATCCATGCGACCTTCTAAACGGTCAAACCGCTCATTCGTATTACGATCCAGTTTGTCAATTTTAGAATCCAATTCACCGATTTGATTTTGAAGTTCCTTTATAGCTTGTAATACATGATCCAAATTTAACACCTCCTTGTCCATAGTGTAACACATTGTAAAAAAAGGTATATGTAAAAATAAACCAAAAAAGAAAAGCGGAATGCCACTAAGCACCCCGCTGCTATTATTCTAAATCTTCTCCAATAATTCGAACCTCTCGCTCCAACATTACACCATATTTTTCATGAACCGTCTTTTGAACATGTTCAATGAGAGTAATATAATCCTTTGCAGATGCGTTATCCTTATTCACAATAAACCCAGCATGCTTTGTCGACACTTCTGCTCCACCAAAATTGGTTCCTTGAAGCTCACTGTCTTGAATCAGTTTTCCTGCAAAATAGCCTGGTGGGCGTTTGAAGACACTCCCGCAAGACGGATATTCGAGGGGCTGTTTTGATTCACGCTTAAATGTAAGATCATCCATAATTGCTTTAATCTCTTCATAATTGCCTGGCTTTAACTTGAAGGTTGCTTCTAGAACAATATCCCCTTTTTCAGCGATATTACTGTGGCGGTAGCTTAGATCGAGCTCTTCGGCCGTACGCTTTACTATGTTGCCTTCACGATCCACAACAAGGGCATGGTCTAACACATCGCAAATCTCACCGCCATAAGCTCCTGCATTCATATAGAGAGCACCTCCGACCGTCCCAGGGATTCCACAAGCAAACTCAAGTCCAGAAAGCTTCTCATCTAATGCTTTTCGAGAGACTTCAATGATTGCAGCACCACTTTGAGCAATCATCTCATTTTCGTCTCGTTTGATCTCACTAAAATGCTTGAGGTGAAGAACGACACCGCGAATTCCGCCGTCCTTAACAATAAGATTTGAACCATTTCCTAGTAAAGTGAAGGGGAAATCTTCTTCTAAAGACAGCTTTACAACATTTTGTACTTCCTCATAAGTCGTCGGTGTTACGAAAAAATCCGCCTTCCCACCAAGCTTCGTATATAAATGATTTCGTAAAAGTTCGTTTGTTTTTATATTCGATGGGTCCATAACAGTCTGGAGTTTTTTAAGTATCGTCTCGTTTTTCATTTAACTCAGTCCTATACCGTTAGTATTTTCGTCTGAACATCGTCGTGTAGATGCCCCTGTTTCATTATATGAGAAAATTGGGCAGAAGTTAAACCTGAATTCGCACTATTTTTATTCTCTTTCCTTGTTGAAGTATATGGTAATGGAGAAAATATCTATACATATAGAGTGGTTAGATAAAAGAAAATATTTAAATGATAAATTTTCATAATCATTTTGGCGTGTTTCTTAAGGGGAGGTGTATGTTAAGTTCGTGTTCGAGTTTACCAGTTAATTACAATGTAAACGGAGTGTAAACTATTATTTTCCAATAAATAGAAATGGGGTTTGAGGCAAAAAGGAAACTAAAGTTTTTTTATTGGAAAATAAGGATTTTAGCATCGATATGTAAAATATTGTTACTTATGTAGTCTGAAATACCTATTTTAAATATTGAAAGAAAATTAATATTATCTATAAATTCAGTTAACAATTCATCTTTAGTATATAAAATGCATGAAAAAACCTACTAAGGAGGATGGAAATGCAAAAGAATTATCAAAAATTGTTTTCTTACGTTTTAGTATTTTTATTAGTTTTTTCAAACTTACTAGCACCTACTAGTACTTTTACAGTAGCTGCAGCAGAACAAGAGACTGAAGCTCTTAGTGTAGAAGAGGCTCTTGCACAGACACAAGGCACTGTTGTGACGATGAAAGGAGTAATCATTGCAGGATTTAATGGAGAGTACGCCTTAGAGGTAGCTGATTCTACAAGTTCTTCAACATCGATTGTTGTGAAATTAGAACCTGGCCAAAGAGCACAATTTAGTCCTGTGAATAATGCCGATGCTTTAAACAAGGAGATTATCGTTACAGGGAAACGTGATGTATATTCAGGAAAAGAATCTATAGAATATGTGACTAGCATTGAATTCACTGATGGACAACCTACAGAACCACCCACAACAGAAGAGCCCCCTACAACAGGAACAATTACAATCCAAGAAGCACGCAATTTACCAAATAATACTGTAGTTACTATAAAAGGCATTGTAACAGCGGACAACTCAGCCATTGGTGGCGGAAAGTTATCTACATATATTCAAGATGACAATGCCGGAATAAATCTTTATCATTCTACATCTCAGGATCTTGAAGAAGGTCAAATGGTTAAAGTAACAGGGAAGTTAGCTGAATATAAGGGATTAAAAGAAGTTATTCCGTCTACTATAGAAATTCTAGAATCAAATGTAGCTGTTCCTCAACCAAGAGTTATCAGCCTATCAGACCTGCAGGATTCAGCAATTGCTGAATCTTTAGAAGGACAACTAGTAAAAGTAGAAGGATATGTATCGAGTGTACCTAGCTCACCGGCTGGTGGTGGATACAATGTCTCTATTATTGATGCAGATCTAAACAGTACAACACTTCGAGTGATGGAAGGTACCGATACAATTGATTCACTAGTAGAAGGGAAATGGTATGAGGTTACAGCAATAGTAAGCCAATATGATTCATATCAAATTCTACCCCGTAAAGCAACAGATATCATGTTACTTGATGAACAACCTGAAGCACCATCAGCTGCTGGAGAATACCCGGCAACGGTTAGTAATGTAGTTGATGGAGATACGATTAATATTGAATCACCTGTTCTAGGTTCTACAAAAGTACGTTTTTTAAATATAGATACACCTGAAACATATAATGCTCGTAGCTCTGATCCAGAAAGAGCAGAAATAAGTGCTAATCAAAAAGAGTTAGGTGAAGCAGCCAAGACATATATGAATACGCTCCTTAAAAGTGGAGACAAGATAACGCTAAAGATTGGACAAGAAGCTACAGATGCTTATGGTCGTTTATTAGCTCAAGTCATAACTTCTGATGGCGATAATGTTAATTTAGAAATGGTTCGCGAAGGGTATGCCGTAACATACTTTATTGCGCCTATAGGTGAAGAGACAACTTATAATGAGTTCCAGGCAGCACTTAAAGCTGCAAAGGACCATAAAAAGGGTATTTGGAACCCTGAAAAACCACTATTAGAATTACCTTTTGTTTTCCGTACGAATGATGAACAAGACGAATTCGATAAATATGTAGGTCACTCAGATACAAAAGTGTACGTATCTCCTGAGAAATGGTCAGAGATACCTGTTGAAAAACGTGTATTTTTCTGGAGTGAAGAAGATGCGATTGGGCTAGGATATAAAGCAGAAGGTAATACTTCACCTGAAGTTCCTACTGATGAAGATCCAAATGGTTCTGATGATAACATCTCACTACAATTCTTAAGCTTAAATGACTTGCATGGGAAAATTGACCAAAGCTATGAAGTAGACACAAATAATGATGGAACAGAAGAAACAGTTGGTCGTATGGATTATGTTGCAGCATACTTAAAAGAACGTGAAGCATTAAATACAAACACACTTATTGTTCATGCAGGTGATATGATTGGCGGCAGCTCACCTGTTTCAGCCCTATTACAAGATGAACCAACAATTGAAATTATGGAAGCCATAGGTTTTGATTTTGGTACGGTTGGAAATCATGAATTTGACGAAGGTACAGAAGAGTTACTTCGTATTGTTAACGGTGGAGAACACTCAGAAGGGAAAGGTACAGTGGGGTATGATGGTATAGACTTCCCAACTCTATGTGCAAACTGTATGTCAAAAGAAACACATGAACCTATTTTACCTCCTTATGCAATCTATGAAGTTGAAGGAGTAAAGGTTGGATTTATCGGAGTAAACACTAAGGCAACAGCTACAATGGTCATTCCATCTGGGATTGAAGATATTTACTTCTCTGATGAAGCAACAGCTGTGGATAAGGCGGTTGAAGAATTACAATCGCAAGGCATTGAAGCAATCATAGTCTTATCTCATATGCCAGCTTCCCAAAGTGGCACTAGTGCAACAGGAGATGCTGCAAATCTAGCAAACTCAGTAAATGATGCAGTAGATATCATTTATGCAGCACACAATCATGAAATCGTAAATGCTATGGTAGATAATAAATTGATTGTACAAGCACTTGATTATGGAAAAGCATTTGCAGACGTTGATATTGAAATTGACCCAACTACAAAGGATATTGTGAAAAAACAAGCTGAGATCGTTTATGTAGATCAGTCATCTGTTACTCCAGACCCAACAGTTGCTGCTATTCTAGCAAAATATGAAGAACAGGTTGCCCCAATTATGAATGAAGTTATTGGTGTAACTGAATATGAGTTACTAGGTGGATATGGTACAAAGGGAGAAGTAGGAGATAATGCCTTGGGGAATCTAATTGCTGATGGAATGGCATGGGTAATGAATTCCGACTTTGCTTTAATGAACGGTGGAGGAATTCGAGATAACATCAATGCTGGTGAGATTACATGGGAAGAGCTATTTAATGTTCAACCATTCGGTAACACTTTAGTAAAATTGGATATCACAGGTGCAGAGTTAGAACAAATCATTAATGCACAAATCTCAGCCCAGTATGGTCCAGATGTATCCGTAGGAGGATTCAAATATACATGGGATGGATCGACGAATAGAGTAGTAGATTTATTTTTACCAGATGGTAGTAAAGTAGATCCTGCAGGGAATTACACAATCACGGTAAACAATTTTATGTATGAAAAAGAGAATGATAGTTACAAGCTTCGTGCGCTTGGAGAAAATCCAGTTCAGGGACCAATCGACCTAGATGCTACAGTTGATTTTGTGAAAAGCTTCAACAATCAGCCGTTAAAATACGTGGCAGAAGGACGTATTTCAGAAATAATTCCAGAGCCTGGTGAAGATTTAGGAAACGTGACGATAGCTGAAGCACGTTCAGCCGACCTAGGTACTGTGGTGACAGTAGAAGCAGTTGTTACTTCTACTCCAGGTGCATGGGGAAGCAAAGGGTTCTATATTCAGGATGGAACTTCCGGTGCGTATGTGTTTGAGACAGACAGTCATGACGTAGTGATTGGAGATAAAATTACAGTTACAGCAGAAACGCGAAGTTATAACGGTGAATTTCAACTCGCTGATGTATCATCACTTGAAAAAGTTGAAACGAGTAATGTACCACCTGCTAAGGTTGTTTCTCCAATCGGAGTTAATTCAAGTAACGAAGGTGAATTAGTAAAAATCCAAGGTGTTAAAATCACCAATTTAGTAGAAACAAATTCTTATGGAACATTTGAATTTACAGCAACTAAAGGAGAAGAGTCTGTACTAGTTCGTGTAGATAATCGTACCGGTTTAAAGTTTGATAACTTTTCTTTCAAAGAAGGAAATGTAGTAGATGTAATAGGTGTTTCTGGACAATTCAATGGCACCATTCAATTAAAACCACGTATGGTCGAAGATATTATGGAAGCAGAAGAAACATCTGAACCTGAAAACCCAACACCTCCAGTTGTAACACCAACACCAACACCGGCGCCTGAGCCTGATGAAGAGGAAGAAACTCCTCCAACTAAAGGAGAAGTAAAGTTGGAGAATGGTGCTTCTAGAGTAGAAAACGGTGTTCAAAAAGTGGATGGTACCAAAGCAGCAGAAGCAATTGCAGCCGCAAAAGAAAAGGTTGAAAAAGTATCTGTAGAATTAAACAAAGCAGCACAATCCGTAGAATTGCCAGTAAACATCTTTGTAAAACTAAAGGAAAACAATGAGAAAGCTGCAATTGAAATTAAATCAGAAAAAGCTTCGTATACGTTACCAATTTCTGAATTAAACTTAGAAGCTAACGCGAAAAATGTAGAGATTATCGTAAAAGAAGTTTCTGCTCCTTCAGGTTTTGATTCAGGAAAATTAGTATCAGCAGTTATTGACTTTAGTGTAGTGGTTAAGAGTGATAATCGTGATGAGACCGTTTCACGCTTTACACAGTACGTAAGTCGTACAATTACAATACCATCAACTGTGAACCCAGCGAGGGCTGTAGCAGTTCGTATTCAATCAGACGGTTCCTTTACAGCAATACCAACTGTATTTGAAGGTAACAGTGCTGTAATTAAGAGTCGTACTAACAGTCAATATGCCATTATTGAAGTAGAAAAAACATTCTCTGACGTTAACAATGGCGCAAACTGGGCAGAAGCTTATATAGAAACACTATCTTCAAAACAAATCGTGTTCGGTAAAACAGCTGATTTATATGCTCCGGATGCCAATATGACTCGTGGTGAATTTGCAGCATTAATTGCTCGCAGCTTAGGTCTGTCTCCAACAGGTAACTATAATGGCCAATTCACAGATGTTTCTGGCAATGAGGCAGTGAATAAACACGGAGAAATTATGGCTGCATTTGAAGCAGGTATTATTAAAGGTCGTGCTGATGGTTCATTCAAACCAGGAGATCAAATTACACGTGCTGAAGCAGCAATCATGATTGCAAGAGCACTTGAATTTGTGGGATATGATGAAACGAAACTTGATGCAACAAAAGATACCAAAGTATTTGTTGACTCAAACTCTATCTCAGCAACATCAAAAGATTCAATTGAATTGGTGTCACAAGCAGGAATCATGAACGGTATGTCAGGTGGAGTATTTAAGCCAAATGACTATACAAAACGTGACCAGCTAGCAAAAATTATTGCTGAAACATTGAAATTTGTTGAGTTAATGAATTAATTCTTTTTAAGAGGGACGGACCTTGCCGCCAGCGGCAAAGGTCCGTCCCTCTCATTTACTTGCAATTATGTTTGCAATTTCAGACAATGGGTATACATGTCCTAAAGGAGGATGAAAGATGAGATTAGAAGGGAAAAAGATTATTCAGCTTGTAAGCGATGATTTTGAAGATCTAGAGCTATGGTATCCTGTCCACCGCTTAAGAGAAGAAGGAGCGGCAGTCCATATAGTCGGAGAAAAAGCGAATGAGAAATATATCGGAAAGTATGGAGTTCCGGTAGAAACGGATTACTCTTTCAAAGATATTAACCCAAATGAATATGATGCTCTACTTGTTCCTGGTGGATGGTCTCCTGACAAATTAAGACGATACGAAGAGGTAATAGATATCACTCGTCGTATGAATGACCAAAAGAAGCCAATTGGACAAATTTGTCATGCTGGCTGGGTTCTAATTTCAGCAAAAATCCTTGACGGAGTAACGGTTACGAGTACTCCTGGTATTAAAGATGATATGGAGAATGCCGGTGCAATTTGGTTAAATGAGCCTGCTGTCGTAGATGGGCACATTGTTTCAAGTCGAAGACCACCAGATCTTCCAGATTATATGAGAGAATTTATTAAAGTTCTTGAGAACAAGTAAGAAAAGTAACTTAATAAAAAGTTGACTTAAAGATGCGATTCTGGGGAATTGCATCTTTTTTTGATATATGTATTATCGAAATACAAAAAAATGGAACGTATAAAACACATTTGAAGAAAAAATATCCATAAATAGAAAACAATTGGATTATGATGTGCTAGAATATATTTTGTAGTAGTTTCATAATTTCATAGAAGCTTAAACGGTGATGTTTACAGAATAGTAAACAGCTTAAATGGGAAGCTCGGTGCAAGTCCGACACGGTCCCGCCACTGTAACGCAGAGCTCTTTATCATATTCCACTGTTCAATGAATGGGAAGGAGATAGAGAATAGCAATGATGCGAAGTCAGGATACCAGCCTTTAAGTGCTCTAGTAATCTCACGCGGATGGGAGGAGATCGTTTAAATAGCACTATGAGTATAGTAGTGTTCAATTGTGTAAGCGTATACACATGGATCTAAACATCTTTCCTTTAAAGGGTAAGGTGTTTTTTTATTGCCCAAATAGGTGAAAAGGAGGAAGACCATTGAGGAATTCAAGACTAGTAAATAGAAGCTTTAGTATATTCATGAGTATTATTTTAGTTATTTCATTGTTTTTCCCATCCATTTCTTTTGCTACTAGTGCAAGTGATAATGGGAGTGTAGATCAAATTGTAAATATTGAGGGTAATCTTGAAGGTGGAGAACAAGCAGAGCTCACTGAAACAGTGGAATCTCCTAGTGATGGGGAGCATGTAGGCAAGGAGGCTCCACCAAGTGAGGTAGCAGATCAAATAGAGACAGAAGCCCCTTCAGAAGAAGAGAAGCAGGTAGATGAATCAGAAGATATCGTGGGGACTAATGAAGAACAGACTGAAACGATTACAGTAAAAGTAAGAATAGAATCTTTTGATCATACAATTATTCCAGAAACGGAAGTAGAGGTGTCTCCTTTTGATTTAGCACCTTATAATGCTTCTGGAAATATGAAGGAAGTAAGACCCATCCATGCAATTATTCGTGCCTTAGAAGCAAATGGAATCGATCCTAAGGATCCAAAGCAATTTGACAGTAGTGGAGGCACTTATATTTCAAATGTAGCAGGTGTGGAGGCGTTTAGCATAGGACCAACAGACGGATGGTCATACTATGTTAACAACGAATGGGCAAACCGAGGTGTAGGTGAATATAATATCGATGATGGTGACACGATCGTCTTATATTTTCAAGAGGACTATCGTCATACTACATATTCCTGGTTTGAAAACCAAGAGAGAACGTATGAGGTAGGTGAAGAAATAGAAGTAAATCTTACAGGTAGTTTATCTGTGGCAAGGACTGGAACATCAGAAACGGGGCCTGTTGAGGGTGCAACAATATTAGTTGATAATGAAGCTTTACTTATTAATGGAGAAGAACTAGTAACAAATGAAAATGGAGTAGCGCAGTTATCTTTTGATACACCAGGAACTTATATCATTTCAGCACAAAGATTGAAAGACTATAACATATTTTCAGAAGTTAGAGAAATTAATGATATTACTAGGCCGTATCTGAAGCTAGTAATAGAAAAACGAGAAACCGTTGTTACGAAAGAGGCGGTCGAAGAAGCGCTAGACAAAGCAAGTGATTGGATGATCGCGAATTTTTCAGGTGCTGATCATTGGAAAGCAATAGCAATAAATAGAGCCGGGAAGGCAGTTCCAGGTAGCTATTTAGCATTATTAAATGAAGGTAAGAACCTACCAAGGGATGTACAAGGCCAAAATGGGAAGGTCATTTTAGGAATTTTAGCAGCAGGTGGTAACCCGAGCACTATTGCAGGCAAGGATCTCTATTCAAGCATGATTCATAATGTGAATTATTCTTATGTCAACATAAATGGGATTCCGTGGGATTTGGCAGCCTTGGATGCTATACAATATGAACTTCCTCAAGATAGCAAGTTCACACGTGAGGATCTCGTTAATAAAATACTAACTAAACAGTTACCAGATGGAGGCTTTTCAGGATTTGGTTCAACACTCGATGTCGATTCAACAGGCTTTGCAGCGATGGCTTTATATCCTTATTACGAAACAAATCCAAAAGTCAAAGTAGCATTGGATCGCACAGTTGAAAAGCTCTCACAAGCTCAAAATGAAGATGGTGGCTTTAAGGCCGGGTTTGGAGGGGATGAATCGAATTCAAACAGTGCTGCACAAGCATTAATGGCGATTACACTAGCAGGAGTGGATCCAACAGGAGAGAAGTTTACAAAGGATGAAGGAAATCTACTCCAATATATTTTAAGTCTGCAAAATGAAGATGGTAGCTTTAATTGGAAACAAGATGATGAAGGTTCAATAGCCATCGCAACGGAACAGGTTGGCTATGCTCTAGCACAATATTTGTACTACCTAGAAGATAAAGGGTCTATTTTTGATTTTACAAAAGACGACGAAGAAGGGACCACTTCTGTATACGTAACAGTTGATGGAATCGCAGGCTCAATTTATCCAGAGCAAGAAATAAAACTAAAAACCGGTGAAGAGAGTATAACAGCGCTCGATGCTCTTAAGCAAGCACTAGATACAGCCTCTCCTGCCATAAGCTATAACATTGTAGACAGCAGCTTTGGCCCATATATTCAAGGTATTGCTGGAGAAGAAGCCGGTCACTTTGGTGGCTGGGATGGCTGGATGTTTAAAGTAAATGATGTTGCTCCTGATGTGGGAGCAGGTGCATATACGGTTCAGGATGGAGATCAACTGACATTCTACTATAGTCGATGGGCAGATATTTCTACGGATAGTCAGTTACATGTAGGGGAAGAAGGGATATCCATACCAGTCACATTAGTCGGTGATTCCTTCTCTTCAGGGGCAGAAAATAAAGAAAACTGGACGATTGACTTTGGAACTACAGGTCTTTCTATCCAAGAGGTTGAAAAAGTAAACGATCAAGAAGTGATTCTTCATGTCACAGGTACAGCTAAAGGAGGAGTACTTTCAGTAACGGCTTTGGAAGAGGCGTTAGGTGGGGAACGTTCAAGTGATACCATTTCATTAACGATCACACAGTCAATAAGCAACACAGAAAATGAAGACATTATAATTGATGAAAACGAGCAAGAAGTGTATATCCAATCTGAGAACGAAGCTGCAACAAATGTCATTACACTTACGTTTTCAAAAGCGGACTTGCCAAAGATTGAAGCAGTACGTGGTGCTACGGTATTGGAGATTCCTGCTAATACAACAATCACAACATCAAGCTGGGACCAAACACTTCAAATACCTTATCACTTAGACATTAAGGATCGAGAAGTAGCAAACAAAATTAACGCCAAGCTTGATAACAGAGTAGTTGAAGATATATTTGCCCGTGTAAAAGTGGGTGGAAGCAAGAACATTGAGTTTAATCAGCATGTAACATTAATACTAGAAGGAATGGGTGATAAAGAAGCAGGCTTTACGGATGAAAGTGGTAGCTTCACACCAATTCAAAAATACAATGATTCTAGTGTTCGTACTGACGACGTTTATGCTTATGCCAATCAAGTTGGCGATTTAATCATTAAAACGAAGCATTTTACAGAGTTTCTTGCATTCAAATCTACGATTGCAGATTCAGATGAAGATCATGGAGGTAGTACACCTACCACTCCAAGTAAACCAGCTACAGTAAAAATTTCAGTTGAGAAGCGTACTATTAACGAAGGGGATATCATTTCAACGACTACCATTGGTCTTCAAAATGGTGATACAGCGTTCTCTGTATTAAAGCGTATTGCAAATGAAAGAGGTATTTCCATTGATTATATCGGTTCAGGTAAAACACTTTATGTTGCAGCTATTGATGGGTTAAGTGAATTTGATCATGGGCCATCTAGTGGCTGGATGTACTCGGTTAATGGGAATTTCCCTGATTATAGTTCAGGAGTTTACGAGCTTAAGGACGGAGATGTTCTACGTTGGCGCTATACAACAGACTTAGGGGCAGATGTAGGAAATCCTTACAATCCAAGTGATGGATCAGGAAATAATGATCAAGCTGAAGAAGAGCCAGTCACAAGTATTCAAAAGAAGCTAGACTATGCAGCTAACTGGATATTAAAAAACAGGGATTTCTCTATCCAAGACAATTTCAATGATTGGGATGCTTTTGCTCTAGCACGCGCAGGAAAAAAGGTTCCTCAATACTATTACGATGTACTTGAATCATACATTAAAGAGAAACAAGGGAATTTTAGACTAGTAACAGACTACGAGAGAATGGCATTGGCCGTTACTGCAATTGGAAAAGATCCTAGAAACCTAGCAGGTTATAATTTTATTGAAAAAATTTATAATCATGAAAGAATGACGAACCAAGGTACGAATGGTCCTGTTTTTGCACTTCTTGCATTAGATGCGAGAAATTATGATGTACCTGCGAACGCTCTTTGGACAAGAGAGAAGCTTCTAGCTTGGATATTAGAACAACAAAATGCTGACGGAGGCTTTCCGTTAAGTAAGTCTGGTGCAGGAGCTAGTGACTTAGATATCACTGCAATGACATTACAGGCACTTTCTCCTTATAAGGATAAGAAAGAAGTTAACGCAGTAATTGAAAAAGCATTAACATGGTTATCGAAACAACAGCTTGCAAGTGGTGGTTTTACAGCTTGGGGAGAGGAAAATAGTGAAACCATTTCACAAGTAATAATCGCGTTAACAAGTTTAGGAATAGACTTAGAAGATACTCGCTTTGTTAAGA
Organism: Rossellomorea marisflavi; assembly: GCA_003667865.1. GTDB lineage: Bacteria > Bacillota > Bacilli > Bacillales > Bacillaceae_B > Rossellomorea > Rossellomorea marisflavi_C. The sequence continues at coordinate 605,945 of CP033051.1, read as the reverse complement.
AGAATGGAAATTTAGTTACAGCATTAGAGTCGTATGTGAATTCAGACGGGGGGATGTCGCACGCGAAAGGTGAGTCAAGTAACTATCTTGCAACACAGCAGGGATTAATGGCTTGGGCTGCTTATGATCGATTCAAACAAGGTGCTACTAGTCTCTTTACGATGTCTGATATTACGAAGCCGGTTCTAGAACTTTCATTTTCAGATGTAGATGCCAATTCATTTGGAAAAGAAGCTATTTATCATTTAGCGAAAGAAGGAGTCATCTTAGGGTATCCAGATGGAACCTTTAAGCCGAATCGCAGTCTTACTCGCGGACAAGCAGCATCGTTATTTGTTAGATTGCTAAACTTAGAACCTTCAGCATCATCAGCAGGATTTGTAGATCTTTCCGAAACAAATCCATACTTCAAAGTAGCAAATGCTGCAAAAGAGGCAGGGATATTCAACGGAAATGGAGACGGAACGTTTGGTGCAACCGATTTGTTAACTCGTGAACAAATGGCCACAGTTCTTGTTCGTGCCTTTAACTTAGAAGCCAACACGAAAAAGGTAGAGTTAAAAGATCTTAATCATGTATCAGAGTCACATCGAAAACATGTTGAGATTCTATATCAGAATGGAATTACTACAGGTACAGGAAATGGCAATTATGATCCTAAAGCACCTGTTACACGAGCACAATTTGCAGTCTTTTTAGTTCGAGCTATGACTCTATTGGAAGCACAATAACATAGTAAGATTGGGAAAAGAGGGAGAAGTCTCCTTCTTTCCTAACTTTCCTTTAGGAGTGAGAGTATGAGGAAAAGGGTTCCACGTGTTGCTTTAATGAAAAAGATCCTCACATTCATGGTTTTAATTGCCATTGGCATTGGCTTCATTACCGGTTTGAACTATTTAGCTACAAATACACAGCAAGACAATACTGAAAAAACAAACATTATTGAATCACCGCAGACAAAGACGGACCAAGATGTTGCTTCTGGGGAGAGTTCCTCTGAAAATGGTCGTTCGATACTGAGTGAAGAGAATAGAGAACAAGACCTAGTTACTCAAGATGGCGCTATCGAAAAAGAGCAAAAGGATCAGCAAGATTCCACAGAGAAGAGTACATCGAAATCGAAAGAACAGATAACATCTCAGGAAAAACAAACTCAGGAAAAATCACCAAAAGATGAAACGGTAAATAAAAAAGAAAATAAATCAAAGACAAATGAACAATCTGGTGTGAAAAATAAGGCTGTAGCAAATGAAGAGGAGAAGCAAAAAGAAACGGTTGCTACGGAAGAACCAAAAGAAAAGATAGTAAAGGATACAGTTCTAATCACAATCGTAGGTTCAAAGGATATCGGAACCATCTTGAATACAGTTGAGGTTGAACGCTCAGAGTCTGATCACGTATTAGATATTCTAAAGCGTGTGACAAAAGAAAACAAAATCCAAATGGAATACAGAGGAATGGGTGCTACTGCATATGTAGAAGGGATTCAAAACTTATATGAGTTTGATCGAGGATCAGGAAGTGGTTGGATGTATAGTATTAATGGAAAATTCCCGAATAAAAGTGCAGGTATATGGCCAGTAGAACAAGGGGATCACATTCAATGGCTCTATACAGAGAATCTAGGAAAAGATTTAGGTGCAGGTGTTGAAGACGGATTATGGGATGGACGTGACTAAATGTCAAATGGCTTTTCATCAATCCATCCACTTCTATGCTTCATCTATTTTATCAGTACGTGCATCGCATGTATGATCTTTACACATCCATTCTATCTTTATACGATTTTAGTAATCGTGGTCCTATTAAATTGGTCTCTAGATGGAGGTAAAGCTTTGAACAAGGTAATAAGAGGCTACCTTGTGTTGGCAGTGGTCATCTGCGTATTAAACCCTATTTTCTCAAGTAAGGGAGCCACCATACTCTTTTATATTCAGGATCATGCGGTGACAGTCGAAAGCATGGTGTTTGGGGTACAATGGGCCATCACATTACTGTCTATATTACTAGTATTTGTTGCGTACAATCTGGTGATGACGCCTGATCGTTTTTTGTATGTTTTTGCTTCCTTTGCACCGAAAAGTGCTTTCGTCGTAACCGTCACACTTCGGTTTGTTCCACTTTTAAAAAGAAGACTTTCCGAAATTATGACGGTACAAAAGATACAAGGCTCCTATCTGAAACGTTCGAGTAAGCGTCAAAAAATGCGAGACGGAATGGAGACATTGTACACATTAATCACGTGGTCATTAGAAGAGGGGCTCCAAACAGCCAATTCAATGAGAGCAAGAGGATATGGTGTGAGAAAAAGAACAAGTGCTACGATCTATGAACTTACTCGCAACGATTACATTGTTATGTGGATCATGGCTGTAACGGGTGTTGTGAGTATTAGCGGTTTATTTCTCGGACTTGGTCAGTACGAAGTATATCCACAGCTTCAGAAGCTGGAATGGACTCCTTTGATGATGCTTCACTTTTTAAGTGTTTTCATTTTTGTAAGCATCCCTATTTTTCTTAACGGAAAGGTGTTGCTGCAATGGCACATTATCAGATCAAGAATGTAGGCTTTAGCTATCCTGATTTCCCACATAAGGCTCTAGAAAACATTCATTTTGAGGTAGAGGAAGGGGCGTTTGTTTTATTATGTGGTCCATCTGGGTCAGGGAAAACAACCCTTCTTCGTAAGCTTAAACCAGAAGTGAAGCCAGAGGGTGAACATGAAGGGGAAATCTATTATAATGGGTGCCTCTTGGATAAAGTAGATGAAATCACGACAATCGAGGAGATTGGTATGGTTTTTCAAGATCCTGATAATCAAATTGTGATGAATACGGTATGGCAGGAATTGACCTTTGCGATGGAAAATCTCGGCTATCCAATGGAGCAGATACAAAGAAGACTTGGTGAAATCGTTCATTTCTTTGGAATGGAAGACTGGCTCTCTCGGTCGGTGCATGAATTATCAGGAGGCCAAAAACAAATGATGAACCTCGCCTCTGTGATGGCACTTCGACCAAAAGTATTATTGCTAGATGAGCCTACAGCACAATTAGACCCGATCGCAGCAAAAGAATTTCTACAGCTGTTAGCTAGAATTAACGAGGAATTATCTGTCACGATTATCATCAGTGAGCATCGATTAGAGGAAATCTACCCTCTAGCATCCATGGTGGTCATGCTTGATGCGGGGCGTCTAAAGTATAGTGGTAGCCCAGTTAACGTGTTTAAGGAAATATGGAACCAGGGTGATGAACGACTACACACCTATATGCCTTCCATTAGTCGGTTGTTCTTATCGATGGAACACGAACAAGAACAAGAACACAACATTCCTCTTACGGTAAAAGAGGGGAAAAAGTGGATTCGCGACAAGTATCATGGGCGAACCATATCCTTTGTTCAACCGAAAAGAGATCCCGATCCGTCTTCACATTATTTGCTAGAATGCAAGGATCTCTATTTTCAGTACGAGAAAGACTCTTCTCTTATTCTTAAAAAATTATCTTTCGGGATTTCTAAAGGAGAGTTCTTTGTTTTATTTGGAGGGAATGGCTCAGGTAAGTCGACACTACTGAAAAATATCGTAGGAGCTCTGAAGCCGCAAAGTGGAAAAATAATCTTTGAGGGACGTTCCTTAAAGAAGGTATCTGCACAAGAACGTAGTGAGAAGATTGGTTATGTAGCACAGAATCCAGCATTATATTTCACAAGAGAAACGGTTGGGGAGCAGCTTTATGAACGCTTGAAAAAAGTGAAAGATAAAGCGAGCGAGGAAGAGCTAGAAAAGATGATTGAGCTTTTTGAGATTAAGGATATTTTAGAAAAGCATCCTTTTGATATTAGTGGTGGCCAACAGCAAAAGGTTGTTCTTGTATTGGCACTGATTGCAAACCCTGAAATGATTGTACTTGATGAACCAACAAAAGGGCTTGATCCCCTTTCCAAAATAAAACTAGCAGCTCTATTAATCAAACTGCGAGAAATGGGTAAGACGATTTTTATAGTGAGTCATGACATAGAATTTGCTGCACAATACGCAACACGATGTGGCATGCTTTTTAATGGAATGGTGCAATCGATTGAGCCGACAGATCAATTTCTAAAGAATAATTTCTTCTATACGACCATCATTCATCGAACAGTAGGAAATGTTTTTCCAATGGCAATCACTTTGGAGGATGTAGTAGAGCAATGGGAACTCACAAAAGAACCATCTATATAGGAAGCTATGTGCTAGGAGCATCCCTTTTAATTATTGGTATGTGGCTTGAAAAACAATACTTGCTATTAAGCTTTATGATGCTTGGCTTCGCAATGCTTCCATTCTTCATACGTTTTGAACGGAAAAAGCTAAAACCAGAAGAAGTAATTTTAATTGCGTTACTAGCCGCTATTGCCGCTGTAAGTCGCGTCCCATTTGCGCCTTTACCGAGTGTCCAGCCAACATCATTTGTAATCATCATGGCAGCCCTAGTGTTTGGAGCAGAGGTTGGGTTTCTTGTAGGAAGTATCGCCGCCATTGTGTCGAATCTCTTCTTAGGTCAAGGCCCATGGACACCTTGGCAAATGTTCAGCTGGGGGATGATCGGCTATACTGCGGGACTATTAAAAGACACAGCCTTTATGAAATCACTGCTCGGAAAAAATATATTTGGCTTCATATGGGGATTTCTATTCGGGTGGATTATGAACCTATGGTTTTTAATCGGGTTTCTAAAGGAGCTTACCTGGCAAGCCTTTGTTGGGGCCTATCTTGCAAGCTTCTATTTCGATTTAGCACATGCGCTTTCTAACGTTTTTTTTATCACCGTATTTTCAGCGATGTGGTTGAAGATATTGGTGAGAGTGCAGAGGAAGTATGGGTTGCTTAAAAAAACATAATGCCTGTCACCTCCCAGAGTTTGACGATTAACAAGAGAATAAGCTCATGGGGGGAGCGGCATCAGATGAATCGCCCAGATAAACACTGTAATGTAAAAAGAGTAGCTTTATTAGCTACAAAGGTTACATTTTGTAACTTTTAAAAATCGATGCGGCATTTTATGAGTTCAGAAGAGGGATATCATAAGAATTAGATATATTGATTGAAATAAAGGTGTTTCATGTAGAAAAGTAGAAAAAATAGTTAAACGTTATAAGGTTGTGATAAGTATGTACTGGGTCATTGGTTTATTTGATGAAGATACAGATCGATACATAAAAAACATTTGGACGGAACTGAGTGATCGGTCACTTACAAATTCCACACAAGTTCAAGAAGGGAAGCCACATCTTACTTTAGGACATTATTACAATATAAATAAAATAGATTTTAAGCAGTTGATGAGTAACTGTTATGAGAATAAGCAAGGTATTGATGTAACCTTTAATAGTATCGGAACATTCTTAAACTATCCAACACTATTTCTGTCGCCTATTGTGACAAAAGAATTGCTAGATTTTCATACAAGTCATCATGACTGTTTCCATAAATACAAAGCCGATGCATACCCTTATTATCTTCCTGATCAATGGATTCCACATTGTACCCTTATGAATAAACAACCAATTGAAAAGCTCTCGGAGGCGTATGAATACTGTTTACCAAGAATTGATACGATCGCAGGGAGAATAACAAACGTGGCACTCATAGAAATGGTAGAAGATAATGAAGAAAGCTTTGAAGCCTCAACCTTATTTTCTAAGTCTTTAAAATAATGCCTACTCAATATTCCAATGAGGTGAAGACGTTATGACCCATAAGGACGATCAGTTGTATGCCGTAGAAAAAGCCATTGATTATATGAACAAACACCTCGACAGGAATATCACCTCAGAAGAATTAGCAAGACAGGTTGGATACAGCCCGTATCATTTTTCAAGAATCTTTAAAGAAATAACAGGTATCCCACCAAGGCATTATCTATCTGCCTTAAGAATAGAAAAAGGAAAGAAAGTCTTGTTATCCTCATCAGAATCAATTCTAAAGACATTACTTTCAACTGGATTTCAAAGCTTTGGGACATTCAGTTCAAAGTTTAAACAATTCGTGGGAATGACTCCTTCAAGCTTTCAACGAACAACAAAAGACCTTCACCAATTTGTAGCACTCTATCAACGTCAAAACAGTATAGTAAAGGATAACAAACCCTCTTCCTTAGTATGTAACCTAATCGTTCCAGAGAACTTTAAGGGAATCATGTTCATTGGGCTCTTTCCACGTCCAATACCGGATCAAAAGCCTGTGGTTGGAACCGCAAATCTTCATACTCAAGTGGAGTGTACATTTACCGACATTCCACCGGGGACGTACTATCTATTGGCAGCAGCAATACCGTTCAGCTTGAATCCAGCAGATTACTTCCTTTTAGATAAAGCGCTTCGTGGAAAATTTGATGAACCTTTAGTGGTGACTGAGACAACAAATATCAATCTCCAGCTGACCTTAAGAGAACCGTTACCAACAGACCCGCCGATCTTAGTGAACCTACCCCAACTGTTATTTGAAAAAGAAAAAAATAAAGCAAACTAGAAGAAATTAAGTGAGATTCTATCTGCTACGATAAGAATAATCAATAGAGGAGGGGATTGGATGTTAAATAAAATTTGTGTTCTTACTGTTAAAGTAAAAGATATGAAGGAAGCCATTGAATTCTATACTCATGTTCTTGGTTTTGAGGTTTCGAAGCATTATGGGGATAAAATTGTTAGCTTAGTGCATGGTGAGCTTCCGATTGTATTAGAAGAGTCTGACATCCCGCACGCTGGGAATCAAGTGTTACTAGGAATCTTATCAGAGAATATTGAAGAGGATTTTCTGCAGCTAAAAGAAAAAGGGATAACTGTTCAATTTGACGAACCTCAGCCATGTCCACCAGGCCGTTATTTTATCATCGAGGATCCTAGTGGAAACCAAATAGAAATAATTGAGTTTTCTAATTAGGACTCTTTAGGAGTTAAAGGATTGGACATCCTTTTTTTGATGATATGCAGAATAATTGTCCTTTTCCTATTAAACGAGGATTTTGTGAAGATGCTTAAGTAGTTTTCAAATACGCTAATCGATACCTCTATACCCAACTCCATGAAAAAGTCGTTCAAGACAGAAGTGCAAAACGAGCTCTTGTCCTTCTGTCTGAACGACTTTATATATTCACACTATATCCATCAAGATTGCCTACAACCCAAGCGAAATATACTTCACCTCAAGATACTCTTCAATCCCATGATGTCCACCTTCACGTCCGATTCCACTTTGCTTAAACCCTCCGAATGGAGCCTGCGGAGTAGAAGGCATCCCGTCATTTAATCCAACAATCCCATACTCAAGCTGTTCGCTAATGCGAATCCCTTTTGTAATGTTCTCTGTAAATACATAAGCAGCAAGACCAAAGATCGAGTCATTTGCACGTTCTACAGCTTCTTCTTCCGTTTTAAACGTGGTAATCGGAGCAAGTGGTCCAAACGTCTCATCGCGCATACAAATCATATCATCGTTAACATTTGTTAATACAGTTGGTCCAAAGAATAGACCATCTGCTTTTTGACCACCGTAAGCAACGGTTGCTCCTTTACGAACGGCATCGTCTAAATGCTCTTGCACTTTTTTCACAGCAGCTTCATCAATAAGTGGCCCAATGGCTACACCCTCATCTAAACCATTACCAACCTTAAGTTCTTTTACCTTTTCAACAAATCGCTCGGTAAACGCTTTTTCAATGGACTCGTGAACATAAATGCGGTTCGAGCAGACACAGGTTTGACCAGCATTACGGAACTTCGCTGCAATCACACCGTCGACCGCTTTTTCAATATCACAATCGTCCATCACAATTACCGGTGCATGACCGCCAAGCTCTAACGACACCTTCTTAACTGTTTCAGCAGATCCACGCATTAATAGTTTTCCTACTTCAGTAGAGCCTGTAAACGTTAACTTACGAACACGCGTGTCATCTAACCAAGCTTCTCCAATTGACTTAGCATCACCCGTCACAACATTCACGACGCCCTTTGGAATTCCGGCTTCCTCGGCAAGTGCTGCAATCTTCAATGCTGTAAGTGGCGTTTGCTCAGCGGGCTTAATAACCGCGGTACAGCCTGTAGCAAGTGCAGGAGCAATTTTACGGGTGATCATTGCTGCTGGGAAGTTCCATGGTGTAATAACCGCTACAACTCCAACCGGCTGCTTGTGTACAAACAAACGCTTGTTTCGTTGTGTTGCGGGGATCGTTTCACCGTACACACGCTTCCCTTCCTCTGCGTACCAAGAGATAAAGCCATTTGCATAGCCAATCTCACCTAATGCTTCTTTAAAAGGCTTTCCCTGCTCCATTGTCATCGTTCGCGCTAGATCCTCTTTGTTATCATCAACAAGCTTGAACCATTTTTGAAGAAGCTCACTTCGCTCATATGCTGAGTATTGTGACCAATCCTTAAAGGCAGTGTAAGCGGCATCTACTGCAGATTCTGCTTCCTTTTTACCACCATTCGGAATCGTAGCAATCACCTCAGATGTTGCAGGATTCGTAACATCAATTTTCTCTAAGCTTGATCCGATCTCTTCTCCATTTATAAGCATGCTGTAATGTTGCATGGTAGCCCTCCTTACTATAATTAAGAAACTCGTTTATAATCGTCATCCTCTAAGTCTTTTGTGAAAATTTTATCATTTTCACCTTTGAAGAAATTTTTACCGTAAATTAAGATACATAGAACAACTCCAACTGCGAACGCCCATGTAGCTCCTTTTGATGCGAGTACAGCACCAATGATCCCGGCGATTCCAAGATCTCGTTGGCTTCTAGATTCCATAATCCCCACGCGCACACTTACATACCCTTGAATGAGAAGTGTGAGTGCTAGCGCAATCCCTAGAATTGGTTGTAATAAACTTACAATCGGAAGCAGTAAAAGTCCAGTATTTGTACCCCATCTGAAGGAACCAGATCCTCCAAATAGGGAGTTCATTGCTTTCTTTCCTTCCTTATAACGCTCGATCACAACAACCTGCATCGCTGCCCACATTGGACCAGCCATTGTGACGTCAGGACCTAAAATACTCATTAAGGTATTACGTCCACCGAACACCATATGCGCACGGTTTGGGTTGTAATCAATTTTTTCATCAGGACGCTTTTCATCCGCTTCATCAATTAACGCCTTACTTTGTAAAACATCACCAAATAACACGATATATGCTGCTAACACAGTTGGTAATGCTGTTAAGAATAGCATGGCTGGTGGGAAGCCAACTCCAAAGATGGTATAGTCACTCCACAATGTTACGAAATCAGGTTTACTGAATCCCCATTCGATTGCAGGCCACGGTGCTTCACCGAAGATTGGGGCAATGATAACTGCAAGAATAATAATAGGGAAGATACCTAGTTTACCAATGAGTCCCCAAACTTTATTTGAGTTTTTAAGGATATTGAAATGCTTTGAAAAAATAATATAAAAGGCAATTCCAATCGCGATGGAGATCGTCCAAGGGAAGCTTTCAAATCGGCCTCCAACCTCAAACACAGAGATAACAGCAGCAAAACCTGCTCCGAGGATAATCCCGGATTTTATTGCAGATGGTATAAGTGAAACTACTTTACTTGCGAGTCCTGTAACACCTAGTAAGATAGATAAAAGTCCGAGTGTGAGCTGAAAGGCGACAAGTGCATGTACCCGATCAACACCTTCAGGGAAGGTAGATACATATGCCATAATCAGTGGAATTGCTGGTGTAATCCATCCAGGAACAACCGGATCCCCAAGTAAATGATGCGTTAAATATAATAGACCATTTAAAAAGACAACTGCTAACGCAACTTCAAACGGCATTCCGAGTAATTCTGTCATTAATGGAATTGCAGCCAAGTCGACCGCACACATTAATAGCCCTTGCACATAATCCGGCCACTCAAACTTGTAATGAATAAATGGAAGCCTTAACTTAAAAGGTCCCATTGGGATGTATGGTGATTCTTCACCGTGTTTACGATTTCTCCACATAGATTTATACCCCTTTTCTATTAATTTGAACCCTGTATTCGTATGGAAAACTAGTAATCTAGTATTGTTGGTGCTTAGTGTTCGTGTTGGTTTTGGTTATGGCTATGGCTATGGCGCGACGGAGTTTGACAGAGGCTAACGGACATATAAGCCTCTATTCGCTGAATTTTAATGGGTTTTCCTATGTAGGCGGACATAAGTGACCTTATATCATCATTTTCGCTATTAAAATACGTCAAAATCATGAAATAGCGTACTAAAATGTCCGTATAGGCTGAAAAATATCGCTATTTAACCGAAATAAGGTCTCTGGTGTCCGTTTGCCCGCCCCCATCGGATACTCGCTGGTGTTGGTTTTGTGTTTTTGGTTCAGGTGCGAATGAGTTTAATAGAGGCTAGCGGACATAAAAGCCCTTGTTTGCTGATTTTTGATCGGTTTTTCCATGTTAGTGGACACAGGAGACCTTATATCAACATTTTCACCACAAAAATACGTCAAAATCTTGAAATAGCGTACTAAAATGTCCGTTTAGGTTGAAAAAAGAGGCTATTTAATCGAAATAAGGTCTCTGGGGTCCGTTTGCCCGCTAGCCTGCCAGCCCCCGTCCGCCAGCGCACCCAAGCACTATCAAACAAGCCGATAACCAGCAATCCGACAACTCAACAGCCCACAAGCCGAGCCCCCAACCTAGCCCAATCACCCCATCATCTCAAACCAAATCCCAATCAATAAGCAGACCGATAAATCTCCTCAATCTCTATCCTCGTAAACGTACGAGGATTATTGTTTAATAGTCGATCAATCTTACTAGCATCCTCAGCCATATCCGCAATAGCATCCTCAGGAATATCAAACGCACGCAAGCCAGATGGAATATTCACAACCTCACACAAGCGCTTCATTGCTGCAACTGCTTTATCAGCTGCCTCCATATCAGATAGTTGATGAACCTGCTCTCCAAGTGCAACCGCAATATCACGGAATCGATCCAGGCAAGCAATCTTATTCCAGTCCATGACATACGGAAGTAATAAGGCATTGCTGACACCGTGAGCAATATTGAATCGGCCACCAAGTGGATAAGCTAAAGCATGTACGGCCCCAACACCGGCATTACCAAAAGCCATTCCTGCCATTAAGCTAGCAGTAGCCATGTTTTCGCGTGCCTCGATATGGTTCGGATTTGCATACGCTTTTGGCAGATTATCCGCAATCATTTTTACCGCATGAATGGCTAGCGCATCTGTAATCGGCGAAGCATGAACAGAAATATAAGCTTCAATCGCATGTACGAGAGCATCAACACCACTAGCTGCGGTTACCGATGGAGGCATTGTTAGTGTCATCTCAGGTGCAACAATGGCGACGTCTGGTAGGAGGTAATCACTGACGATTCCTTTCTTTAATTGTGCTTCCTTATCTGAAAGAATAGAAATATTTGTCACCTCAGAGCCAGTACCTGCAGTTGTTGGCAAAGCAATGACAGGAGCTCCTTTTTGTGGTACAAGATTCGTCCCAATCAAATCTGTCAGCTTCCCATCAAATCCAGCGAATCCGGACACTGCTTTTGCAATATCGATGGCACTTCCACCACCAATTGCAATAAGTCCATCATGCTTTCCCTCTTTAAATAATGCTGTACACTCTTCTACAATGGATAGCTCCGGTTCTGGTTTCACTCCCGTAAAAACACCAAACGTAAGCCCTTTCAAAAGTGTAGATACTTGATCCACAACCCCAACCTTCTGAAGAATCTCATCTGTAACGATAAGAGGATTATGGACTTGCAGTCGCTTCAACTCATCGGGCAAAACCTTGGTTGCTCCCTTACCCGTAATCAGCTTGTTTGCAATTTTAAACGTCGAAATACTCATGCTGAGACCTCTCCTTTCCTTTACATTCCTATATGCAAATATCGTGCCAACTTTCAGAAAACTCCATAATATAAGCATTTACTTAGAGGGACGGACCTCCAAAGAAAACAAATTGATTAATTTTATAATCAAAAAATAAAACTCTGATTAAAATAGTAATCAGAGTTCCCATTTCTTCATTTTCTGAACAATTGTTGATTGACTAACCTCTAATATTGAAGCGGCTTGTCGAGTTGTTCTATATTTTTTCAATGCCTTTTTAATTAGCTCACGTTCTAATCGCTCAACAGCATCCTTCAACGGCATAATATCAAGAGCTTCAAATAGATCAGACGTTTCATCTGCTTTCTCTAGCTCTGAAGGCAGATCGTTTCGTTCGATTAAATCTGTAGGGGAGGTGACAACCACCCGTTCAATAACATTTCGAAGCTCACGAATATTTCCTGGCCAGTCGTACTCATGCAAAAGATCAAGCGCTTCAATACTTAACCCTTTTTGTGTTTCATACTCATTGTTAAAGGTTTTTAAGAAATATTGTGCAAGTGGGATGATTTCTTCTCTACGTTTTCGTAATGGTGGAATACGAATAGGGACAACATTTAATCGATAATAAAGGTCTTCACGAAACAAACCGGACTCTACTAAACTCTTAATATTTTTGTGGGATGCCGCAATAATTCTTACATGAATTTTCTTTAGCTTAGATCCTCCTATTGGAATAAAGGCTTGGTCTTCAATCACTTTTAATAGCTTTACCTGTAGTTCAATTGGCAGGTCTCCAATTTCGTCTAAAAATAAAGTACCTTGATCGGCGATCTCTAGTAGCCCCTTTTTTCCTTTAGAGAGGGCGCCTGTAAATGCTCCAGGTTCATACCCAAATAGCTCTGCTTCAATAAGGCTCGCAGGCAGGGCACCACAGTTTAATTCTAGAAAACTCCCTTGAGAGCGTTTCGAGTGCTCATGAATATACTTTGCAATCATCGTTTTTCCGACTCCTGTTTCTCCTTGAAGAAGAATCTTAGCATCTGTTTTTGCAGCTCGGTCAATGATTGTGAAAATCTTTTTCATCGAGTCGTTAGTCAAGATAGAAGGATGCTGTTTCTCTGATGAAAATGTTGCTTCTGAGCTTTCTCTGAGATTTCGTAGTTCTTGAAGCTCCTCAATTTCATGTTTTAGCTTTAAAAGTTCGGTAATATCCCGAACACTATTGACGACATACAAAATCTCTTTTTGTTCATTAAAAACAGGGGTTCCGGATACAATAATCTTTCGACCATTTTGAATGGTTTGCATTAACGTGACGGGACGTTTTTCTTTTATTACCTGCATTGAGGCTGATTTTGAAATGTAGCCAAGCTTAATTAAATCTTCCATATGGTAACCAAGAAGCTGGTCGGCTTGTAGACCTGTCATTCTTTCGTAGGATTTATTGACGATTACCGTAATTCCTGCTCCGTCGGTGATGTACACACCGTCATATAGTGAGTTAATGATATCAGTAAAAACAGGGCTTTCAAGCAAGCGACTATATTGATTAGACTGAATTTCTTTCGTTTGAATGGAAAGGTTTCTTTTATGGTGAACTTCTTCTAAGATTTCTCCTATTGTTTTATGTAATTGGCCGTTATGAACAGCCTCGTAAATATCTGTTAAGGTAATAGAACCAATTTGCTGACCATCCTCATCAAAAACATGAAGAGCTTCTACCTCGGCATCAGCAAATAGCTCGACAGCCTGCTCAACTGGATCTGTCATTAACAACCTCACAAACCTCACCTCGTCTACAATTTCTTTTCTCTATCATACACCAAAAAAGGGACGGACCTTGCTTTCGCAAAGGTCCGTCCCTTAAAAATCTATCCATTATTTTCTCATTGACTTCATAATTAGGCTCAATAGAAATACTAGAATGATCGAACCGATTAGAGCCGGTATGATTGAAATGTCCGCAAGCTCTGGTCCGAAGCTACCAAGTAACTCGCCACCAAGCCAAGCTCCGATAATACCTGCAATGATATTACCGATTATACCACCTGGAATATCCTTACCAAGAATCAATCCAGCTAACCAACCAATAATTCCACCTACTATTAGATATAAGATAAACCCCATCTTAAATCCTCCTAATCTAAATTCAATTTATATTCTTTTATTGTTGCTAACCTAGTAATACCCCGAATACTAAAACCGAAACCTTATTGGAGGGACGGACCTCCAAATTCTCTTGTTATCTGACAAATTCCACTTTGAGGTCCGTCCCTCCAAAACCCGTCTATGTCAAATGTTGTAGGAATTTTTGTTGTTTCGATTTTGTAGAGTGCGGTAAAGATAGAGTAAGAATAAAAAATGACGTTTTAATAGCTTTGGTTTTTGCCTGTTCAGAATTAGGAATTTACATGAACATTTCAAAAAAAGGAGAGAATTGAGATGAAAATTAAGGTGAGAAGCTGGAATTTATTAACTTTACAAGATAAACTATTTATATTAAAAGCCGTGAGTCAAAGTTCAAAACTAAAGAAGACTGCATAGAATATAAATGTCTCGAGTGACAGATGCATAAAACCAGAGAACCATGACTATTCTAGTGCTACGAGAGGTGAACAGACATGAGATTCTTAATGGTCATATTCTTTGCTGCAATTATCTTTGTTTTTACATGTACAGCAAGCTTTACTCAATTCATACATGATGGGACAATACTATTTCGATTTACAATGAACCCAAATTGGTCTGAGCTCTTGCTATATAACCTATCACACTTTCAAAATCCATCGTATGTGATTCAAAAGCTAGGGCATATGACATGCTTTTTCATCTTTACAGGTATTCTCATGAACTACTTTCACAACTTGAAAAAGGCAACATTCCTAGCTTTTTCCTATGCAGTGTTCACAGAAATTGCCCAATTGTTTTTCACAAGAGACGGCCGTCTTCTGGATGTTGGCTATGATTCAATAGGAATTGTAACCTTTGTCCTTCTGTACACGTTAATAAAAAAGTTTGTCATGAACAGAAAAGAAGAACAAGCTTTAAATTAAAAAAGTGTCCCAGACGATCTGGAACACTTTTTTAACTAAACTTACGTATGATCAAAAACAAGCCAACTCCAATAACAAGAACCCAAACAACAAATGGTATACCTTTATCTGTATCTGTAGGATCCGATTCCTGATTCTGCTCCTTCATTTCTACATCTTCAGTAGGGATACTCTCAGCTTTACTTGGTCTACCTTCTTCTTTTACCGCTGAATCTGCAACAGCCTCTTCATCCCCATTACTATCATCAGATTTTAATTCAGCATACATCCCCAGTTTTTTCTCCCGAGCATATCTCATTGCATCAACAATTCGATCCTCATACTTATAATCTCCGTAATCATAAAAGTCCTCTACAAGGCCAGTCTCTGTAATGACTTCTTGATGAAGCTGATCATCGACAAAAACCCAAGCCAACAAACGATCATACTTATCAAACAGTGTATTTCCATCTGTTTCAATTGTAATGCTTCCTTGTTTTAAAAATGAACACGTGAAATCAGCTGCTTCACTCCCGTATGCTTCTTTTTCACGAGTGCTTTCAGGTGTGTCGATATAAAGGAACCGTATATTATAGGGTTGACCACCTACGAGAAATTCTGCTGTATCACCGTCAATACAACGCTTCAATGTGGCAGGATACGTTTTACCAAGTGCAATACTTTCAGAAGAAGAGGTGCTCGATTCTTTACTAGCTCCTGAAGTAGGAAGAGTAGTAGAAGGACTATCGCTTTTAAAAGTAAACCCTTCTAAATCCACTTTATTTGCAGTTAGAGTGTTTTTACACTCATTACTATTATTCTTTTTTATTAAAAGAATCAATTCTTCCATATTTGCAGCGGATGCTGCTAATGCTGTTGGTTCATGTAACAGATAATGGCAATCCTTATTTCGAAAGTGACCACCAAGCTCATCAAGCCCGCCATTATGGGCAACAGCCATTATTGATAGTTCTATAAAAACAATTAAAAAAGCAAGGATCGCAATAAAACACTTCTTCATTAAAATCCTCCCAACTCTATAAAAGGTGCAAACTACATTGTATGTTCTGTATTCTGAAGGATTGATAACTCACAACTATTGGTTAAAATATTGTCTACCTTTTATTTGTCCACTCATTCAATCTAGTTTGATGATACAACACTTTGTCTAGTAATGTATCCTTAAGTTTTTCATCACGACAATCTCTAATTAAAAGACTGAAATAGGTAACTCTTAATTTATGCCAAGTCATAAAGATCCTTTTCAACATTGTCTCGTCACCCTAGATGCATATTTTTCTTCTCCTCGTTATTATCGACGTAAACAATGAATCATTAACCTACAAGAGTATCAGCAAAACATTTTATACTAATTCAAATGAACAAAAACCATCTAATCATATGAGTGGGATAAGCTACATACCTATTAGTATACAAGCAGATTGTAGGTGAAATCATGAGAAGACGGAGGAATCCGTTACCGCTCATTGTAGTGGGCTTATTTGTCATTTTAGTCATTATTATTCTTTCTCGCTGTATGTTCGGTCCGTCTGCACCGACGGGAAGTCCAGAAGAGGTCATCCAGAGCTTTTATGAATATGAGCAGGAGGGCGACTTTGGTGACTCGTGGAAGCTATTTCACTCGGAAATGAAAAAACGATTTAAGAAAAGTGATTATATCCAAACAAAGAACCATGTCTTCCTTGGTCATATGGGAGTCAATACGTTTGATGTGAAAATAGGTGAACTGAAAGAGCTTGATCAATGGACATTTAAAGGGGACGGACCTACACTCAAAGATGTATGGTCAGCCCCAATTACCATGACCTTTAACAGTCAATTCGGACTAATGACCATTAACCAAACCTGCTATGTTGCACTCGAAGAAGGAAACTGGAAAGTACTATGGGATTATAATTACTAACACGAAGAGGGACGGACCTTCCATGGAAGGTCCGTCCCTCTTTACGTTTTTGTATTAAAAAGTTTTATAGAAACATTTTCTAAATATTTTAGATGACTTATTGACAATGATAATCATTATCAATTAATATACTAATTGAAAACGATTATCATTTGGGAGGGTTTATAATGAAAAAGAACTATCTTTTTAGTTTACTAGTAATCTGTCTAACCGTTGCGCTTGCAGCCTGTGGTACAGAGGATGCATCAAGCTCAAGTGAAGATACAAATGTCGTGTCACAAGCTGAAACAAAATCAGAGGTAAAGACAGAGGAAGCTTCAACAAGCACAAATGGTAGCGAAACAGAAGAATCAAGCAAAATAGAAATTGTTGATGCTATTGAGCAAACGTTAGTTTTTGAAGAAGCACCAGCTACATTTGCAACATTAAGCTCGGGAGATTTAGATATTTTACATACATTAGGTGGAGACCTTGTTGGAAGACCAACCTCACATGCACCTGTTGCAGAAGAACTCCAAGATGTTCAGGAAATTGGAAATCCCCATCAACCAAACTTTGAGGTCATAGCAGCGGTTCATCCAGATGTTCTTGTAGCAAGTCCAAGCTTCCAATCACAAGCAGCAACAATTGAAGCGCAGGGAACAAAGATTGTCTACACTGAGACAAACTCCATTCAAGACATCAAAAACAACATCAAAATATATGGAAATCTATTACAAAAAGAAGACAAAGCAGCCGAAGTAATCAATACAATTGAAGAAACAATTGGTGAAATGCAAGAAGGAAAAGGAGTACGCGCACTACTCGTTTACGGTTCACCTGGAACGTATTTAGCAGCACTTCCAAGCTCATTAGTAGGAGATATTCTTACGCATGCTGGTGGTGAGAACATTGCGAGTGACTTCCCGCAGCATGAAAACTATCCACAATATGCAACCTTAAGTGTTGAACGAATCATTGAACAAAATCCAGATGTCGTTTACTTAATCACTCATGGTGAACCAGAAGCAGTGAAAACAGCTTTTCAGGAGGAAATGTCTAAAAACGCAGCATGGAAAAACCTTGATGCAGTGAAAAACGGGAAGGTTGTTATTTTACCATCACATCTATTTGGAACCAATCCAGGAACGAAGATTACAGAATCTGTGAAATTTATGCAGGAAAGCCTTGCTACGGTAATTGCTGAATGAGTCAACAAGCTCAGACCGTAAGTATGAATCAAGAGGAGCATCCCTTCGCCAAAAGGCGTAGGTCTCTCCTAATCATTCTTTTGGTTACACTCATCTTCTCTCTTCTTTACGGAATTATTGCTGGCGCGGTATCGATTTCTATTCAAGATGTGATAAAAGGTATTTTCGTGACAGAGGATTCCATGGCGAGGCGTATTGTATGGGATCTGCGTATTCCTCGGGTGTTCATCGGCTTTATTGTTGGGATGTGTCTAGCTATGTCAGGGGCTATTCTTCAAGGGATTATGAGAAACCCACTAGCAGACCCAGGGATTATCGGAGTGTCATCAGGTGCTGGTCTCGTTGCAACTGTCATCATGATTCTATTTCCAACAATGATTCACTTATTGCCACTAGGTGCCTTTATCGGTGCGTTGCTGACGACCCTAATCATCTATGGCCTATCTTGGCAAAAAGGAGCAAGTCCTGTTCGGATTATTTTAGTCGGTGTGGCCATTAATGCTGTTATTGGAGCGGTTATGAGCGCAATCATGCTTCTCTATAGCGACAGAGTCCAGGCAATTCTGCCGTGGCTAGCTGGAGGGATTGCTGGTACCGGGTGGCTTCAGTTTAACATGATTGTCACATACACAATTATTGCGGTAGTCATTGCCCTTTTCTCTATTAAACATATCCGATTGCTTCAGCTAGGGGATGAAGTAGCAAAACTATTAGGTCATCAAGTAGAAAGAAGTCGTTTTTACCTCATTATACTTAGCTCATTATTAGCCGGAATTGCTGTGAGTGTGTCTGGGCTCATCGGCTTTGTCGGGCTAGTTGTCCCACATATGATACGTCTTCTAATCGGAAATGACTTTCGCTACCTATTACCTCTATCAGCACTAGGGGGAGGAGTGTTAGTGGTCATCGCAGATACACTTGCACGAACCCTATTTGATCCAATTGAACTCCCAGTAGGAATTCTCCTTTCATTTCTTGGTGGTCCATTTTTTATGTTTTTGATTAATAAAAGGAGGAATGAGCATGCTACACATTGATAATATGAGCTACGAGCATTCTTCACTCTTTCGGCTAAAAGAAATCGGGCTAACCATTTCTACTGGGAGTATCGTTAGTCTAATCGGGCCCAATGGATCTGGGAAATCAACATTACTTCGTGTCATGGCTCGTCTCCTTGTTCCAAAGTCAGGTGGAATCCTCCTTGATGGTAAAAATATTCACCACATGAAAACAAAGGAAGTGGCAAAACAACTCGCGATGCTTCCACAAATGCAGGAGCACCTATTAGATCTAACGGTAAAAGAACTTGTTGAATTTGGTCGTCATCCACATCAAGATGGTAGGTCTAACCAAACGAGTAAGGATAAAGAGATCGTTGACTGGGCACTACATGTTACAAACATGGAGAGTATGGCCTACCGATTGCTTCCTTCCTTATCCGGAGGTGAGCGTCAACGAGCGTGGATTAGTATGGCCATTGCCCAGCAGCCCAACATTTTACTACTAGACGAACCGACAACGTACTTAGACATTGCCCACCAGCTTGAAATTATGGAGCTTATTCAAGAACTGAACAGATCCCAAAACATGACAATCATTATGGTCTTACATGATATTAATCAAGCAGCCGAATACAGTGACGAGCTGTTTGTGATGCAGCAAGGAGAGATTCAGTACACGGGTACGCCACAAGAGGTTTTAACTCAAAAGATGTTTCAGCAGGTGTTTCGGATTGATGTGGATCTTCATGAAAACGAAGGTATTCCATTTTACAAACCAAAACGGAAAAATCGGAGGGAGAAGAGTGAATATGCAGATGCAGAAGCCTATTGATGGAGCACTTGTCCAAGATTTTGTCCGAGCAGCACATGGAGACTTGGAGCGTGTGATTTCCTTATATAAGGAGGAACCAGCGCTCCTTCATGCTGTTGCCAACTGGGGTGGAGATGATTGGGAAAGTGCACTTGGTGCAGCGGCACATGTAGGAAATAAAGAAATCGTCCATTTCCTCTTAGGTCAGGGTGCACGAATGGATATTTTTACAGCAGCGATGCTTGGAAAACTCGATATTGTAAAAGGAATACTAGAAATTCAGCCGAATGCAATACATGCAAAAGGTCCACATGGCATTCCGTTACTCCGTCATGCGATAATAGGGGGAGTAGAAGCAAGTGGCGTTGCTCAATACTTAACAAACATAATGGAAGGAGCTACAACACAATGATTATGGTCACAAACAACATTAAGATCCAAAAGGGGAAAGCGCATGCTGTTTCGGAACGTTTTAAGCAACGAAAGGGCATTGAACAAACACCAGGATTTGTCCGAATGCAGCTACAAATCTCAACAGATGAGGAAGAGCATGACGTGTTACGAGTGTGCACAACATGGGAGAGCGAAGAAGCCTTCAAAGCATGGACACAAAGCGATTCCTTCCGTGAAGCCCACAGCAAGCGAAATGAACAACCAAGCAACGCAGAAAACCCAATCCTTGGAGCGTACCTAACAAAAGCCGAAATTGTCTACGAACTATAAAAGAAGAGGGACGGACCTTCCGAGGAAAGGTCCGTCCCTCTTACACTTGAAAGTGATAGGATAAGGAAATAAAATAGTAGAGGATACATATTCAATAAGAATTGAGAGGGGCTTTTTTAAAATGGAAAAAGTACTTGTTTTTGGACATAAAAACCCAGATACGGACACAATCACATCTGCAATCGTGTATGCAGATTTAAAACAAAAGCTAGGATTGGATGCGGAGGCAGTACGCCTTGGTGACGTGAATGGAGAAACACAATTTGCACTAGATTATTTCAAGGTAGAAGCACCCCGTCTAGTAACAACAGTTGCTAACGAAGCGAATGCGGTCATTCTTGTAGACCATAACGAGCGCCAACAAAGTGCATCGGATATTGACCAAGTTCGTGTCATCGAAGTAATCGATCACCACCGTATCGCAAACTTTGAAACAGCAGATCCACTATACTTCCGTGCAGAGCCTGTTGGATGTACAGCAACAATCCTAAACAAGCTTTACAAGGAAAACGGAGTAGGAATCACAAAGGAAATGGCTGGCCTAATGGTATCAGCAATCATTTCGGATTCACTTCTATTCAAATCTCCAACATGCACAGACCAAGACGTTGCAGCTGCGAAAGAGCTAGCACAAATCGCTGAAATTGACTTAGAGCAATATGGTCTTGATATGCTAAAAGCAGGAGCGGACGTGAGCCAGAAAACTGCTCAAGAGCTAATCACAATTGACGCTAAAGAATTTTCAATGGGAGACTACAAAGTTGAAGTAGCACAAGTAAACGTAGTTGATCCACAAGATGTTCTTTCTCGCCAAACAGAAATTGAAGAAATGATCACAAAAACAATTCACGAAAAAGGACTAGACCTATTCGTATTTGCGATCACAGACATCTTAAACAACGACTCTGTTGCTCTAGCACTTGGTAGCCAAGCTTCAGCTGTTGAAAAAGCATATAACGTTACACTTGATAACAACACAGCAACACTAACTGGCGTTGTCTCTCGTAAAAAACAAATCGTACCACCATTAACAGATGCTCTAACAAAATAAGACATTTTAAACAGTCCGATTGGGCTGTTTTTTTATTGAAGAGCAAGAACTCCATTCGATGAAATGTAGGGTCGAGGCGGAGGCGGACATTTATTCCGTTATTTTCTCAAATATCACGATTTTCTAAGCTCATACGGACATTTATTCCGCTATTTACCGAAACAATCAAGAAAAGGACTAG
Organism: Rossellomorea marisflavi; assembly: GCA_003667865.1. Lineage (GTDB taxonomy): Bacteria > Bacillota > Bacilli > Bacillales > Bacillaceae_B > Rossellomorea > Rossellomorea marisflavi_C. The sequence goes on along the minus strand of CP033051.1, from coordinate 584,185 downwards.
GATTGTGAAGAATAGAGGAACAAATGTCCGATAACTTCTCAAAATCACTAGATTTACCCGAAATAGAGGAATAAATGTCCGCCTCGTCGTCGAATCCAGCCAAGAATACCAAAAGGAGTTTCTGCCGACCCTAGAGAATAACTCTATTAAAAACTTTCAGTAAAGGAGCACGAATACCAATATGTACGAACTAAAAACAAAAGAAACAGACAATAGTGTCATAGAATTTATTGAAAAGGTAGAAAACCCGAAGAAGCGTGAAGATGCCTACAAGCTGCTTGATATTTTCACCGAAACAACAGGCTATGAAGCAAAAATGTGGGGTCCGAGTATCATAGGATTCGGATCCTACCATTACAAGTATGCTACAGGCCATGAAGGTGATGCGCCACTTGTTGGGTTTTCACCAAGAAAGGCGAAAATCAGTCTGTACTTTGCAACAGGAGATCCAAATCGTGAGGAGTTATTGAAGAATTTTGGTAAACATACTTCTGGGAAAGCCTGTGTATATGTTAATAAAATAGCTGACATCGATGTTGAGGTGCTTAAAACCCTTATTCATCAGTCCGTGAAATTCCTTAAAGAAACTTATCCAGAAAAATAAAGTAATTCTACTGTTCATTCGACAGAAAATTTACTATACTAGAATTAATCGTACGAAAGGGCAAAGCTGCTGAAAAGTAGTGACGCAAAACTAAAGGGGCTAAAGTCTACGACCATGCTCGCCAGTTTCCGAACACAAACCTCCGTGCGATCAAATATGTATTGGAGGAACTCAAAATGAAATGTATTCACAAGTTTTTCATTGGGTACTATTCAATCCTCATTAAGGATTGCTTACATCAAGATTTAAAAAGCAAATTTTATAAAAAACTAGACTATCATAAAAGTAAATTGCTTCATTATTAGGAAAAATCCATCTCGAATTGAGGTGGATTTTTTTGCTTTGTGTAAAATCCTACATGGAAACTTACAAAATATAACAACCTGTGACGATAGCATGGTATAGTTAAAAGAAAGGTAATATTTAGGAGGGTGAACCTTGCTGTCATTTATACTTGTCATGCTCGCCATCGGAGGTGCTTTTCTTTTATCGCATCCTGGTGTAAAGGGCAAAATAGGGGAGTTCTGGATAGGTAGGTATTTGAGAGATCTTGATCAGAATGAATACAAAGTATTTCATAATTTATTAATAGAACGAAAAAATGGTAAGACCTCACAGATTGATCATGTTATTGTATCTCCTTATGGTATTTTTGTAATTGAAACCAAGAATTTCAAAGGATGGATATTTGGAAGTGAAAAAAGTCAATATTGGACCCAAGTAATTTATAAAAGGAAACATAAATTCTACAATCCAATCCATCAAAATTATGGTCATATAAAGGTGATAGAGGAGGTGCTCCGCGAAAAAATAGATGTACCGATTATTTCCATTATTGCCTTTAGCCAAAGGGCTACCTTGAAGTCAATTGATGTCCAAGCTGACAATGTTAAAGTCATCTATGATAAGGATATCGTTAGGACTATTGAACAGTATAGTGAAATCGTTATTAATAAACTACAGTTTAGAGGGATTGTTGAGCTTCTATCCGTAAATAAAATTGAAGAAAAAGGGGCAAATCGTGAGCATATTGCTCAGGTGAAACAGATGCAACAAGAAGCAGCTGTTTCGGTTGAAGCTGGTATCTGTCCAAAATGTGGAGGAGAATTAGTTGTACGTACTGGGAAAAGGGGCAGGTTTACAGGATGCTCTGGCTTTCCGAGATGTCGCTTTATTGTTACTAAATAATAAAAGGGTCAAACTCACCCAAGACAGAAGAGGAGTATGACCCATTTGAATTATTCGATGATGATAAACCCTTCAGCTCTTGCTAACTCAATAATCTTAACAATTAGAATTTCTTCGTTGTTTGTAGCATTTACATAAAAATTGTCAAGTTGTGACTTCAAAGAATCTGCTACATTCTGTTCAGTATCCATTAAAGTAAATTCTGTAAATCCAGCACCCCAAACGTAAGCCACCAACTCAGCGATTCCTTGTTTATCTTCTTCTGTTAATAGGTTCCAATCAACACCTGTCCAGTAAATAAGGTTTTGATATTGAAGACGGTCGTACATCTCCGACCAAAAATCAACGACTGATTGCTGCTTTGTTCCATAGAGATAGGTCAACTCTACAGTATCATTATTAATAAGGGTAACGTCATCTAAGGTAGGCTCTACATGGATACCAATAATGCGCAAAGCATTTTCAAAATATAGGTCTTGCTCCATTGTGTAGAAATAAATCCATTTTGCTGCAGCTGAACGTTTTCCAAGTTCTTGTGGTGCAAAATTATAGGCTTTATCTCCTTCAGCAAATCCTATAGCTTCTGCAAATGCAACATAAGGGTAGGCTGTGCCAGAGATTTTACCTTCATCTTCAAAAGTAGAATAAAAGTTTAAGTTCAATGCAAAATCTTCCATTCCCATTGCACGAACAAACATAATAATCATTTCTTGACGTGTAATATAGTCGGAAGCACCAAAATATCCTGGCTTTTTACCATTGGTAATTCCAGCATCCACAAGTGCACCAACATATTGCTTTGCGCGATCAGGTACATCAGTAAAAGCATTGGCAGAATCAGCACTCATTGGTAAATCTAATGCTAGTGTTATCATTTTTGCAAAATCAACGCGTTTAATTTCTTCGTTAGGGCGGAATGTGCCATCATCGAAGCCATCAATAATTCCCTGGTTTCCTAGCTCAGCAATATAATCCTTTGCGAATGTGTTGTTGATATCTGAGAATGTTGCTGCTTGTGTAGGGTTTTGAAAGGTAGAGAATGTTCCTAACATTACTACGAGCATGCTTAGTACTGCGATCATTTTTTTCAAGTATATATCCCCCAGTTGTTTACTTATTAATGTTTTTGTAACAAATGTAAATATAGCAGAATGACAATATTTTGTATTTAGGAAAATATATGAAAAGACAACTTGAATTTAGATGGGAAATGTATTGGGTTAGGGGGAAATAAAACAAGATAGATATTTAGAAGAAAAATATATTGAGGTTTAATGTATCATGAATTTAGAATTTTAATGATTTACTATGTTTTTTAACAAAAAAAAGTAGGTGCATAGCACCTACAAGTTGATATTAATATTCGTTTGGTAATTCTTTAGCAAAAGAAGAGATTGGAGCATCAATTGTTTTAGGTGCAGCAGATGCTGATAAGCCAGTAGCTCCGAATAATACTGCAGCAAGTGTAAGAACAGCTAGTAGTTTTTTCATTTTTTTCACCCTTTCAAATATAAGTATATTTGTTACTTGTGTTATTTATTAGTGTTATAATTATTAAAACATAAGTTAAAAATAGATGTGTTTTTGATGTAAGGGTATCTATTTTCATATAGTAACCGTTTTTATAGGATTTTTCGACTTTTCTTTATAAAATATAACTCTAGGAATAATTTTGCAGGAGAGAACATTATGGATTTTTCGGCAGTAGGAAAAAAAATAAAAGAGTTACGAAAAAATTTAAAAGTTTCTCAGGAAGAATTAGCTGAAGGGATTTGTACCCAGGCTCAAATAAGTAAAATTGAGAAAGGGATTGTGTATCCCTATGCACCTACATTATATTTAATTTCTCAAAAGCTAGGAGTAGATGTCAATTACTTCTTTGATATTGGGATGACACCGAGGCTAGATTATGTTCAAGAAGTTTCTAATCAGTTAAAAGTATTTAGAAGAGAACATAATTACCAAGAAATGATGGAAATTGTAAGGGCAGAAGAAGATAATCCCTTGTTTGCACAAAACAATAAAAACCTTCAACTTCTACTTTGGCATAAAGGAATTTACGAATATGAAGTAGAGAAAAAGTTTGACATTTCTATTCGTACTCTTGAAAATGCAATCACTCTCACTCACAAGACTGAAAAATTGTGGACAGAACGAGAGATAGAAATCCATTTAACTATTGGAGCGATATATGTAAAAGAAGATTTGAATCTTGCACTTGATGTATTTGAAAGAATTGATGAGAATTTAAAGGTACTACCAAATCTATCTGATCTTACATTGAAATCGAGGTTGTATTACAATTTAGCGCGTGTCCTCACTAGACTTGATAGAGTTGATGAATCTATTAAGTATTGTATAGAGGGCATTCGTTGGTGCCTCAAAAAGGATATGCTCTACCTTTTAGGACAGCTTCATTATCACATCGGATATAATTATGAGTTAAAGGAAGATAGTACTAAGGCAATACACTATATGAAGAAGGCGTTAACTGTTTTTGAACTTCAGCAAGATGAAAAGTACATACCGATTATCAATGAGAAGATCGTGGAATTAACTCAAGAAGATAATTAATAAAAGCACCTCAACCAGGAATAGGTTGAGGTGCTTTTATTTTAAATGGCTTTATATATCTGGTATTCTACCTGTTCAATACCTATTACTTGTAGAAATCTAGAAAGTTGACTGGAGGTTTCCTCATGGTATTCATCAAATACCTGAAACTCATGTACACGAGCATATTTATTTTTACGCAGTGCTACGCGTCCTTCTTCCAAATCACAAATATTACTGTCATGTTCTGCATAGGTGTAGACAAGGGCTTCTCCAATCTTCTTTCCTAATAATAGAAACTCAAAGAAAAAAGCAATAGAAAGTTGTTCGTCCACAAAAGAAGGATTCACTTTCATTTCAATCTTCTGCATTGCAAGACCCCCTTTAAAGTTAAAACTAGGGTAACATGTATGTGAAATAAGTGCTCTAGCGATTATCTACGATTATCCAGAAATAATTCCCCTTTTTTTATACTAATCACTAAAATCAATAAAAAATATAACTAAACGAATATTCCTATATGAATATTTTTCGCTTCCACTTTTAAGAAAAAAATTAATTTTATGTAAATAAACGGTGAATTTGTGCTATTCAGAAAAGTGCTTTGATACTATTTAAGTAACAGTCTTTTTGGAGGTGTATTCATTGGGGAAGTATTCTGATTTCATTCAATCTGCTTATAGCACGGGAAAAGTGAAAAAAGCGATTATTCCAGCAGCAGGGTTAGGAACTCGATTTCTGCCTGCAACAAAGGCACAGCCTAAGGAAATGTTGCCGATTGTGGACAAGCCTACAATTCAATACATTGTGGAAGAAGCGGTTCGCTCTGGAATTGAAGATATTATCATTGTAACGGGTCGTGGGAAACGTGCCATTGAGGATCACTTTGATAAATCGTATGAGTTAGAAGAATCTTTAGCCAAAAAGCATAAGTTTCAAGCACTTGAAGAGGTTCAACAAATTGCTGACTTAGCTAATATTCATTACATTCGCCAAAAGGAGCCGTTGGGACTTGGGCATGCTGTACTTTGTGCACGCTCCTTTATCGGAAACGAGCCTTTTGCCGTCATGCTTGGGGACGATATTATTGATTCACCACAGCCATGTTTACAACAATTATTAGAGGTGTACGAAAAACATCAGGCGGCAATATTAGGAGTTCAGGAGATTCCTAGCGAAGAGGTGAAAAAATATGGGATTATTCAACCAGTGTCCTCTTCACTCATTAACTCACAACCATCATTAAATACAATGGCTATTGAAAGACTAGTAGAGAAACCAGCCGTTGAAGAAGCACCCTCCAACTTGGCGATTATCGGTCGTTATGTACTTACACCAGAGATATTTCCGATACTAGAGAATCTATCCCCTGGTGCTGGTGGAGAATTTCAATTAACTGATGCCATCAATATCTATAATCAAAGCTATCCTGTTTACGCCAATATCTTTGAAGGGAAGCGCTATGATATTGGAGATAAATTCGGCTTTATTGAAGCGACAATTGATTTTGCATTAAAGCGTGACGATTTAAAGGATCAGGTTCGCGATTATTTAACTTCATTATTAGAATCACCGATTAAATAGGAGGCAATCTGATGAATGTAACAGTAATCGGTACAGGATATGTTGGGCTTGTAACAGGAACATGTCTTGCTGAGGTTGGTAACCATGTGACATGTATAGATATTGATGCAGAAAAAGTAAGCCGATTAAATAAAGGTAGTTCACCCATTTATGAGCCAGGAATTGAAGGATTGATCCAAAAGAACCTAAAAGAAAAGCGACTAAACTTTTCTATAAGCTATGAAGAAGCTTGCAGCGACGCAGACGTAATTATTATGGCAGTCGGAACCCCTTCACGTGTAGATGGTTCTGCTAATCTTTCCTATATTCAAGCAGCCGCAGAATCCATAGGTCAAAACCTCGAAAAGTCAGGAACGATTATCGTTACGAAAAGTACGGTACCAGTAGGAACCAATCGAAAGGTTAAGGCATGGGTTCATTCAAAATTAAAGGGTACGTATGAGTTTCATATAGCCTCAGTGCCGGAATTTTTGCGTGAAGGGTCTGCGATACACGATACATTCAATTCAGACCGTATTATTATTGGGAGTGAGTCTGAATACGCTAGAGATAGGCTAGGACAACTTTTTGACTCATTTAAAGCTCCAATTGTTCATACTTCAATTGAAAGTGCTGAGATGATTAAATATGCTTCCAATGCTTTTCTAGCAACAAAAATTAGTTTTATCAATGAAATTGCTAATCTGTGTGAAAAATTAGAGGCCAATGTTGAAGAAGTTGCATATGGAATGGGATTGGATAAACGAATCGGTAGTCAATTTTTGGGTGCTGGAATTGGTTATGGTGGATCTTGCTTTCCGAAGGATACGAATGCACTCGTTCAAATAGCTGGAGATATCGACCATCATTTTGAACTGCTTGAATCAGTAATTCGTGTCAATGCAATGCAACAAAAACGGCTAGTTGAAATGGCTCGCACCCATTTTTCAGCGCTCACTGGAAAAAAAGCTACTATATTAGGGCTTGCATTTAAACCCAATACAGATGATATCCGCGAAGCAGCAGCAATCGAAATCATTAAAGAGCTATTAGTGGAAGGTGTTTCAATTACAGTATATGATCCAGTGGCGATCGACCATGTACGTGAGCTTTTTGGGAATCAAATCGAATATTGCACAGACCGTATACAAGCTGTAAAAGATGCAGATATGATGTTCCTTGTTACAGAATGGGATGACATCAAAAGCATCCCATTACAAACATACCGTTCCGCAATGAAACAACCCATTATATTCGATGGCCGTAACTGTTACAATCTTGAAGAAGCAGAACAATCACAAGTAATCTACTACTCTATCGGAAGACCTGTCGTTCAACCAAAGACTGAAATCCATCAATAACACATCAAAATAAAGAGGTCCGTCCCCATTCAGTAGAGGGACGGACCTTTAACGTCTTAAAAATTATCTACAGCTTTGTTTAGTAGTGCTGTTCTTCTTGATGATTTTTCATTTTCGTAATGCTCTTTAAACTCTTTTGCATGCGATGTGCTATAGCCATGCTTTTTTAAGTCTTTTTGTAGAGCCTTATAGATAGTATTGAATGCTGTATCAGTCTTACCTTCTAGTGCATCAGCAGCGTTTGTATACTTGTTATAGAAGTAACCGAGAGATATCTTTTCGCCGTTCTCTTTTTTTGTTTTATACTCAGTAAATGCTTTGCTTACAAGAGAGTCAATCTTGCCATTTGCTTGGTCTTGTAAGTTTTGAAAGGAGGGACGATATTTATCTTTAATCTCAGCAACAGTAACAGTATCTTCTTTAACTTGAGTAGAATGTTCAGTTGAAGTTGAGCCAGTCTGATCTCCGCTACCACTAGACTGTTTTTGATCCTCTTTATCATTGTTTGAATTTGAAGCTGTATTTGAACTACTTTGGTTAGACTCAGTTCCTTCGTTCCCAGTAGATTCCTTTTGGTCAGAGTTAGTCTCTTCGGACTCTTCATTAGCACCTTCTTCAACTTCCTCTTCAGGTAAAACGATTTCATATTCGGACTCTGTAATTTCCTCTACTTCTGCATCAGCTGTTTCATACGTTTTTACCTTTAAAAAATAATAGGCAAGGCCAGAAGCTACTAATATGATTGCTAGTAATGAAAGTAAAAATACTTTCCAAAACTTTTTCATCTGTCATCATCTCCTTTCAGACTATTTCTACCAGAAAGATTTTAACACATTATGAGAAAATATAACTATTTTTTACAAAAATATTACTAGAAATCCTACTAATCAATCACAAAAATTCCAGTTTTTGATTGATTTATAGATATTATTCCAGTATTATGTTAAATGAATATATATGGACTAGATCTTACATCTATTTACAAAATTCTACATATTGAGGTGACCCTTTAAATGAAAAAATATCCATTCAGTAAAAAAGCTATGCAAGCAATTCTAGCTACTACAGTGGCGTTAGCACCTGTTGTTACCATTGGTAGTTTTACGAATTCTGCTGTTGTGCAAGCGGAGAGTACATATGATGATCAAAAACAATTAATTAAAGGTATGCTAGATTTAGTGTTTAGTGCTGTGACTGTCGAAGATTTAGAAACAAGTATTGACACATTTAGAACAACACAATCTGGTGCTATTAACACTGTATTACCTAACGTAACAATGGACGAATTTTTAGCATTTATGTCTGCTGTACAATTAGATTTCGTAGATAGTTTGTCTAGTGAGACTAATTTAACATCCGACACTCTAAGTGAAAAAATGATGGCTTCATTATTTGAAGTTGGTGGAAAAGAAACATACAGTGACACATTTAATGATGTAATTGATCTCTTAGATATAGCTAGAACTCCTGCTGCTATTAAAGAAATTAGTCTAATAGCTGATCAAGATGCACGTAATGCCTTAAAAGAAGCAATTCGTTTAGCAAAGGCAAATAATACAACTATTACTGGAAACAGTGTGGAAGATTTAATTGCTTATTTTGACGGAGTCTTTGATCAATTATCTTCTGATCAGAAACAAGCTTTAAGAGATGCTCAAGCTTCATATAGAAGTATCACAGAACCACAGTGGAACGATTATATCTCTAGAATCTTATCAGTTGATAATACAACTGGTGGAGGTGGAGGTGGAGGTGCCGGTGGCGGTGGCGGTGTACCAACAACACCAACAACACCAACAACACCAACTTCTCCTGAAACTCCAGCAGAACAGGAAGTAACAGTACCAACACCAGTGATTGATAGAGAAGGCAACAAAGTAATCTCAGAAGTAACAAAAGAACAAGTAAAAGAAATTGTTGATCAAATCACTCCAGAAAAATCAGTGATTCCTATTAAACTAGAAAAAGCAGCAGCTGGTGAAAAAGTAGAAGCAAAAGTTCCAGCAGATCTATTTAAACAAGCTGCAGCAAAAAATAAAAATGCAAAAGTTAAAGTTGAAACAGAAGAAGCTGCATATGACCTACCGGTTAGCGAAATTAATGTAGCTGCACTTGCAAAATCATTAGGAGTTTCTGAAGATGCAGTAGAAATTAATATCGCTGTAAACGTAGTTGATGAAACGGAGGTTTCTGGTGCAGTATCAAAGAACAACTTAAAACTCGCTTCTAAAGTTATTGAATTCACGGTTGAAGCTGTTTCTGGTTCAAAAACAGAAGCAATCAAACGTTTTAGTGTATATGTAGAACGTGAGATTACTAGTGATAAAACATTTAATCAAGTAAACGCAGTTGCAGTAAGAATTAATGACGATGGTACGATTACATCAATCCCTACTTACTTTGACGGGAAGCGTGCTGTAATTAAATCTCTTACAAACTCAAAATATACAGTGGTTGAAAACAATAAAACATTCTCAGATGTAAACAATGGTGCAAACTGGGCTGAAGCACATATTGAGAAATTAGCATCTAAATATATTGTGCAAGGGAAAACAGCTACAAGCTTCTCTCCAGACGCATATATGACTCGTGGTGAGTTTGCTGCTCTAATCTCTCGTAGCTTAGGTCTTGTTGCTACAGATTCAACAAAAGTAGATTTCTCAGATGTATCTCCAACTCAAGCTATTAACAAAAATGGAGAAATTGCTGCAGCGGTCGAAGCAGGAATCATTCAGGGGAAAGCAGATGGTAAGTTCCATCCATCAGCAAATCTTACACGTGCGGAAGCGGCTATTATGATTAGCCGTGCCATTGACTACGTGAATTCAAACGAAGCTCTTGATACAACAAAAGAACTTGAAGACTTTAAAGACCTTAAATCAATCGGTTCAGCTTCACGGGAGCATGTTGAGAAAGTATTACAAGCTGGAATTATTTCAGGCTACTCTAATGGAAACTTTGGTCCATCTGATAATACAAAACGTGATCAAATGTCTAAAATCTTAGATAATTTCTTACAACACATCAAATTTATTAACTAAAACAAGAACAATATGAAAAGCCCCTTGCAAGTTACAAGCAAGGGGCTTTTATCGTTATTTCCACATTTTACAACAGCTTTCGCAACGGATGTTCCGTTATTATGTAATAAGTACTATATTTAGAATTGCATTTTACATAGACTTCTCTATCGCTTATAAAAAGACAACATAAAATAGACCATAAGAGTCATAGAGTGATAGGGGATTTTGTGATAAAATGTAGGAAAATGCCGAAGGGAGAAAATAATGTTTTGAAACGCTATCTTCTATTGTCAATTGTTGCGGTAGTCATCGTGTCTACATTTTCATATGGAACCAAAACATTCGCAGCTTTTACGGATATAGGGGTTACTCATCGAGCGAAAGATGAGATCAACTATTTAGCTACCGGACTTATAACAAGAGGGGAATCGGACAATACGTTTCGTCCCGAGAGACAAGTAACCAGAGCAGAAGCTGCTGCTATGATTGGACGAGCTCTTCAATATAATGGTGCAAAGAGAGTGACACAATTCAGTGATGTTGGAGCTGACAACTTTGCTTCAGGCTATATTCAGCAAGCAGTTGAGAATAACATACTTACAGGATATTCAAATGATATCTTCAAACCAAACCAGCCTGTCGCTAGGGGAGAAATGGCCATTATGATTGGCCGTGCTTTCGGTTATAACCCAAGAACGATTACGATTGCCTCAGAACAATTAATATCAATGGGAATTGCACAAGGTTTACCAGATGGAACATTTGGTACAGCAAATTATATTAAAAGATCAGATTTTGCTGTATTTTTATCTCGTAGTATTAATCCTCAGATGAGAATGCTTGGAAATGAACCTGATTTTAATCAAACTGCTTATGTAACAACAAATGATTTAAATGTTCGAACTGGTCCAGGAACTACCTATCCTGTCACAGGACAGTTGAATCTAGGAAACCTGGTACAGAAGGCGTTTGAAATTGGGGAATGGGCTTACATTTCCTACAATAATCAACAAGGGTTTATTCACACAGCTTACTTATCTACTTCAAAACCAGATGTGACATCTGTTTTAAGTCAAAAAACAATCATTATTGACCCTGGTCATGGATACCCTGATCCAGGTGCAGTCGCATATGGGCTACTAGAAAGTGACGTGGTACTAGATACGTCATTACGTTTGAAAGAATATTTTAAGAAAACACCGATAAATATTAAACTCACAAGAGAAATAGATAAGAAGGTTGAATTAAGCGATCGAGTGAAGTTTGCAGTAGAAAATAAGGGGGATATTTTTATTAGTGTCCATGCGAACTCATTTAATGGATCAGCGAATGGAACAGAAACCTTCTATTATAGTGCATCTGCTACTAACCCTAATGTAGCCCAAAGCAAAGCATTATCGATATACTTACAAAATAGATTGCTAGGCGCATTAGAGTTAAGGGATCGTGGTGTGAAAAAAGGGAACTACCATGTTCTTCGTGAAAATAAAATGCCATCATCCCTTGTGGAGCTAGGATTTATTGATTATAAAGAAGATAATGCAAAACTTGCTTCTCCAACATGGCGTGAAAAAGCTGCAAGAGGACTTTATCTAGGTATATTAGATTACTATTACCACTATGAAGGCTTACAAGAGGTGAAACCCCTTTACAACGAAGTCGGTGGAAAACCTTCTGCAAAACTTCATTAATCCATTCATAAAATATTGGAGTCTATATACATTCTATTGATACTCTATCAAAGATTGTTTTAGGCTCCTTTTTATAAATCAAAAGGGTGTGCATTACATTGAAGAAATTAACTCAAATGTTTGTCATAGTATTCATGCTTATAATGTCTTTACCCAATCATTCCTTCTCTCAAACTCAACAAGAAGAGCATACATATATTGTTTTCTTAGAAGACAATAAATCTATAAATCAGGTAACTGACTACGATATAGAAATAGAAAAGTATTTTGAAGTTCTTCATGCCATAAAAATTAAAACTACACCTTCTCAGATAGCACAATTAGATCTTGAAGGGCTTGTAAATGAGTATGAGATTGAAAAAGAGTATGAAATTACAAGCCAAGTGACACCAAGCATTTTTGAGACGATAAAATTGACACCTGAGGTTCGTAGCCAATATACCGGAAAAGGAGTTAAGGTAGGGGTTCTTGATACAGGGATTGATAAGACACACCCAGATCTTAACGTTGCAGGCGGAGTCTGTGTCGTGACAGCAAGCTGTGGGAAGGACTACAGTGATGGAAATGGTCATGGCACACATGTTGCGGGAGTGATTGCTGCACAAAATAACGGAGTCGGTATTGTTGGTGTGGCACCCGATGTAGAACTTTATGCTATAAAAGGCTTAGATGAAAGCGGGTTTGGGACAACATCAACAATTCTTGCAGGAATTGAATGGGCTATAACCAATGATATGGATATATTAAATATGAGCTTTACAACAGAATCCGATGATCGCGCATTACGATTAAGTATTCAAAAGGCTTACAATAGCGGGATCATTCTCGTAGCCGCAGCAGGAAACACCGGAACGTCAGATACATTTGTGAATACAGTAATGTACCCAGCAAAGTATCCTGAAGTGATTGCAGTGGGTGGGGTAGATGAATCATTAAGAAGAATGAAAGAATCATCTACGGGACCTGAAGTGGAAATTGTAGCAGTGGGGCAATATGTTCGTAGTGCATTTCCTATGTCCATCGACACTAGAGACGGTCAACAGGATGGATATATGAACCTCTCGGGGACATCAATGGCAGCACCATACATAACGGGAATGTTAGCTTTATTAAAAGAACAACTTCCCTATCAGCAAAATGAAGTGATTCGTAAAATCCTGACAGATTCTGCCAAAGATTTAGGTGCTGTCGGAAAAGACCCTTTATATGGGTATGGATTAGTACAGTATCCAGACAAGCTGTCAGCAAACCTTCTTCCTTATGCATATGTAAAAGAAAATAAAAATGGAAAAATACACTTCCAATTTGAAACAGATTCCACCACAAAATCTGTAGATATTGCGATAAATGGAAAACAAATTAAGAAGAATCTAGTTGATTATCAATTTATTGACTATATGCCAAAAGGTACCTATGAATACCATTTTATCTTTAATGGCTCAACAGATCCTAAAGAAGTGAAGCTGCCAGTAACCGTAGCTGGCCCTTACTTTAAAGATCTATCAGCTCAAGATTGGTATGCTCCTCATATGGTCTTTTTATATGAAAGAAATATTCTAAGTGGGACAAATAATGGAACGTTACTGAAGCCATCAACAAATATTACAAGAGGAGAGGCTGTTGCGCTTATCGGAAGAGCATTAGGCTTTGATGGTACAACAAGAAAAACAGTCTTTCATGATGTAGGCAATCAGTATTTCGCATCTGGTTATATCCAATCAGCTTTTGACAGAAAAATCCTACAGGGCTTCCCAGATAAAACATTTCGTCCAAACCAACCTGTAACTCGAGCTGAAATGGCGATTCTACTAGCAAATGCATACAAATTAAAGCTGACAAGTACACAAAGCTTCACAGATATAAATGAAAATGTGACAGGCTATCAAGCGATATATAAGCTGGCAGAAGCACAAATTACTCAAGGTTACCCGGATAAAAGCTTTCAGCCATATGAATATATGACACGTTCGATGTTCTCAGTATTTTTGGCAAGGGCAGAAAATCCGAACTTTATTACTAGATAAGTAGAAAGCTGATCCTAAGAAAGGATCAGCCCTACTTATTGAACAAGCGAAAAAAGCATAGAAAAGTCGATGAATAAACGTAGGTTATTGTATCGGATTGTCTAAACATATACCCAAAATTAGACGGAATATGTCGATGTAATACTTCTGTAACATAAACGTAAAATAAAATGTCGTAATTTTTTGCTAGAATGTAGTTATATTCTAGAGTTTTCAGACAATTCTTTTGAGGTGACATGGAATGAAAAGGTTTTTAAAAGTAACTTTAGCTCTAACTCTATTACTCTATCTATTTCCAGCAATCTCAACATTTGCTGCGACTGGAAATGAAATCGTAGAGTTAGCAAAAAAACAAGAGGGAACTCCATATGCATTTGGAGGAAGGACTCCTTCGGGGTTTGATTGTTCAGGTTTTACTTCTTATGTATTTGGTCAACATGATATTACACTTCCTAGAACATCTGCAGAACAATACGAACTAGGAACTAAAGTTGCAAAAGAAGGCCTTCTACCTGGAGATTTAGTGTTCTTTGCGGGTACCTACAAAGCGGGTATTTCACATGTAGGAATCTATATTGGTGATAATAAGTTTATTAGCGCCAAAAACCAAGGTGTTGCCATTGCATCAATGGACAACCCATACTGGGGCCCTAAATTTGCAGGCGGAAAAAGACTAGATTCTGTTACACAAAAAGTAGAATTTAAAGATCTAGCAAACTCTCACTTAGCATACAATGCCATTATGGAATTAACTGGTCAAAAGATTATTAACGGTTTTGATGATAAAACATTTAAACCAGAGAATGCTGTAACAAGAGGACAAGCAGCAGCGATCATTAACCGTGTTTTAAAACTAAACGCATCGAAAAAAGTAACATTTAAAGACTTAAATGCAAATTCTTCTTTCTATAAAGACATTGCGGCAATGCAAGAAGCGGGGATTATCACTGGCTTCCCTGATGGAACATTCCGCTCAAATGATTACTTAACTAGACTTCAAATGGCTGTTATTTTACAACGTGCATTTGGTACAGATAAGCTTGTGAAATCTGCTAGCCTTGAAAAAGTATACAAGGATGTAGCTCCTGAGCATTGGGCTGCAGAAGCAATCGCAGCTATTTATAAAACAGACAAAACAAAAGTGTTTAAAACAGACTCGTATCGTTCAAGCGATAATGCGACTAGAGCAGATTTCTCTGCTGCTATATATAACACATACCCAACTAAATAATTGATAAAACATTGTAACAGTCATATCGTCATATGGCTGTTTTTCTTTTGTGAGAAGAAGTTAGATTATTTTCCTTACATACTATTAGACGGATAAAGTGTTCAAAGGTTTCAGTTTTTTTGAAATTTTTAAAAGAAAACCCGATAACATGTTGAGTGTTATCGGGTTATGCATTCATTATAATAATTCTTGAACCTTTGGATGCAGCGTTTTTCCTTCATCACGCAAGTACTGAAGCTTTGAAGTAATGAATTGGTCAATTGTGGTTGACTCAATGCCAACCTCACGAAGTAACACTCTTGACTCCAGTAAATCTATTAATGTTAATTGCTCGTAGTCATTTCCAGAAAAGCTAAGGTCTTCGTTTACCTGATACCATAAATCACCGGTATCACGAATCCATCCGGAACCTAAGTCCTCGATGCCATTCATGATTTGTAGAACTCCGTCTAGATACCTCTCTTCCTTCTCTAACTCATACGCCTTTAATAAGATTTTCAGTCCGCCAAGCTCGTGGTTAAGCGAAGCATGGGTATTGGATGATACTCCGGTTCGATCGAAATAATCTACAACAAGCTGTCCATTTTTTGTCTTAATCACTTTTTCAGCTTTCATTTGCTCTAAAAGAAAATCAGCATAATGAATAATCGGATTCCCTTTCCTCGGAACAAAGCCAAACTCTTTAGAGATATTTGCTAAAAACAATGCAATATACTCGTTATGGCGAGTATCGTAATAAGGTGCTCTTGTACCATAAGCTTTCTTTAACCATGTACTAGTGTACTCTGTTGGCCAAAGAAGATCTTGTTTCTCTTCTCGATACTTCACCAAATCAAAATAGGAATTCAACGTGAGTGATTGAAAATATCTCTCTCCTGTTTCCTGGAACTTTTGGAACGCTATGTCATCCTGCATGTCTCCCAAATTTCGCCCATACCCCATTTTTGTATAAGGCTCAATTGACCATGGAAGCTTATTGTAAGGTCCGTCCCCAGTTAACCAGTTGTTCACCTGTGTTGGATTTTCGGTTGAGTATTGAATCCAGTCCTGTTCTTGCTCCTTATTCTCAAATGGTTCTTCGGTAGAAAGATACGTCCAGCTTTCAACAACAGTATTGGCTTCTGCTGATAGATTAATTTCTAGTAATCCATTTTCAGTTACAGAAGTAGTCGCTTCTTCTTTTTCTAGCTCTCTTAGATAACTGCTCTCATCTTTTTCATACTTTTTCTCAAGTTCTTGAAAGTAAAAGGTTTTTCCTTGAACGAGCTCTAACGTTTGCCCGTTGTCTAAAGAATAATGTCCAATAGGATTCGTTGTTGGGTCAACACCAAAATTAGCATGATGATCGGATGTTTCACCCGTTTGCTCCCAACTGGAAAAATCAATTTGAGTATTTTCTTCTAAAGAAATCCTGAAACTTACATCAACCTTTTGACCATCAATGGCTCTCATCCGATAAAAGAAGAACTGGTCATCATTTCCGAGCTCTCTCTTTGTTATGGTTAGGTATCCCTTTTTCTTCCCTAACGCAGACAGTAGAAAGGTTGTGCTAGTCTCCTTCATACTTTCCACGGAAAAAGACTCCTCTTGAATCTGTTCCAATTTCGTAAAGAATGAACTTTTTGTTTCGAGTACGTATTGATTTGGAAGTGAGAAGGTTTGGGTGTTTCCTTTTGCAAATAGGAAACCAAATATAACTACAATCATTCCAAAACTTAAAAATAGTATTTTTTTCATGTCTAACCTCATAATTTTTTTGTTACTTAAACTCTATAAAAACAAGCGTAAACTAGCAAGTTATATTTGATTTGTCTAAATAAATCGAAAATTTTTTCTGATAATCGGTTGCAATTTTTTCCATTGTGTACTTACAATAGTCAGAGAAGAAAAAAATACCAATTAGTAATTAAGGGGGAGCAAATTGAAGAAGAATCTATCAAAACGACTTCTAACCGTTGGATTATCTGCTGGGTTAATCAGTAGTTCATTTCTCCAGCCAATGACAAGTAGTGCTCAAACGACAGAAAAAGACTTTAGTATTTCTTCACTACAAAAAAGCCCGTTCTTTGAGCGAATGAACCAAGCAAAAGAGTATAAGGCATTTAGTGAAGATATGCTAACAGTAAAGTACAATAAGTCCTTCAGCTATTCTGATTTTAAAAAGCTAGGGGTATCGGTTGTTCGAACAATTCCAGAATTAAATTATGTAGTGGTAAAAGTAAGCAAAAAAGAGGATTTGCAAAAAACGATTCAAAGGTTCCAGCATCATTCTAAAACAGAATTTGTTGCTCCGACTTTATTTGCTCAGCCTTTTGCAACGACCGCTGATCCTAAAGCAGACCAGCAGTACTTACATAAAATGCTGAATACTGAAGCAGCTCAAAAGCTACTAGGAAAACATAAAGTTACAGTAGCAGTAGTGGATATGGGTGTTGATCCCGTGCATCCTGATTTAAAAGATACTCTTCTACCAAGCTATAATGCTGTTAATCCTATGAATCAAGGGGCTGCAGATTATCACGGAACACATGTAGCAGGAATCATTGCTGCAGAAAAGAATAACGGAGTTGGCGGATATGGAATGAATCCAAATGTGAAGATTCTTCCTATCGATGTATTTAACCGTATGGGTGGTACAGAATACTCAATCGCACAAGGAATCCTTAAGGCGGTAGAGAAAAAGGCAGATGTTATTAACCTAAGCTTAGGTATGCCGTACAAATCTCCGGTTATTGGTGAAGCTATAAAGAAAGCAATCGATGCTGGAGTAGTCGTTGTAGCTGCTGCCGGTAATGATGGCGACGATATTATCAACTATCCAGCTGCATATGAAGGAGTTATCAGCGTTGGAGCGTTGAACGATAAGAAGCAACTTGCTGATTTCTCTACATATGGACCATCTGTAGATGTAGTTGCTCCTGGTGAAGATGTTTATAGCACAATGTATGACTATGAAAAAGGGTCAACATTTATAAACATGAGTGGTACCTCAATGGCATCACCTGTTGTCGCTGGAGTTGTATCAATGCTTCTATCAAAGCACCCTGACTTAACTCCATTACAGGTGGAATACATTCTTGAAGCAACCGCACAAGATTTAGGGGAAAAAGGATTTGATGTCAAGTATGCAAATGGAATGGTTGACCCAGTTGCAGCTCTAAAATATGACATTAAAAATCTACCAAAATTCGTGAAAAAAGAATTCACAATGGATGAGAAATTCAAAGCTGCCAAAGTGGTGGGTTCTGAAAAAGTAACAGGTACGTTCACACAACCAAATGAATCTTATTTCTACAAGGTAGATCTTGAAAAAGGTCAAAGTGTGCAAGCGGTATTGAGTGGTTCTGCTCAATTTGACTACAAAATGGATGTTCATTTTAAAGACTATTTTAACGATGTAAAATCATTTGAAGTGAACAAAGTACGAGAAGGCAGTGAAGAAGCTATTCTATATACTGCAAAATATGACGGAACTCTCTTAATTGAAGTCCGTGATGCAAATGGAAGCTATGATAACTCAAAAGCAAAAAAATCAGCATTTGCCTTAAATGTAAATGTTGTTAATGAACTTCCAGAGGATGAATCTTCTCTTGAAGCTCCAGTTGAAATTTCCGAGCTACCATTTAGTACAGGAGAAACTCCTTACTACTTTATTGGAGAAGAGAAAGATGATGATTTCTATACGTTCTCTACAGAAGAACCTCAAATGGTAAAACTAGCAATTTCAGGAGTGCCTGGAGTGGATTCTACTATTCAGGTATATGACGAATTCGAATATGAAATGTTAAAAGAGTTCGAGCATGCTAGACAACATGCAGAGGAAGCTGGAGATGAATTCCCATACCCTGAGGACATGTTTGCTTATCCTCGCTGGAATGCAAATTCTAATGGCCCAGGTGAAGGAGAAAGTGTTGCAATTCAAACTGAACCTGGTATGAAGTATTATGTAAAAGTAACCAATGAATCTAGTAATATGTATGGATCCATTGATTACATGATGAATCCTAGTCTTTCCGAGGCATCTGGCCCGGTATCTTCTTTAACTCCTTACGAGTTCTCAGTTGAGCCGAAAGAAATGCCAGCTGATGAAGATATGTTCCCTTACTACGGTCCACCAATGGATATGGAAAAAGGTGAAGTAACGGAAGAAATGGCTGAAGAGGAAACAGCTGTAGAAATCCAGCGTGCGAAAATTGCAAATCATGAAGAGTTATTCCCTCCATATATGATGGAAGAGGATAGCTTAATAGAGACGTTAAAACAAGCTGCTACACCATATACAATTGGTGAAACGATTTCAGGTTATGTTCAAAGTATGGACGATGAGGATTACTTTATGTTTACTCCTTCAGAATCTGGAGTTGTAAAGTTCACGATCAATGAAGATACAGAAGAGCGTCCGATGGTGAATATCCTTAAACTTTCAAAACAACCTGATGCTGCAGAAGGTGAAGAACCAGCAGAATATCTTGAATACATTGGTGAAAACCTTCAATATAATTATGATATTGAAGTAACATCTAGCATCTATACAGTGCTTGAAAAAGATGAAACGTACTTTATTAACGTTACTGCTAACTACTATGACGGTACAATTCCATTTGATGGTTATGAAATTAAAGCAGAACAATTAACAGGTAAAGTTTCAGATGATTTCGAGCCGAATAATGAGTATAAGAATCCAGTTGCCCTTCCAGGAATGAGCTTCACAGGAAACTTCTCGAGTCCAAGTGATATTGATGTTTTCTATCATGAATCTAAGAAGAGTGAAATTTTAGGAGTTAAGCTAGAAGAAGGTACAGTTTCAAAATCCCTGAAGGATAAACTACCTGCTGAGCTATTCTCAGATTTCTATGCTGCAGTTGTATTTGTAGAAGACAAAAACAAAAATAAGACTCTAGATGATGAAGAGTATGAAAGAGCACAAATCGTTCAAACGATGTCAGATCCAAACGAGGCTATTGGATCTGTGAAACTTGATAAAAACAAAAACTACTTTGTTATTATCGAAGGATTTTCAATAGGCATGATGCCATACACATTAACTCCTTACAAACTGAATTTAAAAGCAGTGAACGGTAAGGATGAAGATGCGGGATCAACAGTGAAAAATAATGTTCCAAGCAAGCCAATTAAAATGAAAAAATCTACTGGTAAGCTATATGTAAACGAAGGTCAGCTGAATGCTGGTGTAGCATATGGTGATGAAGACTGGTATGAAATCGCAGTTCCAAGAAAATCTACAGTGAAATTCAAGTTAGAAACAGGTATTGAAGTAGATGGAACTCTTGCTATTTATCAAAATGGCAAACTAATCAAAGAAGTGGATCACTATATGGCTGGTGATGCAGAGGTTGTTGATGTACCATTAACCAAAGGCACGTACCATATCAAGGTTCGTGATATCAATGGTAATGCTACGATTGATCCTTATAAACTTAAGGTTTATATTCGATAATAGAAGATTGTTTCTTTTGAGAGGTTAGGTTAATTCCTAGCCTCTTTTTTTGGCAAAAGTAGTTCTCCAACAACGTCTGCTAAGATAGGTTCGTTGCTTTGCGCTCCAGGTGCTTGCTTTCCGCGGGGCGGGAGTGAGCCTCCTCACCGAAAAGCGGAGGTGAGCGTTTAGGGACGTATGGATTGGAGCAAAACGCACGAGATAAAGGAAACACGGCGAACGGAGTGAGTCGATGTTGACTTATCTGGGTTCCGTACCTACCGGAACGGAACCTTCCTCTTCATTTGTGAAATCCACTAGTCCCTGCGAACTGGAGCTAGACATCGCTGCGCTGTGGGGTCTCACTTTACCCGCCATTTACCGCAGGAGTCAAGCACCTTCCGCTCCAAGCAACTCTGTGATTGGTCAGTGAGTGTCTTTCTAAATACGGTCTTAATTAATTGAAAACTATTAGTCAATAAGGAAAACTCATGTATACTTACGATTTTAGAAATTCACAACCCTATTCTGAAAATAGTAAGAGCCCCATAATATTACCTCCTATACTTAAAGTCCAATATTAGGTCCGTCCCTCAAAAATGATTATATTTTCCTATATTCCGTAATGGTTGTTGGTATTACTATGTTTTTTCTCTGTTTAGGTGATTTACTTTTGAAAATGTCAGAAGTTAACTGAAAATAAGTGTTAGATTTTAGTAGAGTTTTTGGTAGAATGATAGTAGTTATTGTCAAAAAAGATCGTAGTAGGGGGATATTCATGAGAAAGATAGGTTCTGCCTTGATATTAACCGCAACTTTGCTCGTGAGTTCGGTATTTACTAGTTTACCAGCTAAGGCCGATGGGGTCATTGTGGATGACATTACGGGTATTGCTTTAGAGGCTGAAATGAGAAAAATGATTGAGCTTGGGGTTGTCCAAGGATTTAGTGAAGATGTGTACAAACCGAAAAACAATGTTACTCGTGGAGAATTTGCGACATTTGTTTCTCGTGCACTTCAGTTACCAGCAGGGGACAAAGGCTTTCCGGATGTTGATCCGAGTTCCAAGCTAGAATATGGAATTTCTAGCGCTAATAAAGCTGGAATTGTTACTGGATATAGTGACGGTCGATTTGGTCCTAATGACAAAATTACTAGAGAACAAATGGCTGTTATGATGGAACGTGCACTTATCTATTTAAAGTTAACTCCAACACAGGCATCCATCCAATTTACGGATGAAAATAAGTTTAACTCTTCATACACAAAGCGAGCTATCGCAACAATTGTTCATTATGAAATTACAAATGGAATTCCAAATGGTGATAGTACATCCCGTTTTGATCCACAGCAATATGCAAAACGTGATGAAGCAGCTGCTATGATTTCACGTTTGCTAAATGCAGCAAAGCTTGAGCCAGATCCTATTACGTATTACAATGTTTCAACCATTCAAAATGGTCAAATTGTTCAAGGTTCAAAAACGTACTATTCGTATGATTCTGCAGTAGCAGCTATGACGGATCCAACAAAACAATTGGTTACATTAAATGGTGAAATATTAAAAATGCCAGCAGGTCTTGCTGTTGCCAAGCCTTCTACAACTAGTGCCATTACGATTATCACAGATGAAAGAGGCATTGGGTTAACGTATGTTTCCACTCAAACCGAAATGAAATATATTGAGTCAACTGAAAACAAAGTAAAAGTTCAACTAGCGAACACAATAGGTTATGTATCACATGATAATGTAACATTAATTCCAGATGCATTGAAACTAGGACAATCCTTCTACGAAGTGCAAGGACAAGACCTAATCCATCATATTTACTTACCTGCTGGTAAATACTATGTTAACTATGTCTACGGAAGAGCACCGTCCTTCCTAAAGTCAGGTACTAAATACTACAGCTGGAATGGTGATACATTCCATGATGCTACTGGAAAACAAGTAGGGACAGCTTATCAGTATTTTAATTATCTACCTGTTCGAACAAAAACAAACTATACAGCTGAAGATTTAAACCGATTTGTAGCAAACTCTAAATCTACAAGTCCATTAAAAGATCTAGGTGCTGTATTCAAGAAAGCGGAAGAAACATATCGTATTAACGCGCTATATCTTCTTGCAAATGCAATCCATGAAAGTAACTGGGGTCTAAGTACGATCGCAAAGGATAAGAAAAACCTATTTGGAATCCAAGCATATGACAGCGACCCATATAATAGTGCAAAGAGCTTTAAAACATTTGAGGAATGTATCATGTTCCAAGCAGAGAAGTTATCTTCAAGCTATGTACATCCGACTGGTTCCTATTCAAATGGAGCCGTGTCTGGAAACAAATCTGTCGGGATGAATGTAAAATATGCATCTGACCCTTACTGGGGACAAAAACTATCTGGTCACATGTACCGAGCTGATGTATTCTTAGGTCTAAAAGACTTTGGAAAATATCGCATCGGAACAACAACAGAAGCAGGATTAAATGTACGTAAATCCGCTAGCACAAGCTTATCTGCACAATTCACGTACCGTAATGCTGGCTTACCTGTTGTTATCCAAGAAGAAGTACAAGGTGACTTAGGAACATGGGTAAAAACATTCTCCGATTCTAAAGACTATGAAACTGCTTATATATTCGGTGAGTATGTAAAAGAGCTTATGATTGCGAAATAATCGTATGTTTTATGAGGAGAGGACCTGGAGTGGGTCCTCTTTTTGTTGCCTATTTTACTAATGTTGCGATTTATAAACTTAGGAAATCCATCGGGTCTGGCACTGGGGGGTGGTTGCTTATCCAAGTAAGAAGGCAGGTTTACTAGTGTAGCGAAATACAATTTTTTGGTAAAATGCACAAGTTTTTTAAAAAGAGGCACAAGTTTGTCGAGTAGGTGCACAAGTTTGTCCGGAAGATGCACAAGTTTCTTAAAAAGATGCACAAGTTTAGGAAAACAGTAAAAGTTTCTCAATAAATACTACATCTTTTATCCTCACCTAACTAGAAATCCGTCGAATAATAGTGTTTGGCACTGGAAGTTGGTTACTTGTCCAAGTAGGAAGGCTTGTTTACTAGTGTTGCGAAATACAATTTTTGGTAAAATGCACAAGTTTTTTAAATAGAAGCACAAGTTTGTCGAGTAGGTGCACAAGTTTGCCCAGAAGAAGCACAAGTTTGCCCAAAAGAAGCACAAGTTTAAGGAAAACAGTAAAAATACCTCAAAATAAACTACATTTTTTACCCCATCCATTCAGTAAATCTACAAATTGTAGCTAGAAAGTGTAAAATAGTCATCATTTACACATAGGAAAGCTAGTTTACTATCAAATTCTATCCAAAATACTTTTAATCTAAAAAAAAGTACAAGCTCCACCAACCTATAGAAGAAGTTTTCATATATCAGCAGCAATTTTACAACAATAAACAATTCTATATAAATACAATCCATCAGAAACCTACCAAAAATTACAACAACCATCCAAGCACAATCTCCTTTACACTTATACAGGGAAGGTAATAACAAACAAACGTTTGATTAACTCACCAATTAAGGAGATCTAGATGAAAAAACACATCAAGGTTATCATTATCATTGGTCTAGCTATATACTCGATATTCTCATTCAATAAAATAAAAGACCTATCCAAACAAAATACAGAATTAATAAAGAAAACAGATGCAACGTTTATGCATTTATTACACTCGGAAGATACGATTATGCCTGTTGCTGAAAAAGCTGAGGAAATTAGCAAGGCAAAAAGTCTAGAAGAAATGTGGCCGCTATTAAATGAATTCAGTTTTGTAAGAGGAGAATTTATCAACCATCACCTTTTAATTATTAACCAGCTTGTTACAGAAGAGAATATTGAAGAAGCAACGCCAGGGATTAATGAATATCCCTTATTGACGGAAAAGCACATGAGGGCATGGCATGC
Organism: Rossellomorea marisflavi; assembly: GCA_003667865.1. Lineage (GTDB taxonomy): Bacteria > Bacillota > Bacilli > Bacillales > Bacillaceae_B > Rossellomorea > Rossellomorea marisflavi_C. The sequence goes on along the minus strand of CP033051.1, from coordinate 559,576 downwards.
CGTAAGTGGGTTGACTGTAGATTCTATAAACATTACTTATACGATTAAGCACGGTGAAAGTCCAGATTTAGAAAAATCCCAAGCGCTATTCAGGGAATTAGCTGATGAATTTAAACAACTACATGAAAATATGAACAGGATTTCCCTACGAAAAGGAGAACCCGTAGATCATTTCTCAGTAAGATATGCACCGGTTAAAAAAGAACGATATTTAGAGATTATTACAAAACACGGTGAAAATATAAACGCAATTGCTGATGAATACCTTGGTTTTGAAGAGGGCAGCAGTGCCGAATAGAATTCAAATAGAAAAGCGTGTAGGCACAATACCTACACGCTTTTACTAACCTATTAAACCGTACTTTTCCGTCTACGTAACATATTCAACAAACGATTAAAGCCCTCACGATAAAAGAACCGCAGCGTCACGGTATACACGATAACCCCAATAGGAACAAGAATCGCCAGCTGAAATAATGAATACAACTCAGAAATCCAGTCAATCTTCTTCAAAAAGTAAATCGGAAGAACCATCAAGATGGTTGGAGGGACGGACCTTGTAAATAAGCGTAGCAGCTTTAATGACTCTAGTTTTTCAAACCCTTTATACACGACAATGGACGATACTACTAGATAGTAGATGGACACAACGGATGATGCCATCGCCAAAGCAGGGTAGCCGAAGCGGTCAACAAGGAAATAGTTCAGCACTACGTTTACTAGAATTGTAGTGATACTAATTCGAAAGACAATGGCTGTTTTTCCTTGGGCATATAAAGACTTCGAGACAATAAACTGTAAGCCTTGTGTCACAATTAAAGGCAGGTACCATACCAAGGCTGTGTACGTATTCGCTGTTTTGTCCGCAGTAAATGCACCGCGCTCATAGATAAACGATAAAGCTTCTTCACCAACTACCCACAGTCCTGCAGCGATTGGAAGCAGGGTTAGTAATGAAATTTCCATACCAGTGAAGAACGTGTTTTGAAATTTTTTCGCATCATCGACTTGTTCGGATAACAAGGTAAAGATAATGGCAGCAACAGTTGTTGCATATATCGCATTTGGAATGCTGATTAATAAAGATGCGTTATTTAAATAGGTAACCGCACCTTCAACTGTACCTGTTGCAAAAATTTTATTAACAAACATATTCACTTGACCAACAACGGCATTCAATAATGCAGGTACAATCAAGATTAAAAATTCTTTACGAAAGGATTTTTCTACTGCTAGTGTTGGGCGCCATTGAAACCCACTTCGTACTAGGTAGAAGAACTGAATTAGGATACCTAGAATGGTTCCGAATACAAATCCGTAGGCTAAGCTATAAATTCCCCAAGTATCCGAGAATAGTAGGGCGAAAACGGCACCCATTAGCGTAGCGAGTAGCTTGGAAAATTGTGAAGGAACAAAGATGCGGCGACCTTGCAAATACGATTCTAAAATTCCATTAAGGGCAATTGCCGTCATGAATAAAAAGAAAACTCTTGTGACGTTAACCGCTACTTCTTCAGTCACTGCATGCATGTCACCAAAAATGACCGGAACGAAATAGGGAACTAAGAAAAAGCCGATTCCTGTTACAACGAGAAAGATTAACACCGTTGCATTCATGATTCCATTTGCATTGCGTTCATTCTTTTGGGCATCTTCACCATCTTTATTTTTTACATAAAGAGGTAAGAAGACATTGTTAAAACCGTGAGAGATCATTGCAACGACAAGGGTGATAAAGGAAAAGGCAATGAGGTACCCATCGGTATATTCATTGGCACCGAATTCCTTTGCTATAATACTTTCGCGTAAAAAGCCGGATAGCTTTAAGACAAGTGCAAGCAATGTAATCCATATCGCTGCTTTTCGTAAACTAGCCATGTGTACACCTACTTTATAAAATCTACTCTTACAAGAAGAGGACTGACACTACGTCAGTCCTATCATGAAATTATTTTTCTAATGCGCTTAAGTAAATGGATTCGTATTTTTCTGCTGCAGCAAGGTGAGAATATTCTTCTTCAATTTTTGTACGTGCCTTGTCTGCAAATTGTTGGCCAATTTCAGGATTCTCGAAGTAATAGAGAATCGCGTCAGATAATTGCTCCACACTTTTCTCTTCTACTAGAATTCCGTCTTCTTCGTGATTTACGATTTCCTTAAGTCCACCAACGGCACATGCGATCAGTGGAGAACCAGATCCCATTGCTTCTAATGCTGAAATGGATGTTGCTTCTTCAACACCAGCTGAGTGCACACTTGGTACTAGGACGATATCACTTAGAGCGAAGTATTCCTTCACTTGGTCATGGGGCACGGCACCTAGTAATGTTACACGCTCACCAAGATTCTTTTCCTCTACAATCTGCTTGATTTCACTCAGTGCTTCACCACTACCTGCGTAGATTAAGTGTGCCTTTGGATATTGCTTTAACACTTTTGGTAAAGCAAGAGCAGGGTAGATAACCCCGTTTTTACGTGTTAAACGACGAGGAACAAAAATCACCTGGTCATCTAATGCAACTCCATACTTTTTACGTAATTCCTCTTTTTTATCTTTATCAGGCTTAAAGTTATGAATGTCGATAAAGTTGCGGATGGCCGTTGCGTCTACACCTGCAACATCTTTCACATATTCTTTTAAACGAGTATCAACCGTAATAATCTTACGTGTTCCTTTATACGCCTTGATCTCAATTTCCTTCATGTAGGCTGCTTCTTGACTTCCTTCTTCAATCGAACCCTTACTGACAGATTCAAACGTCATATAGCCATGAACGGTAGAGACAGTTGGGATGCTTGTTTCTAAGGCAGCAAGCGTTGTAAAAGGATCCTGAGCATTAATGATGTCATAATTCTTTCCTTTGTTCTTTTCAATCAATGCCTGAAGCATTTTTTTACGAACATTATGAGACCAGATGATGCCTTTTCCTTTTTTCATTTTGTTTAACACAAAGCTTGGACCTTGTGCGTAAAGCTTTCTCATCACGGGAGGTACGTTTGTAAACGAAAGAACATCTACCTCATGCCCGCGTGCTTCTAGTCCTGCCTTTAGAGTCGTAACGTGAGTGGAAAGACCACCTGCGTGTGGATAATCATAGGCTGTAGCAATCAATATTTTCATAAAAACGACCTCCTACTTTACAAAGTTTTCTTTTAATAGCTCAAGATTACGAACGGCTTCTTTTCTCATTGCTTCAGCATTCTCTTTTACAAGCTGTGCTTTTTCATCGTGATGATCTAGTAAGAAAGCAGCATTTTTCTTTAACTCTTCTACATCCATTTCCTCTAGAACAGCCGAGTAATTCCACATCCCACTTCGCTTTAAAAGGCTCTCTACCTTTTTATCGTAGCTGAACCCGATGTGCGGAACACCAGATAGAGTTGAGAAGATTAAGGCATGTAGTCGCATACCCATTGTTAGCTGACACTCGCTAATAAAGTTTAAGTATTGGTTCGGTGTGAAGTCCGTCCCTAGCATTTGGCACTTGTCAGCATGCTTCATTTGTGAAAGAACTTTTTCACTAACGTCTTTGTCGTGGTGACCTTCCATTGGAACAAAAATAGGTGTCACCTTTTTCTCTTCGATTAAATAATCTAGTATTTGAGCTGTTTGTTCGAATTGTACTTCACGGCCAAACCATGGACGAACCGAAACGGCTACTAGTTTTTCATCACCATTTAAATCTAGTGACTCGATACAGCTGCGATCTTCCTTTTTCTTAAACGCAAAGACAATATCAGAAGTAACAACGGTTTTAGGCTTCTTGACACCAAGCTTGTGAAGTAATTCCTTTGAGTATTGATCACGAACGGTAATAAAATCGGCAAGGTTTGCCATTTTCATAAGAGTTTTGCCCCAGCCAGAGTTGACCGGTCCAATTCCTTGTGAAAAGAACATAACTTTTGTCCCACATAGTTTAGCGAGTAGAACAATTAACAAATAATAAGGAAGTGGCCCAAATAAAAATTTGGTTGGATACGAATCCTGTAATAAGCCACCACCACCGCTTATTAACAAATCAGCTTCTTTTAATGCTTTAACTTTTTCTTTATTGCTATGTCGCCATGCGCGATACACAGATTTTACATTATGCTCTTTTGCCGTTCTTTCTGGTGAAAGTGAAAAAACAGTAATATCGGGGTTGTCGAATTGCTCACGTAAATTATCAATGATTGCTTCTAGAATGGCTTCATCACCCGTGTTTCCTAAGCCATAAAAGCCTGAAATAACGAATTTCAAAGAAGTGCTCCTCCTTAAGGTACAAATAAAATATGTCGCATTGTTTTAGGGTTGTTCTAAAAGACGTGATAGGTTAAAATCGTCACGTAAATAACACCACGTTTCTAGTAATTTCCTGCGACAAAAATCAAACTATATTTTATCATTACTGTCTAGTAGTAGCAATGTAACTAATGCATCCTTTTTTGTGTTTTGGTATACTATGTAGGAAATTGTCGTTTTTGAACTTTTAAAAATGAAAAGAGGTTCTATTAAGAATGAAGAAAGTTTGTGTAATAGGATTAGGATATATCGGACTTCCAACCTCAGCGATCTTTGCAAAAGCAGGAATTGAAGTTATTGGTGTAGACGTAAATGAAAGAGTAATCCATTCTTTAAATAAAGGTGAAATTCATATTGAGGAAGTTGGTCTTCCTGAACTGATAAAAGAAGTTGTAGCAGACGGCTTACTAAAAGCTTCTGTAACACCAGAAAAGGCTGATGCGTTTATCATTGCCGTACCAACACCAATTCATGAGGATCTGTCTGCCAATGTGGATTATGTTGTATCTGCAACGAAAGCGATTCTTCCATACTTAGAAAAAGGAAATGTTGTCATCGTTGAGTCCACAATTCCACCAAGAACGATGGATGATGTTGTGGCACCCATTATTCGTGAGCATGGACTAGATCCATACAACGATGTGTACCTAGCTCATTGCCCTGAGCGTGTATTGCCAGGACGCATCCTGATCGAGTTAATTGAAAATACGCGTATTGTTGGTGGTGTGACGGCAGAGGCTTCTCAAAAAGCAGCAGACGTATATCGTACGGTTGTAAAAGGTGACATCATTGAAACTCAAGCCGTGACAGCCGAAATGTCAAAGCTAATGGAGAACACGTTCCGTGATGTGAACATTGCACTAGCAAATGAGCTTGTGAAAATTTCTGCCAAACTAGGTGTAAATGCACATGACGTGATTGAGCTAGCAAACAAGCACCCGCGTGTAAATCTGCATTTACCTGGACCAGGTGTAGGAGGTCACTGTTTAGCAGTTGATCCATACTTTATCGTTGAAAAAGCTGTAGAGGAATCTCCGCTTATTCAAACAGCACGTAAAATTAATAACTCAATGCCTCACTTTGTTACAGAGCAAGTTCAACGTTTAACATGTGAGATTTCTAAACCGAAAATTGCGGTATTTGGGTTAACATACAAAGGCAATATTGACGATGTTCGTGAGAGTCCGGCTCTTGATATTGCAAAAGACCTATTAGCAGATGCTCGTTATGATGTGAAAATACATGATCCACATGTTCGTGAGGAGAAAGTGCCGTTCCCGTTGCATTCATTTGATGAAGCGACACAGGATGCGCATTTAGTATTGGTTCTAGCAGATCACAATGAATTCAAAAATATTGACTTGCACAAGCTAAAAGAAAATATGAAAACACCAGTGATTTTTGATACAAAGAACTGTACACCACTTTCCCATGATGTATTAATTTATCGTATTGGTGATTTAACGAACCTGAAAGCCATTCAAGAGGTGTAAGGAACCTGATGGAAAAAGAACAATATTTTGGAGTGAGCGTATCTCCGTTAAATTATGAAGAAATTATTTCAGACCTTTCAAGCAGAATGGCTCGTAATGAAAAATCAACAATCATTGCTGTGAACCCTGAAAAGGTGATCACAGCTGAAAAAAACGAAGAGCTTCGAGAACTGATTAATTCAGCAACCTATCAGATTCCTGATGGGATTGGGATTCTTCTTGCGTCAAAGATGAAGCGAGGAAATATTAACTCCCGTGTTACCGGCGTTGATATGATGGATCGTCTCTTAAAGTTCGCAGCAGACGAAGGGCATCGAGTGTTCCTATATGGTGCGAAGCCTGAGGTCGTTCAAAAAGCATCTGAAAAGATCAAAGAGAAATACCCAGAGATCATTATTGCAGGGATTCAAGATGGTTATGAAAAGGATGAAGAGGTTGTTGTGAATAAAATCAATGAGGCAAAAGCTGATTTGTTGTTTGTGGCAATGGGTAGTCCTCGTCAGGAGCTTTGGATTCGCAAGCATATGGGTCATCTACATCCAAAGGTCTATCAGGGTGTAGGAGGCAGCTTTGACGTGTTTGCAGGCCATGTAAAGCGTGCTCCAGCCTTCTATCGGAAGTTTGGTCTTGAATGGCTGTATCGCTTGATGAAGGAGCCTAAGCGCTTAAAGCGTCAGCTCGCACTTCCTAAATTTCTAATTAAATTATTTTTTGCAAAATAAGACAAGGCTGTCCCCGAATTGGTCATGCCTACATCTTCAATCGTGAGGATTGTTTGTAAGGGTAACTAGGGGGCAGTCTTTTTACTATGTTTTCCGCTCGTAGATTTAGAGGAAAGGGGGATGTTCATGAAAATTGTCCATATGATTTCTGGAGGAGAAACAGGTGGCTCGCGTAAGCATGTTGTGACACTTTTAGCCAAACTTCCACAAGAGGATACTTGTTTGATCGTTCTTCAAGAGGGAGCATTAGCTCAGGAGGCAAGAAAAGCAGGGATTCGTGTAGAGCTTTTTGAGCAAACGTCTCGTTATGATATCAGTGTGTTAAAAAGGATTGTTTCTTTCATCAATCAAGAGGGCTTCGATGTTCTACATACTCATGGTCCTCGTGCGAACTTTTTCGGGGCATGGATGAAGAAAAGAATTCGTTCGACTTGGGTTACGACAATTCACAGTGATCCGAAGCTCGATTTTATGAAAACGGGTATTAAAGGCAAATTATTTACAAAGCTCAATCTATTAGCGATTAATCGAATCGACTATTTCTTTGCAGTGTCAGAACGCTTTAAGGAGAATCTAGTAAGCTTCGGCATACCGGCTGAGAAAATCCAAACCATCTATAACGGAATCGACTTTTCCCCAGTAACAGACAAACAAGTAGGCCTATTAGAAGAATGGAACCTAAAAGAAACAGACTTCATCATGACAATGGTCGCAAGACTTCACCCAGTCAAAGGCCATGACACTGTTTTTCAAGCATTAAAGAATTTAAATAGCCCTAATATGAAGCTTCTACTTGTCGGGGACGGACCTATTAAGGATGAACTGGTTACTATGGTTAAAACGATGAGCCTTGAGAATCAGGTTTTATTTTTAGGTTTTCGAAAAGACATACCAGAAATCTACTCGATTTCACATATAAGCTTGTTGGCTTCACATAGTGAGAGCTTTCCACTTTCATTACTTGAAGCGGCAAATGAAGAAGTTCCAATCGTATCGACAGATGTTGGCGGTGTGAACATGCTAATCCCTGATCAAAGGTTTGGCTGGGTGGTGCCTATTAAGGACGCTACTTCTTATCAGGTTGCACTTGACCAGGCTTATGCAGAGCATAGAGCAGGAACGCTCTCTGAAAAAGGAGTAGAACTTCGGAATTTTGCCAAATCAAAATATTCTTTAGACAACTTAGCCAAACTAACGGTAGAGACCTATAAACGTATTCGACTAATGTAAAATTATATTGTCAGACTATGTAGTTTCGTGTAAGGTGAAACATGTAAATGATTCAACTATGAAAATGATTAAAGGAGTACGTCCCTCATGCTACAAAAAAATACGCTGACCTATTATGTCACGCTTTTAATGCTGTTATTGATCCCAACCGTTTACTTCAAAACGTACATTGGGCCTCTACCATTATCAGCGGAAATTGTATTAATTCCCTTACTTGTTCTGGCATTTCTTTGGGACTGGAGAAAAGGGAACATTGAGTTTAATTCCTTCTCTATCAAATGGTATATCATTGCTTTCGCATCATTCGTAATCGTCGCACTCATATCATTTGTTAAAGCGGTAACCCTCGTACCAGCTGTGATGGAAACAGCACGCTATATTTCATACGCAGTCTTATTTTTAATCGTTGTAAAGGTAAAATTCACGAAAGAACAGTACCTAAACTTTGCAAAAACCTTTGGAATAGCCGTTGTGTTTATCGGAGTCTTTGGTGCTCTTCAATATATATTCAACTTCTCATTAAACAAAGCAGGCTTGTATGCTCTTCAAGAAGCAAAAGGACGAGTGGATTCAACATTAATTAATCCAAACTACTACTCCTCATTCTTGAATTTTGTAATACCGACACTGGTATTGCTTGCTGTTGTTTATTTTAAAGATAAGAAAACATCGCTATTTTTCTTCGCGATTTATGCGATTTATATTGTGAACCTGATCCTGACGTATACTCGTGCGGCTTGGGTGACTATGGCATGTGCGTTCATTATGCTTTTAGTCATTATGCCGAAGCGACTTCCGAAGAATCTTATTAAGCCACATATTTTGATTGCTTTTGTTATTCTAGGAACGTCTGTTTACTTTATGCCTGATGTTCAATCGCGTACTAGCTCGGCTGTATATGCGTTCCAGAAGCTACTTGGAAGTGATTCTGGTCAAGTCACAAAAGGTCCAGATGGTGAAATACTTGATCCTGATGAACTAGGTGAAGATGACGAGCTAGTAGAGGAAGATGAGACGACAAACCGTGCCGTAGTGTCTCGTGTGACCTTATGGAAAACAGGTTTGTTCATGTTCCGTGATAATCCGATCTTAGGAATTGGTATGGGAAATTATTATGATCGCTATAAAGAGTTTGTCACAAAGTATCCAAAACTAGATATTGGACATGATACGTATTCTGTTCATAACTCTTATATAAAAGTTGCGGCAGAAACGGGAATCTTCGGAATCCTAACATTTATGTTTGTCTATGTTCTCTACTTTATAAACATCGGAAGATTATACTTTAGACAAAATGATTTGATAGGTAAGGTATTTGCTGCCGGTTTGTTTGTTGGAAGTACAACCTTTATGGTACAGAACTTGTCAAACAACCTAATCTTTATCCCACAATTAAATGTGGTGTTCTGGTTGGTTGGTGGATTGACCTTAGCATATCTATATCAGAATCAAAAAAGAGCCTACTAATTTGTAGGCTTTTTTATTTACTATATGATTCGAGGTAGAAGTATAAAAATATTCTCTACATAAAGTGTTTTAGGCTAGTGGTAGAACTGGAAATGAACTGGAGGAAAAATATACTAGCAACTAAAATAGAGAAAAATGTAAAAAACAGTTGAAATCTCTTATGGATTTGATAGAATAGATAACGAGTTTAATAATTCTTTTTCTATTAAACAAGTACATTATCGCAACAATAGCTACATAAAACCTGACAGTCCAAAATTAAATTTTGGAATACTCAAAGGTGTTGCGACATATCTTGTACATTGTGAGAAGTGAAGATTATTATCCTTATCATTTAGTTAATCGATCGATGAAAGTCGATTAAAAAAAAAACAAAAACTGTTATACAAAACGGGGAGGAAATTTTACAATGGCTTATCAACCAAAGTCTTATCGTAAGTTCGTAGCAACAGCTGCAACCGCAACTTTAGTTGCATCTGCAGTAGCACCAGCAGCATCAGCTGCATCATTCACAGATGTGGCAGATCGTTACAAAGATGCTGTAGACTTCTTAGTATCTAACAACGTTACAAACGGTGTTGCAGAAGGTCAATTCGGAACTTCTCAAAACATCAAGCGTATCGACGCTGCTGTAATGGTAGCAAAATTATTAGGTTACTCTTCTAGCACTAACGCTGCTGACGCAGGATTCACTGATGTACCAGCTGACCGTGCTTGGGCTGTTAACGCTCTTAAAGAAGCAAACGTAATCAGCGGTAAAACTGCTACAACTTTCGGTTCTCAAGAGTTAATGACTCGTGGCGAAATGGCGAAAGTTATTGCTGAAGCTTACGATCTAACAAGTGATGCAGACCTTCCATTTACTGATGTAAGTGCTACATTTGCTACTTACGTTCAAGCTCTATATGGTAACGAGATCACTGGTGGTAAATCAGCTACTCAATTCGGAACTACTGATAACGTAACTCGTGGTGAGTTTGCTTTATTCGTACATCGTGCTGAGAATGTTGCAACTCCTTCAACACCAAAAGTTGTTGGTGTAAGTGCAATTAACGCTACTCAAGTACAAGTAACTTTCGGTGTTGCAGTTAATGAAACTGACGCTGAAACAGAAGCTAATTACAAAATTAATGGTGTATCACCTTCTGATGCTACTTTAGCAGCAGACGGCAAAACTGTTACTTTAACTTTTGCATCTGCATCAAGTGTTGAAGTTTCTTCTAAAGTACTAGTTGTTGAAGAAGTTGCTTTAGCAAGTGACGCTAATTCTTCTACAGAAGTTTATACTTCAGTATTCAGTTATACTGATACTGTGAAACCAGAAGTAGTAAGCATTGAGTCTACAACTTCAGGATCAACAGCTTCTACGTTAACTGTTAAAGCAAGCGAGCCGATTTTAGCTGCAACTTTAAAAATTAACGGTGTATCTACTCCAGTTAACTTTGGTGGAACTGATACAGCTACAGTAAGTGGTTTATCTTTAGATTCTTCTAAAGCACACACAGTTGAAATTATTAACTTAACAGATAAAGCAACAACACCAAATATTACAGCATATACAACTAAATCAGTAACTCCAGTTGTTGATACTGTAAAACCAACTGTTACTCTATCTGCACAAAGTGATAAAACAATCTTAGTTACATTCTCTAAATCAATGGATGCTTCTACAGTAACTACAGCACTTGTAAACGGTTCAGTAAAAGACGAGTCTTTAACTCCTGTTACAAGCTTAACTGCTCAAGTAGTTCCAGGTACTAGCAACAAACAATTTACAATTGATGTAACTAGCACTTTATTCACAAACACAAACTCAAGAACTTTATATGTAGTTCTTCCTAATACAATTACGGATTCACTTGGAAACAAGTTAGACTCTACTACTCAATCTGTAGTATTGACTAAAGATACTGTTAAACCAGCAGCTACTGGATTCTCAGTAGACAAAGATGCAAATGGTAATGTTACAAAAATCACAGTTGAATTCAGTGAAGGATTAGGTGCTGAAGTTGCTGGAGCTGTATCAAACCCTACTATCATTGATCAAAATGGTGTACTTGTATCAAGTTTCCTTGGTGGCTTAACTTCAGGTGTTGTTAACAAAGGTGATAAGAAAGTAGTTTATACAGCTACTGCACCTGCTAAATTAACTGGATCATATACTTTCAACTTCAGCTCTAATTTAGTTAACGATACTGCTGAGACTCCAAATAACTCAGATGCATTCTCTTACAACTATGACTTTGGTACTGGAACTACAGCTACAAGCTTTAACTTAACTTCAGTTACACAAACTGGTGTTGACGGTACTACAAACTCTAACATCATCACTGTTAACTTTGGTACTGCTGTAGTAGGTGGAAACGTTGCTAACTCTGCAACTGCTCTAAGTAACTACACATTAAACGGTCAAGCATTACCAGCTGGTACTACAATTACATTGAATGCAGCAAGAGAAGTTGCAACAATCTCACTTCCTTCTGGATCAATTGCTAATGATGATTCAGCTGCAGTATTTACTGCAACTGGTATCAAATCAACTGCTGGAGCATTATTAAATTCTACAGTTAAAACTGTTCCTGTATATGATAACACTATGCCTACATTAACTGCTGCTAACGTTATCGGTAACACAGTTTATGTAACATTTGATGAAGCTTTAGATCCTGCACTAGCAGCTGATGCTAATATTGCAGATTTACTAGCTAATTATGAAATTACTTCTGGTTCTACTACTGTTGTAGCTGGAACGGGTACAGCAACTGCTTCTGTAGTACCTAACAGTGGAAACAAGAAAGTTGCATTAACTTTCACTGATACAACTGGAACTAACTTTGATGCAACTCAAACAATCACTGTTGAAACTTTAGACACTGGTGATTTAGGAGATGCTAACGGTAACTCAGTGAAAGCTGGAGTAAAAGTTACTGCTACAAAATAATTATTAATAAAAAAGAAGATCTGTTATTCAGATCTTCTTTTTTAAAAGATAAGAAAGTATAAAATTTTGGACTACCACAGACCTTGATGCTGTGGTATTTTTCATGTATGGAGACAAATATTCTTAGACGTATTTTCTTTGATGAAAATCAACATTGGGAACAATTTAAAATTAAAAATGGGAAAAAAATCCGTTCTATTGTTATTAAAGAAGTAGAGAAATTTCGTGACTGTGGAAATCCGAAAAATGGGTTCAAGTTATTTGTTTGTGAAGGTTGTCATGATGTCCGACATGTTCCTTATAGATGTAAGGGGCGTTTTTGTACAACATGTTCTGTTGGAGAAAGCGAGGAATGGAGTAGATTACTGACGGAAGATGTATTACAGGTCAATCACCGACATGTGATTTTTACAATTGATGAAGGGTTGCGAGATATTTTCCTACTTCACAGACATCTTCTGAAAGATCTAATGGATGCGGCATCCAAATTATTAATAGACTTCTTTCAGAAGAAGGCGAAAGTAACTCCTGGGATTATTTCAGGACTACACACTTTTGGTTCGAGAGTCAATTTTAATCCTCATGTTCATATGTTAGTGACGATGGGGGGATTAACTGAAAAAGGGGAATGGAAGCAGTATGATTTTTTGCCATTTGCGATGCTTCGAAAGCAATGGCAGACAGTTGTATTAAAATTAATTAGAAACGGAGTTTCTCAGAAAGAGAAAAAAAGAATTCAACCAAGACTCCAAAAGGCGTTCACCAATAATGGGGAAGGCTTCTATGTGTATGCTCCGAAACAGAGAGGCAAAATTAAAGAACAACTTCGTTATATTGGACGTTATATTCGTCGACCCGCAATTGGAATTAATCGGATTGAGGCATATGATGGTCAAAATGTTACGTTTAAATACAAGGACAAAACAGATGGAAAAGATAAAACAGAAACCGTAAGCGTGGAAGAATTTATTTCACGTTTAATTCGTCATATTCCAGATGAGCAATTTAAAACCATTCGCCATTATGGAATGTATTCTAGAAGGTCAAAGAAACTGTGTAAAAAGCTGTTAAGCAATTGGCAACAAACAGCGAGACGTTGGGTAGTTAAGGTGAAGAAGACCTTACGTCGTCAGACGTGGCGTGAAAGAATAATAGCCAGTGGTAAAAAGGACCCTCTGGTTTGTCCGAAGTGTGAGTGCTACTATGAATACAAGGGAGAAGTCTGCCTAGAAGATGGTAGATTAGAGATAAAGGTAGCTTTATGCCCAACGACTAGAGCCTATTTAGAAAGGGTGATTAACAATCTCACCAGTATCAAAAACCCGCAAAAAGGGAAAAAAGAAAAAGAATCCAAACCAAACCAAAAAACAGAGCGTCAGCTTTGTTTGTTTAGAGTGTCATGAAAAGGAAGAAATACCTATCAATGTAGTAAGAGATTTTGACTTAATGGATGGTGGAGATCCTACAACACCTCCTATGTTTGCATGTGAGAAATGTGGGGGCGAAATGTACCCTGAATACTATAAAGGAGTACATGGAATAGAGTACAAACTATCGGATATTCTCTAGACAAAAAAGGACCGGGCGGTTTTTGCCCGGTTTTTCTTATTTTATCACTCGTTATTGGGGCCAGACCCCCGATAAGGTAACGTATTAAAGTAATTGTCATTGAAGGAACACATGAACAGGTGAATTTTGTAGTGGAATTTAGGTAGGGAACTCCGGTTCTCTGCCTCTTTTTTTATATAGGGTCGTGAAGATGTGTCCTATTTTTAACAAGCAGTGGCGTCAAGAAATTTTAACTTTACATAATATCATTAGGATATACACGTCCCTCTTTATTTACCGGCACTAGAAATATTTTACCCCTTGAATATTAGTGCCTGACCTCTATTACAAAAGTAAGATAGAACTACTTATTTTGGACTAAGCCGAGTGATATAGCTTTATAACCTTATTAGTATTATAGAAGTTATAATTGTATATCCTTTGAGTTTGTAATATATAAACAGTGAAGGGCTTTACAAGCATGTGTAACAATCTGTATTTATTTTTGTAATAAAAAAGTAGTTTCATATAAGATTACGTCCGTACCTTCTGCTTATTCTTCTACCAGAATTAGTTACTATTTTGTATAAGATAACTACGATATAATAATATATAAATTACCTGAAAAGTAAGCAATTCTAAAAACTATATAAAATACAAGGAGTTTTACAATGACAACAAAGACTATACATACAAAACTAGAGCTAATTTGCTCAATTGTTCCTTTGATACAGGAGGCAACACCAGTTGATTTATCAATTGCTGTTTGTGACAATGAGGAGTTTATTGGTTATTTTCCTGGTAAACGTTTAAATCTAGGTATTCAAGTTGGACAAAAAATTCATGCTAATGAACCAGTAACGATGGCCATGAGCTCGAATAACGTGATTGATACTGAAGTACCGAAAGAAGTGTTTGGTTTTGAATTTACAGGTCGTGCCATTCCCATTTACTCTGATGAACATCGTATTATTGGAGCGTTAGGGGTAGCAGTACAAAAGCAAAATGAGAAAGAATTAAAAAGAATTTCAGAACAAACCTTTGAATCTATTACACAATCATCACAAGGGATATTAAATATTGCAAATGGGGCTGAAACCCTTTCTTCTCTTTCCCAAGAATTATTACACCAAGCAAATGATACAACAGAAGAGGTACAAAAAACGGATCAGGTTCTATCTTTTATTAAAAATGTTGCAGATCAAACAAACCTACTCGGTCTAAATGCAGCGATTGAAGCAGCAAGAGCCGGTGAGTATGGTAGAGGGTTTGGTGTAGTAGCCGATGAAATTCGGAAACTTTCTAGTGAAACAAAGACCTCAACAGAGAAAATCCAAACAACTTTACTTAATATACGTGAAGGTATTAGTAAGATGAATGATTCCATTGAGCAGATTGTTTCAATTGGACAGGAGCAAGCCGCTTCTACTGAAGAAATATCGGCTGTCATTGATGAGATTAGAGTGATGTCACAAAAGCTTAATGATTACGCTGATAAACTATAAAAGATATAAAAACTAAAAGAATTATCTACAGATTATGTTGTACGTTTGACAAAGGCTGCAATATTGAAATGATTAATAATACAGTATTAGGTTATATTCATTCGCTATATTATATTAGTCTAATAATCAAAAATGACAAGCACTCTTCCTTATCAGGTATGAGTGTTTTTTATTTTGTTTTATGTACTCTAATAAATATACATAACAATCTCGTAACTCTTAATTAAATATTTAAAAACATAAAAATAGTATTACAATTTCGACAAAATGTTAGTATAATTGTCATGTTATAACAAATAACTTAAAAAAAGGAAGTGCATATATAGGGATTTAGTAATAGTTTCTGTTTCTGCGTTAGTATTAGCACAAAAGCAATAGTAAGACGAATTAAATGATTTTAGTATGTTATGTAAGATTAATGTTCATTTTTTTAAAAAATGAATTTTGAAAGTGAAATAGAATATAACGCTCAAATATATTTGTTTGTAGTGTACATTAATGACATTATTAATGGGAAGTTTCACTTTAAGATCTATAAAGCTATAAAATATATTTTTTCAATTTCAAGGATTATTACCGCATTAAAAAATGTAATCTCCTTGTTTTTTTATGCTTAGATACTCGCCGCTCTATTTTAATAGTCTATTGTAAACGCTTTTTCAACAATAATTTACATTGTTCTTGTTATTTATTAATAATTTCCTAGTATGGTTATTCTTGTGTATTTTATATATTTATTCTTTTAGATAGATTAGGGAGGATCATAATTGATGAAAGTGAATTCAACAAATCAAAAGAAGCTGTGGAATATTGCTATTTCTGCATCCTTAGCAACCAGTGCTGCTGTTTCAATTGCACCTACAGCCAATGCACAATCTATTTTTAATGATGTAAAAGAAAATAGTCAATATTTTGAAGCGGTTAATAGTCTCCACGCTCGAGGTATTGTAGAAGGATACAATGCTGGTGAATTTCGTCCTAATGAAAAAGCTACACGTGCTCAGGCTGCTAAAGTAATCGCACTAGCTTTAAATTTAGAACTTAGCAGTGTAAAAGATCCTGGATTTAAAGATGTTTCTAAGGGGAATTGGGCGTACAAGTATATTGCTGCGCTGGAGAACTTAGGCGTTGTAGATGGTTTTGGCGATCATTTTAAACCAAATGAAACAATCACTAGGGCTCAAATGTCAAAAATGATTACCCTTGCTTTTAATCTAAAGAGAGAAAACACTACTTCACCATTTACAGATGTAAAAGCAAGCAACTGGTATTCTGAATACGTTTTACCTCTAGTAAACTATAAAATTACTAAAGGGACTACACCAACGACGTTTTCTCCAAACAATGAATTGACTCGTGGTCAAATGGCATTGTTTATTTACAGAAGTGAGAATGCTGTTCAAGGAACTACTTCATCAATTATCAGTATTGAGAACAACAAATTAGTAACAACTTCAGGATCATATGCCTATTCAACTGAAATGGCAAAATGGCTAACAAAAGAAAATGAAGCAGCTCTTAAAGACGCAACGATAACGTTTACCTCAGATAAAGGTACGATTACAGAGATTTCGTCTATTACATTAAATGCTAATGGAGTGTCATCATCAGATAAATCAGGTCATGTTATATTTAATGGGAATCAAGCACAAATAAATAGCGACATTATTGTTAATGGTGACTATGTGACAGTGAAAAATGCCACTATTAATGGCGACTTAATCATTGGTGGAGCTGTCCAAAACGCATTCTACTCAGATTCACTTACAATTAAAGGTAAAACAATTATTAACAATGAAACAAGTAATCTCTTTAAAGTGGCACAATCATTAACTCCTTCTGTAATCTTTAACAACACCGTTATGGGTGAGGTACAAGTTACAAAAACGAATATTAAACTACAACACCTAGGATCTACAACAATTGGAACGATGACAATCAATACAAATGCGACGCTAACATCTGATGCGAATGTCAAAATTCCTAAATTGTTTATCCAAGAAGGTGCTAGCAACGTCGTTATTGACTCAAATGTAGGCTCACTTGAAATTCGTTCGAAAAATGAACTTAAAGTTTCAGGTAAAGGAAACTTTGAAAACATTTTAGTTGCTACAAAAGCCTTAGTTTCTCTAGTAACAGAAGGAACAATCGCTAATTTAAAGTCCTCAGAAGCTGATGCGAAAATTAATCTTGGTAAAAATACGAAAGTAACAGACTTTACACCTCCTCCAGGTAAAAAGGCAGAGGATGTCATCAAGAACTTTGATGAAGTAAAAGGGAATGTTTCGAAAGTTAATGGAACAACTAATAACAATGGAAATACAGGCGGATCCAACGGCAACCCTAGCAAAAACTTTGAACTAACGATTATGCATACGAATGATACACATGCAAACCTCGATAATGCTGCCAAACGTGTAACGGCAGTGAAAGAAGTACGCACACAAAAACCAAATGCACTATTAGTAGATGCAGGTGACGTTTTCTCTGGAACACTATACTTTAATGAGTTTAGAGGACAAGCTGACTTAGCATTAATGAATATGATGGACTATGATGTGATGACATTTGGAAACCATGAGTTTGATCTTGGTTCTTCATCTGATGGCCATCAAGCGCTAGTAAACTTTATCAAGGATGCAAAGTTTAGCTTCGTAAGCTCTAACGTAGACTTCTCGAAGGATGAAAAGTTTAATGGCTTATACAGTGTAGCAGAAGTGTCAGAGAATCCAGAAGACGGTCACATCTATAATGCTGTCATTAAGGAAGTTAATGGGGAGAAAATTGGAATTCTAGGATTAACAACAGAAGAAACAAGTGATATCTCTAGTCCTGGTAGCGTTGAATTCCAAAACTACATTACAGAGGCACAAAAAGCAGTGGATGCTTTTGAAGCACAAGGAATTAATAAGATTGTTGCAGTAACACATATCGGATTTGATGATAATCCTGAGTATGATAATGATCAAGAATTAGCAAAACGAGTTGATGGAATTGACATTATCGTAGGAGGTCACTCTCATTCATTCTTCGGTACTGATTCTAGAAATGCTGCAACTTATCAACCAGTAGTTGACACAACAGGTGATGAACCTACAATCATCGTATCAGCATACCAATACAATACGTACTTAGGTCAGCTTGATGTTGAGTTTAACAAAGCTGGGGAAGTAGTTAAGCATAATGGGAAGCTGATTGATATCGCTTCAAAAGCAGAAGATGCTGAAGCAGTAAAAGAACTTAAGCCATTTAAAGACCAAGTGAATGCTACTAAAAATACTCCTACAGGTGCAACAGCTGCAATTGAATTAGTGCAAAGTCGTGGAGGACAAGCAGTTGTACGTAAGGAAGAAACAAACCTTGGGAACCTGATAACAGACGGAATGCTTGCTAAAGCAAAGCAATATAACCCAAATACGGTGATTGCGCTCCAAAATGGTGGAGGTATTCGTGCAACCATTCCGGCTGGAGACATTACTGTAGGTGAGCTTATAACAACATTACCATTTGGAAACACATTAGCAACAATGAATCTAAAAGGCTCTGAAATTATTGATACATTAGAGCACAGTGTAAGCGTTGCTCCTGGTTTAAGTGGTGGATTCCTACAGGTGTCAGGGATGAAGTACATCTATGATAGTTCACAACCAGTAGGACAAAGAGTCGTAAGCGTTCATGTGAAGGACGATCAAGGAAACTATAATGCTTTAAATGAAAATGCAACCTATGTTGTAGCGACAAATGCTTTTACAGCTAAAGGTGGAGACGGTTACGACATGCTTGCTGCTGCTTACGCTGAAGGCAGAGTAACAGACCTTGGTTTAACAGACTGGGAAGTGTTTATGGAGCATGTTAAGAATCTAGGGACAGTAAATCCAGTTGTGGAAGAACGTATCAAGGATATTGCACCAGTAACTGTCAATGCTACAAGCTTCAGTGGAACTGCTGCACAACCTAAAGTCTACAACGGAAATGTAATCGTAACAATCTCAGGTACAGAAGACGTTACCCTACAACATGCTGTTGTTAAAGGAAACCTGATCATTAAAGGTGGACAAGGCATCGTTACATTGGAAAATGTAACAGTAGAGGGAGATACAGAATTCTTAGATTAATTGGAAGGCCCTAGTGGATTAGGGCCTTATAAATAAGCTTAAGGGAGACTTAAAATGAGGAAGCAGAATACACAAAAGCTTGTAAGTTTCATGATGATTATCACGATGATATTTAGTCTTTTAACTCCTTTCAGTACTAAAGCTGATACTGTTTTAACAGTTGCTGAGGCGATTGCGAATAATACTGGAACGGCTACTGTTGAAGGGTATATTGTGGGTACTACAAATAGTGGACCTAGCTATAACACAACAGGACCTTTTGATGGGCAAGCAACTAATATTGCCATTGCAGATTCACCAACAGAAACAGACAAAGGTAAAATTATGCCTGTGCAGCTGCCATCAGGTTCAATAAGAACTGCACTTAATTTAGCTGATAATCCAAATAATTTGGGTGGAAAAGTGCAGATCAGTGGTACTTTAACGGCTTATTTTGGTGCACCTGGATTAAAAAGTCCAACTAGTTATCAATGGATTGAAGATCTACCAGTAGATGAGACGAAGGTCCAACAGGTCATTTCTTCTGCTCAATCTGGGTTGGTTCGTGAAGGAACTGAAGTAACACTATCAACATCAACTCCAGAAGCGAAAATCTATTACACTGTTGATGGTTCAGAGCCAACAACTGCTAGCCAAGAACACTCAGCACCAATCGTAATCAATCAAGATACGACAATCAAAGCTGTTGGTGTAGTGGATGGATTAGAAAACAGTGATGTTGCAACTTTTGAATATAAGATTTTATCTGAGAAAAGTATTGCTGAAGCACGTGTTCTTCCAACTGGAACATTAACTGAAATTAGTGGTACTGTTACAGCAATTTTTACAGCGGGTCTTAATAATGTATACATCCAAGATGAAACAGCTGGAATTATTGTTAGAGGAAGTGCCTTAGATTCAAAGGTAGCAATTGGTGATAAAATTCATGCTATCGGTGAGATGTCAGACTATTATGGTATGCAACAATTACTTGTTTCAGCAAGTGATGTTACTGTAACAACACCAAACGCTGGAGTTCCAACACCTCAACTTGTTACATCTGCAGATTTAAATGAACCTGTTGAAGGTAAGTTGGTAACAATTCACAATGTTACAATTGGAGCAAAAGATTCAAATGGTAATTTTTCAGCAACAGATTCAGTAGGAAATCTTGTATTAAAACCTGGAGATGCTAGCTTCTTAACATCTGGAAAAACATATGATTCTATTACAGGTGTTGTAAATTACGATTTCAATGAGTATAAAATCGTCCCAAGAACAGCAGGAGATGTTATTGAAGATGCTTCAGTAGTAGCATCCGTAACAGCAAACCCTACACCAGGAATGGTACCACCGGACACAACGGTTGTATTATCTTCACTTACAGAAGGTGCAACAATCTACTATACAACTAATGGGGATGCGCCAACTGTTGATAGCGATGTTTATACGACTCCAATTGCTATTATAGGTGATATGACAATAAAAGCATTTGCTGTAAAAGAAGATCTAACAGATAGTGAAGTTTCTGAATTCACTTATACAGTTGGGAAGGATCTTGCTTCTTTAAGAATTCACGATATTCAAGGAGCAGCACATACTTCACCATACTTGGATCAGAATGTTTCAAACGTAGAAGGTGTTGTGACTTATGTCTTAGACTCTAATAACTTCTATATGCAAGATTTACAACCAGATAATGATCCGAACACTTCTGAAGCCGTTCTAGTTTATAAAAGAACACACGGCCTTACAGTTGGAGATGTAGCTAACGTATCAGGTCAAGTAAAGGAATACCATATAGAAGGCTATGCAGAAAAGGCTGAAACGGATTTACCAGTTACAGAAATTAGCGCATCCACAGTTGAAAAAGTTCGTAGTAACGAGTCATTACCTGCTCCTATTAAAATTGGGGTAGATCGTATACCACCAACAGAGATTATTGATAATGATAACTTTGCTAATTTTGACCCGGAAGAAGATGGAATTGACTTCTATGAAAGCCTTGAAGGAATGCTAGTGTCAGTAGAAAATGCAAAAGTTGTCGCTCCTCAAAAATACGGAGAAGTGGTTGTGATTCCAGGTACTTTGGATGCAAATACAACAAAAGGAAACCTGCGTATTTCAGAAGACGATTTTAATCCTGAACGCATTACAATTGATTTTAACGATACGGGCTTTGTAACGAAAGCAGGAGATCGTTTTGATGGAACAATCACTGGAGTTGTCAGTTATGGTTTTAGCAATTACAGAGTATTGACGAAGAAAGATGCTTTACCAGCTTTAATCGAAGGTAATAATGAGCGTGAAGTTACGACACTAGTAAAAGACGATAACAAATTAACAATTGCATCGTATAATGTCGAAAACTTTTCAAGTAACACGTCAGATGAAAAAGTAACAAAGCTTGCTCAAGCAGTTGTTACAAACATGAAAAACCCTGACATTGTTGGACTTGTTGAAGTACAAGACAATGATGGGGAAACAAACAATGGAAACACTTCAGCAGACCTAAGTGCTAAAAAGCTTATCGATAAGATTAAGGCTCTTGGTGGTCCTACTTATGTGTACACAGATATTGCTCCAGTAAACAACCAAGATGGTGGGGCTCCAGGAGGAAACATCCGCGTTGGATTTATCTACAACCCTGATCGTGTTTCTTTAGCAACTGGAATGGCAAAAGGAACTGCCACTCAAAGTGTAGGATTTGAAAATGGTAAGCTAACAGTAAACCCAGGTCGTATTGACCCTACAAACGAGGCATTTAATAGCAGCCGTAAGCCTCTTGCTGCACAGTTCGAATTTAAAGGTGAAAGCATTATCGTTGTTGCAAATCACTTTAATTCAAAAGGTGGAGACCAGCCTTTATTTGGTAAAAATCAACCACCTGTACTTGGAAGCGAAGCTCAACGTATGAAGATTGCAAACATCGTTAACGGGTTTGTACAAGATGTGAAAGCGAAAGATCCAAATGCAAATATCGTTTTACTAGGTGACTTAAACGATTATGAATTCTCTAATCCAATTGTTGCTCTAAAGGGTAATGAATTAGTGAACATGATTGAAAAAGTACCAGCTAACGAACGCTTCACTTACGTATATCAAGGAAACTCTCAAGTACTAGATCATATCCTAGTATCAAACAATCTAGAGCAACATACAGACGTAGATATCTTACACATTAACTCATCATTTATGGAAGAGCATGGACGTGCAAGTGACCATGATCCAGTGATGATTCAAGTTGATTTAGGAGTAACTGATACTCCTGTAACTCTTGAGAAAATTGATATTACTAAAACGTATAAGCTAAAAGGCTTTAATACAAAGAAATTAACAATCAAAGTAAACGGTGCTGATGTGGAAGTCTTTAATACAACGACTATTTCAGAAGGCATTACTCTTAAGGGGAACGCAATCCTTAAAGGTGAAGGATTAAAAAATACAACGATCATTCTAGATCCAGAAAATCCAAACGCTGTTTATGATTTTAGTGGAGTAGAAGTGAAAGAAGTAATCATTAAGAATGGAAGTATCAACCAAATTCAGGGAGCAGAAAATATTCAAACTCTTACAGTAGAAGATGGTGTAGATGCTTCAGGTATTCAATTCTTTAATTCAGCGGGCGAGTCTATTGACTCGCTTGTTGTTTTACCTCCTCGCGATGATGATAAAGAGGATGAAACACCTCCTCCTGCATTACCTTTAGAGCTTTACTATCAATCAGCTGCTGGCTTGTCAGGTGATCGTCTAAAAGCAGAACTTCATGAAATTATTGATGACCACCATGAAGTTACATATAGCACGGTTTGGGAAGCTTTAAGAGAAACAGATGAAGATCCGAATAACCCGAATAATGTTATCCTTCTATATACAGGTCGCTCTCAATCAAAGACAAGTAATGGTGGGGGAGTAGATAACTGGAATCGTGAGCATGTTTGGGCAAAATCACACGGAGATTTTGGTACATCAATGGGTGCAGGTACAGATCTACATCACCTTCGACCAACAGATGTAACGGTTAACAGTGCACGAGGAAATAAGGATTTTGACAATGGTGGCCAAGCTCATTCAGAATGCACAGCATGTAAAACAGATTCAGATTCATGGGAGCCACCTAATAATGTAAAAGGTGATGTCGCTAGAATGCTATTTTACATGGCCGTTCGTTATGAAGGGGATAGCGGAGAGCTTGACCTCGAATTAGCAGATCGGGTTAGCACATACCCTCAACCTTTACATGGGAAATTATCTGTTTTACTAGAATGGCATGAGCAGGATCCTGTTGATGCTTTCGAACGCAACCGAAATAATATTATTCAAAAGTGGCAAGGGAATCGTAACCCGTTTATCGATCACCCAGAATGGGTTGCAGAGATTTGGTAATCTAAACAAGAACTATCCTTTTTAAAGTAGTTTGCTAATATAATATTGAATGAAGTAATCTTTGTAAATAAGAAACACTCTTCCTTATAGTAATAGGGTTAAGAGTGTTTTTTTATCTAGACTTAGACATACATTTTACCAATAATAATTCACTTATTTGAAAATATTTAAAACCATAAAAATAGTATTACAATTTCAACAAATCTCTTGTATAATTGACACGTTCTAACAATTTTTGAAAAGGAAGTGCAACTATGGGGATTTGGAAAAAGGTTTCTGCTTCTGCGTTAGCATTAGCACTAGCTTCTGGAAGCATCGCAACAACTACTCAAGATGTATCAGCAGCGAGCTCTAAACCATCTGTGACACGTGGAGAGTATGTAAAACAACTCATCACATCTATGGGGGTTGAGCTTGGAAGCGGTTCATCGATTACGTTTAAAGATGTATCAAAAGATTTAGCACCTTATGTTGAGAAAGCTGTTCAACTTAAACTTGTTAATGGTAAATCAGCAACATCTTTTGCTCCGAATGATCCACTTAACCGTGAGCAAGCATTTGTTATGGCCGTTCGTGGAATTGATACAGATGAGGAATATTCTACGGGTCTAGTTAAAAAGTTCAAGGATAGCAACAAAATCAGCAAGAGCTTATTACCAGAAGTATCAAAAGGGGTAGGTATGGGCTTCCTTCTAGGTTATGCTGATGGAACAGTAAAACCAGGACAAGCTGTAACAAAAGGCGAAATGCAAGCAATTCTTAAACGCTTCTTAAAAGAGTACAGAGAGAATTTAAGCGTTTCACTTCGTATCTTAGGTACTACAGACCTTCATACAAATATCGTGAACTATGATTATTATAAAGATAAAGAAACGAACAGTCTTGGTTTTGCGAAAACAGCAAGCCTAATTAAGACAGCTCGTGAAGAGAATAGCAATACACTATTAATTGATAATGGTGATTTAATTCAAGGAACTCCACTAGGATCATACAAAAACTCTGTTGATCCTTTAGAAGAAGGTGAAGTTCACCCAGCAATCGCTGCGCTAAACCTATTAGACTATGATGCTGCTACACTAGGAAACCATGAGTTTAACTATGGACTAGAGTATTTAGAAGAAACGATTGACGATGCAGAATTTGACTTTGTCAATGCGAACGTTATTGATGAAGCTACTGGTAAAAACAAATATACTCCATATGTGATTCTTGATAAGAAAGTTAAAGATTCTCATGGAAAAGAAGTTACAGTTAAAGTTGGGGTTACAGGTATCGTTCCTCCAGACATTCTTAAATGGGATAAATCAAACCTAATTGGAAAAGTATCAGTTAAAGACTCTGTTGATGCTGTAACTGAAGTAGTTCCACAAATGAAGGCTGCAGGAGCAGACGTTGTTGTTGTTCTTTCTCACTCTGGTCTTGGCGATGATGTTCACACGAAGCAAGAAGAAAACGTGTCATATTTAATCACAAAGATTAAAGATGTTAACGCAGTAATTTCTGGTCACGCACACCAAGTATTCCCTGGGTTAAAGACAGATCTACCAGCTGTTGACAATGAAAAAGGTACGATGAATGGTGTTCCTATCGTAATGCCAGGTAAATACGGAAGTCATTTAGGTGTTATTGACTTAAAATTAGTAAAAGACGGCAATAAATGGGCTGTTTCTTCTGGTACTGGTGCAGTTCGTGGAATTAACAAAGAAGCAAGCACAGATGTTGATCAAGCTGTTGTAAATACTGTTAAAGAAGCACACGAAGGTACAATTAACTATGTACGTACACCAATCGGAGAAATCTCTTCAACAATTCACAGCTATTTCTCTCAAGTACAAGATGATCCATCTATTCAAATCGTAACAACTGCACAAAAATGGTATGTAGAGCAAAAAGTACAAGGTACAGCTGATGCTAACCTTCCAATTTTATCTGCAGGTGCACCATTTAAAGCAGGTACACGTAGTGACTCTGAGTACTACACATATGTTGGAAAAGGTGAAATTGCAATCAAGAACGTTGCAGACCTTTACCTATATGACAACACAATCGCAACATTAAAAGTAACGGGTGCAGATGTTAAAGAATGGTTAGAAATGTCTGCAGGTCAATTTAACCAAATTGATTCTAGTGTAACAACAGAGCAATCTTTGATTAATGGAGATTTCCGTTCTTACAACTACGATGTAATTGATGGCGTAACATATGAAATTGATGTTACACAACCTGCGAAGTATGATGCAGATGGTAATGTCGTTAATGCAAATGCTAGCCGTATCAAAAACTTGATGTATGATGGGAAACCAATTGATTTAGATCAAGTATTCCTAGTTGCAACAAACAACTACCGTGCAAATGGTACATTCCCAGGAGTTAAAAATAACCAAGGTGTAACAATGTATCCAGACGAAAATCGTCAAGCAATCATTGATTACATTATTGAGAAAAAAGTTATTGATCCATCTATCGATAACAACTGGAAATTTGCTGCATTCCCAACTGGTACTAATATCGTATTTGAATCTTCAAAATCAGCTAAAGACGTATTAGCAGCTGATAGCGTAATCAAATACATTGGTGAAGGTACAGATGGATTTGGTAAATATTCTATCAAGTAATACTAACGCTTTAAGGTAATATAAAAGGGTATCTCAAACGTCACATAAATGACTTAGAGATACCCTTTTTCTTTTTACGTATAGGAGTGTAAAGGAAGAAGAGGAATAAATATAAAAAGAACCTTCTAGAAGAACTAGAAGATTCATTACTAGTAGGGTCGTTTAGTACGTACCTTCAACCTTCTTAATGAAATGGTTAATTGTATGGTAAGGACCAACTCCTTGTCTATTTAACTCAAGCATCGAGTCACCTAGCTGTACATACCCTGTTTTGGTTGTAAATGCCATCGTAATGCCTGTATCCTTTGCAGCCTGTAGAGCTTTTTCATCATATTGACCAAAAGGGTACGCGAGATATTTTACCGCTGCAGCACCTTTATGTTGTTCTCCAATACGTTGTTGATTTTTAAGTAAATCTTCCTTTATAAATTCATATGGATAAAAAATCATAAATGGTAAAAATGTATTGGCATCTCTTAAATGAAGGTTATAAGTATGTGATTGAAAGTCAAAAACATCATTAATCCGTTTCATTGAACTAAACCCGATATATTGCAGATAATCCGGATCAAAGCCCATATCACGATTTCTTGTCCGATCCCCAATCAGAAACTGAGTTGCTTTAAAATGATATTTTTTAAGAATCGGATAAGCATAACGTTCACTAGATGTTATCCCGTCATCAAATGTAATCGCAACAACTTTTCCTGTTAAGTTCAACTCGTGGTTCATATATTTCTCTAATTCTTGTAATGTGATGGTTCTAAATCCTTGTTTATGTAAATAATCCATCTGTTCTTGAAATGATTCTACGGAAATGACCATATTATTATGTAAAAACAATCGGTTTTCATTTGTTTTTAACATATGGTGATACATGAGCACCGGAATCCCTGTATCTTCCTTTGTATTGCTTTTCGGTATGTAGCCTTCTTGATTATTAATTCTAATCTTATACCAGCTGCCTTCAGACGATAAAATGGGCATACGGATATTTCGATTGATAATAGCTACAGCCTTCTTTGATTTTAGCAAGCTATCAAAAACAACCGTTCGACGCGTTGTAATCACGACATTATTTGAAACAGTCTGTTTTAATATAAGGTCTTGACTTTCTAGTGAACCGGCCTTCTTAACTAGACTACTATTTTTGCTAATATAGCCTAGACCATTCCCAAATTGAAAATAATAGTAATACGAATCCTCTTTAAGAACTTCAATCGTTTCTCCTCTAAGTAGAGTTCCAACCTTGACCCTCTCATTTCCGATAGTTTCAAATATGCTAGTATCTGAGGGTACCTGAATAGAATACGCAGTTTCTGCCTCAGTGACATCTTGAAATACAATAAAGGAAAAAATAAAAAATACAAAGCTTAGTATGATTTTACGCATTAAGTTTTTTCTCCTTCTTTTAACTGTCTCTCCTTGTGGGTTTGAAGGTAAAAAGACTCATATAGTATATCATATTTTGGTAGTTTTTGGTGTTTAATAGGAAATGATTATTATAAGTAATAAGATTTAATAGGTATTTAGTCATTGTAAGAGTATATGAGGGGGGATATATAATAAAAAAGACCTTAGGATACTAAGGTCAGAAATGGTATATTTATTCTTTAATTTTACTAGACACTGTATCCAGTCTTTGTTCAAGATTTTGAACAGAGAATTGTAACTCTGCATTGATTCTATCCATTTCACTACTGTAATCTGTAGAGTTACTCATGGCGAACCAGTTTCCTTCTGTTAGAAGTGAGTTAGAGGAAGTGATTCCAGCTTGGTTTTCTTTTAAGAACACATATTTAGATTGTAACGTATCTCGGTACTCTTTAGTAGATTCAATCAAGTTATCATGAATATCTTGAAACTGCTCAGGAGTCTCAAGGTCTTCAAGAGTAGTAACAGCATTATTTGCTTTCGATACGAAACCTTCAACAGTATCTACTAAGCTCATCATATCTTCAGTATTATTAATAAGAATAATATAACTATTAATATCATGTAAGGGATCTTTTACATTTCCAACATCACGTTTTAGATCATGTGAGATAAGATTGACTTCTCTTTTATAATGTAGCTCGTGTAATCTAGATGTTATAAAATCTTCTAATACAGGAACATTGCTTTTAACAGTAGTAAGAATTTCTTCGGTGTAGGACTCAAAAGGATTTTCTTTTATAACCTCCTCAATATATGCTTTTGCTTCAGCAGAATCAGCCTTCTCTAGTTTTAAATAAAGGGTGTTGAAAGTTTCAAAGTCTTTCTCTTCAATTGCAAGATTAGCCTCTTTTTTAACTTCTTCAACGTCTACAAATAAGGAACAAGCAGATAAAGATAAAAGTGCAGATATTAAAAGTAGAATAGTGAACTTTTTCATTGATGATAAACTCCTTTGTTGTGTAGGTAACGTTATCATAGCATAGAAACTATTTAAATAGATTAGGAATAAAGTAATGGGAATATATTTATTATTATGAAAAATATACTACTTTCTAATAGTCAAGAATAGTAAAATAAAACTAAAGGGAAAGAACGGTATCGTAATGACCTATTGAAAGGAAGATGTGTATGAGGATGGTCTCAATTCATCACTGTGAAGAAGGAATGGTTTTGGCTAAGCCAATCTATGATGAAAACGCACGGGTATTATTGAACATTGGAACAAGCTTATCACAGGCACATATTAATCGTTTAAAGAAGAGGATTTCCTTCCTATATGTTAAGTCAGAAATGACAGATGATATTGTAAACATTCAGGAAGACATTTCCTATGAACTGCGGACAAAGACGATCACTTCGATTTCAAACGTTTTCTCTACCATTACAGATAGCCAAACAGGAACAAATGCAATCACATCAAGATTAAAAAACTTCAAAAACCTCAAAGACACGTTTGCACTAGTTATGCAAGAGCTTCGCGACTCTCTAAAACACGTAAACTTAATTTCCCACTTACAAATTAATCATGACAATATGTTTGAGCACTCCTTGAATACAGCCTTATACTCATTATCGATTGGAAAAACCTTAGGTCTTCCAGAGAAGTCATTACATATATTAGGACTTGGTGCATTATTTCATGACATTGGGAAGCTGCAATTACCAAAGTCTCTATTAACGAAGGAAAATCTAAATGAAGAGGAAAAACTTCTGATGCGTGCACATACGGAAATTGGTTTTGAAATGTTACGTAAAGAAACAGAACTACATTTGTTAATTGCTCACTGTGCCTATCAGCATCATGAACGTATTGATGGAAGTGGCTATCCGAGAGGTCTAAAGGGAAAGGATATTCATCAGTTTGCGAAAATTATTACAGTAGCTGAGAAGTTTGATCACTTAATACGAGTTAAAGGAATGCTGCCACATGAAGCGATGGAAGTTCTACATGGCTACTGTTATATTCGATACGAAATTGAAGTAATAGAGGCATTTAAAAAAGCAGTTGCAATTTTTCCGATAGGAGTAACGGTGACATTAAGCTCTGGGGAACGAGGAGTAGTGATTGGCTACAATCCAAAATACCCACAACGTCCTAAAATAAGAATATTTATGGATAAGGACGGCAATAAGCTTACAATTCCCGAATTTCATGATGTTGATTTACTACAAGAACTAACAACGATGATTATAAAATGTGATGCTGTTATCGAACGAAAAGCAAAAGTGTGAGGGACGGACCTTTGACAGTGGTCAAAGGTCCGTCCCTGTCTTTTAAACCCTTTTACAAAATGTGATGATTTTTTCCTAAAAAGATAGTTTGCATGCGAAAAAATGCTATAATGTGGTGAAAGTACTATAACTTTAGGGAGTAGGTGGTGAATGATGAATTCATTGTGTATATTGCCACTAGATATCCTCCAAGAGTTACTCCATGATGCAAGAAAATATGGAACCTCTGAAGATTTTATCAAATTGGTAGAGGAAGCAATTTATGTGAAAGAAATGGAAAAGAAAATTCGGAAGATTTATTAACCGTTAAGAGATGGTATAACCTTATATATATAACAAACCCTTACTCGTAACTAGATGTTGAACCAAACTAAGAACGCGTTTGACATACCAAATCTATTAGAGGGACGGACCTCTAAAGAAGAAGGAGCTGGATGATTCTAGCTTCTTTTTTTGTATCATCTATGATTTAGGTAAGGTGGAATCAACTCAATTTGTGTATAGCATTCTTAAGATGAAACTAGGAGAGTCGTCGTGTTTTTCGAGGCGTTGCTCAGGTGATTTTTTCCGAGAGTTTTTAATTTGGCGGACATTTAGTGCGCTATTTTCATAAATTACGTAGATTAATATGAGTTGGCGGACATTTGTTCCGCTATTTTAAGAGATTTGTAGGAAAAACCATATTTTTGTGCCATATAGCGGAATAAATGTCCGTTTCGACCCCGCAAACCATGGTTTTTCGAGAAATAGCGGAATAAATGTCCGCTGAGATCCCTTAGTTACAAAATTAGACATGATAGAGTCTGTGGCGGACATTTAGTGCGCTATTTTCATAAATTACGTAGATTAATATGGGTTGGCGGACATTTGTTCCGCTATTTTAAGAGATTTGTAGGAAAAACCACATTTTTGTGCCATATAGCGGAATAGATGTCCGTTTCGCCCCCGTAAACCAGGTTTTTTTGAGAAATAACGGAATAAATGTCCGCATAAGTCCCTCCGTTGCTCAAATTAGAAATTATAGTCTGTTGAGGACATTTAGTGCGCTATTTTCATAAATTACGTAGTTTTACATGAGTTGGCGGACATTTGTTCCGCTATTTTAAGAGATTTGTAGGAAAAACCATATTTTTGTGCCATATAGCGGAATAGATGTCAGTTTCGCCCCCGTAAACCAGGTTTTTTTGAGAAATAACGGAATAAATGTCCGCATAAGTCCCTCCGTTGCACAAATTAGACATTATAGTCTGTTGAGGACATTTAGTGCGCTATTTTCATAAATTACGTAGTTTTACATGAGTTGGCGGACATTTGTTCCGCTATTTTAAGAGATATATAGGAAAAACCCTACTTTTTCCCCCGATAGCGGAATAAATGTCCGTTGAGATCCCTTAGTTGCAAAATTAGACATGATAGAGTCTGTGGCGGACATTTAGTGCGCTATTTTCATAAATTACGTAGATTAATATGGGTTGGTGGACATTTGTTCCGCTATTTTAAGAGATTTGTAGGAAAAACCATATTTTTGTGCCATATAGCGGAATAAATGTCCGTTTCGACCCCGCAAACCATGGTTTTTCGAGAAATAGCGGAATAAATGTCCGCATAAGTCCCTTCTTTGCACAAATTAGGCATTATAGTCTGTTAAGGACATTTAGTGCGCTATTATCATAATTACGTAGTTTTACATGAGTTGGCGGACATTTGTTCCGCTATTTTAAGAGACTTGTAGGAAAAACTCTACTTTTCTTCCATATAGCGGAATGAATGTGTCCCTCCTTTGCACAAATTAGACATTATAGTCTGTTAAGGACATTTAGTGCGCTATTTTCATAAAATACGTAGTTTTACATGAGTTGGCGGACATCTGTTCCGCTATTTTAAGAGATATATAGGAAAAACCCTACTTTTTCCCCCGATAACGGAATAAATGTCCGTTTCGCCCCCGTAAACCAGGTTTTTTGATAAATAGCGGAATAAATGTCCGGCTGCAGACCAGTCCCTCCTTTGCACAAATTAGGCATAATACACAAACCGAAAAGCATACCAATCACGTTGAGGATCAAGGTATGCTTCTTAACTCAATAATGTAGTTCTTCCTATATAGGCAAATATCAACTATTTTGAACCTGCCTCAATAGCTCGTGGGCATGATCTCCTGCAACACTTAAAAAACTCTCCCAAATTTCATCACGCAATAGATCCAGCTGAACAATTTCCTTCGCCAGCTCAATGGCTGCAGCTTTATTTGTCATTGTGCTTCCTTCCTCCTTGCTTTCCGCTTTAGTTTTTCATACTCCGTGACAAGTTCTGTTAACGTAAAACTTTGTAAATCCTTTGCGCTAAATACATTGGCATCCAGTAATATTGAAATGAAAAACTGTCTTTGCTGCTCAACCGCCTCTCTTAGAATTGGCATGCTTCTCACTCCTTAGATGTTTTTTGTCATTATAAAATCATTCCAGCTCCTTTGCATCTACTTCGTAAGAATTTCTCACAATCTTTTTATTTCATGTTAGATTTTCTAACATAACAATTAAACTTTTAGAATATTCGTTATATAATGGTACTAACTGAATCCAAGGAGAGAGGGAAATGAATAGCGATTCTTCTTATAAAAATCGAAAGGTCATTTCAATTGGTGTTGTCAAAGAGCTTACCGGGCTTTCTGAAAGACAAATCCGATACTATGAGGAACGGAATTTAATTTTTCCTGAACGAACTGAAAAAGGAAGTAGAAAATATTCCTTTTTTGATGTAGAACGACTTGTTGAGATCGCAAATCAAAGGGAGGAAGGGGTATCAACAGATGAAATAAGAAGAGACATTAATAAAAGAGATAAAGAAAAGCTGAAAAAAGAAGATATTCGGAAGGATATGTTGAAGGGTCAGCTAAACGCCCGCTTTGGGATACAGAAAAAGTAAAACAGGAACCAGCTTGTTTAGCCAGTTCCTGTTTTAGTTTTTTCATCACAATGTACTGGGAATGAAAGAATAACCTCTGTTCCACTCTTCGGTTTACTATTTATTGTAATCATTCCGTTCATGCCTGAGACTATTTGAAAAACAGTCATCATCCCAAGTCCAGTTCCCTTTGTTCCTTTTAATGTAAAATAGGGCTCACCTAGTCGAGAGACTTGCTCCTTTGTCATCCCGATGCCATTATCTTTAATTCGAATCATAATGCTATCATCCTGTTCGGATGTATCAATACTGAGGCTTCCACCTGTTTCCATCGCATCAAGGCTGTTTCTACAAATATTCAAGAGCACTTGTTCAAATTTATTGGGTTCCCCTAAAATTCCGTTTCGATGACGGTAGGAGACTTCAATTTTTGTATCAAATTCTTTTGTAAACGGTTGTAAATAGTGAAGACAGCGTTCAATCTCAGTCTGAATGTGTAAGCATATTTCATTTTCAGGATGTGGTTTGGCAAAAATAAGATATTGATTAATAATCTCTGTTGCACGATCAGCCTCTTCAAGTGCCACTCTTGAGTACTCTAGATTACTAGGGTGTGTATAAGGGTTTTCCTTAATTAGCTGAAGAAACCCTTTCACTGTTGTGAGTGGATTTCTCACCTCATGGCTAATACTTGCAGCAAGGTGACTAGCAAATTGCATTTTTTCACATTTTAGTGCCTGAAGTTGATGGCGATAGGTTGTTCGAATAATTTCACATAAATAAAGAACAATCATTGTAGAGCCTGTAAGGGTAAGTGAATACACCACGAAGGTCTTTAAATCATAAAAGCTGTTTTGGAGTGAGGGTAGTAAAAACCCTAGTAACGAATAGATAAAAGATAATATTGAAAAAAATATAATCCTTATATTCAGAGATTTACTTTTTAATTTAGAGGCCATCGTTATAATTAAATAGGTAAATAGAACAATGAGAATGACACTAAACCAAAATCCGTCTCCTCCATATGGGAGTCTTAGGAGTATAATAAGTAAACCGAGATTAATCAAAACATGTTTTGTACCGTAAATGCCTCCAATGAGAAATGGAATAAAGCGCAAGTCATACACAAAGTGATCGTTGACTCGATTAGTAAGGAGAAGACTGAAAATGACAAGTACAGTACATAGAGTAAATAAATCTACATTTGTAAATCGAAGGGTATAGCCTTTATGTTTTTCTATTAAATAGAAGTTAAATACTAAGAGGATAATTAATATTACCAATAGATTGATAAGTAGTCCATGAAGCAGTTCATTACAGACCATATGTTCCTCCGGATTGGGGCGATATTTGTTCTATAAACTATTCGCTAAGTTTCGATACTATCCTGCCTTTTGCCACAAAAATTTACAATTATAAAAAGAGGGACGGACCTTAACGCTTCAAGTGAAGCGAAGGTCCGTCCCTCTCTTTTTATACGTTTGCTGTTTCTTGTTCAATAATTTCTAAGCGTTTTGCTACTTCTTCTGGGCTTAGGTTGTGCTCTACTACATAGCGGTTACGCTCATGAGTACGACATTCGTGAGAGCAGCTTCTCATATATTTGTGCTCATTTTCTTCTGAGCATAGAATTTTATCGTTACAGAAAGGGTTTGCGCAGTTTACGTAGCGCTCACAGGGTTCACCTGAGTAATAGTCTTTTCCAACTACTACATGCTCTTTACGGTTTACAGGAACGGCGATTCGCTCATCGAACACGTAAAGCTGTCCATCCCAAAGCTCACCTTGTACTTCTGGGTCTTGACCATATGTTACAATTCCACCGTGTAGCTGAGCAACATCCTCAAAGCCTTCACGTTTTAACCAGCCTGAGAACTTTTCACAGCGGATACCACCTGTACAATACGTAACTACTTTTTTACCTTCTAAAATTTCTTTATTTTCACGGACCCAATCAGGAAGATCACGGAAGTTACGGATATCCGGTCTGATCGCTCCTCTGAAGTGTCCTAAATCATATTCATAGTCATTACGAGCATCAAGAAGAACAGTATCTTCACTTTGGATTGCTTCGTAGAATTCTTTTGGATTTAGATATTGACCTGTAATCTCGTGTGGATTAACATCATCCTCTAATCGAAGGGTTACAAGCTCTGGACGATAACGAACTTTTAGCTTTTTAAATGCATGCTCGTCCTCTTCGTCAATTTTAAAAACCATATCTGCAAAACGTGGATCGTTATGCATCGCTTCCATATACTTGTTCGTAGACTCAACCGTACCCGATACTGTACCATTGATTCCTTCATCGGCAATTAGGATTCTGCCTAATAAACCAAGTTCTTCACACAGTGCTCTATGCTCCTGTGAATACTCTTCACCGTTTTCAATTGTTACATATTGATAATATAACAATACGCGATAATCTTTCGTCATTGTTGTATACCACCTCTATTTATATTTGCAAGATATAAATAACAAGGATACGTGATTCCTTTATTACTCTTACGAGGAACTATTATAACAAAAAATAACGATAAAGTTAATTGGTAAAATATATTACATTTTTCCGTAATGGTTTTCGGTATCTAACTTACCTTATCAAAGTTAGGGCATAAATACCGTTTGCTTCTTCAACTATATTCCCTGACTGTTCTAGAAAATTATTAGTTGTGGAGTGAAAATTCCCCAAAGATCCCGCTAGTGTAATAGGGTTGGAATGCTGAGTAAATGTGGGGACGACAGCTGTCATCGCTTGGAGAAGAATTTTTATAGATAAGCTTAGTAGGACAATATCTCAGAATGTAGGAATTTGTTTCCAATATTGGAAGGATGTTCTGAAGATGAAAAGTATACCATGTTTTATAATATAGTTAGACCTCAACTATATCATTCAAAAACAATACAATAATAGCTTGACTCCTTGAATTTACATATACACCAAGAGAGGGGATGACTATATGAATATATTTAAACTAACTCTAGTATGCTTACTCTTTTTTAGCTATAGCATTCCTAGTGCAGTAGCATTTTCTGAAGAGTATACTGAATCAAGCATTTCTAGAGAGATGATTGTCTATTTTCAAGATGCTAATGTGTTGAATGAACAAGTACTAGTAAACTATGAAGCTACTATTATCAAAAAGTATCCATTTTTATCGGCCTTTCTAATAACAATTCCTCTTTCTAATATTGATGAGCTAGAAGCTGAAGTAAGTGTGTTGAACGTAGTGGAGAATAAGAAGGTTGAAGGTTTAAGTGATCATTCCATGGAGTTGTCGAACACATCGATTCAAGGTGGAGATTTTGAGGATTGGGGCATTGCTCACAGTGGTATTGGACAAGCATGGACTAACGGATATTCTGGAAAAGGTATTAAAATTGGGGTTTTTGACTCTGGTATCGATACAACACATACCGATTTACGTATAGCGGGTGGAGTGTCTTTTATTAATGAAACGCATCCGGACCGATATCGTTATCCTTCGTATCATGATTTTAACGGCCATGGCACACATGTAGCTGGAACAATTGGTGCTTTAAAAAATGATCGTGGTGTGATTGGAGTGGCGTACAACTCTTCTATTTATGCAGTAAAAGTATTTGACGAAACAGGATCTAGTGATACAAGCACACTCTTAGCCGGGATTGATTGGGCAATTCAACAGGATATGGACATTATTAACCTGAGCTTAGGTGGACAAACCGGGTATGGAGACCTTGAATTAGCCTTTCAAGCTGCGTATGACCGAGGTATGGTTGTTGTCGCTGCTGCCGGTAATGATGACGAGGTAGACAACAGTGGTGTGGATTATCCTGCTGTATATTCCTCCACGATTGCTGTCGCTGCGATTGATCAAAACGATCAAAAAGCGACCTTTTCCTCTGTTGGTCCTGAAGTTGATATCTCAGCACCAGGTGTGATGATTGCAAGCACCTATATCGGGGATCAATATGCTTATTTAAGCGGAACCAGTATGGCAACACCCTATGTTTCTGGTTTTTTAGCGCTATTAAAACAAAAGTTCCCATTAGCGACCAATCAGGAGCTTCAGAGTATGCTAGTGAACAGTGCCGTTGATCTTGGTACGCCTGGCCATGATGACTATACAGGCTGGGGGAAAATATTCTGGAATGAAGCGAAGTTTACTTTGGGAAGTTCCAATGGTGAAGTTCGAAATAATGCACCAACGGTATCACAACAATTAGAAAACGTGGTACTAAATTTGAATGAAACGATCAAAATGGACTTGGACCCTTTATTTACAGATCAAGATGGTGATGTGCTAACCTATAGCTTTAAACTTGAGAATCATCATATTCGTGCCTCAATTATCGATAAACGTTACGTGAGCTTAACAGGTGTAACAGCAGGTGGTAGTTATGTTGATATAACAGCGAGTGACGGGGAATATTCGGTAACCGGCCGATTTTATGTTGTTGTGAACAATTCAAAGCTTGTTACTTCGATTGCTGTAAGTCAAGAGGAAGTCCTTTTAACTGAGGGAGAGACTACTGTTGTCTCTGCAACAGTTTCCCCTCAAGATGCAACAGATAAAAATGTAACGTGGGCCTCGTCACACCCTGAAATTGTGACCGTTAATCAGACTGGACAACTTCAAGCGTTTCAAAAAGGAAAAGCTACAGTGATGGTGCGCTCAACAGATGGCAATGCTAAGAAGGAAGTGTCGGTTATTGTACTGAAACCAGGAGAAACGTTCTATGATGTACCAATAGACCATCGCTTTAAAAAAGAGATTGATTATTTATATAATAATGAGATTATCTTTGGTTATAACAGCTATACATTTGGACCTAGCGATCGAGTCAGTCGTGCGGCTGCAGCAACCATGATAGGACGAGCACTAGGGTTATCAGGTGAACAGAGAGAAACAGAATTTCCGGATGTCGCAAAAGGTAATACCGCTTCAGGATACATCCAGGTGGCAGCAGAGTTAGGAATTATTCAAGGATTTCCTGATGGAACCTTCAGACCTAATGAATCGGTTACGAGAGGTCAGATGGCGATTTTTATTGCAAGAGCCTTTAACCTAACAAAAGAAGCGGAAGTCAGTTTTACGGATGTACCAGAAACAGCAAAATCCTACACGTCGATTCGTAGGATTCTTGCTGAAGGAATTACGCAAGGGTATCCTGGAGGTCTCTTCAAGCCAGATGACTCTTTAACGCGTTCCGATTTTAGTGCACTACTTTCTCGTACTTTGAATCCTGCATTTCGAGTGAATTAAAAGAAGGCCCCTAACAAGTTTCTTGTTGGGGGCTTTTACATTAAGGGGATTATACGAAAAGAAACCTAGACATTGTCTAGGTTTCTTTTGATTACTTTAGAATATCCTCTGGCTTGTAGAACTCAGTTGACAACCGCTTAAAGTCTTTTTTGTTCCAAGTAATGGTTGAGTGTAAATCTTGGCTTAGATTTACTGTCACAGCAATATAAGCATCTGTAAAGTCTACATTATGTTTACTGAATGCTTCTAATGCCTTTTCGACAATTTCTTTTTCGATTGTCTTAATATTAGAAGATGCTATTAGTCGAAACAGGTTTTCCTTAACCTCTTCTTTCGTATAACCGTATCTTTTAGATTGGAGTATATAACAGCATTCCACAATCACTAAAGGATGTAAAACCAAGGTCAAGTCTTCTTCGATTGTCTTTTTAAATAGTTGGAATGCCTGTGGTGATTGAATTTCATCATCATTTGTTAAGAATCGAATAATGACATTAGTATCTAAAAGATACATGAAACAACAACTCGCTTTCTCTCTGAAAATTACTCAGGAGAAATCATTTCTTCTCTTGCTAATTTCCTTATCTCTTCCCAATCCATTTGTTCAGTGCTTCCTTTTGGTGGCATACTTCCAAATAAATCTAAAAGTGATTCTTTTTTTTGTGCTTTTATAAGTATTTGTTCCTGATTTTCATCAAACACAAATACGAGTTTATCACCAGGGCCACAATCAAATGATTGCCGAACCTCAATAGGAATTGTAATTTGATTTTGAGACGAAATTTTAGCAGAAATAGACTTTGAAGTAATGACTGCTCCTTCTCCTTTTGCTCTAGCCATACTGATTCGCCTCCATTTTCTTTTTCAATGTTTTTCCCAATTGATTATAGGATTATATTTACTGTTATATGTTCTGTATGTTTAGGTTCTCTAAATTTTTCTACAGAAAGGAATCCGGCTATATTTTAATATTAACTTTAATTAACATCAGTGTAAAGTGATAGAAAAGAACTTTAAATGTGTTACTTATTTTAGCCTGAAAACAATTAAATTTATTCTGGTTATTAAAGAATATTTTTGTTTATATATTGTTTTTTTACACAGCATGAACTTTTACATGAGAGATAAGATCATTATTATGATGATTACATGGTTTACATCATTATAAAAAATATCCATTTTATTCATGAAACTCCAGGTTTCTACACAAACTATTCTAAGTAGAAGATGGTTTGGAGGAATTTTTTTATGAACATACGAGAGTATTCCATTGCTCGTGAAGGTGAGGACTATACACTACTCATTAGAGTGGGTGGGTTTGCAGAAGAGTTTGCGAAGGAGCTTGGGGAGTTACCCAGTCCAAGTAAGCAATCCCTCTTAATAGAAGCAAGACGAATTGCATCAGAAAAGTACCCAGGCCTGAAAATAAAAACAGTGAAGATCATAGCAGGGACCATGCTTGTTGGTGTTATGTATCTTAATGACCCAGTCGGTGACCATAGAGTTAATGCCCAAACGTCAAGCGCGGTTCAAACACAGAGCACATCTCCACTTCTTACATACACAGTGAAAAGTGGAGATGCACTTTCACTTATTGCGAAAAACAACGGTATAACCGTGACCCAACTAAAAGAACTGAACAACATGACGTCTGATGTGATCTATGTTGGACAAGTTCTGAAGCTTCCATTCTATTCGTACACGGTTGTTTCAGGAGACACGCTATACTTGTTGGCAACAAGATTCTCAACCACGACGACAGCTATCAAACAAGCAAATAATATGGCTACAGATATTCTTTTTATTGGTCAAAAATTAAAAATTCCAGTAGCACAGACTGTTAATAAAGAACCAGAACCCGCACCGACAACATCTCAAACATATACCGTAAAAGCGGGTGATGCCTTAAGTGTTATCGCTAAAAATTATGGAACTACTGTTGACGCTATTCAGCAGCTGAATAACCTATCGACAACGAACATTTACCCTGGGCAAGTGCTACAAATTCCGATAGCGAACACTGCACCCGTTCAGGAAGTTCCTACAACGACAATATCCTATACGGTACAAGCAGGTGATTACCTAAGTGTTATAGCCAAAAATTATGGAACAACGACTCAGGAAATTCAAAGGGTGAACAACTTATCAACAACCAGTATTTATCCTGGGCAGGTACTACAAGTGCCAAGTGCCTCACAACCAGAGCCAACTCCAGAACCAATAACAGGAACACCAACAGCGACAACTTATACAGTGAAGGCTGGAGATTCACTAAGTGTCATTGCAAAAAATTACGGAACAACAATCCAAGACATTCAGCAACTCAATCAAATGAATTCAACAAATATCTATATTGGACAAGTTCTGAAAATACCAGTTGTAGAGACACTTGCTCCAGAAGAATTACCAGATAAGCAGCTAAACCGTTATACCGTTGTGTCAGGTGATACGTTAAGTCTTATTGCTAAAAGTTATGGTACGACTGTAACCAATATAAAAACATTGAATAACCTTTCGACTGATAGAATCTATGTTGGCCAAACATTACTAATTCCAGAAAGAGAGGTTGTACCGGTGGACGCAACACCACCGAGCCGACCTACAGTAGAAGCATTACAAGTAATTCAACAAGAAAATGCTGATCACTATACCGTAAAAGGAACAACAGAACCCAATAGCTCATTAGAAATGGTCATTCAAGATGAGACTGGTGCTACGTTAAAAACAACAGCAACAAGTACAGCAGATGGTAGCTTTACTTTTACAGAAAACATCAGTTCTTTAGCAGACGGCGCGATAACATTTTCAGTGGTAGCCATTGATGGGGCTGGAAACATAAGTGAAGAAACACAGTTGACCGTAACGAAAGATGTGTTGGGCCCTCAAGAATTAGTTCTACAGCCTAAGGAAGTAACGTTAGAAACGATAAATTCATACCCAGTATCTGGCTCTGTCCAAGGGGCCCAAACTGTAATACTGGAACTACATGATGAGTCTGGGCAAACTGTACAGGAAGAGGTCAATGTAACGGAAGGATTTTTTAACAAGAATGTAGATTTAACAAGCTTCTCTGATGGTGTGTTAACCATTCGAGCAGTCGCGATTGATGCATATGGCAATTCGAGTTCTGCTGTGGAAGCCCAAGTCATAAAAGATACTCAGAAGCCAGAAGCACCGCTATTACGCGTTCCGGCAGCGATAAACGTTCAGAATGAAGACC
This sequence comes from Rossellomorea marisflavi, assembly GCA_003667865.1. GTDB lineage: Bacteria > Bacillota > Bacilli > Bacillales > Bacillaceae_B > Rossellomorea > Rossellomorea marisflavi_C. Next base: position 518,251 of record CP033051.1, on the reverse strand, counting down.
AAGTGGACATACGTGGTGTTGCTGAGCCTGGGTCCACGATCTCGATTGATGTCTCAGATGGAATAAACACCTTACATGAAGAAGCCGTTGCTGATGAAAATGGAAGCTTTATACTAACGATCAATGCCATTCCTTTTCAAGAAGGGACGATTATGTTTTCTGCTAAAAGCACTGACCGTTCCGGAAATGAAAGTGTAATCGGCTCCTTCCAAACAGTAAAGGATGTAACCATTAGTGAGGTGACAATTCTCGATTTAAAGCCAGTAGGAATCAATACCACTTCAGCCTATGACGTTCATGGACAAGGAGATCCTGACACAACAATAACAGCTGTTGTATCAGACTCAGAAGGAAATACAGTTGAACACCATGCAGTCACAGACGAAAATGGGATTTTCACCATGACACTGAACCTAACAGAATTGCAGGATGGTAGCGTAATCTTTGACTTTTTCCAACAAGACGACGCAGGAAACAAAAGCATTACAGACACAAACATTGTGCAAAAGGATACAACGGCCCCAACAGCCATTGTTGTCGAGGACCCTGTGACCATCCATAACCAAAACAGTAAACGTTACTCCATTACGGGGCAAGGAGAGCCTGGAAGTACTGTTCAGCTAAACTTTAAAGACAAATACGGAACGGAACAAACACACCAACTCAAGGTGCCAACAATCGGAACCTTCACACTACAAACCGACTTCACCCAAGAGGGACGGACCTTCAAAGGAGACGTAATGGAGCTGTCAATGTTTCAGGTTGATGAAGCCGGGAATGCGAGTCCTGTTTCAACAAAATCCATACCAATGGACTTGATAGGTCCTCTTACAGTCGAACTTGAGCCGATGCCAATTATCAACAATGAAAATCTTCATAGCTATGAAGTCATTGGAACAACAGAGCAACATGCAGCAGTTCAGGTAGAAATCACGGACGGAAGCAAAACGGTGTATAGCTCAGTAAAAGCAGATGAACAGGGTAGTTTTCTGATCCATCTTGATGTAAGCATGCTCCAAGATGGAACATTAACAGGACATGTGAAGACAAAGGATGTCATGCAAAATATAGGGGATACAAAGGACTTTGTAATAGAAAAAGATACCACGGTTTCGGAGTTGCTATCCTTTGAAATGGAAGAGGACGGAAGGGTTCATTCACAGAATGTGAAGGCCTATCATGTTCATGGAGCAAGTGGTGAAGAGGGAGCCGTTGTCACGGTTGAGGTTACAGATGGTACAAATACTATAAAAGAATCCGCACTCGTTGTGGATGGTGTTTTTTCCAAACCATTGAACTTGTCGGCGTTATCTGAAGGTGCATTACAAGTAGCTGTAACGCAAAAGGACCCAGCAGGGAATGTTAGCTCTATAATCAAACGTTCGATTGAAAAAGATACAGTTGCCCTGCAGCCTGTTCTAACGCAAAGTCAGTTGAGGAAGACGACCACAGGCTATATGTTTACCATTCAAGGTACCGCAGAACGAAACAGCACGGTAACCATTCAAGTTGCTGGGCAAACAAACCCGATAACCATTACGGAAACGGCGGTACTCGACGATACTGGTCACTTCCAAGTAGACCTTGACCTATCAGCATTAAATGGTCAGAAGCCTTTTATAACTGTAAACCAAGTCGACCACTTTGGAAATGAAAGCAAGTCACTGCTTTCTGGCGTTTCTAGTTATGTTGTTGGCTCAGGAGATACGCTGTGGAAAATATCTATGGTACTAGGAACTTCCATTGAAGAGCTGAGAGTGTTAAACGGACTAAAAACAGATATGCTCTATATCGGACAAGTGTTAAAAGCACCTATGATCGCTGGCCTTGAAGCGGAGACGGTTTCAGAGGAAACGGTATTCAATATGGGATACTTATATCATGGAAGCTCGACAACGTATATGGAAACGATGCAGCATACACAAGGGTCAGTTAATGTTGTTGCCCCAACGTATTTTGATATAAACGCAGATGGTTCGTTAAAACTGACGCAAGTTTTTGATCGGCATTTTATTGCCTCCATGCAAGCAAGTGGAATCCGGGTTGTCCCCTTTTTAAGTAATCACTGGGATCGCTCGTTAGGGGTAGAAGCATTGGAGAATCGTGAATTGTTATCAGATCAAATCGCTGAAGCCGTCATGCTTTATAACCTGGATGGAGTCAATGTTGATATTGAAAATGTCACGCATGAGTATCGCGATGAGTATACAGATTTGGTTCGATTACTACGTGCAAAAATACCAGCAGACAAAGAGGTCTCTGTAGCAGTCGCGGCGAATCCAAATAACTATACATTAGGATGGCATGGTTCGTACGACTATGCTCAGCTTGGAACACAGTCTGATTATCTAATGGTGATGGCTTATGATGAAAGCTATCCGGGTGGGAAGCCTGGACCTGTCGCAAGTCTTGATTTTGTAGAGCGTTCCATCCAATATGCGATTTCCTCAGGTGTCCCAAAAGAAAAAATCGTCCTTGGAATCGGTCACTATGGGCGTTATTGGAGAGAGGGTGACACGTATGGAGGCTATGGAATTTCTAATGCGCAAGTTGCTGAAGCGACTCGCGTTTATAATGGTGTTGTGAGCTATGATGAACAAGCACAGTCTCCTAAGGTCGAGTTCACGATTACATCAACAGATCCACCATTACATGTGTATGGACAAATTTTAAAACCAGGGAACTATACAATTTGGTATGAAAATGAACAATCCATCCAAGCGAAATATGAGCTTGTTGAGAAATACGGAATTAAAGGGACTGGTAATTGGGGTCTCGAGCAAGAGAATCCGGAATTTTGGAGTGCGTTTGTTGGTTGGAGGTAAAACGAATCATTTAAATACAGAAGAAAACATTAGGTGGCTCTATAACAAAGGGGTCACCTTATTTTATTTCCATAATTAGGAGTGAAAAAGAACCGAAATATGATGTTATACTTATTGTAAGTAAATTACAATTAGTAGATTAGGAGATTGAAACATGCAAAATCAACAACATAAAAGAACCAGAATTTTTCATGCCGCTCTTACAGTTATTACGATTTTAATCCTAGGTATTGTAGGATTTTCGTACATTCCTTTTAATAACGAAGCTAGTACATCTGGTGCTGCTAGTGAAGAAGGTGTTCAAGAAAATCCTGAACCAATAATCGAGGAGAACGAAGATGAAGAAGTTTTGGATGAACAGACAGAACAAGTAGAGACTGAAGAACAAGTTACACAAACGGACGAATCAGTTGAAACACACTCAACTGAACTAGATTTTAATAGTATATTAGAAAATCCTACAGAATTTTTAGATGCTGCAGCACAAGGAAGAATGTATAATACGCAATTTTATTTAGGCATGAAAGTAGATAATGCGTTTATTTCTGAGTATGGTGAGCCTGAACTTCAAGATTATACTGTTGGTGGAGGTTACTATTATAGATACGGAAATTACTATATTGTCGCACCTCATGATGAAAAGACGAATGTTGTAAAAATTGATGGTAAGGTTCCTGAAGTTCACACTGTAAAAGAGCTATTAGATGCTTGGGGTGCTCCAGACTACCATGTATATAATTTGCTTAATACTCAAGTAGAACTAGTATATGAAGCTGGTGATTATCAAGTTTATTTTGAAACAAACGGGGATGAGCATGTTGTAGAAGATATCTATGGGGGACCAGATCCTGAAGTGACGAAGCTTAATCTCAATGCTGAGATTCGTTTTGTAACAATTGATGAAAGAATAGACTATCAACATGAAGAACATGAGGTAGAGAGAATAGAGAACTAGTTGGATGACACGCTTCTGATAGCGTGTTTTTTCTTAACAAAAATAGTAACAGATACAATTATTCTTTTTATAAAACTAGACTCTGTTGTTTTGTTCGTTATATAATACAGAAAGAATTTTCCAGTTGTGGGGTGGTATTCTGAATAAAGTAAGCAGGAGATTCTTTCTGAGCAAAAGTATTGCTTGGTTCTGGATTTTAATAGGGTCTTTAGTAAGCAGCTACTGGATTTTAAGAAATGAGAGACTCTCCTATGTGATAAACAAAATAGATTTACCGATTAAAGGATTATCTAATGAGTTTAAAGGCTGGAGAGTTTTACAATTTAGTGATGTCCATTATGGCTTTCATTATGGAGCAAGAGAATTTCAAAAAGTTGTTAAAACAATTAATGAACTAAAGCCAGACATCATCCTTCTTACTGGTGATATGATTCATGATCATTGGTCAAAAATACCGGATCCTACCGACTTGTTAAGGGATATTAACAATCCTCGAGGTGGAAAGTGGGCAGTGCTCGGAAATCGCGATCATCACTCAAAGGATGAGATTACTAAGTCTCTTAAACATGCTCAATTTACCGTTTTACATAATACATCAGACTATATAGAGAGTAATGGTGAACGATTGTACATTGCAGGAGTCGATGATATTTTTCATGGCAATCCTGACTTCAAAAAGGCATTAGGAAATTTTACAAGAGATGACCGGGTATTATTCCTCGTGCACGAACCAGATTTAATTGATTACTCATTAGAATACAATATTAGTGCACAGTTTTCAGGACATTCCCATGGCGGACAAATTCAACTTCCTTTCCTAGGACCATTGTTTACACCAGAGCTATCGGAAAAATATCAGGAGGGCTTATATTTCGTAGGTCCCCAGGACACTCCACTGTATGTAAATCGAGGAATCGGGACAACGAGGATCCCAGTTCGTTTATTTTGTAGACCTGAACTAACAGTTTTTACTTTGAAGTAGTATTCAAACTATTTACTTAATATAGTTTCTTAGGAGCCATGCCTATACTTTTAGGTGATGGCTATTTTATACAAGACGAAAAATCCTTACTGCTTGTTGGTAAGAAGATACTTAGAAGACCATACCTTGATAGGATGGTCTTTCTATAATTTAATAGTGGTCAAACATGAACTTTAAAACGAATCACGTAATACTACAGAGTTGCTTGAAACGGAAGGGTGCTTGACTCCAGCGGGAAATAGCGGCAGTGGTGAGACCCCGCAGGCGTAAGCGCCGAGGAGGCTCGCCGCCCCGCGGAAAGCAAGCACCCTGGAGTGGAAAGCAACGGACCTATCTAGAAAGAAAACCATTTTAATTAAGGTTAGTAATAAACTGCCCTACAGCAATATCATTAAAGCAACAAACAAAAAAACCTCCCGACAAAGTCGAGAGGTTTTCATTCTATTAGTTAGAAGCAGTAGCACCTGCATTAGAATCAACAATACGTCCTTCAACAGCAGGATTTACATTTGTAGATTGTTTTAAATAATCGATAAAGATCTCATAATCAACAAATCCTGGCTCACTTACACGTCCATCAGCATAAGCATCAGCAAACACAGTATAACCGTCTCCACCTTTAGCAGTGAAAGTGTTTGTTGCAACTGCATATGTTGCTGTATCATTGATAGCTGCAAAGTTTCCAGCAGCATCTTTTACCTCAACAGAAGTTACTCTTGAACCTGCTGCTAAGCTTGAATCATAAGTGAATTTTAATCCAGAAACTTGTAGGAAAGCACCGTTAGCAGCTGGAGCTTGGCTAACGCTATGCTCTAGAGCTGTTTTAATCTCAGCACCAGTAAGGTTCATGATTGCTAAAGAGTTACCAAATGGCATAACCGTTAGAACTTCACCAACAGTAATGTCACCTGCATCAAACGAAGCACGAATTCCTCCACCGTTTGTTAGAGCAACAACTGTATCTGGATTAATTGTTTTTGCCTTTGCAAGCATACCGTCAGTAATTAGGTTCCCTAGGTTCGTTTCTTTTGTACGAACATTTTCACGTACACCATCTAATACTACATCAGCAGTCACACCAATTGATTGATTTTCAACAGCTGCAACTTGGTCTGCATAAGGTTTTAACATTGCAGCAACTACTGCATCTTCTGCTTTGTCTGCAATCTTAATTAATTCAGAAGAATAGTTCATAATAACACCATTTTCATCAAAACCTACATCCAGAGTACCTAGGTTTTTACCATAGTCACCTGTTTGAACAATAAGTGTTGGTTGTGTACCCTCATCGATTAAAACAGGCTCAGCAAGAGTTGAATGAGTATGTCCACCAACAATGATATCAATTCCATCAACCATCTTTGCTAATTCTAAATCATTATCATAAACAGAGCTATCATCAAAGCCAATGTGCGTAATTGCAACAATTTTGTTAATACCTTGAGCTTCAAATGCTGCTACCGTTTCAGTTGCTTTTTGAATATAGTCTTCAAATTCTACATTTCCTGGGCTTGAGATATCTGCAGTTTCTTCTGTTGTTAAGCCAAAGATTCCCACTTTTTCACCATTGATATCTTTAACAATGCCGTTATAGATATTACCATCAGCTGGTGTTTCAGAGATTTCTCTATGTTGAAGACCTGTAAATAGGGAATCAGCTGAGAAGTCAACGTTCGAGCTAACGAATGGGAATTTTGCTCCCTTTACAAAGTCTGCTAGCGCTTTGTGTCCTTCTGGGCTAGAACCTAAGTCAAACTCATGGTTTCCGAATGTCATAGCATCGTAGCCAAGGTGGTTCATAAATTCTAAATCAGCTTGTCCTAAAAATTCATTAAAGAATAGTGTTCCAGAGAAAACGTCTCCAGCATCAAGTAATAATGCGTCTGGTTTTTCTGCTCTTACTTCTTTAATTGCTGTAGCACGTTTTGCAATATCTTCAATATGTCCATGTGTATCATTTGTGTGCATTAGTGAAAGACTAAATGCAGTTTCTTGATCTAATAATGCAAGAACAGCTTTATATAAGAAAATTGCATAATCTCCACGCTTAGCGGATTGTTCAATTCCAAATTTTGATGTAGATACACCGTTTGAAATCTCATTCGCAACAAGCATTTGTACAGCAGATGCGTATCTTGAATTTACATCAGTAAATGTAAGTTCTGTAGTACCTTCTAATTGAAATGCTCTTTCTAACCAAAGAGCTAGCTCACCGCGTGTAATTTCACTAGAATAGTCAAATTTTGTTGCTGTTTTACCGTTTGTAATTCCAGCTTCTTTTAGAGCGTTTACAGCACCTACAGCACGGCTTGGCACATCAGTGAATCCTGAAGCCGGTGCATTTGTAGTATCTAATTCTAATACATTCGCTAATAGAACGGCCGCATCAACACGTTTTATAGAATCAGTCGTTCCGAACTTAGTATCAGTTAATCCTTTTGCGCCAGTCGCAATAAGAAAATCAACAGCATCTACATAACGATCAGAAACATCAGTAAACGTTTTTGTATCAGCAGAAGCAACAGGTGCTAATGCACTCGCTACTAGAGTAGTTGTTACAGCTGTTCCAAGAAATTTACGGTAAGCATTGTTTTTCATAGAAATAAAGTTCCCCTCTCGAATAAAAGAATAGTAGAATTTATGTTTCGCAGAAAATCTAGAAGTTTACTAGACAAATACGATTATAACAGTTAATTCCCTAAATGCGTAATGAATTTTCTTCCAAGTTGGTTAGGAGAGGGACGGACCTTACCGCAAAAGCGTATAAGGTCCGTCCCTAACTACGTTTTTTCTTCATCAAATTTCTACATTTAATTTAATGAGAATTTGTGATAATATTTAGATTGCCGAAATAAAATGAAATGATAACGTACTGAGCCTTCTATCATGTGTGGGAGGCTCATTCATTTTTTTCTGACACTTGTATAACTGAATTTTTTTTCATTATATGAAGTTTTATCTTATAGAGGAGGGAATGATGTTGAAGCAATCAACAAAACCCGTTTTATGGACGAAGTCGTTTACGATGCTTGTGATTGGGAATTTGTTTATTTTTATGAGTTTTCAAATGTTAATCCCAACCTTGCCACCGTATATTAAATCGATTGGAGCATCTGGACTTGAAATTGGTCTTGTTACCACGTTGTTCTCAGTAGGGGCCATCTTAAGCAGACCCATTATCGGATACATGCTTGAATATAAGGATCGTAAACCACTTGTATTACTAGGGGTTTCCATTTTATTTGTGATCACGTTAATTTATCCACTTTCCCAGGTTGTTTTTATATTCCTGTTATTCCGTTTATTGCACGGTCTCGGGTGGGGATTGTCAACGACAGTCAATGGAACAGCAGCTGTGGATGTTGTACCAAACAAACGACTCGGGGAAGGAATGGGCTACTTCGGATTATCGATTACGATTGGAATGATTATAGCACCAAGTTTAGGAATCTACTTATTCCAAGTAACTTCATTTACGAACTTAATTATGGTCTCGGCTGTATTAGGCTTCATTGCGATTATCTTGTTATCAACGGTAAAATACCGTACACCTGAATCTGTAAAGAAAACGAAAAAAGAGGATTTGACGTTTTCGTACTTTGGATCACTTGTAGAGAAATCAAGCTGGTTTCCAGCATTTATTACGATGATTGTCACATTTGGATATGGAACCATTGTGACATTTATTGTGATTTTTGGAGAAGAACGAGGGATTGATAAAATCTTCTTATTCTATTTATGTAATGCGATTGTTGCAACATTAGCTAGACCGATTGCTGGAAAATGGTTCGATCGAAAAGGGCCGATTTCATTAGTATTTGTTTGCTTAAGCTTTACATTTATCGGAATGTGGGTACTTTCCTTCGCGCATTCGAATGTGATGCTAGCCTGTGCAGGCGTTCTGTTTGGCTTAGGATTTGGTTCCTTAATCCCAACATTTCAATCTTGGGTGTTATCAAAAACACCAGAAAATCGTCGAGGTGTTGCCAATGGCATGTACTTCTCAGCGATTGATCTAGGGATTGGGCTTAGCGGGCTCGTGTTTGGAGTTCTCGCTGAATTCCTCGCGCTTGCAACATTATTCCAAATCTCTAGCAGCTTCCTCATCGTAGCGATGATATTAACGATTCGAGAAGGTCGAAAAGAGAAGAAACGATCCGAAGTGCAAAGACAATTGGAAGCAGTATAAGTTAAGAGGTTAGAACCTAAGTTATTTATACTAATCATAAACCCGAATTATTAAGTGATATTAATTGATATATCGCCAAATAGTTCGGTTTTTTTATTTTCTGTCACATTAATAACTTTTGATAATTAAATACTATTTTTAAAGAATTAGTGGAATGGAGCGGAAGACACTCGACTCCTACGGGAAATAGAGGAAAGGCTGAGACCCCGCAGGCGAAGCCGAGGAGGCTCAGCTTCCTCCCCGTGGAAAGCGAGTGTCTGGAGCGTAATGAAACGATCTAGTTTTTTTGTCGAACGAAATTCCGTAAAAAGTATTGTTTAGTATCTTGCATTGTTCAGTACCTTGTTATATATTATGAGTGAGAAATAAATTGTAAGTTTTTCCAGTGAAACTGAATTTAATTTTTTTACACAACTACTGAACAAATGAGGTACTGATTTTTTTTACTAAACTATTGAATATTAATTAGTACTGAATATCATCTAGTGATAAAGGAGGACAAAAATTGAATGTTCAATTTAAAAAAGGAGCTCTAGAACTATGTGTGTTGATTCTAATCTCACAAAAAGATCAATATGGATATGAATTGGCACAAAATATTTCAAAAAAAATTCAGGTGGCAGAAGGTACGTTATACCCCTTGCTACGCCGGTTGACAAAGGAAGAATATGTTTCGACTTATTTAGCTGAATCTTCTGAGGGACCACCACGAAAATATTACGCTTTAACGGAAAAAGGGATGGAATATCGTAACATTCTTATTGAAGAGTGGAGACAATTTTCCAACGCAGTTAATGAATTCATTACGGAGGAGAACGAAGATGGAGAAGAGTAAATTTATTTTAAAGCTGGAGGCTCTGCTTAAGAAAGTTCCGGAGCACGATCGTAAGGAAATGCTTTATGATTTTGAAGAACACTTTCAAATTGGTTTCGCAGATGGCCGAACAGAGGATGAAATTGCAGCAGAGCTTGGTGATCCCAACGTCATCGCAAGAGATTTACTGGCAGAATATCGATTAACGAGAGCAGAATCTGATCAATCCATCCCCAACATGTTTAATGCCATCATCGCAACAATTAGTCTTAGCTTTTTCAATCTAGTCTTTATTCTTGGACCTGTAATCGGAATATTAGGAGTATATATTGGACTTTGTGCGGCTGCTCTTGTCATGATGCTTTCTCCATTAGCGATCATCGGATCCATCATTTTTAATGGTTTCCATGGCTTACTATTATTGATCTTTGCTTCTATGATTACGTGCAGCTTAGGGGTGTTATTAAGCATCGGAATGATTTACGTAGGAAAATTCTTATATCGTCTAATTTTAAAATATATCCGATTTAATATTCGAGTGATTAAAGGGGAAAAAGGAGCGAAAGCGGCATGAAAAAAATCGTAATTGGTGCATTAATGGTATTAGCATTTGGGATTGTAGGGGCGATTGCAACAGCAAGTTTTACTAATGTATTCACAATGCAAACAGTAGGCTATCATGACGAAAAAGAAGTAAACGGTAAAGACATACAAAATATCGAGATAAACGGCTCTTCAACAGATATTATTGTTGTACCAACGAAATCGAATGAGATTAAAGTGGTACTGGACGGACAAATGAGTGAAAGTATGAAAGACAAATACAAATTAACCATCGACCAAAGTGGCGATACACTAAAGGTAACTGCAGAAAGCAATATGTTCTTCCACATTGGTATGGCGATTACAGATCTAGTACTTGAGATTGAAGTTCCTCAGAAAGTGTACGATTCGATTTCAGTATCTGCGTCCTCAGGAACAATTGATATCCAAGACCTGCAAGTAAAGGATTTTAGTACAGATGTAAGCTCTGGAGATATTTTTGTCGAAGATGTAAAAGTTGAGGGACAGTTTGAAGGAGAATCAAGCAGTGGAACGCTCAGAATCTCAAATACAAATGCTATAAACTATGAGCTTGAAGCTAGTTCAGGAGATATCATTATGGAAAATGCTGTGGGTGATATTACTGCAGACACATCCTCTGGTACAATCACAATTGATAATCAAGAGGTAGCCGGTGATATTTTAGCTGAAGCATCTAGTGGAGATGTCATGATCAGCTTTCAAAAAGCCCCTACATCACTAGCGATTGACTTTGAAGGAAGCTCCGGTGATGGCGTTGTGAATATTGACGGTGTGAATTATGAAGAAAAATCAGAAGAGCTTATTAAAGGAAGCATAGGTGACGGTGAATATAAATTATTTGTTAGAACCTCATCCGGTGATTTTGAGCTTAACTAAGTTTTACGACAAAAACTGAAGGATTGCCAGAACCATATCTCGCATAAAATGGCCGAGGTGTGGTTTTTTGTTGTAAAATTCGACAAAAGTGACTTGGAATAAAAGTTTGTCGAATAATCAAATAACAGAATCTAGTTTGCAATCTAGTAAAAAATTAAATATTCTAAAAATATAGAACTTTAGTGAGGTGATGGCATTGGAGTAGGATCTGTTATTAAAATGTATCGAAAGAATAAGGGCATGACACAGGGGGAGCTTGCAAATGGAATTGTGTCGGTTTCCTATTTATCAAAAATAGAAACCGGGCAAATCATCGCGAGCGAAGAGGTCATTGTACTGCTAACAAATAAACTTGGTATTGTCTTGGATGACTTCAGTGAAGAACATCACACCAAAGCCTGCAGGAATTGGTTTCATCAATTCTTATTAATCCCTTCAGAAACAACAAATACCATAATGGATACAAATGAAATCCGTAATATTGAGAAAGAGACAAAAAATAAAGATCTCAAAACACTAATTAATATCCATTTCATCAACTATTACCTGATAAAAAAGGAAATAAGCGCTGCAGAAAAGCAAATTAAAAAAATGCAAAAAATCTCCTCAGTGTTTAATAATGAACAAAACTATTACTTTTACAAGTTTATGGGGAATTTCTGTTGGAAGAAGGGAAAGAACAAAGAGAGTCTTAATCATTATTTGAAAGCATTAGAATTTAGTCTTTACCTCGATCAAGATGTATTGGAAAAAGCAGATCTCCATTATATTTTAGGCCTTGCATACAGCAAAGCGAGAAAGCCCGTATCTGCAATCGAGTACACAGAAAAAGCATTAGCTCAATACAAGGAACAATATTTTCTCAAACGCTGTGGCCAGTGTCATATTACACTAGGAATATCCTATCGAAGAACTTATAAATATCCTGAAGCAGAAAGACATTATCATGCAGCATTGCGGTTATCCGACATCATTGATGACCTCAATCTACGTAATCTTGCTCATCTGAATTTAGCGTATTTGTATAGCTCCACGAGTCAGAGTGAAAAAGCAATAGCACAGTACTTAAAATGCTTTGGAAAAAAAGGTTCATTTGTTACAAGTGATATTATTCCGATTACGCAATTTGTTAAAGCACTTCACAAAGCAGAACGCTATGAGGATGCGCTTCAATGGATTCAAGTGGCCTTACGAGTGGCCCGTGAGAGTGAAAATATAACTATAAGAATGAATATTTTAGAATTACAAGTGTATCAATGTTTAATAGAGCAAACGGACGATGTTCTTGAAAATAAGCTGTCAGAAGAACTGATCCCTTTGCTTCGAAAAGAAGAAGAGTATGCCGAGCTTGCGAACTATTCAAAAATCTTAAGTGACCATTATTCTCGAAAATTTAAATATAAACAAGCATTGCACTATGAAAGACTTGCAACGCTGGCATACTCTCAAATGATTGATTTATAGGAGGAGATTATTTTGAAGAAAAGAATGTTGGTTTTAGCACTAGGTACGACTTTGGGGATTACGGCAGTAGTTGGAGGAACTTCAGAAGCTTTTGTACATGGAGAGATAGAACCTGATATTTTTGACGCACCGAAGTATGCAGCAGGAGAAATAGAGCCAGATATTTTTGATGCACCAAAGTATGCAGCAGGAGAAATAGAGCCTGATATTTTTGATGCACTGAAGTATGCAGCAGGAGAAATAGAACCTGATATTTTTGATGCACCGAAGTATGCAGCAGGAGAAATAGAACCTGATATTTTTGATGCACTGAAGTATGCAGCAGGAGAAATAGAACCTGATATTTTTGATGCACCAAAGTATGCAGCAGGAGAAATAGAACCTGATATTTTTGATACACTGAAGTATGCAGCAGGAGAAATAGAGCCAGATATTTTTGATGCACCGAAGTATGCAGCAGGAGAAATAGAACCTGATATTTTTGACGCACCGAAGTATGCAGCAGGAGAAATAGAGCCAGATATTTTTGATGCACCGAAGTATGTAGTAGGAGAAATAGAGCCAGATATTTTTGATGCACCGAAGTATGCAGCAGGAGAAATAGAGCCAGATATTTTTAGCTTACAAAAAAAGAACTTAGGCTAACAAAATTACAAGAAACTAGCTAAGGTTATTCTCTTCATTCGTTATAGAACATGCCGTTCACTATTTGTTCATAGTGAACGGCATGTTTCCATTTCGTTGAGGAGGGTAGCCTTTATTTCTTTTTAATTAAAATTAAAAATTGAGAAAAAAAGAATTTCAATCCCCTATCAATCCGATAAGAATGGTTATATAGTGAAAATTTTCTTAATAGTCAGGTACTTTGAAACTATTATGCATATTTTCATAGATTTTTAGAAAAACGACAGATGTTGAACTATTCTGTGAATTTGCTAGACTTCTAGGCAAGGAGGGATTGTAAATGAAAAATAAAAAATTTAAGTCCATTGCAACAGTGGTAACATTAAGTGCTTCACTCATTCTTTCTGGTGGAATTGCTTCAGCGAAAAATGCGGAAACGGAATGGAAGCTAAGTCCTGAAGCAAAAATTAATTGGAAAGACTCCTCATCCACGACTCCATCATTCATCACTGGTAGTAATATCGCATTAGGAAAAATTAAGTCAGAGAAGGATGTACAAAAGTTCTTCAAGGATAATGAAGAGACTTTCGGTATAAAGCCTTCAACAGAATTACTTTTCGTTAGTGAAGAAACCGATGACCTTGGTATGACTCACTACACGTACCAACCAGCTATTCAAAAAACTCCTATTGATCAATCCAACATTGTTGTTCACGTTGATGCAGAAAAAAATCTTGTAGCAGTTAACGGAGAATTTCATCCAAATGCACCTAAGAAAGTCAAACAATCAAAGAAGCTTGCAAAACAAAATGCAATTGATAAAGCTTGGAAGCACATTGGTGTTGATCGAGGTAAAGCGGATAAGAAGTATAAAGACAAATTAGGAAAAGAAAAAAGTCATCTTACTGAAAAAGATAATCTAGTAGTGGTCGAGCATGATGGGGAATACACGTTAGCTTATCATGTGCAGCTTCAATTCGTTGATCCATATCCAGCAAACTGGCAAATCTGGATCAACGCAGAAACAGGAGATGTAGTACAGTCTGAAAATAGAGTACACGAAGCAACAGGTACAGGGTATGGGGTATTAGGAGATACGAAGTCATTAAATACTTACTTCTATAACAATACGTATTATCTCTTTGATACAACAAAACCAATGAATGGTGTCATCCAAACGTTTGATTACTATGGAAGCACAGGTACTTATAACCTACCAGGCTCCTATATGACAGACACAGGAAACACATTCTATAGTGAAAGACAAAAAGCGGGTGTCGATGCACACTACTATGCTGGTGAAGTATTTGACTACTTCTATAACACATTTGGTCGAGTAAGCTATGATAACAACGGAGCAGACATCACATCAACCGTACATTATGGTTCTAACTACAATAATGCAGCATGGGTAGGAAACCAAATGATCTATGGTGATGGTGATGGTTCAACATTCACATATCTATCCGGTGCAGATGATATCGTAGCACACGAGTTAACTCACGCAGTAACTAGCACAGAAGCAAACCTAGTCTATTCAAATCAATCAGGTGCACTCAATGAGTCATTCTCTGATGTATTTGCTTACTTCTTCGATTCAGAGGATTGGTTAATAGGTGAGGATGTGTACACGCCTGGAAGAAGTGGAGATGCTTTAAGAAGTATGTCTGATCCAACAAGATACGGGCAACCAGCACACATGAATAACTACAACAATACAACAGCTGACAATGGTGGGGTCCACATCAATAGTGGTATTCCAAACAAAGCAGCGTATAACACAATCAACTCGATTGGAAAATCAAGATCAGAACAAATTTACTACCGTGCACTTACACTATACCTAACACCAAACAGCAACTTCTCGGACGCACGCCAAGCCCTAATCCAGTCAGCACGTGACCTATACGGCACTAGTGTTGCAAACTCTGTAGCGAGTGCTTGGAGTAATGTAGGAGTATATTAAAACATTTTGAACTTAGTGTAAATCGTTACGTTAAGGAGTATATTAATTAAGTGAATGACTGATTGGCATGGGTATTGACCTATGCCAATTTTTTAATTGGTAGTCATGAGGAAATTAGTAAACTATTGGTCTAGGAATCTCTTTTAGCAATAGTTCCAATAGTTCCGGACATTTATTCCGTTATTATTGGAAAAACCGTTGATTTTGTGGTGCTGGCGGACATCTGTTCCGTTATTTAGCAAAAATAGAGAAGATTCAATGTGATTTTCAGCTAATAGCGGAATAAATGTCCACATAACCATCAAAATTAGAGCTTTTAGTGAAAATAACGGAATAAATGTCCGCAGAGAAATAAGGAATTTCATCATCTAGATTACTAGTTGAAAATCCAGTATATATTGAAAAGTTAAACTACTTTATTCAAAAATTATAGATCTGATATAGAGGTGAAGGTCATATTTGAAGACTTTGATAAAACAATTGCTGCCGTCTCATCAGACCCAGCTGCTGTTTCCTTCCCAATGCCACCAGAACTCATCCGTGCCATTGGTGAAAAGGTTGTTACTGTTGGGGTGAAAAGTTAGAGGGACGGACCTTCCAAAACCACAGGGCAGATTAGCTGCTCCTGTGGTTTAAATCTTTTCAAAACGACATAAACAAAGTTACTGCTGGAAATTTTTAAAACCAGTTAACTAATTCTAATTACATCCGATGATAACAGTATAGGTTGTCAATTTTTAATACTTTAATTGATATCAGCAAAAACATATTTTTTTAGAATAGTTGGGGAATGCTCCAGAGAGGTGTCATCATTGTATAAAGACTTAATCGTAAACCTTGCCCTATTAATTTCATTTTTATCAATTGCCGGTCAGTTTTTCAAGGAGAAGCCGATGAATTCCACTCTATCTTGTAAGTTGTTCGGTGGGTGTATTGCGGGGATTCTAGGGTCTCTTTTAATGTTTTTCTCTGTACAAGTTAATGAAACGATGATCATAGATTTAAGGCATTTTGCTATCATTTTATCGTTATTTTATGGCGGGATTTTCAGTGGACTTGTATCAGGAACCATAATCGCCTTTAGCCGTGTTGTTTTCTTTGGGATTAGTGATTCTTCCATAATGGCTGTTGTGATTATTTTTATATTAATTGCCGTGTGTTACCAAATAATGAAGCTCAAGCTTTCAAGTATAAAATTGTTTTTCTTAATGAATATAACCAACATCCTTGTGTTAGATGGTGCTGTCTTGTTTTTACTTGATGATGTAAAGCAAATCCTTTCAATTTATTTGTATTATGGCATTATTTCAATTATTGGTGGACTCGTTATTTTCTACATAGCTGATTATATTACGCGATCCAATATAAACTATCGAATCCTTAAAGAATCAGCTCAAACAGACTTTCTCACAGGTCTTTATAATGTTCGTCAATTTGATTTTATCTGGAATAACCACTTGATTAAGGCAAAAGAAAAGAAGGAGAGGCTATCCCTTTTACTCATTGATATTGATCATTTCAAAGCAATCAATGACACATATGGACATCCTGTAGGAGATCTTATCTTGAAAGAGTTAGGGAAATTACTACAAGCTTCTACTCGTTCCTTTGATACCGTGTCACGAAACGGTGGAGAGGAATTTTCAATAATTCTTCCTGATTGTTCAGATGAGCAAGCATTAGAGATTGCAGAGAGAATTCGTTGTGCTGTTGAACAGCATGAATTCTATATAACAGAAACTCAAAAGCTAAACATCACTGTTTCTATCGGGCTTGCAAATTATCCAGAAACAATTGATGAAATGGATCGAATGATTGAACAAGCAGATAACTGCCTATATAGAGCAAAGCACCTTGGTCGTAATCAAGTATGCTACTAGAAAAAAGCCCCTTCCATATTTTTAAAGATGGAAGGGCTTTTTCAATATTGCCATAAAATAAGCGACTTTCTTCATTAAATTATTGTTCACTTTTAAATAACCTTTATGGTCTATTCTTTTTGGGGGTTAAAAATCTACACTTGGTACATTTTTAATATGTTGAATTAAAAAAAGATCAATATGGATTTAGGAAAATGGCTCATTTGAAAGATTATTGATTTATAAATTTAGTAGCAATATTTAATACTATTGAAAAGTAGCTTCTCTAAGAAACAATAGCGGAAAAATCTTGTTCATTTATAGAAAGAAATCCTACAAAAAAACTTTTCGGTATTCTTATCGAAAATTCGACAAATATGAGTCTGAATAAGTACAAAACTAGACAAAATGAAAGGGGTACGATATATTGAAAAGACTAATAAATCAACGTTTGTGGTAAGTTATGTCTAGTGCTGATAAAAAAACCAATATATCTAAAATTTACTTATTTACTTCTTGTAACATATAGGATATGTGGTACAATAAGGGTGTAAGTTTTTTTCCTGTTTTGTTTTAAAGATATGTGAGAGCGAAGGGCTAGGTTGGGCCGGAATCAAGAGAAAAGTACCTCAAAAGGTTGAGGTACTTTTCTCTTTTTTGTTACTTTTCTCCTATTCTACCAATCTTTGAAAAAATATCCCCAAATAAACTGCATAATACGAGAAATTTCGATATAATAATAGAGTGCTAAAATCCAAAAATTAGTAAAATTAACAATTAATAAGGAGTGCAGCAATTATGGCATCAAGGAAATCTCGTCGCTACGTCCCTCTGATCGTGTTGTTATTATGCCTCGGCTCAATGTTTTCTCCGCTAACATCTATGGCTACTCAATTATCACCAGGAGTTAATCATCAAGCAGAGCAAAAGGTCATCTCAGGATCCAAGCAGTCTTTTAATCAATTAACGGTGAATCTAGCAAATCCTTACACAAAAATAGACATAGGGATGCCTGATCCAATTAATTCTCTATCGACACTCTCGTCAATTGTGAAAAGAAATACATATGACCAGCACCGTGTTATTGGTGGAATTAATGCATCGTTCTTTCATTTAGATAGTCGACTACCTTCTTATTTATTGGCAAAAGATAATCAGATTATGAATTTAGGGGTTGTGTCCAGTAGCTCGAATGACTTTATGTATACACCAGCTGCTTTTGGTGTTACTCAGAGTGGAAAAGGACAAATTGGACGATATAATCTGTCGGCAGTTGTCACACATAAGAATAATAGCTTTACTTTAAGTGGAATCAATCGAAATCGTAATGATGGAGAGAGTATTCTATATACGAAAAGTTTTAGATATGACAATACAAGGACAAATCCTTTTGGTTTAGAAGTAGTTGTTACAGGCTTGTCAAAATCAATTGATTACGAAGCAAGCTTCGGTGAAACATTAACAGGTAAAGTGTCATCGATTCGTCCTTATGGACAGCATACAAGTGCAACCATTCCGAAAGATGGTTATGTATTATCGGCAAATGGTGCAAATGTTCAGCAGTTAAAAGGAATGGCCATTGGAGACGAAATCTCAATAAAATTAGATGTTGATAACCAATGGAAGAATTCTGAGTTTATGCTGGCAAGTGGTCCATTACTCGTGCAAAATGGTAAAGCAAATTTAACCATTGATTCAAACAGCCCACGTCTTACAGAAAGAGCTCCACGTACAGCAGTAGCTGTTGATTCTACAGGTGATCGAGTGTTCTTTGTAACAGTAGATGGTCGTCAACCTGGTTATAGTACAGGAATGAATATGAAGGAATTTGCAGATTACTTAGTAAGCATCGGTGCGTATCATGCAATGAACCTTGATGGTGGAGGTTCAACATCGATGGTAACACGAAAATATGGCGAAGAGTTTGCGACATTAGTGAATCGTCCATCTGATGGAAGGGAAAGGGGTGTATCAGCAGTATTGCAAGCAATCAGTACTGCACCTCTTGGAAGCCCATCAGTTGTAAAGGCGAAGCAACAGCAAAATGGCTTAGTTGCAAAAGGTGCTTCAGTAGGATTTGAGATTGACTATGTACTAGATCAGTATTTTAATAGCATTTCATTCGAGCCATCAAGAGCTACTTATACTGTTGAAGGAAATATTGGTCGTATTGAAAATGGCAAGTTTATTGGGGAACAAGCAGGTTCAGGAAATGTTGTTGTAAAATATGGAACTGCTACAACGAAGGTACCGGTTAAAGTCGTTGATTCCATTGGAACATTAACAGCAAATGTAGATAAAATCAGACTTGTTCCGGGAGACCGTCAAGTACTTGATATTAATGCAACTTCTACAACAGGTGAACCATTAATTTTTAATGAACAAGAAGTAAAATGGTCTGCATCTGGAAACCTTGGCACATTTGAGGGGAACTATTTTGTAGCTGGGACAACAGAGGGATCGGGTGTCATCACGGCAAGCTTTGGTAATAAATCTGTATCCATTCCTGTTGTTGTTTCTACAAAACCGGTACTCGTACAAGGCTTAAATAGTACTGCGAATATTTCAGCAGATCACATTCGTGCAACATCCATCCTGGAGTCAGACAAAATTTTGCAGGCTAAAGAAGGGGATGCTTCCTTAAAGCTGCGATATAGCTTTCCAAAAACACAATCAGGCGTATCGGCAGCCTATGTGAATTTTAAAAATCCTTCTCCAATTGAAGGGAAGCCTGTGAAAATTGGAACATGGGTGTATGGTGATGGTGCAGGTCACTGGCTACGAGGGAAAATTACAGATGCCAACGGAAAAAGCCATACGGTTGATTTCACTGGATATGGTGAATTAAATTGGTATGGTTGGAAATATACTGAAGCAATCGTTCCATCAACTGTTCGTTATCCGATTAAGCTTGAGCAAATCTATTTAACAGAGCCTGAGGATGTGAAAAAAGGTTCTGGCTTCATTTATTTAGATAAAATCCAAGCTGTATATACGAATACATTTAAGGAAACTGCGTTCGAGCCAGCTTCAAAGCCGATGATTGTTGATAAAAATAAGAAGTTCACGGTAGCATTCAATATGCCAATGTCACAAGCGTGGGTTACGAATAAAACAATCTATGTAGAAGATCAAACAGGAAAGAGAATTCCTGGTACGGTAAAACTTATCGATGGTGGAAAGAAGGCAGAAGTACTAGCACCGTCTAGTGGATATGAATCAGGAAAAGAATACCGCTTAGTCGTTACTAGATATGCTAAGTCTACTAAAAATGTTTTGATGAATAAGGATCATATCACACCATTTAAAGTGAAATAACGGAGGAAAAAGGAACCTATCATTGGGTTCCTTTTTTGTTTGGAGAAGTGGAAAAATAACACAACAAGCGGTTTAAGATGATTTGACTTATACTCTAGTACATTCATTAGGATGGTTGATTGTGATGGAGGATTTGGAGGGAGGGGATTGTGTAGCGGACATTTAGCACGCTATTTTTTGAAAAAACTAAAGTTTTTATGACCAAGTGGACATCTGTTCCGCTATTTTATGATTATTGCAGGGAATTAGCTGCTTTTTCGTTGAATAACGGAACAGATGTCCGCACACCCATTTAAAACCCTGCTTTTTACACAAATAACGGAATAAATGTCCTATTGTCCAATGCCACAGTTTACAAATGAAAAATCGCCGCTATCATCCTTATCATATGCCCAAAAAAACATCAATAATAGGAAGCAACTCCACTCACCACTATACTCAAAACCTCAGTTGTATATTAATAATTACACACCACCAATACACAAAACCAAGCCACAAAAAAATAGCATACCAAGATCATTTGGTATGCCATTTTAGCTTCATTATCAAAGGAAAACTGCCTACTATAAAGGGGCAATTTCCTTATTGTATAATCAAAAATTCAAAAATTATTTAGTACCACCTTGAAATGGCTTCACAATCCACTTAGAAAAATCAGGATTTTCTTTCAAGATCATCTCTTTAGGATAAATGAGTGACCAAGGCTTTGTTGTATTGGCTTTTACCTCAAAGTCCTCTAGCTTAAAGGCACCTCGGGCAACAACATCCTGGTTCGCATCGTATACTTCAAGGGGAAGCTGCTGAATTTGGATCCCTTTATGGTTTCCATTTCGGAATAAAACCGTAATATTTAAATTGCCGTTTTCAAGAAACTTCGCTTGAAGCCCCATAATGTTGAATTCTTTTGATTTCGGTTTAGGTAGTGTTTTTACAAGCTCGGCAAGCTTGTTTTGCTCTTCTTCAGGAAGGCTTTCCTTCCAGGCCTCTGCAAGGTCTAAACGGTGAGGCTGCATCGAGCTCACATTAAAGGCAAGTGACCAACCTTCACTTGGCATGTCCTGGCTTGCAAGTGTACCTTGTTCAAAAACAAACATCCATGGTCGACTGCTTTTTGCCGGAATTTCTCCAAGTTCACTTAGGTCAAACTCTTTTCTACCAATGACATCTTTGTCAGCATTCAGAAGAAGTAACTCTACTTTTTCTAAACGAATAGGCTTTGCAATAGAGTTACGAACAAAGGCTGTTACCTGTAGACTTCCATTGTCTTGCTCTAATTCAACACCAGAAAGTGAAATCTGATTTGGTTTCAATGGCTGCAGGTCATTGTTTAGAAAACGAAATACATATTCCTGCTCTTTTGGTAAGTTCCAGTTTGGATGAATGGAAAGAGCTGTTTCAATTTCTTGCTCTTGGTCTTCTACCTGTTGGTCGAGGAATTCCTCTGAAGAAACAGAACTCTCACGACCCGTTTTTTTAATTTCATCTACTTGTTTCTTTTTGAAAAATGGAAACATTCTATTGCTCCTTTTCTTGGTTTTCTAGAGTGGAGATTTGTTTTAAGAATCCCATGCATTCAAGTGCAATATTTTTTTCCATGGTGTAGTACATGCTTGAGAATAATTCTAATCCTTCACGAGCATAGATTCTCATCGGATCCTCTTGTTGATAAGATCGTAAACCAATTCCCTCTTTTAAACGTGTCATATTTTCTAGATGTTTAATCCAGTGATGGTCTATAAAGCTTATCATAACCTGGGAGAAGGTTGCATTTAATTGATCATTTTCCTCAAATCTTTCAACGAACGAAAGTGTTTCATCTAATGCAGGTTGAAGAAGTTGCTTTACTTCACGCTGTTCATCAACATCTCCAGGGATGGAAACAGATTGTGTGAGTAATTGATTCATGATGCCATTTAATTCACTAATGTTCCACTGCTCGACAAGCTCTTCCTCAGGGCAAGATTGTTCAATGGATTCCTTAAACGTGTTTTTAACCATACCCTTAAAGATTCTTAAAAGATCTTCACCTTTTAAAACTTTTTCGCGTAGATCATACAGAATATTACGCTGTTCGTTAATGACATCATCCAGCTTTAGGTTATATTCTCTCATTGAATAATTGGCACCTTCAACAATACGCTGTGTACGTTCAACAAACTCAGAAATTTGTTTGTTTTGAACAATACCCTCGTCATTAAGGGTAAGCTTTTTCCTTAGTTTTTCAAGGTCATCTTTAGCAAATCTTCGGAACATATCGTCTTCAATTGAGATGAAAAATTGACTTGCTCCTGGATCTCCTTGGCGACCAGATCGGCCACGAAGCTGGTTATCAATACGTCTGCTTTCGTGTTTTTCTGTTCCTAGTACAAATAGACCACCTACTTCAGCGACACCTTCGCCAAGAAGGATATCTGTTCCACGCCCAGCCATATTCGTTGCAATTGTAATTTGATTCTTTTGACCAGCTTGAGAGATTAACCGTACCTCTTGCTCAACACTTTTTGCATTCAGTAACTCGTATGTTAAATGGGCATCATCTAAGTACTTAGCTACTTTTTCTGATTGTAAAATAGACGTTGTTCCAATAAGGATAGGTTGTCCTTTTTGGTGACGCTCTTTCACCTCTTTCACCATAGCTTTGTACTTTTCCTCAATCGTGCCAAACACAATATCGTTTAGATCTTCACGAATTTTCGGCCTGTTCGTTGGGATTGATACAACCTGCATGTTGTAAACTTGGTTAAATTCTTTTTCCTCGGTTTTGGCAGTCCCAGTCATTCCAGAAAGGGTAGGGTACATACGGAAATAGTTCTGAATGGTAATTTGAGCTTGTGTTTTATTCTCTTCTGTTACCTCTAGTCCTTCTTTTGCTTCGATTGCTTGATGCAAGCCATCACTTAAGGTCCGTCCCTCCATGATGCGACCAGTAAACATGTCAACGAGCTGGATTTTTCCTTCTTTTACAATGTAGTCAACGTCACGTTCAAACATAACGTGAGCACGAACAGCTTGAATTACGTAATGATACAGTGTTTGATGCTCTAATTCGTATAGGTTGTCTACTCCAAAGGCTTTCTCAACCTTTTCAATGCCTACCTCGGTTAAGCTTGTTGCCTTTGTTTCATCATCAAACTCATAATCTGTGTCTTTTTCAAACTTCTTCGCAACACGTGCAGCAATATAATGAAGATCTTCACTTGATTGCATTTTCCCTGCAATGATCAGTGGCGTTTTTGCTTCGTCTATAAGTACGCTATCAATTTCATCGATAATAGCATAGTGATAAGGACGTTGAACCTTATCTTTTGCACTTCTTGACATATTGTCTCTTAGGAAGTCAAACCCAAATTCAGTTCCGACTCCATAGGTAATGTCCGCTTGATACGCCATTTTCTTGTGTTCTGGCTCCATCATCGGTAAGTTTAATCCAACCTGTAGCCCTAAAAATTCATGGATTTTACCGATTTGTTCACGGTCACGACGTGCTAGGTATTCATTTACAGTAATAACATGAACACCTTTTCCTTCTAATGCACGAACATATGAAGGTAAAGATGCAACAAGTGTTTTTCCTTCACCTGTTGCCATTTCGGAAATATTTCCTTCAACAAGGACAAGTCCTCCGATGAGCTGTACATCATAATGACGCATTCCAAGCACACGCTTTGCCGCTTCACGTACAACTGCAAAGGCTTCAACCTTAATATCATCAATTGTTTTACCCGATTGAAGCTGATCTTTAAAGTACTGGGTCATGTTTCTTAACTCATCATCAGAAAGGTTCACAAATTTGTCTTCTATTTCATTAATGTTTTCTACAAGTTTATAGTACTTTTTTAATTGGCGATTCGATTTGTTTGTGGCTTTTTTAATGATATTTAACATATTTTATTTTTCTCTCCTTAATTTGCGAAAAAATGTAAGCCATCATTCGTTCATTTTATCAAAACTTGTACAAAATGACTACAAGCTAGAAAAATTAGCAATAATTTGCAACTTTATTGGAGTTTATGTCGTCTAATATTATAGGAATCTACTAGGCTATTAGGAGGTTTTTATAAAATTGTAGAAAAATAGTGTATCCACAATGTAATTGAAATGGTATAATCATTTTTGGATTGCTCGGATGGACACTCTGTTTCTGACATTGGTTCCATTACATAAAAGTAGCAATATGAAAACAACAATAATTGGTTAAGATAAAATTAAGGAGGTATTACATGGTTTATTTAACCTTGTTTTTATGTTTTATTGCCTCGATCATCATAACACCATTTGTGAAAAAGCTTGCCTTTAAAATCGGCGCAACGGATAAACCGAATCAACGTAAAGTCCATCAAAAAATCATGCCTCGTCTTGGAGGCTTAGCGATATTTATAAGCTTCTTAATTGGATTTATTATTTTACAACCTGAGGATCCTTATTCACCAGCAATGTCTAGTGCGATTATTGCGGGAGCCATTATCATCGTCATCACTGGAGTACTTGACGACATGATGGAGCTTTCTGCAAAGATTAAGCTTTTAGGGCAAATTGCTGCTGCTATTTTGGTTGTTGTGTGGGGCGGAGTTCAAGTCGAATTCATCAACTTACCGTTTGGCGTTGGTCAATTAGAATTTGGTTACTTTAGTATTCCTCTAACCATTATCTGGATTGTCGGTGTTACAAATGCAATCAACTTAATTGATGGTCTAGATGGTTTAGCGGCAGGTGTTTCTTCAATCGCTTTAATTACGATTAGTGGAATGGCGATTATTATGGGAGACGCATATGTTGCAACAATCGCTTCAATTCTTCTAGTGAGTACTTTAGGATTCTTATTCTACAACTTCCATCCAGCAAAGATCTTTATGGGAGATACTGGAGCATTATTCCTTGGATTTATGATATCCGTACTAGCGCTATTAGGATTTAAGAATGTAACGGTTGTTTCTTTAATCATTCCGGTTATCATTTTAGGGGTACCGATTTCAGATACATTCTTTGCTATCATTCGCCGCTTTATGAATAAGCAGCCTTTATCGGCACCGGATAAGTCGCATTTACACCATTGCTTACTACGTCTTGGCTACTCACATCGCCAAACGGTTCTAATTATCTATGCGATTGCAGCAATGTTTGGATTAGCTGCTATCATTTTCTCTCAGTCAACAGTTTGGGGATCGATTATCATTGTCGCAGTACTTATGATTGCGATTGAGATCTTTGTTGAGAGTATTGGACTTGTTGGCAATAACTATCAGCCACTTCTAAAGTTTGTAAAGGCAAAGCGAAATAACTAATAGAGATAAGAACTTGGTTCTAGTGACCAGGTTCTTTTTTTATGAAATTGTTACTAAGAATAACACTATAAAAAAGAGGCAAGCCTATGAGATGGTTTCTTTACAAGAAAATCTCTCAAGACTGCCTCATTCTATAATTATTCGCTAGCAACTTCACCAGTGCTACTTGAAGATGTGCTGCTGTTGTTGTCATCATTTGCATTTAGGTTTGTACCACTGTCTATCAGATCGAGATGTGATTGTAACGAGTAAGCCGTTTCTTCAAGAGCGACCTCATCTAGCTCCCAATAATAAATATTGTCAATATAGGTGTCAGAACCTTCAAGTGTCATTGTATCAAGATTGATGTTCCCGGAGATACCATAACTCATTAGCGATCTCATTTCTTCAAACGTCATATTCGTTTCCATGTTGTCACCGATAGCTTGAATCACGTCATCATATTTTGCAATGGAATTAGCTGATACAGCTTTTTTAATAATGGCTTTCAAAATTTCTTGCTGACGTTTTCCACGTTCTACATCATTATCAAGCTTACGTGTGCGAGCTAAGGCTAGAGCTTCTTCACCATCAAGGACTTGCTCACCTGGTAATAGGTGTATCGCATTACGATTGTCTTCAGTATCTTTTTCCCAAATTTCATAAGGCACTTCTGCCGTAATTCCATTTAAGGCATCAATGACATCAATAAAAGCATAGAAATTCATTTTCACATAATAATCAACAGGGATATCAAGAAGCTCTTCGATTGTATCCATTGTGGCAGATGGTCCGCCGTATGCATGGGCATGGTTGATTTTGGTCTTGTAGCCAACCTCAGGAACGTACACATATGAATCACGAGGGATGCTGACCATTTTAGCGGTTTTATTTGTTTCATTAAGGGTAACAAGCATTAATGCGTCAGATCGTGTTGCTTCTCCATAAGAACGGCTGTTACTTTCATCAACACCGATAAATAATACCGAGATGCTATCATCTTTTGGATCTACCGCAACCTCACGTTTTTCTGATTTCTGTCTACCATCAAGGTCGTTATGGGAATCATTAAATACGGTCTCAGCTTTTTTATAAAGGTAAAACCCATAGCTTACTCCAGAAAAAGCAAGTACAAGTAGGGGAACAAGAATAAAATACAAGATTCTCCGCCTTCTAAGCTTTTTTCTTCTATCCGTTTGCATCTTAATTCTATCCATTTTATGAACTCCTTCATCGAAAATGTGCAGTGGTTCAATGCTCTATCTGAATCTGCGATAAAATACATAAATGAAAATGGTCCTATACGAAAGTAGTGCAAAGCTCCCAAAAGAAAATGTCGCTTTCCATCACATTACCTCTAAATTTGACGAAATACACTAAATTCTATTGTACTACGCATTCGCGAAACCGTAAAACAAAAAATTAAGAGGGACGGACCTTCAAATCGGGAAAATGTTGATATATATAGTGTTAACGAATAATTTACAATTTTGTTGCAATCTCCTCTTTATTATATGTAAGCAGATAGGATTTGAATGTATCCATTATCATGAAACATATAAAAAAAGGCCCGACTAGAGGGACGGACCTTACCTGTATATATATGCAGTTCTACCTATTAATAGAGGTCCGTCCCTCTAAAGCAGCGTTTCGAGGTATTGGACTTCGCCTTCAGAGATGTTACCTTGACCATTTGTTAGTTCGGTCATCCAGTCGATAAAGCTTTGTTTGTTGGTTTCTTCTACAAAGACCTCTACTTCTACGGCTTCGAGGTAATGGATGTCTTTTAATTGATATAGTGAGGAGCGGATTTCATTTTCTACTTTCCCTAACCATGTGTAATCAATTTTTGTTTTCATAACCCTCATTAGCTTGCGTTCTACAATCCCTGTTGCATTTAATCCCTCTGATGTTGCTTTCCCATAAGCGCGAATAAGACCGCCAGCGCCAAGCTTAATTCCACCAAAGTATCGTGTGACAACAACAACGGTATCCTTCAAATCGCGCTTTTTCAACACCTCGAGCATGGGAACACCGGCAGTACCACTCGGCTCTCCATCATCATTTGCCTTCTGAATTAAGTTTTGCTCACCAATCATATAGGCTGAGCAATTATGGTTAGCATCCCAATGCTTCTTTTTTATGTCCTGGATAAAGGCCTGTGCTTCTTCCTCAGTCTCAGCTCGTTGGATGTACGCAATGAACCGTGAACGTTCTATTGTGATTTCGTGTTCTCCGTATCCTTTTACGGTTAAATACTGTTGTAGCATGACAAACCCCTCCTTAAAATAGTAGTACCCTGAAATGGTTTATTTTGGTAGAATAGTGTTTGGGCGAACGAAAGTGTATACATGTTCACCGATTATTAGTTGTAAAGACCTATATATTCTGACAACAGTCATGATTGTTGTACAAACTTAACATACGAAAAAAAAGCTTAAACGTTATGTAGTATTATCCATGGTATAATAAAAGCACTCGAGTTGTCGATTTTACTTTTATTACTGGTATGTTTAAAATGTTGTAAAAATAAACAATTCACCATAAGAGAACTATGCCTAAAAGAATAAAGGAGTTCTTCCTAGTGCATGGAATATATTTTATAGGAAAAAGTGGAGAAAACATAGGATTTAAGACTTATCTTTCATAAAAGGCATATGAGTCTTTGTAACGAATTTTGCCGAAAAACGTCTAATTTTAAAAGATAGTAATAGTTTCCTTACTCTATTATTTGTACAATAAATTCTGAAGAAAATGAGGGATGACCGTGTCGTTTAAGAAAGTTGACATAAAAATGATCGATCACATTCTAGAGAAGATGGTTGACACGGTTGGGAACAGTAAAGACGAAATTTTTCAAATAGGTGAACAATGCCGAAAAGATTTTGAAATCTTATCAGCAGAACTAGAAGAAGTGCGAGTTATGGTGAATCAAGTGATTGATGAAGGCGATGAGCTTGAACTAAAATCAAAATTTGCCCGTAATCGCTTATCAGAGGTTAGCAAGCATTTCAAAAGCTATACAGAAAAAGAAGTGCGAGATGCATATGAAAAAGCGCACGAGCTACAAATGAACCTTACGATGAATCGTCAGAAGGAAACGCAGCTTCGTGAACGACGTGATGAACTTGAAAGAAGGCTTCATAACCTGCAGGCAACTATAGAAAAAGCAGATAATCTTTGTACGCAGATTAGTGTCGTACTCAATTATTTAGATAGTGATTTAAGACAGGTTGGTGAGGCTCTTGAGACAGCCAAACAGAAACAGGATTTTGGTCTAAAGATTATTGAAGCTCAAGAGGACGAGCGTAAGCGTCTTTCGCGGGAAATTCATGATGGACCGGCTCAAATGCTCGCCAATGTGTTGATGAGATCTGACTTAATTGATCGCGTGTATCGAGAAAAAGGAACGGCGTCTGCTTTAGATGAAATTAAAGATTTAAAGAGAATGGTCCGTTCTGCTTTATATGAAGTGCGAAGAATTATCTATGATTTAAGACCTATGGCACTGGATGATTTAGGATTAGTCCCGACCCTCAAAAAATACTTAAGTACGATCGAAGAGTATAATGAAGGAATTACGATAAAATTTACGAACTTAGGCTTAGAAAATAGATTACAGTCTAAATATGAGGTTTCCTTCTTCCGGTTAGTACAAGAGTCAGTACAAAATGCCTTAAAGCATGCTAGTCCAAAAGAAATACAAGTAAAGCTCGAAATAAAGAGAGATAGAATGTCCGTAGTCATTAAGGATGATGGTAAAGGATTTGATGTAGGAGACATTCAACACGGATCATTTGGCATTATGGGAATGAGAGAACGGGTCGAGCTATTAGAAGGCGAGCTATCTATTGATTCTAAGCTTGGAAGTGGAACTGTTATATTAATACAGGTCCCATTAAATGAATAACTACAGGTAATGGTTAGGGAGGAAAGCATTATGACAACAAAAATCATCATCATTGATGACCATCAATTATTTAGAGAAGGTGTTAAGCGTATATTGGAATTTGAACCTTCATTTGATGTGCTAGCAGAAGGTGACGACGGAGCTCATGCACTACATTTAGTTGAAGAACATCAACCAGATGTTGTCCTAATGGATATAAATATGCCAGAAACCAATGGGGTTGAGGCTACAAAAGAATTATTAGAAAAGTATCCTGAGACGAAAGTCATTATTCTATCGATCCACGATGATGAGAGCTATGTTAGTCATGCATTAAAAACAGGAGCTCTTGGCTATTTACTAAAAGAAATGGACTCGGATGCTCTAATAGAGGCAGTGAAGGTTGTTGCAAAGGGTGGTTCCTATATCCATCCAAAGGTAACACACAAGCTTGTTGCTGAGTATCGTCGTTTAGCAAATACACAAACAAACCCTGGATTTACACAAAGCGAGGTTCGCCGCCCACTTCATCTACTAACACGTCGTGAGTGTGAGGTCCTTCAAATGCTAGCAGACGGTAAAAGTAACCGAAATATCGGGGAAGAATTATTTATATCAGAAAAAACAGTTAAAAACCATGTAAGTAATATTTTACAAAAAATGAATGTAAACGATCGTACCCAAGCAGTAGTAACAGCTATTAAAAATGGGTGGGTCGAAGTACGATAAAAAATGGGGACGGACCTTCATGCGCTTCAAGCGCTGAAAGGTCCGTCCCTCTATTGTTTACGACGGGCAAAATCAATGAAGCGAAACTTGTCGAGTCGGTGTCGCGATTCGGTATATTGAAACAATGTCGCATCTTCAAGATGAACATAGTTTTTTACGACAACAATATGCTGATCGTTATGAAGATCCAACAGCTCTTGATCCTCTGTGGTACACTCCTCCACAACAATTTCCTTCTTTGCGAAACTAATCGCTAGCTCCAATTCACCCTCTAAGTATTCATATATTGAATTTTCACAGATTTCCTTTGTTAAAAGTGGAACATGCTTTCTAAGAAAGTAATCTTTATCTAATATAATTCGCTCTCCTTGGATTTCGCGTGCACGAATGACCTTCCATACCTCTTCGGTTGTATCAACACCAAGTTGTTTTGCCAACCAAGGGTCAGGATGGATAAGTCCAAAATCATATACAATCGTGCGCGATTCTCGTCCTAGAGACCGTTGTAGCTCCTTAAAGCTAACCAAGCCGGAAACAGGAAAGCTTAATTTTGACACATCTAATACAAGAGAGCCTTTTCCGCGAATTTTTTGAATATAGCCTTTTTCAGCTAACAACGTTAACGCCTTACGAATCGTTTCTCGAGATGTATCATACATCTCTGAAAGCTCATTCTCTGAAGGCATAATAGAATTTGCAGAATAGGTTCCTTTATGGATCTTTTCAAGTAGCTCTTGATAGATTTGTTTGTATTTATTGCTTTTCGTCATAGTATCACCATTCAATATTCTACCATATTTTTCACATAACATTCAGATACGACTTGAGAGTTACGGATATTTTCTCTAAAATAGAGAGAGTTATTTGAAAATAGAAAAGAAAAGCACGATTACTAGAAAAGGGTGAAGGTTATGTCAAATCAATTATTGAAACGATTGGCAATGGGTATGGGATTAAGTGCGCTTCTATTGGCTGGTTGTGCAGAAGAAAACAATGAGCCGGCAGAAAAGGAAGAGCCTGTTCAGGAAGAAGCGACAGAAACCGATGAGGCGGCTTCTAATAACAACATGCACTTAAATCTTGATAGTCTTGGTGAAATAAAAGAGGCTGAAGGAATTCCTGTGGAAGATAAAGAAGCCATTCAGGCAGCATTCAATCAATATATTGAAGCATTTAATGAAGAGAATGTAGATGAGTATATGGACGTTATTTCAAAAACGCCTGTTAATTTCAAATGGGATGAAGAGAAGCAGTTTGTTCAGCAAATTTTCGAACAAGTTGATTCTAGAAGAACGGTAGAAAATGTGACAATTATGAACTATCAAGCAAAAAAGGCTGATGTTTACGCAGAAATCACTGCTGTTACGAAGAACCCAGAAACTGGAGAGGAAGCAACGCGTTCTGGAAAACAAATGACAATCTTCCATAAGAATGAGGACGGCTGGAAGGTAGCGGCATTATTCTTTATCGCTGATGAAGTAGAGGAATAGGATAAAATGAGCACCTGCAGGTTTGGAATAGGCAGTTTGGTTCTGTTGGGGTGCAAATTTGACAATAGCAGTCTGAAAAGGGCTGCTATTTTTTGTGTACTGTAAAGATTATTCTATTGACTAAAGAACAGGCAAGAGGAATATGTTTTGCTTGGTTAAAGTTGGAATGCGGGATAAAGAATGGAGACTGCGGCATTAGTTAGGCCATGCGGACATTTATTCCGTTAATTTAGCTTATAACAAGGAATTTGGGGTGTAAGCGGACATCTGTTCCGCTATTTAACAAAATCTTGGCCAATTTCCTAATGAATATTGATTATAACGGAATAAATGTCCGTCAACACTCTGAAAAGCGTGATATATGGTGAAATAACGGAATAAATGTCCTCACCATCAACTTGCTATGTCGTTAAGACGGGGCGTTAGTTGAAGGCGAAGGCACCAAATGATTCAATCGTTAGTATATCAATAAAAAAAGCATACGAATATTTCGTATGCTAATAGTATTGTCTGTTCTATTTTATCCCCCTAAACCGTGAACTACATAGGTTGGAAGCAAGGACTTAAGTTTTATTATGATACATCCTCTAATTGATCATCAAGTGATGGATTGCTCGCCATTTCTTCTTGTTTTTCAACAAACAATGGATAGACCTCTTCAAAAATCGGTTCTAGCAGCGGGTCGAATTGCGAACCGAAGTTCTCCATTATAATCCTTCGTGCTTCATCTGGAGTAAAGGCACGGCGATATGTACGATTACTAGTTAGAGCATCATATGTATCTGCAAGTGCAATAATCCTCGACATTAGCGGAATTTCCTTTCCTGCAAGTCGTTGTGGATAGCCACGACCATCATAGCGCTCATGGTGATGGCGAATATTTGTCACGAAATGCTTAGGATAGCCCAGTCGGTCTGCTAGGACTGCGCCGTTTTCTGAGTGCTCTTTTATTGTGCTGTATTCCTCATCGGTTAGTTTTCCTTCTTTTACAAGGATTTCGTAAGGGGTGTACATCTTACCGATATCGTGTATGAGTGCAATAATCTTCAGTTCACTAAGATTTAGATCATACCCCTTTTGCATCATTTGTTTCCCGATAATAACCGCATATTCTGCAACTCGAATGGAGTGTCCTTTTGTATAAGGATCTTTTCCTTCAATCGCAAAAATCAAAGCATAAATCATCTTTTTGTTTAAAAAGTCAGTTTGTAAAATAGAACTGCTTAGCCTACTTACAAATACCAACAAAATAAAGAAGCATACAAATAGTGTTAATTCTATTATCGTAATAACAATGTCTTGTCCCTTAATAGTGGACAGAATGATTAAGGATATTACCGTGAAAATACTGGCTGTATAGACATAGAACCGGCTTTTAAACAGAATTGAAATCAAAGGCATAAAGAAAAAGATGAAATATATATCATAAGGTAATAAAAATGTTAGTGTGGTGGAAAATGCACACATGTTTAAAAATAAAAACCTTTTTTTCCATTTGTAAGGTAGAAAGTTTTTCAGTAACGTGTATGGCAAATAGGACAATAAAAATAACGCCATTAAGTTAGGGTACAGTCCATTAAATTCCTCCGACAAATCTGTACCGTAGATAAAGGTTAAGGCTATTGCACCTATTAGTGAGAAACTCCACTGTAAATATAGAATCTTATCTAATTGAGAAGTCATATGTTATTCTCCCGAGGCTGTTTATACTAAGTATTATAGTACAAAAGTAAGAACTTTGTTAGTAATTGTCGAAATGTTTTAATGAGTTACTATTCAACTCATTTGATATGAAAAAAGGGTTCCCGCCCAAACTGGCGGAAAACCCTATTGTTTGTGCTATTTTGTTAATCGAAAAACAATGGATTCATAAGGGCGCAATATGATGGAACCAATCTCATCAGAACTGTCCTCATAGTTCGAAAGTAGGATTTCACAATTCCAGTCCTCAACCGCTACTTCCTCTTCTGGTAAAACAAAATTCGTTTTATTTCCATAAAAGTTATTAACCACAAGTAGCTTTTCATTATTTCCGTTACGTACATATGCAAATACATCATGATGCTCAGGACAAATCAACTGATAATCTCCATGAACAACAACATCATATTGCTTACGAAGCTTGATTAACTTCTGATAATGGTAGAAAACATTGTTATCATCCTTTAATGCTTCCTCTACATTTATTTCTTTATGATTCTTTGCAACCGGAATCCAAGGTGTGCCAGACGTAAATCCTGCATGCTTTTCATCATTCCATTGTACTGGGGTTCTTGAATTATCACGAGATTTGTGTCTTAGGATCTCAAGAATTGCTTCCTCTGGTGTACCTTTTTCTTTTAAAATATTGAAGATATTAAGGGACTCAACATCACGATACTCGTCAATGGAGGTGAACTTTGGATTGGTCATTCCAATCTCTTCACCTTGGTAAATATACGGTGTCCCTTGCATCATATGAATTGTCGTTGCGAGCATTTTTGCCGATACATTACGATACTCATCATCATTGCCATAACGAGAAACAATTCGAGGCTGATCATGATTACACCAAAAAAGTGCATTCCAGCCGCCACCTTTATGCATCTCAGATTGCCAAGTAGAAAGGATTTCTTTTAATTTTAAAAAATCAAAATCAGCAACGGTCCATTTTTCTCCACCAGGATAATCAACCTTCAAGTGATGAAAATTGAACGTCATGCTCAGTTCGTTGCGTTCAGGGTTCGAGTACTTAATACAATGATCAATTGTCGTCGACGACATCTCACCAACCGTCATAATATCGTACTCCGAAAACACCTCACGATTCATCTCCTGCATAAACTCATGCACACGCGGCCCATCCGTGTAGTATTTACGACCATCACCAGGAGGGACGGACCTATCATCATCTGGGAAATCCTGGTCCTTTGAGATAAGGTTAATAACATCTAAGCGGAAGCCATCAACGCCTTTTTTAAGCCAGAAGTGCATCATATCATACACTTCTTTACGCAGTGTTTCATTTTCCCAATTCAGGTCTGCTTGTGTCACATCAAAAAGGTGTAGATAGTATTGACCTGTTTCTTCATCATATTGCCATGCGTTTCCACCAAATTTGGAAGCCCAGTTCGTAGGTTCAGAGCCATCTGGCTTCCCGTCATGCCAAATATAATAGTCACGATATTCATTGTCCTTTGACTTACGGGCTTCCACAAACCATTGGTGCTCAGTAGACGTATGATTTACGACGATGTCCATAATGATTCGGATGTCTCTCTTGTGAGCTTCTGCAAGCATTTCATCGAAGTCTTCCATTGTTCCATACTCTTCAAAAATAGAAAAATAATCACGAATATCATAGCCATTATCGCGTTGAGGAGAATCGTAAACAGGCGTTAACCAAATAACATCAATACCAAGCTTCTTCAAATAATCCAACTTCTCCGTAATTCCTTTAATATCTCCAACGCCATTCCCAGACGTATCATAAAAACTCTTCGGATAAATCTGATACACAACCGACTTCTTCCACCAACTCATAACAACAGCACCTTTCCTCGTTTAAATGAATAGGGACGGACCTTCAGAAGGAAGGCGTATTGAAATCGTTACCTTTAATATGAAGCGGTTCTGTTGGAGAAGTCTTCATAGTGAAGGTCCGTCCCTCTAAATATGTAAAAAAGGGGAGTGGGTGTGTGATCACCTTATTCTCCCCTTTTTATGTTTGTTTTATCTGTTACGCTTTTTTCTTTGCAAAGCGTGAGAAGATTAATGTTAGTACGAATGGAACGACAACTGCGATAAGCATTCCAATTCCAAATACGCCCCAGAAGCCTGCTTTAATTGAGATGATTCCTGGTAATCCACCAACCCCGATAGAGAATGCTTCTGTTCCAGAAACGGCTAGTAGTACCCCACCAATAGCAGAACCAATTAATGCACTAATGAATGGGTAGCGGAAGCGTAGGTTAACCCCGAACATAGCTGGCTCTGTAATTCCTAGATAAGCTGAGATTGCCGATGTTCCAGCAAGACCACGCAATTTTTCATCTTCTTTTTTCGCGATAAATAGCATTGCTAGTGCTGCAGATCCTTGTGCGATATTTGAAAGAGCAAGAATTGGCCATAAGAATGTTCCACCTGTGTTCCCGATTAACTGTAAGTCAACTGCTAGGAACGTATGGTGCATACCTGTTATAACCATTACGGCATATAGACCACCATATAGTAATCCACCTAACCAAGAGAAGTGATCAAATACCCAAACAACTCCATCTGTTAATAGGTTTCCGATAAAGAATGTTACAGGACCAATGACGATAAATGCTGCAAAACCAGTAATTAAAAGTGCAACTGGTGCTACAACTAAAAGCTTAATTGAATCATGGACGCGCTTGTTCAACCATTTTTCAATAACAGCTAGTAAATATGAAGCAAATAAGATTGGAAGTACTTGTCCCTGATAACCAATTTTCTGAACTTCTAGCCCAAAGATATTCCATGTTGGAACTTCTTCTGCACTTGCATATCCCCAAGCATTTAATAAGTCAGGGTGTACAAGCATTAAACCTAGAACAATACCAAGTAACGGACTACCACCAAAACGATTAACGGCTGACCAACCAATCAAACCTGGTAAAAACACGAAGGCAGTATTCGCAATTAAGTTAATGATGCTAGCGAAGTCTGCCCAGTTCTGATGGACATCAATGAACGCTTGATCTTCATAAAATAAATCAGGTGCCGTTAGAATGTTGTTAATCCCCATTAGTAAACCAGCTGTAACGATTGCAGGTAAAATTGGAATGAAAATATCAGCTAACGTTTTAATCGCACGCTGTAATGGGTTAAGATTTTTCTCAGCAGCATTTTTCACATCCTGCTTAGATGCTGTTTCTAGTCCTGTTTCTTTAGCTAAAATGGCATAGGCTTTATCTACAAGACCTTGTCCAATAACGACTTGGAACTGTCCATTAGAAGAAAATGAACCTTTTACAATATCAATCTCCTCTAAACGATCTTTATCCACTTTCTTTTCATCATTTAATACTAGACGCAACCGCGTTACACAGTGTGTAGCAGTATGGATATTCTCCTTACCACCGATTGCCTCAATAATCTCTAAAACTGATTCTCTTGAAACACTCATCTTACTAGCTCCTTTCTATTGTCGATGACGACCTCGAATCGTCAAATTTGTAATAGTTGTCGTCGCCTATCTGTTATCGCTTACAAAAAATCATTAATAAATTCCACAATTAGTTTGTGGTAAACCCGTTATTCTATGCCAATCATTTTGGGGTTTGTAGTTATAGCTGTAGGACAGTGAGCCTACAGAGAAAGTAGAGCGCTTACAAAAAAACAAAAAATGTATATACAAGTCATAAACTTATTGTATTCATGTATATACAAGTTGTCAATTAGAAAGTTTAAGTAAGGAGGGACGGACCTCTATTTCAAGTGGAAATCCAGAATCTGTACTCAAATATATACAAAAAAGTAGTTTACTTTCTTTTCCAATCTAAGTACGATGTTAATATGTTATTGCGTATAAAAATCCACTAAAGTAAACATTCGCATAAAATATTTATCATAACTATAAATAGGAGGTGGGAGAGTCGATGGCTAGAATGTACCTGTCCTTAATCGGACTGAGCTTAATATGGGGGTTATCGTTCGTATTTATTAAATGGTTAGTCGTACCCGCGGGGGTGTGGGGGACGGTGTTTCTAAGATGTTTAGCCGGAGCGGTTATACTACTACCAATCTTTTTTGTTAAGAGAAGGAAGCAGAAAGAAAAGCAGCCATTACCGTATTGGAAGCTCCTGGTCGTTGGACTCACAAACGCAGCAATTCCTTGGGGGATGATTGCTCTTAGTGAAACACAAATTAACAGCAATACAGCCTCGATCTTAAATGCAACGACTCCCATCTGGACAGGGCTTATCGGCTTTTTGATCTTCGCAGTTTCTCTAACAAGCTTTCAATGGATTGGAATTATTGTAGGGTTTATCGGGATTTTGGTGCTGATGAACTTTGATATATCAGGCCTTTTCTCTTCGAATTTCGTTGGAGTGGGGACGATGATCATTGCGACAATCTGTTACGGCTTTTCTTCACAATTTACGAAAAGACAGCTATCGGGTACTAGTATCATCGCCATTTCAACTTTTCAATTACTCGTTGGAACAGTCGTAGGCTTCATAGGGATGCTCCTAACAGAACCGTTTGTAATTTCGGAGCTCTTCACGACGGAAGTGTTACTAGGCATTATTGGACTTGGTTGCTTCGGGTCAGGAATTGCAACGTTAATTTTCTTCTATATTATTTCAGAAAGCAGCCCAGAATTTGCTTCAACCGTCACATACCTGGTGCCAGCTACAGCAATGATTTGGGGATTTGTCCTACTAGGAGAACCGATCTCCTATAATCTTATTCTTGGACTTATGATTATTTTTGTCGGAGTGTTCCTTTCATCAAGAAAATCAAAAAAACAAGCGACAGCACTACTAAAATCAGCAAGCTAATCGAGAGGGACGGACCTTCAAGCGTCAAGCGCGAAGGTCCGTCCCTCTAACTTTTACAAATGTAGTGGTGCAAAATAAATGTTTTTCATATAAAATGGAAGCAATACATATGTTAGTAAGACAAGTCGATATGTAAGCTTTAACAAAAAAACTTAAGAATAAGGATGGTACACATTATGAAAACGGCAATTGTAACGGATAGTACAGCTTACATCCCGAAAGAATTGCGTGAACAATTTAACATACATATGATCCCGCTAAGTGTGATTCTAAATGGTGAAGTTTATCGTGAGGAAATAGATATTACAGCTACAGACTTCTACACAGAGGTGCGTAATGAGGAGCGTCTTCCAACAACATCACAGCCTTCGCTCGGTAACTTCGTAGAGCTTTTTGAAACACTATCAAAAGAGTACGATGCCGTGATCTCAATTCACCTTTCTAGCGGAATTAGCGGAACCTATCAAGGTGCTATCCAAGCAGCAGACATGGTAGATGGAATTGAAGTCTATGCCTTTGACTCAGAAATCAGCTGTATGATGCAAGGCTTTTATACGTTAGAAGCAGCAAAGCTAGCAAACCAAGGTGAAGATCCACAAACGATTATCAATGTATTAAACGAGATGAAGCCAACACTAAAGGCTTATTTTATGGTAGACGACTTATCGCACCTGCAAAGAGGCGGTCGCTTATCCAGTGCACAAGCAATCATCGGAAGCTTACTTCAAGTAAAACCAGTTCTTCACTTCGTTGACAAGGTCATCGTTCCGTTTGAAAAGATTCGAACAAAGAAAAAGGCCTTAAAACGAATCACGGACCTTCTAGGAGAAGATGTCGAGAAGGGTGTCCCACTTCAAGCATGTGTTATCCATGCGAATTGTGAAGAGGATGCCGCTCAATGGAAGTCTGAGCTAGAACAACGCTTCCCAGAGGTTGAATTTACTCTAAGCTACTTTGGACCCGTAATCGGCACGCATCTTGGTGAAGGTGCATTAGCAATGGGCTGGGTTAAGAAAGTATCTTAGTTTATAAAAGTGTCTATCTTAGGATAGGCGCTTTTTTAATAGAGGAAATTTTAAATTAATATAGAAAGTATGTATAGTAAAGGAGTGGTGTCATGAGATTTATTGTGGAAAATAATACCCTGTACCCCGAAAAAATAGTTGGTGACTCCCCAGCACTTCAACCAATCGGGAATATAGAACAAATCCCCCAAAAAAACCTCAATCAAACGTTTGTTTACAACGAAGAACTCCAAACCATTCTCTCAGGAAAATCGCTACTATTAGATGAACTCACTTTCTCGATTAGACATCTACAAGAACATTATGAAAATGGTCATATCAAATATAAAAAGGGAATTACAATGGAGAATTCTACTTATCGGTGTGAACGCTGTGGCAATCAGGACCAGTTCAAGTTTGCAACGTTTTATTGTGCCCGTTGTCATTCGGACTGCACCTATTGCCGAAACTGTATTATGATGGGAATAGTAAGCCAATGTACCCCACTCATAACCTGGTGCGGCCCTCAACCTCAATCTATTATTCAAAAAGAACCTCTTGCTTGGGAAGGAATTCTTTCAGAGGGACAACAAGCAGCTTCAAATAAAGTAATAGAAGCAATTAAAAAAGAAGAGGAACTGCTTGTTTGGGCAGTTTGTGGAGCAGGAAAAACAGAAGTGCTATTTCATGGAATCTCAACAGCCCTAAAATCAGGCAAAAGAGTGTGCATTGCGACTCCAAGAACAGATGTTGTTCTAGAACTTGCTCCCAGGATTCGAAAAGTTTTTCCTGGTGTCAGTCTTGCTGTACTGTATGGTGGAAGTGAAGACAAGTACAAATACGCAGATCTAACCCTCTCAACAACACATCAGCTTTACCGGTTTGAGCAAGCCTTCGATGTCATGGTCGTAGACGAAGTCGATGCCTTTCCTTATTCTTTCGATCATTCCCTAAAATTCGCCGTCCAAAAAGCCCGCAAAA
The DNA here is from genome assembly GCA_003667865.1 of Rossellomorea marisflavi. Classification (GTDB taxonomy): domain Bacteria; phylum Bacillota; class Bacilli; order Bacillales; family Bacillaceae_B; genus Rossellomorea; species Rossellomorea marisflavi_C. Next base: position 477,931 of record CP033051.1, on the reverse strand, counting down.
CAAACTCAACCATTGTCCACCTAACCGCAACCCCTGATAAAAAAACACAAATTCTCTGCAAACGGCAGAAACTAAACCATATAAAAATCCCTGCTCGTTTCCATCGCTACCCATTGCCACTCCCAACGTTCAAGTGGTGCGGAAACTGGAAAAAATCATTAGAAAAACAGAAGTTGCCGAAAGTATTTCTAAAATGGATTACAGGTCGACTAAACAAAAACATCCCGGCCCTCATCTTCCTACCAGACATCTCCTCACTTCAAATGGCTTTGGCAGTCCTTCAATCACTACACCCAGATATCCAATCTGTTCACGCAGCAGACCCAGACCGTAAGCAGAAGGTTGAAGACATGAGGCAAAAAAGAATACCGATGCTCTTAACTACAACGATTTTAGAAAGAGGTGTAACAATCCCAGGGATTGATGTAGCGGTCATCGGAGCGGATGCGGATATTTTTACTGAAAGTGCTTTGGTCCAAATCTCTGGGAGAGTGGGGAGAAGCAGCAAGCAGCCAACGGGCAACATCACATTTTTTCATAACGGAAGAACAACTGAGATGATACGGGCTCTTGTTCATATATATGAAATGAATCAAGAAGGAAAGCAAAGAGGATTGTTAGATGAGTGATTATTGTTCGATTTGTATAGAGAGAATGAATTCAATAACTACATGGGGTAGCTTATTTGCAAAAAACACTCCAGTATTATGCTCAAAATGTGAAGAGCAATTAGGGATAATAGAGGGAGAAAGGTGTACGATATGCTCTCGCGCTCTAAAAAACTTAGATGGATCCTACCACGGAAACTCAATCTGCCTGGACTGTCAAAGATGGGAAGAATCACTTCAGTGGAACAGTATTCTTCAAAAAAACACCTCGATCTACGAATACAACCCCTTCCTAAAAGAAACCCTTGCACGCTACAAATACAGAGGAGACTATGCAATAGCAAAAGCTTTTGCTAATCCAATAAAAGAAGTCCTAGGGAAATTAGACCCACCTGACATCATCGTACCCATTCCATTAAGCAAAGAACGCATATATGAAAGAGCCTTCAACCAAACAACAAGCATCCTCCTTGAAGCACAAATACACTATACAGAAATCCTCACACGCACCCATACAGAAAAACAATCGAAAAAATCACGAACTCAAAGAATCAAACAAGAACAAGTCTTTAATCTCAATCCCAAACACTCCGACATTATCCAAAACAAATCCATCCTCCTATTCGACGACATCTACACAACCGGCATGACACTAAGACAAGCGGCATTACCAATATTAAGCGGTGGAGCAAAGAGTGTCTCATCGCTTACAATAGCAAGAGGATAATAAAAACATAATTACTTAACCATAAGGAAAATTTGACGATATAATATTTGTATATTGTATATCGGGAGGATCAACATGGCAGAATTAATCAATTGTCCACGCTGTGGGTCAATATATGTTGAAAATAAGTTTCGAGATGTTTGTGATAAATGTAATAAAGATGAAGATCGCCTGTTTAGAGAAGTGTATGATTTTTTACGTAAAAGAGAAAATCGTGCTGCTTCGCAGGAGCGTGTTATGGAAGTAACAGGTGTAACTGAGGACATGCTATACAAATGGGTAAAAAAAGGGCGTCTACAAACTAGATTGTTTCCAAACCTAGGCTATCCATGTGACAAATGTGGAAAGATTATTTCTGGAGGAAAACTTTGTGAATCCTGCTCGAAAGATATTACAAATAGTTTGAAGAACCTAGAAGCACAAGAAGATTTTGCGAAAAAGATTAGAGAAAGCCAACAAGGAACTTATTTTACGACGAATCGAGACAATAAATAACATGCAAGACTGACCTAACGATGTCAGTCTTTTCGTTTAAGGATAAAAAATAGGATAAATATCCTATTGAAGAGACTAAACATTTGTTCAATCCTTCCGATATAATAGATAAGAGAGCTCGACTAGATCGGCGAAAGGATGAACAAATGATGAAAATTAATAACAATGGAATCTCAGGGATTAACCCATACAAACAACATATGAAGAAAATGGATAAACAAATCCAGTCTGGACAAAAAGCAGACAAAGTAGAGATTTCTTCTGCTGCAAAGGAAATGCAAGTTGCTTCTCAAATTACAGTTGAGCGACAAGCAAAGGTTGAAGAATTAAAAGCTAAAGTTGAAAACGGTAGCTACAAAGTGGATGCTCAAGCCGTTGCAAAATCAATTCAAAACTTTTATAAAATGTAATTTTTAATAAAGGGAGGTGACAAACATGAGTGCGGAACAGCTTGTTAGTACATTAGAAAAACTTCATAAACTGCATATCAGTTTGTTCGACCTCTCTGTTAAGAAGACAGACATTATTAAAAGTGGAGACATGGACAAGCTCGACCAGTCATTAAAGGATGAGCAAAAGCATATTGCTGCGATTAACACAATTGAAGCAGAACGACAAAAACAGGCTCAAAAGTTTCTGCAAATTAGACAGGGTTCAATGCAAAAATCACCTACGATTTCAGAATGTCTTCAGTTTGCTACTATGGAAGAAAAAGAGCTGCTTTACAATGCTCAAGAAAAACTGATTGACATTATTCAACAACTAAAAGAGCGAAATGATTTAAATCAAAAACTTACTTATCAATCGCTACAATTTGTCAACATGAACCTGTCCTTAATGCAACCACAGCGAGACCAGGCGACTTATAGTCGACCAACAAACAATACTAAACAACATTCTGGACAACGTTCCATGTTCGACTCTAAGGCATAAGAGCGAATACATCTGTCATTGCCAAGAGAAAATTTACGATTGGAGGCAACACCATGCGTTCCACTTTTCAAGGGTTAGAAACCGCTAAGCGAGGCATGTACACGCAGCAAGGCGCTTTATATACAACTGGTCACAATATTTCAAATGCCAATACACTAGGATATACTCGTCAACGAGTAAACTTTGAACAAACAACACCATTTCCAACAGCGGCTATGAACCGTCCGGAAATCCCCGGGCAAATGGGTACAGGTGTTGAAGCTGGTTCCATCGAACGTATTCGCGAAAAATTTCTAGACGTTCAATACCGTGGTGAAAGCAATAAGCTTGGATACTGGGAAACAAAAATGGAAGCACTAAAGAAGATGGAAGAAGTCATGAATGAGCCATCTGAATCGGGTCTTTCTAAAACAATGGATATGTTCTGGCAATCTCTTCAGGACTTAGCTGTAAACCCAAAAAATCCAGGTGCTAAATCCGTTGTCCGCCAACGTGGTATAGCGGTTGCTGAAACATTTAACTATCTATCTTCTAGTCTAAAAAACATTCAAAAAGACTTAAAGAATGAAATCAATGTTTCAAAAACACAAATCAACTCATTAACAAGACAAATTGATAAAATCAACAAACAAATTGGTGACGTAGAACCACATGGCTACTTACCCAATGACTTATATGATGAGCGTGACCGTTTAATTGATGAGCTTTCAAAGCATGTAAACGTTCAAGTTAGCTATCAATCTAGCGGTGGCAATGCTAGTGCGATCGCAGACGGACAAGCCATCATTAGAATGGTGGATGAAAACCAATCACCAATCGCAACATTAGTTGGACCGGGTGGAGCAACTGAGATTGATGTTACATTTGATGGTGTGAATGGCTCTGTAAATGCAATTAAAATTGGGAACCAAACAATACAACCCGACAACTTCAAAACTTCGGGTAAATTTAAAGCTCTAATTGATACACATGGATATGAATCTGCTGGTAAAGCAACAGGTGTCTACGCTGATATGCTTCGAGAGCTTGATAATATGGCGTACACATTCGCAAACGAGTTTAACAAAATCCATGCAAATGGACTAAGTGCCAATGAGATGAAAGCAATTGAAGCAGAGGTTGAAGCATTTAAAACAGCCAACCCTGGGTACAGCCAAGCAGATCTAGATACTGCTACTCAAAATGCGATTGCAAACAACAATGTTCAAAACGTATTCTTCTCTGACCCAGCATCTTCAACTTCAAATGAAATGACACCAATCGAAGGTCATTTAGGAGCAAGAGAAGGTTTCGCAAGTCGTATCAGCATTTCAGCTTCAGTAAATGACAGCTTAGATAACATCGCAACAGCAGACGTTTCCAATCCAACTGCTGGTGACTCTGAAACAATCAAAAACCTAGCTGATGTTATCAACCAAAATGAATATGACTATCGCAATGGCACAAACCCAGAAAATACAACATTCCGTAGTTTCTACGAATCCATTATCGGTGACATGGCTGTCCAATCACAAGAAGCTGTTCGTTTAACAAATAATAGTGCAGTCCTTCAAAAATCAGTAGACGAACGCAGAATGTCTGTAAGTTCGGTTTCGTTAGATGAAGAAATGACAAACATGGTGAAATTCCAACATGCTTATAATGCGTCAGCAAGAATGATTACACTTCAAGATGAAATGCTAGATAAAATCATTAACGGTATGGGTACCGTTGGAAGATAGGTAGGTGAATAAAAATGCGTGTAACACAAGGAATGCTAACATCAAACTCATTACGTAACTTGAGTAAAAGCTACTCACAAATGGGCAAGATTCAAGATCAGTTATCGACTGGTAAGAAAATTACGAAGCCTTCTGATGATCCGGTTGTTGCGATGAAAGGGATGTTTTATCGTTCAAACCTTACTGAGGTTGAGCAGTATAAGCGTAATTTATCTGAATTGTATTCTTGGCTAGAAAATTCTGAGTCTGGAATTGAGCAAGCAAACAATGGTTTACAACGTATCCGCGAATTGACTGTTCAAGGTGCAAATGGAACATTAAGTCCGGAAGATCAAAAAGCCATAGCAAATGAAATTCAACAAATTAAGTTAGACATCGCAAGTGTTGCGGAAACAAAAGTATCGGGTCGCTACATTTTTCATGGTACAGATGTTGATAAATCACCTATTGTTGCAAATACAACCCCGATAAAAGTTGCTGATAATCTAAATGATGCTTCAATAAATAACTATCAAGTTGAAGTTTCTCAAGGGGTATATCTAAAAGCAAACGTAAACCCAAGTAATGTGTTCAATCAAAAAATGTTTGATACTATTCAGGCTTTAGAAGATGCCTTAACAACTGGTGACCAATCTTCATTAGATAATCTACTAACTGGCTTAGATAATGTAATGGAAACATTATCAGCAGAACGTTCAGAACTAGGAGCTCGCTACAATCGTTTAGAACTGATAGATAGCCGACTATCTAATCAAGAAATTGTATCAACTCGTATACTTTCTGATAACGAGGATGTAGACATGGAGCGTGCAATTACTGACCTTAAGACACAAGAATCTGTTCATCGTGCAGCATTAAGTGCAAGTGCTCGTATTATCCAACCGACATTATTAGACTTTTTAAGATGAAAATAAAAAAGGGACTGCCCTAAAGGATAACACATCCCTTTTGGGACAGTCCCTTTTTACTATTAAAGGGTGTGAAAAATAAAATGTTTCCACAAATACGATTGCAATCACAGCAAGCTCAAATGCAATTACATATACAAAAACCTACACAATCCATACAACAACCCAAAGCTGATTTGAAGATTGAGCAACAACCAGCAGAGATGACCATTAATCGCAGCCCATCAAAACTTACAATTGACCAATCAGAAGCAAGGGCTGATATGGATTTGAAAAGTATTGCTAGGAGAATTAAAGAGTATTCTGACAAAGGATATCAAGATTGGCTATCTGGAATAGCTAGAGTGGCAGGTGATGGAGATCAACTAATGATGATTGAGAATGGAACAAATTCTATTCCAGAAATCTCAAAACGAAATAGTGAAAATCCTATGTATGAATTTAATATTGGCTTCATTCCCTCACATGGAAGTGTGAAAATTGATTACGGCCCTGGTAAATTGGACATACAATGGAAGAGAAATAAACCAGATATACAAGTGCAAATTAATAAGCCTATCCTTAACTATCAACCAGGTAAAGTTTCTACAAGTATAAAACAATATCAAAGTCTACAAATTGATTTTGAGAACTTAAAGTATGTCGGTATAAACTACGAGCGACAAATATAGAAGAAAAGGAACGTGACAAATGACGAAAATTAATACGAAGTATCATGGTGTATTGGAAATAAAAGAAGACAAGTTAATCTATTTTCCAAAGGGGATCCCTGGTTTTCCAGACGAGCATGACTTCCTATTAGTACCTTTACCAGACAATGACTCATTTCAAATCCTTCAATCTGCAAAAACATCTGATATAGCATTTGTAGTTGTGAATCCATTTTTCTTTTTCAATGACTATGACTTTTCAATAGAAGACACTGTTATAGAATTACTAAAAATAGATGATGAAAAAGATGTAATAGTGTTATCGATTCTTACAGTACAAGACCCATTTGAGCAAACGACTGCCAACCTTCAAGCACCGATAATAATTAATATGAACAAGAGATTAGGAAAACAAGTCATTTTAAATAATACAAACTATAGAACAAAGCATGAACTATTTAATCACTCTCCATCAAAAGTAGAAAAGGGGTGATGGGGATGTTGATCCTATCAAGAAAAAATGGTGAAGCTATACAAATTGGAGACGACATTGAAATTGTAGTAAAGTCTATTAGCGGGGATCAAGTGAAGATTGGTATTAACGCACCACGTAACGTAGAAATACACCGAAAAGAAATTTATTTAGATATTCAGGCTGAAAATACCGCTGCAACTGCAGATATTAAGGATTTATTAAAGAAACTAACAGCAACGAAAAAAAATAATAGAAAATAATAAAAAACTATTAAACAAATAACATATTCGACCGATATTAATAGTGTAAGGGAGAAAGGGGCGGCCGACCTGAGTATCTACTAAAAAACAATGGTTCACAAGGATGTGAACCTCTAATTCCAAGGAGGAAATTAAAGATGAGAATTAATCACAATATTGCAGCTCTTAACACACACCGCCAATTAGGAAATGCTAACAATGGACAAATGAAGTCTATGGAGAAACTATCTTCTGGTCTTCGTATTAACCGAGCTGGAGATGATGCAGCAGGGTTAGCAATCTCTGAGAAAATGCGTGGTCAAATTCGTGGTTTAGAAATGGCATCTAAGAACTCACAAGATGGTATTTCATTAATTCAGACGGCTGAAGGAGCTTTAAATGAAACTCATTCAATTCTTCAACGTATGCGTGAACTAGCAGTTCAATCAGCGAATGATACGAATACATCTGATGACCGTAATCAATTACAATCTGAAATTGACCAATTATTATCTGAAATTGATCGTATTTCTAATGATACACAATTCAATACAATGACTCTACTAGATGGTGGCTTTGCAGCAACACTACAAATCGGTGCAAATGATGGTCAAAATATTAATTTCTCAATTGCTACAATGAGTACTACAGGTTTATCAATCAATGGATTAGACATTAGTTCTGCTCAAACTGCGGCAGATGCTTCTATCGCTTCACTTGACGATGCTATTAAATCAGTTTCGACTGCACGTTCTGGTTTAGGTGCACTTCAAAATCGTCTAGAACATACAATTAATAACTTAGGTACATCTGCTGAGAACTTAACAGCTGCTGAATCACGAATTCGTGACGTAGACATGGCTAAGGAAATGATGTCACAAACTAAGAATTCAATTCTTTCACAAGCAGCACAAGCAATGCTTGCACAAGCAAATCAGCAACCACAAGGTGTTCTTCAATTACTTCGTTAAAAATTATAATAGTAAATTTAAAGAAATATCGTGCTTTCTTAAAAAAGCACGATATTTTTATTAGATTTACTAATAATATAAATAGATATAAAATCTTTAAGGAGGTAACAGAGTGAAGCCCTTTATTTCGTTGTGTATGATTGTGAAAAATGAAGAAAAGGTTTTAACAAGGTGTTTAGATTCAGTAAAGGATATTGTTGATGAAATTATTATTGTAGATACAGGTTCCACTGATTCAACAAAATACATTGCTAATAATTACACTGAGCAAGTTTTTGATTATAAATGGACGGGAAGCTTTTCAGAAGCAAGAAATTATGCGCAAAGTTTTGCAAAAGGTGATTGGGTTTTTGCATTAGATGCAGATGAATACGTGGATAAAGAGAATTTGATAGAATTTATTGATGAACTTAGAAATTTAAGTGTTAAAAACCCAAACTTAGATTCTCTATCCGTCAAAATCCTAAACTTTACAGGAACTTATGGTGAAAATGTATTTCAACATCATCACTCAAGAGTATATAAAAATGATGGAACAATTAAATATTACAGAGATATCCATGAGCAATTAAAAAAAATAAACGGGGAGAAACTCAATGAAAAACTTTCATCACTTATAGTTTATCATTCTGGTTATCTTAGCGGTACAGTTAAAGATAAAAATAAAAATGAAAGAAACACTGAGTTACTTCACAAAGAAATGAGTAAAGAAGATGCTTCAGGATTTGACTACTTTAATTTGGGAAATGAATATAAATCAGTTGGGAAAATAGAAGAAGCACTAGATGCATATAAAACTGCTTTTATAAAAAAACCAGATATTAGATACTCATGGGTACCTTATGCAGTAATAGAGATTATTCGCTGTCTGGTGAGATTAAATAGACTTGAAGAAGCCCTAGAGGTCATTTCTGACTCTGAAAAAATGTATGCAAAGTCTCCTGAATTCAAATGTTTTAAAAGTGAAATTTACCTAACACAGAAAAGGTTTAAGGACGCTAAAGAAGAGTTATTAAAAATAGTTAATAATAAAGAGCAATATGATAATTATATCTTAAGTATCGATTATCTAGAACTTATTCCCCACAAGTTATTGGGTAGTATTTATGAGAATGATGAGAAGATTCAAGATGCAGTTTATCATTACTCTCAAGCATTATCCTTTAATACGAGTCATTTAGAGATAATAAATAAACTAGTATATTTATTATCAATTTATAGTTCTGCTATTGATATAGATAATTATATAAGAAAACAAAAATGGATTGCCAACCAAGAAGTCTTAAAATCGATAATCAAAATTTTGTTGAATAATAAACAAATTGAATTAGCTATGGAATATAGGGATTATTTAATTGAAAAAGATGAACAGGAAGCTCTAATGGTCAATCTAGCCATACATAGAGGGAATTTTGATGATGCTTTACAATATCTGAAAAAACGCCCTTTAGATGGTTTTAAAGGAATAATAAATAAAAGATGGATAGATTTTTATGACCTAATTATAATTGGGCTAAAGACTAATCATTATGGCTTATTAGAATCTATTCAAAATTTATTTATTAATAAAGATGAAATAGATTTTATAAAATTATTACTTGGTAAAATTGAACCATATAACTTAAAAAACACCAAATATTTTATATCACTATTAGAAAAGTCAATTCAATTATCACAATTTGAATTATTTGAGTCCCTAATTTCATTGAAGAAACACTACGACAGATCAATTGACCTTTCAATAGGTCATTTATTATATAAATATAACTTCTCTGACCTGGCAATTTCTTTTTATCAAGAGCTTAATGATGCTAGTAAGATGGATAACGAGGCAATCGTAAATATAATCAAGGAGTTTATTGATAAGAAAGAGTATAATGACGCATTGAATTTCTCTGTTATGGGAATCGAGCAGAATAGATTAGATTTTCGAATTTATGAATTAGGAATTGATCTAGCAAATAGGCTTGAGCAACATGAACTTAAATTAGAGTTAGTAAGGATTGCTTTAGAAATTTACCCAGATAGCAATTACTTGAAAAACTATCTTCCTAAGGACGAAGCTGTAGTTGAAAGTAGCTCAGAGATATATTTAGAATGGTTTCAGAAAAAGTTAGAATATCAGCTTAATGCCAAAACTCAGCAATTAATATTGAGCAGGGAGCGTAAAGATAGTATTCATGTGGTGTATGTGGTGAATCATGTTCGAATTAGTGGTGGGGTTAAGGTTATACTAGAACATACCAATCGTTTACACAAAATGGGGGTAGAAGTATCAATTGTATCACCATCACCGAAACCAGACTGGTTTCCAGTTGAAGCAAAATATATTTTAGTACCCGAAGGCCAAGCTTTGGCAAGTGTAATTCCAAAATGTGACATTATTGTGGCGACTTACTGGAGCCATTTGCAAGACTGTATTGATACTGCTATTGCACCTGTTGCCTATTTTGAACAAGGTGATTTTCATCTATTTAATGAGAAATACAATATGTTTAAAAGTGAAAGTTTAAATCAAAAATTAAAAGATTACATTTTTAAACAGTATCAGCTTCCAGAATTTATTTATACAGTTTCTGAACAAGCAGCCAAGAAAATAAAAGTAAAATTCGGAAGAGAAGCGACTGTTATTCATAATGCAATCGATCATTCTATCTTTAATAATAAGCAAGAAGATGATTATGAACAAGGACCCTATATTCTAATGATAGGTAGTGAACAAGCAGAGTTTAAGGGGCTATCTCATATTGTCGATGCTTTTCAAATGATAAGGAAAGAAGTTAAAGGTATAAAGTTGTATTGGATATCACCAAATGAACCATTAACAAGTAAGTATACAAACGTTGTTGATAAAATATTTATTAACCCAACACAAGAAAAAATTGCAAGTTTATACAAAGGTGCATCTGTATACGTATCTGCATCTTATTATGAGTCCTTTTCCCTTCCAGTTTTAGAAGCAATGGCGTGTGGCTGTCCTGTAGTGACTACTGAAAATACTGGAGTTTTAGAATATGCAAAGGATAATTTCAATGTAATAACGACGAAAATTAAAGATTCTAAAGATATATATACTAAAGTCTTAAGAGTATTAAATGATAAAGAAAATTTAGTGAGTCGTTTAGTGTTAAACGGATTAAAAACTACTCAGCAGTTTAATTGGGATACGATTACAAAACAATTACTTGAATATTACAAAGGTATATCAAAGTATAAGGTGTTTGAGAATAATTCTTCTAGTAGTAAGAACGGGGGCAATAAGATGTATGGAGCGTATGTGGGAGATAATAAAATGTTAATAACAACAACTTGGGGTGGAAAATTATTTACCTCAAATAAAGATATGAGTTTAATGCCTGATTTAATGAGCTACGGTCAAATAGAGGAATCACTTACAAAGTACTTTATCAAAAATATTAAAGCTGGCGATGTAGTAATTGATGTAGGTGCAAATATTGGATATTTTACAATATTGTTCGGTAACAAAGTAGGTGCAAATGGAAAGGTTATTGCTTTTGAAGCAAATAAAAATACTTACACATTCCTTCAGGATAATATATCAATAAATTATTTAGTTGACAGAGTTACACTTGTTAATAAGGCAGTATACAGTGTGAATAAAGAAATATCGTTCTATACAACTGAGAGATTTAGTGGGAATGCATCTATTCATCAGCCAGATAAAGAGTATTATGACTATTTCCTAGTTGATAGGGGCATGGAAGAAAGCAAAATACATGCGATTTCTCTTGATGACTTTATCAATGAAAAAGCATTTATAAATTATGTTAAGGTGGATATTGAAGGTGGAGAATATCATTGTCTACTAGGTATGAATGAAATAATAAAGTCCAAAAGAGTAGGGAAAGTCGTTTTTGAGCTCAACAAAGTGAGATCTAAAGAGGACTCAAGTCAGCTATATTATCTACTAGATAGCTACCAAAAAGAATACGGGGTGACATATTCTTTACTTAGTCGGGATGGTGAAGAGAACAGCTATGATCTTGATTCAATTTTCAAGCATGAATTTATATCAGCAGTTATAATGACAGTTTGTTCAGATTAAATTTAACATGAACAAAAATTCCTCATGAATACTAACAAGAGTTAAATATTCAATATTTTTAACATTTATTTAAAACTATATTTTTTATTCTTAACCACCAAGATATTTATCTTGGTGGTTAGCTTCTTTTATATGAATGATACTAAAGCACAAATGATAGTAGGTGAAAAAATATATTCATTATCTTCTAAAGTTCAGCTTGTGTTGTTATCAGGGAGGAAATGTTTCTGGATAGTCTACACTTAGTTAGACAGAAAATTTAAGGTCAAGTAGAATTAACTATACTAATCAGTTATGAGGAGAATCTACATGACAAAAAGAGTACGTCGAACATTTACCGAGGAATTTAAGAAACAGATCGTGCAGCTTCATCTAAGTGGTAAGCCTCGCAAAGATATAATTCGTGAATATGAATTAACCCCTTCTTCACTTGATAAGTGGATTAGTCAAAGTAAAACCTCCGGTTCCTTCAAAGAAAAGGATAACCTCAGCCCCGAACAGAAAGAGCTACTGGAACTTAGGAAGAGAAATAAACTATTAGAAATGGAAAATGACATTTTAAAGCAAGCAGCGCTGATACTAGGACGAAAGTAAATGTGATTAAAAACAACCAGCACAAATACTCGATATCAGCAATGTGCAAGGTCCTACAACTCCCTAGGAGTACATATTATTATGAAGCAAAAGAACGAAAGAATGAAGATGATATCACATCAGATGTCATAGAAGTATTCCATCAGAGCCGCCAAAATTATGGTACGAGAAAAATAAAGCATGAGCTGAAGAAGCGTGGAAAATTAGTATCTCGTCGTCGAATCGGGAGAATTATGAACGAACAAGGACTTGTATCGACTTATACTGTGGCTCAATTTAAACCGCATAATGATAAACCAAACGAGAGTGATCAAGTAAATGAATTAAACCGTGAATTTTCACAAGAAGAAGAGTTGACTGTCGTGGTGAGCGACTTAACGTATGTAAGAGTCCATAAAAAATGGCATTACATATGTGTATTTATTGATCTCTTTAATCGGGAAATTATAGGGTTTAGCACAGGTGAGAACAAAGATGCTTTACTAGTTTATCGAGCTCTGTCATCAATTAAAGGTAACTTACATTCCATTCAAATGTTCCATACGGACCGAGGAAGAGAATTTAAAAACCAGGTCATTGATGAAGCACTAGAAACGTTTAATATCAAACGTTCTCTCAGTTTAAAAGGGTGTCCTTATGATAATGCAGTAGCAGAAGCAACATTTAAAATCATCAAAACAGAGTTCGTAAAGAAGCGTCATTTTGATAGTTTAGAAGAGTTACATAGAGAGTTTACAGACTATGTGCACTGGTATAACCATCTACGTATCCATGGTACTTTAGACTATTTAAGTCCAGTTGAATACAAACTTACGCACCTTAAGAAAACTGTCTAGTTTAGTGTTGACAATCCATTCTTTTAACTATATAAACTTTTAATCCTATTCTCCCGATTTAATCACATGCAAAAATCGATTTAGAATAGGTATCCAAAATAGCAGTGATTGGTAAATACCTCCATGATCTTCATCCTTTATATTAAGATCACAAACAGTGTATGGATTTGAGATTAAGTATATTTCTGCCCCTGGTGATCACTCCTACGGGGTGAACCATCCTTAGTAACCGTAAGATGATATGCTTTTATATATATTTATGTTATCAACATTATGGTCAGGAAGTTATTTTTTCTTGCATGAATTTGGAGAATTGTGTGATTTAAAAAATAAAATATTATATACTCTAAAAATAATCAATAATGAACCGATATAATGATTAAGATATGCTTAGGATGTAGGGAGGCTTAACAGCCATGGTTGAAAAATTTGGAAATATTAATTCCGTTCAAATCTTATCTTCAATCCCATCACAAAAATCAGCAGATGTACAAAAAAACAATCAATCTATTAATCAACCAAAAGATAAACAAAATCAATCCGAAGTTCAAATGGATGAAAAGACAAAAGAAAAGCTAGAAAATGTGATTCATAGCTTGAATGAATTTGTAGGTGCATCAACATCACACCTTAAATTCGAATTTCATGAAAAACTACAAGAGTACTATGTTACTATTGTTGACGACAAGACAAAAGAGATTGTAAGAGAAATCCCAGCAAAAAAAATGTTGGATGTTTATGCGGCAATGACTGAGTTTTTAGGGTTAATGGTAGATAAAAAGATTTAAGGGTGTGAAATAGATGCGAATTGGTGGACTAGCTAGTGGTATGGATATTGACAGTCTTGTAAAAGACTTAATGAAGGCAGAACGTATACCGCTTGACAAACTAGAACAAAAAAGACAGTGGTTGGAATGGCAACGCGATGATTATCGTGAAATGAATAAAATGTTATTTGATTTTGATAAACAGATATTTGATGGTGTGTACAGACAAGCGACTTATACACAAAAGAAGGTAGATGTTTCAGGTGAGGGTGTTGCTGTTAGAAACGTTTCTTCTACATCAGATTTAACTGGAACCATAAATGTAAGTCAGTTAGCCGCTTCCGCAGTGATGTATAGTAAACCTATTCAAAATGATGGATCAAAAATTGACTCGAAAGCTAAGCTTACTACTTTAGGAGTAGCTGTAGATGAGACAATTACGATTAAGGCTATCAATAAAGATGGTACTATGGATACGCAAGGGTATACTTACAAAATTAAATCTGACGATACATTAGAAAGTGTAATAGAACAAGTGAATAAAAATTCTAATGTAAACATGTTTTTTGATTCTTTTACAGGTCAAGTTTCTATCACAGCTAAAAACAGTGGAAGCAATGAATCTGGTTCTGAGATTGAATTGACGGGTGATATGTTTAGTAATGTTCTCCGTTTTGATAAGAACACTACTACTGGAGAAATGTCAAATGACTATTCGGTTCTTCAAGGTCATGGTTCAGTCGGAAAAAATGCTATATTCTCTTATAATGGGCTAGAAACTCAGCGGAACTCCAATGTTGTAAGATTAAACGGTTTTGAAGTTACTCTCAAAGAAGCAGCCAACAAAGATATTTCTTTCAGTTCATCACCAGATACAGACAAAATCTTTGAGACTGTTCTAAAATTTGTAGATAAATATAATGAGATTATTGGTAAAATCAACAGTGAGTTAAACGAAAAACAATATCGCGACTTTAAGCCTCTAACAGCAGAACAAAAAGAGTCCATGGAAGAAAAAGAAATTGAACTATGGGAGGAGAAAGCAAGAAGTGGCACTCTTCGAAGAGAATCTATCTTCTCAAGTGGATTAAATAAAATGCGTATGGACTTGTATACCCCAGTAATAGGTATAAATCCTGATTATGATCAAATTTCTGAAATTGGAATTAAAACGTCAAGCAATTTCAATGATCGTGGAAAACTCATTATCGATGAAACAAAATTAAAAGAGGCCATTGCACAAAATCCTAATGCAATTTATGAACTATTTACAAAAGATGGAACAACAACGAATGAACAAGGAATTGCACGCCGATTACGTGATACTATTAAGGATACAATGGAAGGTATTGAGAAAAAAGCAGGGAAAGCTACAACTCTAGATAACAGTTTTGCAATTGGTAGAAATTTAGAGAACGTTAATAACTCAATGCAGCGATTCCAAGATCGTTTATTTCAAATCGAAGACCGCTATTGGCGCCAGTTCACTGCAATGGAAAAAGCCATTCAACGTTCAAATCAACAATCTATGTTTATAATGAACTCATTTGGTGGAGGCATGTAGGTCATTATTAAATTTTGAATACAAACTTTTTAAGGGAGTGTAGACATGGCACTTAACAATCCATATCAAACCTACCGAAATAATTCTGTAAGCACTGCTTCTCCAGGTGAGCTTACATTAATGTTATATAACGGATGTTTAAAATTTATTCATATTGCGAAGAGAGCAATTACAGATAAAAATGTAGAAGTGAAGAATACAAATATTCAAAAAGCACAAAACATCATTTCCGAGTTAATGGTAACTTTAAATACAGATCTTGAAGTATCTAAAAATATGTTACATCTCTATGATTATATGAATCGTCGACTAATGGATGCGAACATTAAAAATGATTCTGCAATTCTTGATGAAGTGGAAGGATTGGTCACTGAGTTCCGTGATACGTGGAAGCAAGTGATACAAACGAATCGTCAAAAACAACATGCTGGATTAGGTGGTCAAGCATAATGGATTTTGTTCAGCAATGTTTCGACATTACCAAAAAGCTGTTACAGACTCTTAATGAAATGACTGAGTCTAATCGTGATGAGAAGATTGAAGCTGTTGAAGTCCTCATGGAAGAGCGTCAACAGCTTTTCTCTCATATTCAGCATCCGTTTTCAGAAGCTGAGATGGAGCTTGGAAAAGAGATCATGAAGCTTAACCAAGTGATTGATACTAAGATGAACCTTGTCCAAGTAGAAATTAAACGAGATATGAACAATTTGAATAAAAAGAAATCCGGAGTAAAAAAATATACCAATCCGTATGAATCGTTGCAATTTGACGGTATGTTCTATGATAAAAAGAAATAGGTGATCCTCTGACACAAGCAATAAAATTAGACAATACACAATTCGAATTTATGCAACAATACGTAGGCGTGATTCAAACGATTGAAGAAGCTCTTCAATATGTCGTTAGGAGCTTTCAAGATTATAGCAAAACAGAAGGCGATACAGTGCTCTCTGATGTTTTTATGGCATTAGGTCAAGTTGCAGAAACAAATCTTATTCTTAACGATTTATTTACTGAGAATGCAGATATCCAAGACAAGGTTGATTCTTTCAATGAAGTTATTAATCACACTTCAAAATTAGAAGGTCAATTAGATAATCAAAATTTTAAAGAGGACGTTGTTACGAAAGAACTATATCCTGCTTTTACTTCCTGGAGTCAAAAAATACAAAAGGAAATAAATCCATTGTTACAACAATAATACATGCCTTGGTGTAGAGTAGCATCAAGGTATTTTTATATCATTCTTTTTCACAAAATAACCACAAACTATTCACAATCCCTCCAAAATTTAAACGTTTACCACACCCATTATAGTGAGATAATAAAAGTGTAATGAGAAACAAGAATGTTGAAAGCATCTAGAACATATGATGTACATAACACCCTGACATTCTTAAACCATCTAAGGATCTCATTACACCTCTAACAACCCGGAAAAATCCAAATTTAAAAAATTTCAGAATAATTGACAAAATATTTTGAATGTTTGAGGAGGATTTTTAAAGGGTATGTAGAATTATATAGACAAGCCCTAATTTAAAGGAGGAGTTTACATGTTGAACTACAACATTCGAGGCGAGAACATTGAGGTAACCCCAGCAATTCGAGAGCACGTGGAGAATAAGATTGGGAAGCTAGAGCGTTATTTCAATGAAACTCCTGATGCAAATGTTAATGTAAACCTAAAGGTATATCCGGACAAAAAGACGAAGGTAGAGGTAACGATCCCAATGCCTAACTTAGTTCTACGAGCTGAGGAACGTCATGATGATATGTATGCCGGTATTGACTTAATTATCGATAAATTAGAGCGCCAAATCCGTAAACATAAAACAAAAGTAAACCGCAAAATGCGTGATAAAGGGAGCCCGAAAGAATACTTTGCAGCTATTGAAGGACTAACTGAAGCGACTGCACCACCTATTGACGAAGACGATCACGAAGTAGTTCGTAAAAAACGCTTCAACTTAAAACCGATGGATAGTGAAGAAGCGATTCTTCAAATGGACCTACTTGGACATAACTTCTTCATCTTTACAGATGCAGAAACAAACAGTACAAATATCGTCTACAAACGTAGAGATGGGAAATATGGGTTAATTGAAGCGACTTAATAAAATCTTCAAATACTAGAGATTATTGCTTAAGGGTCTGTCACCAACTGTAATTTTGGGATTAAGTATATCCCTAGATTCCAGCAGAGGGACAGACCCTTTGCATGTAATCGATGAGCCTTTAGAATTAGTTACTCATTAACAAATACTTCCTTACTAAAAAGAACATCGTTATAATAAACTTAGTAAAAAAATCAGAAGCGTGGTGTAGAAATGAATGAAGATTGATGACATCGATCGAAGAATCCTACAACTGCTCACGGAAAATGGCAGAGCCTCCTATGTGGACATTGGAAAAGAGCTCAATCTTTCAAGAGTATCCGTCAGAGAACGAGTTAACCAGCTTATCGAAGGCGGCGTCATTGAACGATTCAGTGTAGTGATTAATTCAGAAAAAGTGGGCAAAGGTGTATCCGCTTTCTTCGAAGTAGACTGCGAACCAGCCTATCTAGTAGAAGTAGCCCAAAACCTAGCAGACAACCCCAGTGTAGCAAGCTGCTACCAAATGACAGGCCCAAGCACCTTACATATGCACGTCCTCGTAGACGACTTTATCGCACTAGAAAAATTCATCAACAACGAACTCTACTCCCTAGAAGGTATCACCCGAGTAGAAAGCCACATCCTACTAAGAAGATTCAAAAGCAGAAACGGCCTCAAACTATAACACCCTTTGTAAACTAATTAAAAGTGATCATTATATTAGTCAACAGAACCAGACGATTAGCAAAGTTAGCTAATGGTCTTTTTTATTTGTTTATTTGTTGTTAGCTTTCAAGATAAAAAAAGAGTTATTCTACCAACAGTGTATAACAATTTCTTGGAATAACTACAGAGTTGTTTGTAACGGAAGGTGCTTGACTCCATCGGGAAATAGCGGGAATAGTGAGACCAAGGTTCCGTACCCACTGGAACGGAACCCCACAGCGAAGCGAGGAGGCTCACTCCCACCCGCGGAAAGCAAGCAACTGGAGTGGAAAGCAACGGCCCTTTTGAAGAAATCAAATCTACTAATCCTATTCACCAAACCCTAAATTATGACTACTAATTTATATTTATACACTAAAATAAACTATTTATAAGTTTTTTAAATATTTAAACAAAAAAGACTGGAAATATTCTGACTATTCATTTATAATCGTCAATAACATCAAATCGATTCCGTTTGTTAACCAAAAATATAAAAATGATTAACAAACGTAGGATTGTACGCGAAAATACTACTAAAGAAAATTAAACGTTTTCATTAAGAGGGGGTAGGTGAAGACATGATCGCACTTATAGGTCGAAGAATTATTCAATTATTACTACTTCTACTGGGAATCTCATTTCTAGTATTCGGTAGCATGCATCTTGCTCCAGGAGATCCCGCTTCCATCATTGGCGGACCAACAGCATCAGAATCTGATATTGCAGCCATCCGAGATAACCTAGGTCTTAACAAGCCATTTCTCGTTCAATATTGGGACTACTTAAAAAATGTGGTACAAGGAGATTTTGGTTACTCCTATCAAACAAAGCAATCTGTATCAGAAGCAATTGCCATTCGTTTCCCAAACACGTTAAATCTAGCGATAGCCAGTATGGTTGTTGCGGTTGTAATTGGAGTGATCGCCGGAATTATTTCAGCATTGAAACAAAATTCCTGGCTCGATGTTACAAGTACGGTGTTCGCACTTGGTGGGATATCCATTCCGAACTTCTGGCTAGGAACGATCCTTATCCTCGTGTTTGCTGTTAACCTACAGATTCTTCCGGTTGGTGGCTTAGATGCTCCGTTTTGGACAGTTGAAGGAATGAAGCAACTCATCCTTCCGGCAATTACACTCGGTACGGGTTCAGCGGCAATGATCGCAAGAATGAGCCGATCATCAATGCTAGAGGTCATCCGAGCAGACTACATAAGAACAGCTCGATCAAAAGGTGTAAAAGAACGTTCTGTTATCTGGATTCATGCCCTGAAAAATTCAATGATTCCAGTCATTACGGTTATCGGTCTTAATTTTGGATTCTTACTAGGTGGGACGATTATTACCGAGCAGGTTTTTGCGATTAATGGAGTTGGGCGACTAATGATTGATGCGATTGCAGCAAGGGACTTCCCGATGGTTCAAGGTTCCGTACTTTTAGTTGCTTCATTATTTGTTCTTGTAAACCTGATTGTTGACATTGTCTATGTATTTATCGATCCACGAATTAGCTACGATTAATGACTAGGAAAGGGGGAGTACATGATGTCAGCAGAAATCGTAACATCAGAAGACGTCCAGCACGTTCAAGTCAAAAAGAAAAAAGAAAAGTTTCTACTTACTACGTTTAAACGACTAATCAAAAACAAACTGGCTGTTATCGGTCTCATCATCATAGCAGCACAGCTGTTTATCGCACTTACCGCGCCATGGATTGCAACGCATGATCCACTCGACCAAGTGCTGACAGATTCTGAGCTACCTGTTTTTTCAGAAGGACATTGGCTTGGAACAGATAACTATGGAAGAGACATTTGGAGTCGAATTGTTTATGGGGCGAGAATTTCACTAGCAGTCGGTCTTTTAGCAGTAAGCTTAGGATTAATTGGAGGAGTCACTCTAGGCCTAGCAGCTGGCTACTACCGTAGACTAGATGGAATTCTTATGAGATTAGTAGATTTATTGTTTGCATTCCCAGGCATTCTACTAGCAATGTTAATCATTGCAATCCTTGGAACAAGCCTAGTAAATGTGGCAATCGCCATCAGTATTTGGTCAATTCCATCCTGTGCCCGAATCGTTCGTGGTTCCGTACTCTCGGTAAAAAAACAGGAGTACATCCAAGCAATGCGCTCACTAGGAGCGAGTGACCTTCGAATCTTAGTAAAGCACATTTTACCAAACTGTATGGCACCGATCATCGTATTCGCAACAATGAGAATGGCAACAGCAATCCTATCAACATCAGCCTTAAGTTACCTAGGCTTAGGAGCACAACCACCTACACCAGAATGGGGAGCCATGATCGCACAAGGCCAAAACTTCATGTGGACAGCACCTCACATGACCATTGTACCAGGAATAGCCATCATGCTAATCGTATTCGCCTTCAACGTAGTAGGAGACGGCCTACGAGACGCACTAGACCCAAACATGAACCTAAACCAATAGCGTGACACTACTTTTACAAGCTTTGCACGAATGCTTTGGTTTCTAAAAATAGATGCCAAAAGTGTTTACTTAGATACTCAGATGTTCAGCACAGAGTTGCTTGGAACGGAAGATGCTTGACTCCTGCGGGAATTGCGGGAAAGGTGAGACCCCGCAGGCGAAACGCCGAGGAGGCTCACCTCTCGCCCCGCGGAAAGCAAGCATCTGGAGTGGAAAGCAATGGTCTAAGTTAGCAAGTAATCTTGTAAAAGTAGTTGACCAATCGGAGCAAAAAACTCCGATATAAATGAGACAAAAAAACCAAGGGGGATTTCAAGTGAAAAAGTGGTTAGCCAGTATGTTAGTACTCTTACTTCTTGCAGCAGCAGGATGTTCAGGCTCAAGCAGCTCAAGCTCTAGTTCAAACGAAAACGGTGGAGACAGCGGAAGCTCAGACAGCAACGTACCTCAAGAAATCACATACTCATCAACATCTGACATCGTCGGACTATCACCAATCATGACAAACGATTCCGTATCATCAGCGGCAATCGAACAAATCTATGAAACTCTTTTCACACGCAACCCAGACACAATGGAAATCGAACCTCAATTAGCAGAATCATATGAAGCACCAGACAACACAACATGGGTCATCAAGCTAAAAGAAGGCGTGACATTCCATGACGGAACACCATTCAATGCAGAAGCAGTAAAATACACATTTGATAAATTCCGTGACCCAGCAACAGCGGCTCCACGTGCATCTCTTTTAGAGCCAGTTGATTCCGTAAATGTTATTGACGAACATACAGTAGAAATCAAAACGAAATATCCATACGGTGCAATGCTTGCTGCACTTTCGCATACAAACTCTGCAATCGTAAGTCCTGAAGCAGATCAAGCACAAGATTTAATGAAGGAACCAGTTGGTACAGGACCATTCAAGTTTGTGAGCTGGACACAAGGTGCTGAATTAGTTCTTGAGAAAAACGCGGATTACTGGAAAGGTGAGCCGAAGTTAGAGAAGGTTGTTTTTAAAGTAGTACCAGAAGTAAACACAGCAATCTCAATGCTACAAACAGGTGAAGTTCAATTTATTGACGCCATTCCTTCAGAGCAATTAGGTCGTATTGAATCATTAAATAATGCAGAAGTCATTAAGAATGCCGGTACGCCAGTGTACTATCTTGGCTTTAATATGACCAAAGAACCTATGAATAACCTAGAATTCCGCCAAGCAGTCGGGTATGCACTCGATCGTGAAGCATTCGTTGCGAAGCTAAACGGTTTAGGTGTAAAAGGAAACAGTGTGATTGGACCAAAAGTATTTGGTTATGAAGAATCTGCAGATTCACTAGGTTACGATTATGACGTTAACAAAGCGAAAGAACTTGTTGAGAAGAATGGTTTTGGCGATATTGAGTTGAAGATGCTTGTAGCGAATAGAGATCAATATATGATGATGGCTGAAATCGCTCAATCTCAACTAAAAGAAGCAGGAATCAATGTCCAAATCGAAACAATGGAGTGGGGAACATTCCTTGATGCAGCAAGAGATGGCCAATATGATATTACATTCCTAGGCTGGTCAAACTCAACTGCTGATGGAAGTGAGCTTTTATATCCAAACTTCCATTCAGACAATATCGGAGCATCAAACCGTACAGCTTATAACAACCCAGAATTCAATAAGCTTGTAGAGGAGTCTAGAACAAATGTAGACCAAGAGGTTCGCAAGCAAAAATTAAATGAAGCAAATGAGTTAATTATTCAAGATGCTCCAATCATTGTCATGAACCACGGAGTTGTAACAGCTGCATATGATAAATCGGTAAAAGGACTACTTATTGACCCAACAGGACAATGGTCACTATACAACGTTTCCAGAGAGTAGGGGTACAATGTCAAACAATCTATTATCTGTAACAAACTTAAATACTGCTTTCCGTACGGCTGAGGGGGAACTCTCAGCTGTACGGGGCATTTCTTTTTCAGTAGACAAAGGGGAGACTCTTTGTATCGTTGGTGAATCTGGCTGTGGAAAAAGTATCACATCGTTATCAATCATGGGGTTACTTCCAAGCAACGGGATCATTAAAGAAGGCTCAATTGAGTTTCGTGACCGTGACTTAACAAAGCTTTCAAAAGAGGAGCTTCGTAAAGTACGCGGCAAAGAAATCTCAATGATTTTCCAAGAGCCGATGACTGCACTGAATCCAGTTTTAACAATTGGTTATCAGCTTCGTGAACCGTTAATGCTTCACCAAAAAATCTCCAAAAGAGAAGCAACGGTAAAAGGAATTGACCTTTTAAAGCAGGTTGGCATTCCGTACCCAGAAAAGCGAATGAACCAATATCCACATGAGCTCAGTGGTGGAATGAGACAAAGGGTAATGATTGCGATCGCACTAGCCTGTCATCCACAGCTCCTTATTGCGGATGAGCCAACAACCGCTCTTGATGTAACGATTCAAGCACAAATTCTTGACTTGATTCAAAATTTAAAGGATCAATTTAATATGGGAGTCATCATGGTTACACATGATATGGGTGTTGTTGCCGAAGTGGCGGATAAGGTCATGGTGATGTATGCAGGTGAAAAGGTTGAGGAAGGCGATGTTGAAAGTATTTTTAATAACCCTCAGCATCCGTATACACAAGGCTTACTTCGTTCCGTACCTGATGTTGATGATCCGTCGTTCGAGCTTGAAGCCATACCGGGTTCGTTACCCAACTTAAATGAACAAATTGACGGCTGTCGTTTTCATCCGCGTTGTCCTTTTGCAACAGATCGCTGTAAAGTTGAATCGCCACAGGAATATGAATTACATGGAACACATCGCGTAAAATGCTGGCTTCAGGAGGTGAAACACGATGCAAACACTAGAGAAACCGTCACTACTTAAACTACAAAGTGTAAAAAAATACTTTCCGATTAAAGGCGGATTTTTAAAACGTGTTCAAGGTCATGTGAAGGCGGTTGAAGATGTCAGCTTAGAGGTTTTTGAGGGAGAAAGTGTTGGAATAGTGGGAGAGTCAGGCTGTGGAAAGTCAACGCTTGGCCGTACGATTCTTGGGTTAGAAGAAATTACAGAAGGTACTGTAACGTATCGAAACCAAGAAATCCAAGACTTATCCGGTCGTAAAAGAAAAGCTTTTACAAAAGAAATGCAAATGATTTTCCAGGATCCGTATGCATCGTTAAATCCACGACAACGAATTGGAAATGCTCTTGAAGAAGTATTCATTATGCATACAAACCTTTCAAGTTCGGAACGCCGCCAAAAGGTGTATGATCTTTTAAAGGAAGTGGGCTTAAAGGAAGAGCACTTTGACCGCTATCCACATGAGTTTAGTGGAGGGCAGCGTCAGCGTATCGGGATTGCACGCGCGATTGCTTTGAATCCTTCTGTTATAATTTGTGATGAAGCCGTTTCTGCACTGGACGTTTCTGTTCAGGCACAGGTGTTAAAGCTTATGAAAAATCTTCAAGAGAAATACGGGTTAACGTACTTATTTATCTCTCATGATTTAGGTGTTGTTCGCTATTTTTGTGATCGCGTACTCGTTATGTATCTAGGAAATACATTCGAGCTCGCTTCCTCTGAGCAATTATATAAAAACCCGCTTCACCCATACACAAAAGCTTTATTATCCTCAATTCCTCGTCCAAAGGTAGGGAATAAGCAGGAACGAATTCGATTACAGGGAGAAATTCCAAACCCAGCAAATCCTCCAGCAGGCTGTACGTTCCATACACGTTGCCCATTTGCAACGGATATTTGTAAGTCACAAAAGCCGGAGTGGAGAGATATGGGAGACAATCATTTTGTCGCATGTCATCACGTAGAACAGGAGGTCGTGAATTAATGGAAAACATGGATTTCTTATATCATCCGTATTCTTCTCAGAGGAATACGGTATTCTCAAAAAAAGGAATGGTCGCAACAAGTCAGCCCCTTGCAGCACAAGCGGGCTTAGAAATTTTACAGCAGGGTGGGAATGCCATTGATGCTGCGATAGCAACAGCTGCTGCACTAACAGT
Organism: Rossellomorea marisflavi; assembly: GCA_003667865.1. Taxonomy (GTDB): domain Bacteria; phylum Bacillota; class Bacilli; order Bacillales; family Bacillaceae_B; genus Rossellomorea; species Rossellomorea marisflavi_C. Next base: position 453,093 of record CP033051.1, on the reverse strand, counting down.
CGTTGAGCCAACTTCAAACGGAATTGGTGGTGACGCTTTTGCACTCGTTTGGGTAAAGGATCAGCTTCATGGACTCAATGCAAGCGGTCCTTCACCAAAGTCCATTTCGATTGAAAAGGTAAAGGAACGAGGCTTTGACCGCATGCCGACACATGGTGTAATACCAGTCACAGTGCCAGGAGTGCCATCAGCATGGGCAGAGCTTTCAGAGCGCTTCGGAAAGCTTTCGCTAAAAGAAACATTAGCACCAGCAATTCGCTTGGCAGAAGAAGGCTATCCGTTAACACCAATCTTAGGTAAGTATTGGCAGTTAGCCTATAAAAAATTCAAGCAAATTTTAACAGATGAAGAATTTAAGCCATGGTTTGAAACATTTGCTCCGGATGGAAGAGCACCTCAAATTGGAGAGGTATGGTCTTCAAAAGGTCATGCATCAACATTGAGATCCATTGCAGAGACAAATGGTGAAAGCTTTTACCGTGGAGAGCTTGCAGAAAAGATTGGGTCCTTTATGGAAAAGCATGAAGGATTTTTATCTGTCGACGACCTGAAGGATTATCGTGCTGAATGGGTGCAACCAATTAAGGCAAACTATAGAGGATACGATGTTTGGGAGATTCCTCCCAATGGTCAAGGTCTTGTAGCACTTATGGCACTCAATATTGCTAAAGGGTTTGATTTTACAGAAAAGGATTCTGTCGACACATTCCATAAGCAAATTGAAGCAATGAAGCTTGCTTTTACAGACGGAAAAGCATTTATCACAGAAGAAGGTGACATGCCATTAACCGTTGAGGAGCTATTGTCGGAAACGTATGCTTCAAAGCGCCGTGACCTCATTGGAGACGAAGCAATTACACCAGAGCCGTATGATTTACCACGAGGTGGAACGGTGTATTTAGCAGCAGCTGATGATGAAGGAAATATGATTTCCTATATACAAAGTAACTATATGGGCTTCGGATCGGGCATTGTGATTCCAGGTACTGGAATTGGCCTGCAAAATCGCGGTCATGATTTTTCATTAGATCCTGAGCATCCAAATGCTTTAAAGCCTGGTAAGAAAACATATCACACCATTATTCCTGGATTTCTTACGAAAAACGGGAAAGCAGTTGGCCCGTTTGGTGTCATGGGTGGTTACATGCAGCCGCAGGGTCACTTCCAGGTGATGATGAATACAATAGATTTTCATTTAAATCCGCAATCTGCGCTTGATGCGCCAAGGTGGCAATGGATTAATGATAAAAAGGTGCTAGTAGAGCCGAGCTTCCCAACACATATAGCACAGGCACTAGCACGAAAAGGACATGAAATACAAGTTGCAGCAGATGAAGGGATGTTTGGTAGAGGCCAAATCATTTGGCGAGACGAGAAAACAGGTGTACTAATGGGTGGAACAGAGTCGAGAACAGATGGAGCAATTGCAGTTTGGTAATGGAGTCTACAATCCGAAACAACAAGTGGGTGATGAAACCTTGAAACAGCTTCATTTATTTCTAGCCTTCTTTCGAGTGGGAATACTAGGATACGGAGGTGGCCCATCCTCCATACCGCTCGTTCATAAAGAAGTTGTGGAAAAATATAAGTGGCTTAACGATGATGATTTTTCAGATATATTAGCGCTAGGAAATGCTCTTCCTGGACCGATTGCTACGAAGATGGCAGGTTATATTGGCTGGAGAGTCGGCGGTCTATTTGGAATGATTAATGCCGTCCTTGCGACAATCGTCCCTACCATTGTCATGATGATCTTACTTTTAACCGTCTTAAATGCGTACAAAGATAAAGCATGGGTTCAAGGAATGGCTAATGCGGTAGTGCCAGTTGTTGGAGTTATGCTTGGTGTCCTAACATGGGATTTTGTTCACAAGTCTAAGGGAGCTCTAGGCTGGACACTCACAGCGGGTATTCTAGTGGGAAGCCTAATTATTATTGAATTACTAGGCATACACCCAGCCATCGTAATAGCCGGATTATTAATTTATGCTCTAGTAGAAAAAGAGAAAAAACCTGAAAAAGAGGTGAAAGCCTCATGATTTATTGGGAAATTTTCTTAGCCTTTTTCATTCCAGGTATTCTAGGGTACGGTGGAGGACCCGCATCCATTCCGCTAGTAGAAAACGAAGTAGTCGACCGCTACGGCTGGCTAACCGTTAACGAATTTTCCGAAGTACTCGCCCTAGCAAACGGTCTACCAGGCCCAATTGCAACAAAAATGGCAGGCTACATCGGCTACGAACAAGGAGGCATCCTAGGCTCCGCAATCGGAGTCTTTGCCTCCGTAGCGCCATCACTGATTCTAATGATCGCCCTATTGAGCCTACTAATGAAATACAAAAGCTCACCAAAAGTAAAAAAAATGACCAACCTAGTAAAACCAACAATCGCAGTCTTACTAGGAGTCATGACCTGGGGATTCATCTCAGAATCCTACGAAGGAATCGGCCTACTCCAAACCATCTTACTAGCAGGAGCCAGTTACCTCTTGCTTGAAAAACTAAAAGTGCATCCGGTGTATGTTATTGGAGCAGCACTTGTGTATGGGGCTGTATTTTTAGCTTAGTTAAAATTCAACACGAGGACAGGAGTTGCTAATTATAAGCAACTCTTGTTTTAGATGGAGTAACATAGTCTTGAAGAATTTTGCAGTAAGTTAATTTAAGCCGTTAAATAGGGGAACTACATAGGTTGCACAGAGTTGCTTGGAACGGAAGGTGCTTGACTCCAGCGGGAACTAGCGGGAATAGTGAGACCCCGCAGGCGCAAGCGCCGAGGAGGCTCACTCCCGCCCCGCGGAAAGCAAGCACCTGGAGCGCAAAGCAACGGTCTCTTTTACCAGAAAGCTAGGATATACACTAATTCTCTCAGTATTGAAGGAATTATATCCCTTTATGACGAAGACTAAAGAAAACAAACCTGAAAGGGGAACACAATGAGAGACCAAAGACTAACAAAACTAGCAGACACACTAATCACCCACTCACTAAAACTACAAAAAGACGAAAAAGTCCTATTCGTAGGAGACGTTAATACAAAACCATTAATCAAAGAACTAATCAGAACAGCCTACAAAGTAGGAGCACACCCCTACTACGAACTAGTAGACGAAGAACTAAACCGAATCCTAGTATCAGAAGCAAAAGAACCACAATTCGAACTGCAAAACAAATGGAACATGGAACGCTACCAAGACCTAAGCGCCCTAGTCCAAATCGTCAGCGAACACAACGACGCAGAATACGGTGATGTTCCTCAAGAACAATTCAAACTAGCCATGACCATCACAAAGCCATCCAACGACTTCCTAATTAGCAACCGTAAATGGCTATTACTAAACTATCCAAACCAAGCACTAGCTCAAAAAGCAAAAATGAGCTACGAGCGCTTCTTTGACTACGTGATGGACGTCTGTACTGTCGACTACAAGCAAATGGAAGAAGCCCAAAAACCACTTAAAGCACTACTCGATCGCACCGACAAAGTCCGCATAACGGCTAAAGGGACGGACCTTACATTCTCGATTAAGGACATCCCATCCGTCATGTGCTTCGGGGAAAACAATATTCCAGACGGTGAAGTGTATACAGCACCAGTAAAGGACAGTGTAAATGGAACGATCTCATTCAACACACCAACCCTTTACCACGGCATCACGTTCAATAACATTACATTAACATTCAAAGACGGAAAAATTATTGAAGCAACTGCTGATAAAACAGATAAATTAAACGAAATCCTCGATACAGACGAAGGAGCTCGTTACATCGGAGAATTTGCGATTGGAGTCAATCCGAAAATCCAAGAACCAATGCTAGATATCCTATTTGACGAAAAAATCGGCGGAAGCTTCCACTTCACACCAGGCCAAGCATACGACGACGCCGACAACGGAAACCGCTCCTCCGTCCACTGGGACATGGTCTGCATCCAACGCCCAGAATACGGCGGCGGCGAAATCTACTTCGACGACACCCTAATCCGAAAAGACGGCCTATTCGTACTAGAAGAACTAAAAGGATTAAACCCGACTAATTTAGGATAATGGATTAGTAGGATCGTTTAATTTGATTTTTTAATTTAGAGAAATGTGTTTAATTCTCAGTTTAGATGAGATCCAAGTAAAACTTAAGAGTTGCTTGGAGCGGAAGGGTGCTTGACTCCTACGGGAATTGCGGGAAAGGTGAGACCCCGCAGGCGTGCGCGCCGAGGAGGCTCACCTCTCGCCCCGTGGAAAGCAAGCACCCTGCAGCGGAAAGCAACGGTCAATATTAGAAAGTAATAACTTTTTTATCATAAAAAGGAGGAACTAATATGACATACTCAATCGTAGGCTACGATCCAGAAGCAAAAGAATGGGGAATCGCCGTCCAATCAAAATTCATCGGCGTAGGAGCAGTCGTACCATTCGCCAAAGCCGGAATAGGAGCAGTAGCAACCCAATCCTACGCCAACACAGCATACGGCCCACAAGCACTAGACCTCATGTCACAAGGCAAAACAGCAGAAGAAGCAATCGAACTCATCACAAGCGATGACGAAGAACGTCACCTCCGCCAAGTAGGTGTCATCGATGCCCTCGGAAACCCAGCAACCTTCACAGGTGAAGGCTGTTACGACTGGGCAGGTGGCCAAACTGGCAAGCACTATGCAGCACAAGGAAACATCCTTGTTGGAGAAGATACGGTAAAAGCAATGGGTGAAACCTTCGAATCAACAGAAGGCTCATTAGCGGAGCGTCTACTAACAGCACTAAATGCTGGACAAGCTGCAGGTGGAGACTCACGTGGCATGCAGTCTGCCTCTATTCTTGTTGTAAAAGAAGCTGGAGGCTACGGTGGCTTTAACGATCGTTATATTGACTTACGCGTTGATGACCATCCGGATCCAATCAATGAGTTAATAAGAATCTTTAACCTCCATCAGCTTTACTTTGCACCATCCAAACCGGAGCGTGTTGTTTTAGTTGAAGGTGAAATTGAGGAAGTATTGCGTACAGAGCTTACAAGACTCGGGTATTATAAAGAAGGAAAATCTCTACAACAATCATTAAGAGACTATCTTCATACAGAAAACTTCGAGATGCGTGAGCAGGAAGAAAATATGATTGATCTTGATGTGCTAGAGTTCATGAAGAAACAAAATTAAATAGTAGATTTAAATAGAGGGTGTCTCATATAGGAAGTCAGCTTTCACAACAATGGTTATGTTGTCGAAAGGACCTTACTATAAAGAGACACCCTTTATATGTATATAAAAATAGCATTTACGTTATAATGATTACTAAATAATAACTACAAAGGTTAATAGATTCCTATTGAGGTGAAAAGATGAATAAAATTGGACGTAACGATCCTTGTCCATGTGGTAGCGGGAAGAAATACAAGAAATGCTGTGAAAAAGGAAATGTTGTAACGATTGATTCACTACTTGAAGAAGAAACACAACGAATCCAATTTACTATACTAGATTTTGCATATACTAACTACGAGTGGAAACTGAATCATGAAAGAGATCGAGCTGCTCAGAAATACCACTTATTTACTTTAGAAGAGGCAGCTGTAGACATTTTATTTGATGGTTGGTTTGTTACAACATATCCAATCGAAAAAGGTAAAACAGTCATTGAAGATTTTATAAAAAAACAACTACATACAGTCAAAAGACACGGAGTAAAAGAAATCATTAGCAAATGGAATCAGAGCCAATTCGTAATAGGTGAAGTTACTGAAATAGAAGGAAATCGAGTCAGGGTGCATGATATTTTGCGTGACCAAATCTTTGATTTTCAAGACAACTCACGACTTGAAGTAGGAGATTACGCTGCTGGGATAGCCTTACCCTATAGGGAGAATATAGTTATACCATTTAGCATTCTATTTAAATTTAAAAAAGAATTTGGAACGAAATACAGACGTTTTCTTCACTCGGAATATGACTCTTTTAATGGAAGTGTTCAGGACTATTTTAAGGAATCGTACTTGCGAATCGTAGATCATTTCATGGCGATTAATGCAAATCCTAAATCGGAATCTGAGTTTGAAATGGTAGATATAGGTGAATTGGAATGGGGAAGTGTTAATGAGAAGCTGGCAGCAGAAGAGTTAGTATATTTCATGGAAGATTATCAGGTTTCAAATGAAGTGATTTCTTTAAGCTTACAACTACTCTCTCAATATTTTGAGATGAGATCACCAAGAATACAAAATCCATCTATATACGCAGCTTCAATGTTTCATCTAGTTGCGCAATATATTACGTTTGGACACTCTTTCTCTCAAAAAGAGTTAGCGCGGCATTTTGACGTATCAGTCGGAAGTATTTCCTCACGTTATTTAGATATGGATGAGTTCATTGGAGAAGACTTATTGCGTACTATCCAAAGTGCAAAATCGAATGGAAATAGACAGCAGCTCGCTTAAAATAGCGTTCATTCTTTTATTGAACCGCAGGGGATAGAGAAAATGATGTGGGAAATTCGGGTATTGCTAGACTCGGAGGAAAACGTTAAGAATCAACAAGAAGCTGAAAGGATTATTCAGCAGTATCAAGAAGGAAAGATACAGTTACCACGATTAAGTCAAAGAGAAGAGGCGCAATTACTGGTATATGACGCTTATGCTCTTACTGGAAGAGAACGAGAGGTTTTAGCGAAAAAAGCTATAGATCTAAGTGAAGAATGCGCAGATGCATACGGAATTTTAGCAAAATTTGCACGTAGCAAGAATGAGAAATTGTCGTACCTTGATAAAGGAATTGAATTAGCGGAAAAACAAATACATCCTATCATCACAAAGGACCCAAGAGCTTATTGGCTAGATGTTCATACAAGACCGTATATGAGACTGCTTTTACATTACGGTTTGGTTTTAAAAGAGAACGGACAATTGAAAAAAGCCATGAAGACCTTTCATCGCTTATTAGAACAAAACCCTGATGACCATCAAGGTGTTCGGTACGTATTCATCCCATTACTTTTAGAACTAGGGGACTTGGATGAAGCAGATTATTGGATCACTTTATTTTATGATGAACAGGACGCATTCATTGAATATGCTATGTTCTTTATCGATCTATTGGACGCTGAAATGGAGGACGCAGAAGACCTGTGGTACGACGCAATGCAACAAAATCCTTTTGCAGCAGAGTACATGATGGGGGAAGAGACACTGCCACTGAAGGTTCCGGAATACTACACTAGTGGAAGTGAGGATGAAGGAATTTTTATCGCACAAGTGTTAAAGCCATTATGGGAAAAGAATAGTGAATTCCAAAAATCTTTCAACAGTGTCATGGTATAAGAAAGGACCTGCCTCAGCAGGTCCGTCCCTCTTCTAATCCTCCATAAAGATGCGCGCATAGTATAAAGATTCGTCATCCAAATTATGCTGCTCTTTAATTTCTTCTTTACGATCATCGCCAACAATTTGATAGGAGCCAGATACATTTGGTGTTTCTGTATTTTTTTTCTTTTTCATCGTGATCCTCCTTTCAGGTAGCCTTCTTTTATAAGCTTCCCAACATGTAATGAAAATCACCTTTTAATAATTGAAAGACTTACGATATAGTGAGAAAGAAAACTAGTGTCGGAAAACATGATGGAGGAACAAATATGCAGCCTTATATGATCGGTGTTGATATTGGTACAACGAGCACAAAAGCGGTGTTGTTTAACGAAAAAGGAGAAGCTCTATTTCGTTTAGGAGTCGAATATCCATTACATACTCCAACCCCTGACACAGCGGAACAAGACCCGAACGAAATCCTAAACGCTGTGGTGACTTGTATTCGTGGTGTTATTGAAGGGTATGGAGCAACGTCTAAAGACATTCGCTTTGTTTCCTTTAGCTCAGCCATGCACAGTTTAATTTTACTAGATGAAAACGATAAGCTACTCACGCGCTCGATTACTTGGGCAGATAACAGAAGTGCGAAATATGCTGATGTTTTAAAAAAAGAAAAGAACGGACATGAGATCTACTTAAGAACGGGAACACCAATTCATCCGATGTCTCCTCTAGTAAAGCTCTATTGGTTAAAAGAAGAGCATCCAGAACTGTTAGAAAAGGCTAGTAAAATCATATCTATTAAAGAGTATGTATTTTACAAATTGTTTGGCGAGTTTGTCGTAGACTATTCGATTGCTTCTGCAACAGGTCTCTTTAACCTTCAAGATCTAGACTGGGACAAAGAAGCACTACACCTTGTTGGTATCTCAAAGGAACGTTTAGCAAGACCAGTAAAAACAACTCACTCTCTATCAGGGGTGAAAGAAGAATATAGTATGCAACTGGGACTTCGTGCGGACACGCCATTTATTGTCGGGGCTAGTGATGGCGTGCTTTCAAATTTAGGAGTGAATGCAATTGAACCTGGAGTTGTTGCGGTGACAATCGGAACAAGTGGCGCGATTCGAGCTGTTACAGACCGTCCGGTTACCGATCCAAAGGGACGGACCTTCTGCTATGCATTAACAGAAAATCACTGGGTAATCGGTGGGCCTGTGAACAATGGTGGCATGATTTTTCGTTGGGTTCGGGATCAATTGGCAGCTTCTGAGGTTGAGGTTGCAGGCAGGCTAGGAGTGGATCCGTATGATGTGTTAACGCAGATTGCATCAAGGGTTCAGCCGGGTTCTGAAGGACTATTGTTCCACCCCTATATGGCAGGTGAACGAGCACCACTTTGGAATGCCCATGCACGTGCTTCGTTCTTTGGCTTAGGACTTCACCATAAAAAAGAACATATGATTCGCGCCGTTCTTGAAGGCATTGTCATGAATTTATATACGGTTCTACTAGCACTAGAAGAATTAATCGGAACACCTACACGTGTGCAAGCAACGGGCGGATTTTCACGATCTGAGCTATGGAGACAAATGCTTGCCGATATCTTCAATCAAGAAGTATCCATTCCAGAAAGCTTTGAAAGCTCCTGCCTTGGTGCGGTAGTCCTAGGAATGTATGGAAGAGGAGAAATTGCCTCACTTGAAGCTGTAAAAGAAATGGTCGGAGGAACCCACACCCACCACCCAAATCCAGAGGCAGTAAAGGCTTACGAGCAGCTAATGCCACTATTTATTCGTATTCCACGACTCCTAGAGCATGAATACAACGAGATAGCAGAATATCAAAGAGGGACGGACCTTAACTAAGGTCCGTCCCTCTCGGTAGTTTAACCTACTCTCACTTTAGTTGTCACTTCGGAATGATAGTGGTAATATAAATAGGGAAAATAGGCTATTTTGTGAGAGGATTTTCACATTCTTTATAGAAGTGTTAGTAGGTACGAAAAAAAGAAAAGTAAAATGGCGGACAGAGGATTCTTTCGCCTTTTTTCATACATATTCTTCAAAAACAAATGTTCCATGAACAAAATCTCTCACATTTCATATTAAAGGAGCGTTTCTATATGCTTGGAATCTTAAATAAGGTGTTCGATCCAAACAAAAGAGAGCTAAAAAAACTAGAAAAACTAGCTGACCAAATAGAAGAACTTGGACCAGAAATGGAGCGTCTATCAGACGACCAGCTTCGTGAAAAAACACTAGAATTTAAACAACGCTATCAAGATGGCGAAGACCTAGATAAGATGTTAGTAGAAGCTTTTGCGGTTGTTCGTGAAGGTGCTCGTCGTGTACTAGGCTTATATCCGTACCGCGTTCAGCTTATGGGTGGTATTAGCTTACACGAAGGAAATATTTCTGAGATGAAAACAGGGGAAGGTAAAACGTTAACTTCCACAATGCCTGTTTATTTAAATGCGATTACTGGTAAAGGTGTACACGTTGTAACAGTCAATGAATACTTAGCAAGTCGTGACGCCGAGGAAATGGGTCAGCTTTATAACTTCCTAGGCTTATCTGTAGGGTTAAACTTAAACTCTATGGAAAAGGATGAAAAACGTGAAGCGTATGCTTCAGACATCACGTACAGCACAAATAATGAGCTAGGATTTGACTACTTACGTGATAACATGGTGCTGTATAAAGAGCAAAAGGTTCAGCGCCCACTTTATTATGCGGTAATCGATGAGGTCGACTCCATCCTAATTGATGAAGCGCGTACACCATTAATTATTTCAGGACAAGCTGCCAAATCAACTCAGCTCTATATTCAAGCGAATGCAGTAGTTCGTACGTTAAAACGAGACGAAGACTTCACATATGATGAAAAAACAAAAGGGGTTCAACTAACAGAAGAGGGAATCAACCGAGTAGAACGTGCCTTCAATATTGAAAACCTTTTTGATATTTCTCATGTTGCGTTAAACCACCATATTAACCAAGCATTAAAAGCACATGTCAGTATGCAACGTGATTTTGATTATGTAGTGGAAGAAGGCCAAGTTGTAATCGTTGACTCCTTCACTGGTCGTTTAATGAAAGGACGTCGCTACAGTGACGGACTACACCAAGCGATTGAGGCAAAAGAAGGATTGGAAATACAAAACGAAAGCATGACAATGGCAACAATTACGTTCCAAAACTACTTCCGTATGTATGAAAAGCTTTCAGGTATGACCGGTACAGCGAAAACGGAAGAAGAGGAATTCCGTAACATTTATAATATGAATGTTGTTGTCATTCCAACAAATAGACCAATTGCTCGTGATGACCGTGCAGATTTAATTTATGCTTCAATCGAAGGCAAATTCCGTGCGGTAGCCGAAGAAATTAAAGAACGTTATGACAAAGGGCAGCCTGTTCTTGTTGGTACAGTTGCCGTAGAAACATCTGAGTTGATTTCAAAGCTTTTAACAAAAAAAGGTGTTAAGCATAACGTCTTAAATGCAAAGCAACATGGTCGTGAAGCGGATATTATTGCGGAAGCTGGTCAAAAAGGCTCTGTAACGATCGCAACAAATATGGCTGGTCGTGGAACGGATATCAAGCTAGGAGAAGGCGTTAAGGATTTAGGTGGTCTTGCTGTTATTGGTACGGAGCGTCATGAATCTCGTCGTATTGATAATCAGCTTCGTGGTCGTTCAGGTCGTCAAGGAGACCCAGGGGTAACTCAATTCTATCTTTCTATGGAAGATGAATTAATGCGTCGCTTCGGTTCAGATAATATGAAAGCGATGATGCAGCGTCTTGGAATGGACGATTCTCAGCCAATTCAAAGTAAAATGGTAAGCCGTGCTGTGGAATCTGCGCAAAAACGTGTTGAGGGGAATAACTTTGATGCACGTAAGCAGCTATTAGCTTACGATGATGTTTTACGTCAACAGCGTGAAATCATCTACAAGCAGCGTAATGAAGTGCTTGAATCAGAGAACCTACGTGAAATTTGTGAGACGATGATTAAGCCAGTCGTGGAACGTACAGTATTAGCACATACTCAAGACGAAGAATTTGAAAACTGGAAACTGCAAGGTATTGTCGATTACCTGAACGCGAATCTTCTACCTGAAGGAACAATCTCTGAGAATGACCTGAAAGGTAAAGAAGCAGATGACATGATTGAATTCATCATGGAACAGGTGAAAAAGCGCTACGATGAAAAAGAAGAGAAGCTTACATCTGAGCAAATGCGTGAGTTTGAAAAAGTTATTCTTCTTCGCGTTGTTGATACAAAATGGATTGATCATATCGATTCGATGGATCAGCTTCGCCAAGGGATTGGGTTACGTGCATACGGTCAAACGGACCCATTACGTGAGTATCAGCACGAAGGCTTTGCGATGTTTGAAAATATGATCCTATCGATTGAAGAAGATACAGCGAAATACATTATGAAGGCAGAAATTCGTAACAATCTTGAGCGTCAAGAGGTTGCCAAAGGTCAAGCGGTGAACCCGAAAGAAGACGGAGAAAAGGCGAAAAAGAAAATGCCAATTCGTAAACAGGATGATACGGGACGAAATGATCCATGTATTTGCGGTAGCGGCAAAAAATACAAAAACTGCTGTGGAAGCGCTGGATAAATAGATGAAAGTACCTAGTGAAAAGGCTAGGTGCTTTTGTTATTTTTCTATATAATGTATTCATTGCAGTCATTTTTCCAATGATGAAATATATATGAACATAGAAAATCATAATGATTTTAAATTCCTTAGAGGTGAAGTATATGGAACTGTCAGAAATTAGAGTAGAATTAGAAAAAACAGCTAAGACATTAGCGGACTTTAGGGGGTCTCTTTGACTTAGAAAACAAAGAGGCACGTATTACAGAGCTAGATGAAATCATGGTTCAGCCTGACTTCTGGGATGACCAACAAAAAGCACAAGGGTTAATTAATGAAGGAAATGGATTAAAGGACCTTGTGAATGAGTACAAGGACTTGCTAGAAACGCATGAAAATTTAGAAGTAACGCTAGAGCTTGTAAAAGAAGAGCCAGATGAAGAATTACAACAAGAGCTTGAAACAGAACTAAAGGATCTTGTAAAACGTTTAAATGAATATGAACTTCAGCTTTTATTAAGTGAAGAATATGATAAAAACAATGCCATTCTTGAATTGCATCCAGGTGCAGGTGGAACAGAGTCACAAGACTGGGGTTCTATGCTCCTAAGAATGTACACACGTTGGGGTGAGAAAAAAGGCTTTAAAGTAGAAACGTTAGATTATCTACCTGGTGACGAAGCAGGAATTAAAAGTGTCACACTAGCAATCAAAGGACACAATGCTTACGGTTACCTTAAAGCAGAAAAAGGCGTTCACCGTTTAGTTCGTATTTCTCCATTTGATTCTTCAGGCCGTCGTCACACATCGTTTGTTTCATGTGAGGTTATGCCTGAATTCAACGAAGAGATTGAAATTGAGATCCGTACTGAAGACTTAAAGGTCGATACGTATCGTGCTAGTGGAGCGGGTGGTCAGCATATCAATACGACAGACTCAGCTGTACGTATTACCCACCAGCCAACAGGTGTTGTTGTTACATGTCAATCGGAACGTTCTCAGATTAAAAACCGAGAAGCTGCAATGAAAATGCTGAAAGCAAAGCTTTACCAAAGACGTATTGAGGAACAAGAGCAGGAGCTTCTCGAAATTCGTGGTGAGCAAAAAGAAATTGGCTGGGGAAGCCAAATTCGCTCTTACGTGTTCCACCCATACTCGATGGTAAAGGACCACAGAACCAATACTGAATCAGGAAACGTACAAGGGGTTATGGATGGTGACATTGATCCATTTATTAACGCATACCTACGTTCAAGAATTAAATAATGATGAGGGACGGACCTTCGCGCTACTAGCGCGTGAAAGGTCCGTCCCTTTATCATGCTAAGCTTTGAATCCTCATTGAATGATGCTTTCTCAGGTCATAGTATTCTTCATTTGTTACTTTTACTAAAGGCTGATGCGGCTCGTTGTCATGGATAAACACGATTTCAGCATTTTCCCCATTAGATAGTTGGACTTGTTTATGAAGAAGCTGTCGCATGATGTATCGTACAAATGGAACGACAATGGCAGGGTTTAGTCTATTGTTGAATGATTCTTCCATTAATTCATATACAGAACTAAAGTCTTTTTTAGGAGTACCATATGTTTTCATGCTCATGGCGTTAAAACAATCTGCAATAGATATAATTTGAATTAGGAAGGGAATTTCCTTACTATTCGAGTTCGGGTAGCCGCTATTATCAAGTCTAATGTGATGTAATAAGGCAGCTTCTTTAATCAAAGTATGTAATGAATAGGAATTTAGTATTGTATAGCCTTGTTTTGTATGTGATTTAATAACCTCGTATTCCCCATGAGTAAGCTTCCCTTTTTTAAATCGTATCGCTTCTGGTACACGTAACATCCCGATATCATGGAATAATCCCATATCCGCTAATGTCATAATATCCTTTGAAGTGTAGCCTAATAATTTCCCTATGATAGCGGATAAAATCCCGACATTAATGCTGTGCTGATAAAGATAATCCTTTTCGTCTACAGTTTTGCTAATAATTTGATAAATGCTGCTATTGTCTAATGCTTCTCTCACGAATTCATGATATTGATTTGTAAGCTGAGACACATCACAGTTTTCAGATTCGGTCATTTGCTGAAAAACGTCTCTTGTTGTTTCTATCATATTTCTATAAGGGACTACTTGTGGTGAGTGTTCAATTTCTCGACCTTGCTCGTTCGATTGTACATTGATTTTTTTGTTTATTTTGTATTTTTGTAGTAGTGCAATATGTCCCTCGTTTAAGATAATTCCACTCTTTAATAGTAATAAACCATCAGCTGACTCAATATCTTCGAGTAGCGTTTCACCTATTAATTCGGACGAAATATATAATGCCTCCATCAGTACAACCTCTTTCTATAGCTTCATAAGAAAATAATACTATTAATGGAAAATATTATATATATTACTTTTTTACTAAATCGTACGAAAACCCCCTGACAATTGAGAAAAATCAAAATTAAAAGACTTTTTCAAAATTCGACTCTTTATGACAAATTTCTTTTTGTTTATGTTATATTAGTTGGAAATAATAACCTCAATAGGTAAACTTTTTAAAAAAAGGTAAAAGACTTTAAATGCAATTTTTATATAAGAAGGAGATATTAAATTGTTTGAGGAACAATTGTATTACTATTGTGAGGAATATCATAAAGATATTAGAAAAAGTCTTGCTATTAACTATAAGCCAAGCCAAATGGCTAGAATTTTATTAAAAAGGCTAAATGAAAAGCAGCTAGAACAGATTATTAGTGAAACCAAATACATCGTAACAGCGAGAGGAAGCGCAGAGCACTACTTTATAACGGTTACAAGACCGATTTTAGAGAGTGAAAGTAAAAAATAACCTATTAGTTTCGTTACATCACTACTTTTCTAAAGAGTAGTGATGTTACGGGACTTTTTTGTTTCGAATTTATTACTCGAAAGCTACAGGGTCAGTGAGAGTTTTATATATAAAATTTCTATCCGCCAATTTCATATATTCTCCTCGTATTCATTCAATTGATATATTGTTCTCTACTACTGCTTTAATGCGTTATTGAGCTGTTATTTACAGTATTTCGAGTGTCATGCTATACTCTCAAAGGTTGTAAAGTATGAACAGATATTGTAGAACTTCATCTGCTCTGTAATGAGAGCGTATTGTCTGGTCATACTAAGGAATACATAGTGAAAAGGAGCGTCTGACATGGAAAAAAAGAAAAGGCGTCGTAATCAGATGAATAATCCAGCCTTAGAAAAATTCTTGTCTTATTTATATGTTATACTCGGATCTTCTCTAGTGGCTATTGCCTTTAATGTGTTTTTGCTACCGAATGAAGTAGCATCTGGGGGAGTTAGTGGGATTTCAACAATACTAAAAAGCGTATTCGATTGGAAACCAGCCTATGTCCAATGGGCTTTTAACATTCCATTATTTATAGCAGGACTCATTTTCCTAGGGCTACAATTTGGAGTGAAAACAGCCATTGGTACGGTGTTTTTACCATTAGTCGTCTTCCTAACTGAGGATTGGGAAGCGTGGACATTAGATCCATTACTTGGTGCCCTTTTTGGTGGGATTGGTGTCGGACTAGGTCTAGGGATTGTTTTCCGCGGAGGAGCTTCAACAGGAGGGACGGACCTTGCTGCGCAAATCGTCAACAAGTTCACAGGTTTCAGTCTCGGAACCTGTGTAGCCATTATTGATGGAATGATTGTGTTAGCGGCAGCACTTGTGTTTGATATTGAAAAAGGTCTTTATGCTTTGATTGGGTTGTATGTAACGAGTAAAACGATTGACCTCGTTCAAGTTGGGTTTGGTCGTTCCAAAACAACCCTCATTATTACAAACCGTCAGGAAGAAATTCGCGAAGGCATTATTAACAAGATCGATCGTGGTGTTACAAAGCTTTCTGCATACGGTGGATACACTCATGATGAACGTCCAATCCTAATGTGTGTTGTCGATCAAACGGAATTCACAAAGTTGAAACAACTTGTAAAACATATTGATCCTACTGCATTTGTTATTACAATGGATGCTTCAGAGGTACTTGGAGAAGGATTCAAGCGCTATTAATTCGATGGAGAAAACTGCTATAATAAGATTGCATATTACGGAAGAATATACCAAAGAAAAGTGAAGCATTCATTTTTTTCCGAGGAGGATTATAATGAAAAAGAAACTAGTAAGTGGAATTGGTATTGCTGCGTTGATCGTTGCTCTTTCTGCATGCGGTGGCACTAACGGCTCTGAAACAAGCGGAGCTACAACCGAGCCAGAACAAATCTTTAGTCAACGTTGCGCAAGCTGTCATGGTGGAGACTTAAGTGGTGGATATGGACCGAATCTCGAAAAAATCGGTGCTGACAAAACAAAAGATGAAATTCTTTCTATTATACACAACGGTCAAGGTGCCATGGCTGGTGGCTTAATTAAAGGAGAGCAAGCTGAAGCAGTAGCAGAATGGTTATCGACAAAAAAATAATACGACAAAAGAGATGTAGCTGTTCCTTTATGACAGTTACATCTCTTTGTTACATTCTTCAACATTAACCCTCTTATTTCCTCAAGACAAAAAATTGTCAAATTTCCTAAAAATCCTTTAAACAACCTCTTTATACATCAATCTCTTACAAAAAATAAGTATTTTGTCGTATTGAAATGAAAATGTAATAAATTTTTCCGTTAAAAACCTAGTAGTAGATGATATAATAAACCGTGAAAGTGCGAAATTTCGAGTGTATTTGACTCGATGCATTTTGTCGAAATTTGAAGCTTCGACAATCATTTTTGACTAGATTTGGAAATGGAGTTTTTTCGACAATTTCCAACATTTTGTGGTAACACGAAATGGATTTGTCATGTATCATAAACAAAGTATACAGAAGAGTGTAAATGAAAATATATGAGAGAATATTACGATGTATATAAAAAGCAATAATTTCAGCTTAGAATCTACTATAACATCAAAAATATAGGTGATTAAAACATGATTGAAATGCATGATGTATATAAACAATATCCAAACGGAGTCATGGCTGCAAATGGGATTACTATTCACATCAAGCAAGGTGAGTTTGTCTATGTTGTAGGTCCCAGTGGTGCAGGTAAGTCGACGTTTATTAAAATGATGTACCGTGAAGAGCGACCATCGAAAGGCGATGTGATCGTCAACGGTATGAACCTGGCTAAAATTAAAAATACAAAGGTTCCATATGTGCGTCGTAATATCGGCGTTGTCTTCCAGGACTTTAAGCTACTTCCTTCACTAACAGTCTATGAAAACATTGCATTTGCTCTAGAAGTAATTGAAGAGCATCCAAAAAACATTAAAAAGAGAGTAATGGAAGTACTTGATCTTGTTAACTTAAAGCATAAAGCACGTATGCTTCCAAATGAACTTTCTGGTGGAGAGCAACAAAGAATATCGATTGCACGCTCCATTATTAATAACCCAAAAGTGATGATTGCTGATGAGCCAACAGGGAACCTTGATCCTGAAACATCATGGGAGATTATGGAGATTTTTGAAGAAATTAATACACGAGGAACAACAATTGTCATGGCAACACATAACCGTGAAATCGTAAATACAATTCGACACCGTGTAATTGCTGTAGAAAATGGTAGAATTGTAAGAGACGAACAGCGAGGTGACTACGGCTATGAAAGCTAGAACAATTGGAAGGCACCTTAAAGAAAGCTTGAAAAGTCTTGGACGTAACGGGTGGATGACATTTGCATCTGCAAGTGCTGTAACTGTTACACTACTTTTAGTCGGCTTTTTTGTCGTTTTAATGTTAAACATGAATAAAGTTGCGTCGGATCTTGAAAGAGACGTCGAAATTCGCGTTTTAATAGAGTTAGGTACCGAACAAGCTCAAATGGAACAGCTTGGTGAGGAAATTAAGAGTATTAGTGGCGTAGAATCTGTCGAGTTTTCTTCGAAAGACCAAGAGCTCCGAAACTTAGTTGAAGATCTTGGAGATGATTTTCGTCTGTTTGAACAGCAAAATCCATTATATGATGTCTATGTTGTAAAAGCAGTTGACCCTCGTCAGACTGGAGCGATTGCAACAAAGATTGATGCTCTTGACTATACCAATGAAGCGGTTTATGGAGAGGCAAAGATTGAAAAGTTATTCTCCTTCCTAGAAATGAGCCGTAATGTCGGACTGATCATCATTATTGGTCTTTTGTTCACAGCTATGTTCCTAATCTCAAATACGATCAAGATAACGATTTTTGCTAGAAGAAAAGAAATCGAGATTATGAAATTAGTAGGAGCTACGAACTGGTTTGTTCGTTGGCCATTTATTTTTGAGGGGCTATGGCTAGGGATTCTTGGCTCCATTGTTCCGATTACACTTGTGTCAACAGGCTACTATTATGCGTACGAGTTTATTAGTCCTAAATTACAAAATCATTTTGTGCAGATCCTAGAGTATACGCCATTTATCTATCAGGTAAACTTCTTGATTCTTCTAATGGGTTGTTTAATTGGTGTATGGGGAAGTTTTATGTCTGTGCGTAAGTTCTTAAAAGTATAGTTTTACATGCTATTTTCCCGATAAATAGAAAAGGAAAATCCTGTTCAACCTACGTCCATATGAGAGAAGAACTTCTCTCTCATACATATTTTGTGAAAGTAATAGGTTGATAGAGTTTGAAAGGAGCTTGACGTGTTGAAAAGAAAAACGTTACTCGCACTAAGTATCTCAGCCATTTTCATGCTAGGTAGTTTTCAAACAACTTCTATTGTAAATGCGAACTCACTGTCTGAGTTAAAGGAAAAACAAGAAAATATTGAGTCAGAAAGAGAAGCTGTGGATTCAAAGATTGATCAAAAGTCTAGTGAAATTAATCAAAACATCGCAGAACAAAAGAAGATTAAAGATGAAATCGTCAAACTAGACTCGAAGATTATTGATACGAATACGAAAATGCAAGAAAAAGAGAAAGAAATACAAGATACACAAGCAGAGATTGAAAAATTAAAAGAAGAAATTACGCTGCTAGAAAAGAAAATTGCAGAGCGTAATGATCTTTTAGAAGAACGTGCACGTTCAATTCAAACTACTGGTGGATCTGCAAGCTACCTTGATGTTCTTCTAGGTGCAGAAAGCTTTAGTGATTTTATAAATCGTATAACAGCTGTTAATACCATTGTGAATGCGGATAAAAAAATCATGGACGAGCAACAGGAAGACAAAGCAGACCTTGAGGATGCAAAAAATGAGATTGAAGAGCAGCTGAAAAGCTTAGAGGAAGCGAAACAGAAGCTTGAATCACTTAAGGCTGAATTAGACGGTCAAAAGTCTGAAAAGAATGTCCTTTTTGCAGAGCTAGAAGAGCAGCAAAATAAGCTAGAACTTGAAAAAGAAGAGCTTGAAGCACATGCTGGTGAGCTCGATGAATTAGAAGCTCAAATCGGTAATGAAATTAAGGCTGAGCAATCACGACTAGCAGAGCTTGCACGACAGAAGGAATTAGAGCGTCAAAGACAAAACGCGGCTAATGGATTACCAGCTGTTAGCTCGGGTACTTGGACAACTCCTGCATACGGAACGGTAACAACTGAATTTGGTTGGGATGTATTAAATGGCAAGCCGCGCTACCACTATGGTATGGATATTGCTGCAAGAGGAAGTATTCCGATTGTTGCAGCAGCAGATGGCTATGTACTGAAAAGCCACTATAGCTCAAGCTATGGAAACGTTATTTATATGACACACTCTATTAACGGTAAAACATTCACAACCGTTTATGCCCATTTGTCTTCTTCTTCAGTTGGAACAGGTCAATATGTTGAAAAAGGCCAAAAAATTGGGATGATGGGTAACACAGGATATTCCTTTGGACAGCATTTACACTTTGAGTTACATGCAGGACCATGGACTTCATCAAAAAGCAATGCGATCAACCCACGACAATATGTAAGCTTCTAATCATTCATTTTTAAAACACAACGAATCATTCACGATTCGTTGTGTTTTTTTATCGGCATTATTGTGAAAGTACATAATGTAACTCCCTTATACATAACGAAAGCTGCAAGTAAATCCTCTCGAACGTATGTAAAATGTTCCTATATTGTTAAAAAGTTGTGACCATTTTTTTACAGCTCATCAAACACTACTACTTTAGAAGTATTTTACATAATATAATAAAATTACCAAATACTACATAGTTATTTGAGTGAATGAAAGGAGAATGAATCTAAAGAGAATAGAGGGAGGAAGAACAAATGATACATAGAAACGTTCGGATAATAATGGTATTAGCCATTCTTATCCTTGGATCTGCGCAACATGCTATGCCTATAAACGCTGCTACAAATGATAAAAAAAATTTGGGGGATTTCTCGGAAAAGCTTGAATCTAGCCTTCAATCCTCAGAAAATTATTATGATGAACATACAATCAATATTTTAGATGCATTTCAAATGGAGGGGGAAGTTGTAAAAGTACTTCAACCAGATGACCCATTAACGGACGAAGATGAAATGAAGACAGAGGTCTCCCAATCAACCATCACAGTAGCATATGTAGAATTCTTAAAGAAAAGAGACTCAATCTTCTTCTTTAAAAAGAAAGAAATCTTTTTCTATGATACTGAAAAAGGCCAGTTCTTAACATTCTCTAATGTTTCAGGTAATGAAGAAATTAAAGAATACTTCGATGAACATGTCCATGAACTAAAAACAACCATGCAAATGAGCTCATTAATCACATATCTAGTGCTATTATTTGCATTCGTGCTCATCATCCCATTATTGATTATCTCCTTCACTCGAGGAGGAAGCCGCTCAACAGCATACACTTACACAAATCCAAGTGGCAGAGGCATCTCATCCTAGAGGGACGGACCTTGCGCCATATAGGAGGGACGGACCTTCACGATACAGGCAAAAAAACTATGCCTACCAATAAGAGGTCCGTCCCTCTTTATTTATTATCAAGGAAAAAGTTGTTGTAGATTGGAAGGAGTACAACGGCTATGGAGAGTAGGGCGATGAAGATGGCCCCGAGCTTGTTTTGTTCCTTCCAGACTACTCGTGCGTATGTGAGTGTGTAGTACCCGATATAGATTGCTATCATATAGAAAATCCAATCCATTCTATCACCACCATTTGATGTTAGTCTCGAACTTCTCCATAGTTTCTTGGTCGTAAATGCTTCCCAAAGTTCTCTAGGTGAACCTTAAATGTAACGTCTACATCTGCATTTGGATAGGATTTCATCCAATCATACTCTGAGAATTCCGGAACTGTCAGAAAATGTTTTCGTGCCTCTAATGACCAACCAAACGGCTCCGCTTTTAATTCTTCTTGTGTTCTTTTTATAAATTCATCTGCAATCTCCTTAAATCGATCCTCTAAATGCTTATCAAGTGTTTCCTGTAACTGCAGATCTTCTATATAATCAATTGAGCTTGGTGAAGCAAGGACATTGATTTCCATTCCTACATCACATGTAATTTTCGGAGCAGGATTTGATACATCCACTTTAATATTGGTTTGAATATTCGTTGCTTTACCAGTAATTCGGTACTTTTCATTAATAGGATCTGGAAATGTAAAGATTAATTGGCTAGGATCCTTATTCTCACTTAAAATTGCACTGGTTCGAACTTCTTCAGCTGTAAGCTTACCGACCATTTTTCCATTTCGAAAAGCAGCAGCACCAAGCATTTGAATAGGAGTACCGCCTTTCTTATCTAGCTGACCTGCAAAATAGTTATCTTCATCATTGGTTTCTTTGTCTTCTGGATTTAATTCTGAAGTCGTGTAGATTGCTAGAGCAAGGTCAGCATCACCTTCTGTTGTGCGTAAAAATTGCTGCAAGGTTGCCATTGGCACAAGTGCACTATTTTCCCAACGTCGTACCATAAAGTCATAGTACTTATGAGGACTAGATTCTAGTGCAGGCTTGTTATGGCGGAGGTAATCCTCTGCTCGTTCCTTTGAGATCAATAAGAACATGTCGCGACGAATTTGTGGATCACGAACAACGGAGCTGATAATAGGGAAAAAATCCTCAGACTTGGCTAATTCCTCACTGACAACAAGTGCCTTTGTATGAAAAAAATTAATATCTCGTGTTTCTGAAGCATTTGCCATATCTTTAGCTGAAATCATGTTTGGTGTTCGAATCGTCAACGTTGTTTGCTCTTCTTTACCACCAGCTTCGGATCCTGGCTTTCCAGCTTGAGGATCAGCTAGCTGAAAGGTGACATCAAGACCTTGATTTTCTTCATCCTCTGGCTCATCAAGTCCAATGACAAGAACAAAACCAGCCTCTTCAAGCTCTAATTTGTTTCCGCATCCTGACAGTAGGACAATGACAGCTAATAGAATTGAAGTAATTAGAAAAAATGATTTACCCATTCTGTTTAAATACTCCTCTCAGTTTTGCAACAATATAAACAGTCAGCGGAATGATAAAAATGATCACACTTGTTGATGAGAGAATATAGTTTTCTCTTAGGACTAGAACATTTGTTACTGGGTTTTCTGGTATTAGACCGAGAATGACTGTAAGAGCAGCGAATGGAAGTAATAAAGGTTCAAACTCTTTTACTTTTAAGGTGTAAGAAAATGTTGCGGTTGAGATATATAAATAGACCGCAAATCGCACAATACTAGCAACGGTCCAAAAAGCAAAAAACAGTGCTTCTACATTTGTAATAAAACGTCCGAATGTAATCATTCGAATCAGCTCATGAAAGGGATAGGCTATAAATTCAACTTGAGGAAAGTCAAATATCCCGACAAAAAACATGAGGAATATACTGATTTCAAAAATGACAAGTCCAAACGCAAGGAAGGATGCTTTTTTAAATGACTTGTAGCTTTGATAAAAAGGG
Organism: Rossellomorea marisflavi; assembly: GCA_003667865.1. GTDB lineage: Bacteria > Bacillota > Bacilli > Bacillales > Bacillaceae_B > Rossellomorea > Rossellomorea marisflavi_C. Next base: position 430,330 of record CP033051.1, on the reverse strand, counting down.
AAAAGCACCGAGAAAAAAATTAAGTCACCGGTAATTGATGAATACAGAACCCCTTCTGTAATGATGGCCTTAAAGCCATTTCCGAAAAAAGGGAACAAATGCCCAAAGAAAAGCTTATTCCACATAAAAAATAACCCAAGAAACATTGTACCTTTAATATATGGAATAGTGATCCATGCTGTCCGTCCAATCGCAAGCAGGCCTCGGTTTGCTAAAAAGAACGTTGAGCCAACTAAAACGATATACAACTGTACAGTCGATGTATCTTGAAAATACATCGTATTAATAATGTCAACATAGCTTCTTGTATTAACCACCGTAGAGGAGAACGCAATTAAAAACATCGTCATTCCAATGATGAATCCAACATATTTGCCTGTAACCTGATAGGTGATATCGATAAAATTGCGATCTTTGTAGTGCTTGACAAGAGCCAGTACACATAGAAACGGGATAATCATAACAATGCCAGCAATAAAAGGAACCATCCATGCAGCAGTGGAAACCTTTTTATAAATAATCGTCGCCGTCATATCTGAAAACTTTATCCCGAGTGTCAAAAGAATTAATGAAACCAGTTCTCTTGTTCGTAATCGGCGATCCTGAGGAGAGATCATTGATTCTTTTCTCCTTCCGGCTTTTGCATACGCTGATCATCCTTCGGCCTTACATGCTGTGGACGTAACCATTGCTTCCACATTGCTGGACGAAATACTAGATCCTTTGAAGAAGGATAATGTGGAGATAAAGGTGCTAAAAATGGTACATCAAAAGATGTAACAGTAGAGAGATATCCAATACATAACGTAATACACACTGCAATACCAAGGAATCCCCATACAGCTGCAAAAGCTAAGAAAATATACGTCGAAAGACGAATCATATAGTTAAATGATAGATTTGGTATTGCAAATGATGCTAATCCAGTCACAGCGACAACAATTACTAAGATTGGGCTAATAATGTTTGCCTCAACTGCTGCTTGACCGAGAATTAGTGCACCAACAATCCCGATCGTAGGTCCAATTGGTGTAGGAACCCGTACACCACCTTCTCGTATTAACTCAAATGCTATGAGCAACATGACCGTTTCGAATATTGCTGGAAAGGGGACCTCTTCCCTGGTTGCAGATATCGCTAATACAAGATCTGTTGGAAGCATTTCAACATGATAATTGGTCACAGCAATATATAATCCAGGTGTCATGATCGTCACAAAAATCGCAAACACACGAAGTAACCGTGTGAAGTTCGCATAAGCCCAACGTGCATAATATTCTTCTGGAGTATGAAAAAATGACCAAAACGTCACCGGTACTATAAGACAACTAGGTGACGAATCCATCAGAAGGACAATATGACCTTCATTTAAAAATCCTACAGCTCTGTCAGGGCGCTCCGTGTACAAGACAGTTGGAACAAGTGAATATGGACGTTCCTCAATATGCTGCTCAAGTATCCCAAGGTTTTGGATTTCATCAACTGTAATTTCTTCAAGTCTTTTCTCGACCTTTTGTATTAGATTTGGATCCACAATCCCGTTCATATATAAAATGGCTATCTCTGTAATTCCACGCTTTCCAATCGTCATTTTTTGTGAGATTAAATCTGCAGAGCGCAGCTGCTTGCGAATAAGTGAAATATTTGTTGAAAGAGATTCAATAAAGGCTTCCTTAGGTCCTTTGAGAACATTTTCATCCTCTGGCTTCTCCACATTCCTCTTTTCGAACGACGTTGTACTAACCACAATCGCATCGGCATAGCCATCCAAAATAATAACCGTATTTCCATTCAAGAGTTCATTTACAATCTTAGATAAACGATGTTCAACCTTAACTGTAATGGCTGGTAGTAACTCTTTAAAAAACTCCTCAAATGATGTTTTTTTATCTTTTAGTAAATGGGAACGAGAAAGAATCGGTAGAATTTCTCTCTCGATTGTTTGTGTTTTAGACATTCCTTCTAAATAGAACAAAGTAGCCTCTTTCTTTAAAGAAGAAACTACGGTTTTTCTAGATTTGAAATCTTGATTTTTTCCATATGAAAATTTTTGCTTGAGCAAATTTATATTTTGTTCGTAGGATTTTGTTAGAAGAGGGTCAGGATTTTTCTCTTCTGGCTTTTTTTTCATAAAAGAAAACATCAATATCACCTTACTTCTGTTAGAGATTGCCTTGATGTTAAATGGAAAACTTACTCCCTATTGGAATATCATGGCTAATTGGTCATTAAATTATGTACAAAACAAAAAATTACTAGAAAAGTACGCAATCAACCTCTTTCTAATCAAAATATGATATTTTATGTGTAGAACGTAAAATAGGGATGGAGGCAGTGTGGATGGAGCTACTAACAATTGGCAATCGAACCATTCCTGTCACATGGATTGTGATTCTTGTTTCTTTTATGTTGATGTACGGAATGACACGTATCTTGCTTAATAAAACGACTGCTGAGAACCTTTTTAATGGTTTTCTCATAATGGTTGTAACATGGAAGTTATCAATAATCCTGTTTCAGTTTTCATTTGTTGTTGAGCAGCCTTTGTCGATTCTATACTTTGATGGAGGTATAAAGGGCTTTTTGCTGGGAGTGGTTCTCGCAAGTCTTTATCTTTTAAAATTAAAGATCTCAACGAATGATTTTCTGTGTCCATGGGTTCTGTTGCTGGGAAGCTATGTCCCGTTACATGTAATTTTGACAGGACATACTGTTCTAGGAGGGATATCGCTCCTATTGAACATCGCTAGTTTATACGTTTTCATGAAGAAAAAAGAGGAATCTCTCTTTATCATACAATTCGCTATTTTATTTACATTGCTGCAGATATTCTTTCAGTCACTGGTTGGCAAAGGCATGTCAATAAGTGTGCTAGTATTTTTATGGTTTATAGGAATTGGGTTGGTCATAAATCGCTTGCGAAGGGAGACAACATATGAATAAAGCATTCTTTGGAGTGGCTCTTATTGTCGTTTTACTAGGGATTGTTGTGGTGAATTTATATCAGAGTAAGGATGAAGCAGAACAAATAGAAGAGGCTGTACAAGAGGAGCTAGGGTCTGATGCACATGTAGTGGAACAGCCAGAGGGATTAGCGCAAGGAGATGGAGCTCCTGGCTTTGAACTAATGAACCTGAACGGTGAAGCGGTCTCATTATCTGATTATAAAGGAAAAAAAGTCATCCTCAACTTCTGGGCAACGTGGTGTCCACCATGTAAAGCAGAGATGCCACATATGGAGAACTTTTATAAGGACAATAGTGAGAATGTCGAAATTCTTGCCGTCAATTTAATGAATACAGAATCAAACCGTGAGAATGTACAAGAGTTTATAGAAGAGTACGGGTTAACATTCCCGATTCTGTTAGATGAGAGTGGAGAACTTGGTAAGGAATACCGTGCTGTCACAATTCCTACAACGTATATGATTAATACTGAAGGTGTCATCCACCATCGTGTAGTTGGTCCGATGGATGAAGAGATGATGACGAATTTGGTAGATAGCATGGAATAGTAAAGAGAAGGGCGTATTACAGGCTGAATAAGCCTTCTTTTTTTTGCCTGAAGCCGAAAGGGACGAAATCCCCGCATGTTAGGCCACGTTCTAATAGAATGCAAGTGTTTGGAGCACGATAGAACAACACGTTACTACTAGAAAATTCAAAGATTGTATTTTAGTTGATTCGTAATAAGAAACCAAAAAATATTCTTTTACCTATATTGCTTTAACCATTTAATGTGTTACATTGTTCATAAGATATAAAGGGTTAAGTCCTTGGAAGGGGTCGTTTAGAATGAAAAAATTTGAAACAAAGGTCCTGCATAGTGGCTACAAACAAGATAAAACAATAAAAAGTAAAGCAACTCCAATTTATCAAACGTCAGCTTTTACGTTTTCTTCATTAGAAGAGCTTGAAGGCTTCTATCAAACAAACTCCTCTTACCTGTATACGAGAACGGGTAATCCAAACACAGATGAGTTAGGAGGCTTGGCGGCGCAACTTGAAGGAGCACCGGCGGGAGTCGCTTCCTCTTCAGGTCTTTCTGCTATATTAGTAGGAATTCTTTCGGTAGCCAAAGCGGGTGACCATATCATTGCAGCTGAGGATGTATATGGTGGAACCTTTCATATGTTAAAAGAGGAACTAAAGCACCTTGGCATTGAAACGAGCTTTGTTAGTTTTGTACAACAGGAGGAAATCGAACGAGCTATAAAAGAAAATACAGTGCTTTTATATAGCGAAACGATTACAAACCCATTTATGAGAGTTGAAGATATTCAACAAATGGTAAGTATTGCAAAGAAGCATAGTCTTAAAACAATGGTGGACAATACCTTTGCCACACCGTATCTTCTCAGACCATATGAGTCAGGTATTAATATCGTGGCTCACAGTGCGACAAAATACTTTGGCGGTCATAGCGATGTAACAGCAGGAGTTGTTGTTGGAGATGCAGAGCTTATCCAAAAGGCACGTGAAAAAGTCGTGAACCTTGGTGCAAACCTAAGTCCATTTGAAGCATGGTTAACATGTAGAGGAGCAAAGACATTGTCTCTTCGTATGGAAAAGCAATCTCGAAATGCAGCGGCTCTTGCTCGTGCATTAAAAGAAAATGAATTAGTCGATCGAGTATATTATCCTGACTATGTTTCGCCTAATGGAAATGGAGCGATGGTATCCATCCAGTTGTCACAGGATCTAGACATTTCTGCATTTTTTAAATCGTTAGGGTGGGTGAAGATTGTTCCTACTTTAGCTGGTGTTGAGACAACAGTCTCGTATCCACTTGGAACCTCTCATCGCGCATTACCACCTGAAGCGCAGGAGCGATTAGGCATTAATACACATGTTGTTCGTATTTCCGTAGGAATCGAGGATAGCGAGGACATTGTGGAACAGTTTTCCGAGGCGATTCGTTTGTCAAGATAACATGGCAGGTTTGCTTTTACTCCAACGGGGTGCAAACGGACATGCGAGCCCTTATTTTATATAAAACAACATATCTTTAGATCCTAACGGACATGAGCGCTCTTCTTTCATGATTTGGAGTCTAACTTTGACTTCTATATTATGAAATAAGTGCACCTGTGTCCGTTCGTTTGTTTTAAAAGGGTAATTATGAAAATAAGCTCTTCTATGTCCGTAAGAAAATTGTTCAATAAACCTACGTATCGAAAGCACTACTATTCGTTTATTTCACACTTTTTCCTAGTCACCATTTCCTCCTTCACTATCATAACTTGTCCTTAACAGGCATATGTATATGGTAGTAAAGACGATGTCTTTATTCATCAGCACAAGTAGACATGATGTGTAAATTGAGTGGAGGGGAACTGATGAGAGGATCAAGTAAAAGATTACTCTTGATAGTAATCATATCGATACTTATTGGAGCAAGTGCTACGTATGGTGGAATGCATTGGTTTGCAAAAGGAACTCAAGGTGATTCAGCTCAAACAGAAGAAAATGGAGGTTTTACCGCTCAGCTTGAAAAGGTGGAAATGGCCTATGACTTAATTGAGAGTAAGTTTTACCAGGAGGTAGACAAGCAGGAGCTTGTAGAAGGTGCGGTTCAAGGGATGCTGGAGACGTTAGATGATCCATACTCTGTTTATATGGACGCAAAAACGGCCTCTCAATTCAAGGACACATTGAACTCTTCCTTTGAAGGAATTGGAGCAGAGGTAACGATGATGGAAGGGAAGATCATCATTGTCGCGCCATTTAACGACTCGCCAGCTGAGGAGGCGGGCTTAAAGCCGAATGATCAGTTAATCAAAATCGATGGTGAAGTCGTAGAAGGGTTAGACTTATACGAAGCAACCTTGAAAATTCGTGGTGAAAAAGGAACAAAGGTTAACCTAGAAATTAAGCGTGAAGGGGTATCAAATCCGATTAAAGTATCTGTTAAACGTGATGAGATTCCGGTTGAAACGGTGATTGCAAATGTAAAGAAAGCTGGAGATAAAAACGTTGGTTATATTCAAATTACAACGTTCTCTGAAAATACAGCGGAAGATTTTATAAAAGAAGTAAAAAATCTAGAGTCAAAAAATATTGAAGGTCTAGTGATTGATGTTCGTGGAAATCCTGGAGGGCTGTTAGATAGTGTTGAGAAAATATTAGGTGAACTTGTCACAGATGACAAGCCTGTTGTACAAATTCAACAACGTGACGGAGAAGTGCTTACAAGTTTCTCTCAAAATCAAGAAAGAAAGCCATATCCAATTACCGTGCTGATTGATGAAGGAAGTGCTTCCGCATCGGAAATCCTAGCAGGAGCACTGCAGGAAGCAGAACGATATCCACTTATTGGTACAAAGAGCTTCGGAAAAGGTACCGTGCAACAAGCTGTGCCGATGGGAGATGGAAGTAATATTAAATTAACGATGTTCAAATGGCTAACACCAGATGGTAACTGGATTCATAAAAAAGGGATTAAACCGGATATTCCCGTACAGCAACCATCATTTTTCTACACACATCCAATACATGTAGAAAAGCCACTGAAGATTGAAATGAATGATGATCAAATAAAGAATGCTCAAGAAATGCTACAAGGGCTAGGCTACAAGCCTGGAAGAACAGATGGGTATTTTAGCAGTGACACCGAACGTGCGGTAAAAGAATTCCAGAAGGATACGAAACTAGATGCAACAGGCGTCATTAACACTGAGACAGCGCTAAAACTAGAAGACGAAATCCGAAGCGCCATCAAAAATGAAAGCAATGACAAACAACTCCAAACTGCACTTGATTACCTATCGCGTCTGAAATTTGACTAATTTTAGAGGGACGGACCTTCTCAGAAGGTCCGTCCCTCTTTCTGTCTTTATTGTGTATGCGTTGTTAGGGGCTTTGGAGTACACTTCCTACTTCATTCTTCAATGATCTGCTTAGAAGAGAGGGGATTTTGTATAACTACTTCTGCATGACGACAGTGTTACGTTTTGGTTCCTGATCCGGGTTATTCCCACAAAGTGAAACCTTCCTCATCGATTATCACTCACTCTTAGAACGTCATTTTAAGGTGAGAGAGTACATTCATTGAGGTAGTTGTATAAATCAGCAAATAGATAAAGTGGTCACCAATTAGGTTGACCACTTTATTAAGTGCAGCATATTATAGGGTAAAGCCCAAATTTACCACTGATCACATCTTCTTGGAATTTTACACTCCTTATACAATGTTTTAGCAGGTTGCTCCGGTTTCATTACTCCTACATTTTACTATGTTAGTCTTCTATCCACACAGGAATTTCAAGTTTATTAGACATGCTTTCACCAACATTTATACACAGACATTTCCTCATGGTTTCCTCGTACTTCTCATCTCACAATATTTCCCCCACATTCTATGCTTAAATTCTTCTCCTACATTTGTTGGCAATTCCCTCTTCCGACTCGTAGTTCCCTCTCTCCACAAAATCGCTTCATCTTCTATCATTCTTCTCTATCTATCATTCGACTCTATCAAGTTTTCTAGCATGAAATTTTGACAACATTTTTTTCAACAAGGTCCGTCCCTCTCAAGTAGAATTTCTTCAGATTACATACTCATTCTTGGCACTTTGTGTTATCATTTCCCGCCCTAAAGGCTGTTATATCAGCTTTATTGTGATTTAATTTGGATTGGGAAACATCGAAAATCATCGCTACCTCATAGGTCCGTCCCTCTATCATTTAAGAGTCTAGCATACGACATTGTTTTTTGTAGTTGCGAGGAAATGACGGTAATCAACAGAGGTCATCATTTCCCGGGAAAATTTTAGCGAATGTCGAATTGTATAAAAGTTATAATTTCACTAAAATTGGCATATGTTTTGGGAAATGATAGTGATAGAATAGGAATAACAATACTAGTTTCAGAGGGTGGTGGAACCATTGGTGCAGGAAATCCTCATCGAATGGCTAAAAGGCTCGGCGAGAGTGTTTTTACATCCAATTTTATATCTATCTATCATTTCCGCGATTGCTATAGGTTATTTTAGAGTAAAGCGTGAAAGACGTGATTTTAACACAAGATTGCTAGATGGATATCATGACTTAAGAGTAATGGCATCACAAGGAATACTTATTGGTTTATTATTTTCAATTCCCTTATTAATCTCTGGGGTCGTTATTCCATTTGCTGCAATAGCCCTTATTGCCATTATATCCATTATATTTGTACTTAGAGTCAGTTTCCTATCGACTGCATTTACTGTCGGATTTACATATTTCATACTTGTTGTAACAGACTTATTTAAGTGGGAGTTGCCGTTTTTCAATCAATATGTCGAAGAGTTAAATATCGGACTATTAAGCTCTATTGTCATTTTACTAGGAACGCTTTTATTAATTGAGGGAATCCTAATTTTTAGAAATGGTTGGAAGCAAACATCACCACTTTTGATTAAAAGTCCTCGAGGGTTAATAGTTGGGGCATTAAAATCAGAAAAGCTATGGCTTGTTCCATTGTTCTTCTTATTACCAACAGGAACATTAGAACTACCATTTGAATGGTGGCCAGTATTTACGATTGGAACAGAGTCTTATTCGATCATACTTGTTCCATTTATAATCGGGTTTAAACAGTTAATACGAAGTACATTACCAACCATTGCGGTGAAGAATATTGGAACAAAGGTAATGTGGCTTGGTGCCTTAACCTTAACTCTAGCTATCTCTGGGTATTGGGCTCCCTATTTTTCAATCATAGGGGCTGTAGTTGCCATCTTAGGAAGAGCATATATTGCGTACCGTCATCGAACAGATGAAAGTGGAAAGCCTTATTATTATTCGAAGCAACCGAGAGGCATTATGATTTTAGGTGTATTACCTGACTCACCTGCAAAAAAGCTAGCTTTAACAGTAGGGGAGATTATCATCAAAGTAAATAGTATTGATGTAAACAGCGAGCGGGAATTCTATGAAGCACTTCAAAAGAACCGTGCCTATTGTAAGTTAGAGGTTATTGGTACCAATGGAGAAAATCGATTTGCTCAAGGTGCTCTTTATGAAGGTGACCATCATGAGCTTGGAATTATCTTCGCAGATGAAAGCAAGCAGAATGCACGACATTTGGTTTCATAAGGGCTAGGTCGAACATGGCTATATAAAAAATAGACTAATAGTGTAAAGACCTTACATTGAATTGTAAGGTCTTTTTATATCCAAGATGCTGCACACTTATTTAGTTTTGTATTTCAACTTGAAACTCCTCATATATCTCTGGTTTTGGATACTTATAGGTTTTAAGCTTTAGACCGTTCTGCATCTTTGTCATAAATTCAATTTTAAATGTATCTTTCTTCACTCTCTGAGGAGAATCAGCAGACATGATAGCTTTTCCTTGTGAATCCTCTAGCCAAATATGCTTTGGTGGAAGTGGGTGGCCAATTACTTTTTCATTCAAAACATTAAAGAAAACGGTCACTTTTTCATCTGTAGAATCGATGTCTGTAATAAGAAGCTCTTGAAAATCCCCTTGATTTAATGTAAAAGGTAACCCTTTTTTAACCAATGGTATAGACACTTCCTCAGAATCTTCTACTGTCATCTCTTGTTCCGTGTAAGGAATTACTCTAATATTTTCGGTACTGTCTGAAAGTGGTGTATAGAAATAATTAAGATTCCTTTCAAATTTCCCATTTACCAATTCGCCATGGCCGCTATGATCTAATAGTTCAAGTGACTGACCATTCTCCTCCATGATATGGAATTGTAGATTCGATGAGTTTGGGTCGAATTCATTGTTTGTATCAGCATCATTTATAATGCTCATATTCAGACTTGTTCCTGCTGGACCTAGCTCTAATGAAGATATTCTCATCTCTGCGTTTCCGATTTCTCTTATAGCTTTAGGTGTAAGGACCGTCACGTTGTTCGATTGCTTTACTGGAAATTCAAACTCCCATCTGCCAAGGACGTATCCAACATCCTCAAAAATAATATTTACATCAAACTCTTCAGGAAGTTTTTCTTGCGGGTGGATGCTGATTGTGCCTTTGCGCAGCTCAGGATTGATAAAATATCCCGCTTGCCCCGAACTATAGGTGATTTCTTCTCCGTTTACTTTAACAATCATATGTCCAGGTCCACTTACTTGAGACTGAGATTCAGATGTATAGCCTAATGTAAGGCGTGATCCATCGTAAAAAACTTCATTAATGGTGACAGAAATCCCGTTATCTTCGTCCGTTTGTTCAACAGTTTGTGTTAATCCTTTTTGCCCTGCTATTTGTAACCCCTTGTCACCAAATTTTTCAAAGAAGCTGCCTATAATGGGAATGTCAGAAGCGATATTTGCCATTGCTGGAGAGACAAGTGTAGAGCCCAAAAATAAAGTGACTGCTAAACCAGCCGCAGCAGATAACGTTGTAATGGACTTTTTACGAGATTTTTTCTTTTGGGCCTCATTTATGGTATTCGTAATAATGGAGCTTAGTTTCTCATCCGGTACCTGTATTCTATTCACTTCATCTTTTAGGTTTGGGTATTGATTATTCATTTACACAATCCTCCTTCATTTCTGCTCTTAATAGCTGTATACCTCGATGAATATTTGTTTTTACCGTACCTTCCGGACAGCTTAAGGCTTCCGCGATTTGTTTGATAGTTAAGTCCTTGTAAAAGCGCAAGATTAACGCTGTTTTATATTTCTCCTCTAACTGCATGATCATCTGTAATACATCATCCGTGTTAGCTGACGGTAGATAGGATCCCGCTTTGGACTCTAAAACGTCCTTCTCCATTGGGATAATTTTTTTCTTTTTCCGTAATAGGTCTAGTGCTGTATTTATTAGAATTCGTGTTAGCCATGTTGAGAAATAGTGTGGTTCTTTTAAGTTTTGAATTGAAATAAAGGCTTTATAGACGGTTTCTTGAAATACCTCCATTGCATCGGCTTCATTTTTGGTATAAATAAAAGCAATTCGATAAAGCTTTGTTTTCTCTTCTTCCATTAATTCCTGAAAGGCTTTCGCGTTGCCTTTCTTAGCTTGTTTGATTTTTTTGAGATCTGACAATGTATCTCCCTCCTTCTAAGGGTTAGACAAACAAGTAATATAAAACGTTTCATGTCAGTGAAAAATTATTTGATGGTTCTATTTATGTACTCTGCTCAGCTAACGGACAGCTTTAAATAATAACCGTAGCATACTATTGTTAATCAGGGATTTAGACAAGGTAATCGTTGTGTGAAAAATTTAGTAGTCTTATTTCAATCACTTCTTACATAAAGTTTTAAGGTACAAGGAGTATTGGAGGGGAATTGCATGCAATATTATTATGGAAGTCAAATGCCGTTAAGGGTTTTGGATGAAGCTGAATTTTGGAAGCATCAAGAGGAAGAGCACACGGTAGTCATTCGTGAATTGGTAACAAATCTTGAAGAAGAATATGTAGAAAAGCTAAAGGACTGGGAGAAAGAATTTGCAAAGACACATCAACGGGTTGTCCGCTATATTGAAACTGTGATCCGTTCAAATGGTCAAATTAGCCAGTCTCTTTATGGAGATGTTCTGCAGCTTATAACATTTTGCTTACAACAAAGTGAGCAGTTTATCAACTTCTGTAGAGTTCTAATGGAACAAAGTGAACCAATAAAGAACAATCCAACAGCTAAAGTTGTTTTAAATCACATTATTGTCGAGTCAGAATATTTTATTGGGGTCGCCCAAACTATTCTATATCAAAAATAATTAGAATATCTAGTAGCCAAGCTAATGCTTGGTTTTTTTGTTGTAAGGTTGATAAAAAGTATAATAAAGGTTAACGGAGTTACATTAATAGAATCCGGCTCCAATTTGGGTTTGTACATATTTATCAACTGGTTGATTCCTTTAGTGTGCTAAAAGAACTATAAAATGGTGAAAAATGTCGATTTTTATAGTAGTATAGACCTAACAGGTTAATGTTCATCTACAATTACGATAAATAAGTCATACAATGTGGATGTGAAAGAATGAATGTCGAAATTAAAAAGATGTTACTTACGGGTCTAGAGAGAAAAAACCAATCTGTTTCACAAGTTAGTGAAATTCTTACTATTGATCGAAGTGTTATTAATAAGTACGTAAATGGACAACGCATTCCAAACATTGAACAAATCTTAAAAATCAATGAGTATCTTATTGACGGGATGGCCAATCGACACGATGCCCTGAAAATAATATGTGAAGAGATGAAATCGGTTTGGAGCTTAAAGATAGCCATTGAAATCGCTCGTTATAACCGTGATGAAAACATGGTGCGTTCGATTGCAAGGAAGCTACGAACTGCTTCGAAACCAGAGGTTAAAGAGTGGGCAGATTTTTACCAGCTTTTTACACGTTTCAGGGAAGGCACAATAACCCAGGATGAGTACTATGATCAGATGATTCAATTTAAGATCAGATCAACTGAATTAGAGGCATACCGCCAATTATCCCTTGCTTTCTACCATTTTGGGATAGAAGGTGATTTGATAAAAGCATATAAAACAAATCAAAAAGCTGAAGTCGCTGTAAACAAACTAGACAATAGCCTATTAAAAAGGAGCTACCTCTCTCGATTATATGGATTATATGGAGCCCTTACATTGAGATTACAAAATAAAGAGGTTGCTGTAAGTCGAGAGTATTATCAAAAATGTATTGACTACAGCATTACGGAGTTAACGAAAAGTGTATACCGATATAACCTAGCAACGACCTATATTTTTTCCGATAAAGAAAAAGCAATAGAGATTATGGAAACAGAAATTGCTGCTTGGAAGAAAGAAGAATATTTTGGAGGGGTAGCTCCTTTAGCACACTATCTTGAGGACTATACCATCATTACTCTAAAAATATTTAATGGTGAATTAGAAACGATCAATGTCGAAGAAATCCATGATGAGTGTAAAATACTCTATTATATTCATACAGGAGATTTGGAACAGGCTAAGGTCATTTACAAGCGTCTTGAGCCTCTGGCAAAAGAAAAACCAGAAACCTTATTCAGTATCCCGATGTATTATTTATGTGGCGGCATCCTTTACGAAAGCACGCCATTATTATTTCAAGCTCTATCAAAATTAGTTGAAACGTATAACTTGTTTGAGGCTAAATATGCTATTGATGAGCTAGTAAAGCAAGGTGTATCTATGGATATTATTGATGCTATGATTTCTTCTAAAATCGGTTCGGACCGTATTTTTATCTATTCCTAGTAGAATAAAGAAGTACAGTTTCGTTTAAGAACAACCTAAAAAAGTTGGGACAATTTTTCTTTAAGAGGAAAGTTTGTCCCAACTTTTTGTATTTTAATCTCAAATAATGCAAATTAGTATAAGATACAATATATATGATTATTCGACAAAATTCTTCAGCATCTGAGTTTGATATAAAGAGATAGATTGAATTGTTTACTGCCCCGGTTCAAGTGAAAAGGTAAAACAGAAAAGGGATGATTAAAGTGGTATACTGTGAACAACATCAAGATAACCTTGTTACGTATAATGGAAAAGAGTACATGATTATCTACGACTACAACAACGGTATGGTCGAAGTTCGAAATGCGAAAAGAAGATCAGAGGTTGAGCTTGTACATAAGAGTGAATTAACATTTAAAAAACAACAAAGAAGCTCGTGACGTTATCTAAGGACAGATTCCAATCTGTTCTTTTTTTTTGCTCTTTTATAAAGCAATGAGCCCATTTTTACTAAAACCTCTTGATATTTACAAAAATATCCTATATAGTACATTACATCAGTAATGCACTATATTAGTATTAGGTAGGAGGTGTGCATTTGATTCTAAATTCGGATAGTGTAAAACCAATTTATATTCAAATTTCAGAATGGCTCGAGACTGAAATTTTGAATGGAACTATAGAGCCACAGGGGAAAATGTATTCTCAATATCAGCTAGCCGACATGTTTACGATTAATCCAGCAACAGCTGCGAAAGGATTATCACTCTTAGTGGAAGAAGACATCCTGTTCAAGAAAAGGGGACTTGGAATGTTTGTATCGGATCATGCAAAAGAAATCATTTTATCAAAGAGAAAGAATCAAACATTAAAAGCTTTAATTCAAGAGTTAGTCAAAGAGGCTGAGCATTTGCAAGTAAGTACGGATGAGTTAGTGGAGTTAATTCGTATTCAGAGACAAGAAATAAAGGGGGATGAAGGATGAATATCGTTGAATGTCAAAACGTTCGAAAAGCATATGGAAACAAAGAAGCTTTAAAAGACATTTCCTTTCACATTCGTGAGAACACAATTACCGGTCTTATTGGTCGGAATGGAGCGGGAAAGACAACACTTTTAAAAGTAATTGCAGGCTATTACCACGAGACTTCTGGTGATATAAAGGTCTTTTCGAGTCGACCTTTCAATAATTTACAGGTATCTACAAATATGATTTTAATTCATGAGGATATGATGCTTCCGTCAAGTTTAAATCTAGAAGAGCTATTACGTACTGGGGAACATTTTTATCCAAACTGGAATATGGAGCTAGCCTTTCGGTTAATGAATTACTTTTCACTAGACCCCAAACAAAAGCATGCGAATCTATCTAAAGGAATGAAAAGCACCTTTAATATGATCCTGGGATTATGTGCACGTTGCCCCTTAACAATCTTTGATGAGCCTACTACTGGTATGGATGCTGCTGTAAGAAAAGACTTCTATCGTGCCCTTCTAAAAGACTATCTAAGCTTCCCGCGTACCATAATTGTTTCTAGTCATCTACTAAATGAAATACAAGAGCTTCTTGAACATGTATTACTCCTAAAAGATGGTGAGGTAAAGCTTCATCTACCGGTTGAGGAGTTAAAATCATATGCACTAGGTGTTCGTGGTGAAGCGTCACTTGTGCAGGAATGGATAAAGGATAAAGACGTTCTTTATGAAACAGGCATAGGAATTGGTTATACCTATGCGGTTGTTCGGAACACATTTGTAGAGGAGCAAAGAGTACAAGGGCTTGAGTTTGGTTCCGTAGAGCCTACAGATGTGTGTGTCTATTTAACAAATACATCAACGGGAGGGATAGATGATGTCCTATAAGGAAGTGAGTCTAGGGAGAATATTAGGGAAGCAAGTGCAATTTAAACTACATGCTTACTCAGGTGTATTTTTCTCGTTGGTTATTGTACAGCTAATAGGATTTCTGTTTTCGTTTAATGGCTCCGGAATGAGCGGTGGTGGAAATAGTCAATTTCGTTATGAGATTCAATATATATCTGGAGATGTGATTGTGTTTTTTACGATGATGTGGGCTTTTATCACTGCAATTCTGACAACAACGAAAGCATACCGCTATGATGACTTTGTCTTTATTACGAATCGAATGACTAGTAATCTCTCCAATATCATATTTCTTTTCATTTCAAGCCTTATTGCATCCATTTTGGCGTTTCTTACTAGTTTTGTCATGAAGGTGGTTGTCTATTTCAGTGCTTCAACAGAATATATGTTGTTACTTGATTCAGTTACGATTAAACAAATCGTCTTCGGTATTATAGGCACATGTCTCTATCTGTTCCTGCTTATGGGAATTGGTTATTTCATTGGAGTACTTGTCCAAGTTCACAAAAGCTTTATCCTTTGGATTTCAGTCCTGGTGATAGCCGCACTATTTTACCAAGAACAATCAGGACGAAGTGATACCTTTATTGGAGATGTCGTCACACAATTTACGATGGAAGCAAACCTTTTTGTGTTCGCCATAAAAGTAGTATTAACTACGAGTTTGTTATTTGGTGGAGCAATGTTTATAACAAATCGAATGGAGGTTGGAAGATGAATGCATTCATTCCAGTAGGTCTAGTTATCGTGCTTTTTCTAGTATTTTTCTTTACTGCAAAAAGAATAAAGCTCTTTCAATCAAGTAGTGTCATTAGATTCCTAGCCGGATATGGTCTAGTCTTGTTCCTATTTTTTGTTGGATATCTTCTTCTGCCAGAAACGAAATATAGTGAAACAGACATAATGGAAAGTCAGGAATTGAGAAAGCTGCAGTTACAGCAGGAACAACTTTTAAACAGGGCCTTTAACGGGAATATAAATAAAGAGGATCAGAAATATGTAGCAGACCGTTGGGAATTTCCATATGTAGAAGAGGACCTTTATATATCGAATCTAGCAGAGAACCAAATGATTATTGCAGAAAGAGTAGATGGACTGGATTCTATAGAGGTCATTCATTATAAAACCAAAACATTTGTAGGTGGCATTGATGTGACGGAAGAGGTAGCATCACCCACAGTAAAGGTTGAGAATTCAACCCTCTTGATAGAAGTACCAGGAAGTCAGGAATATAAGCTTAAAAGACTTACTCGTGAGTTTCCTATGAAGCAATTTTCCGAAGGCACTAAAAACAATCGGCTTGAGGCAGAGTTTGGTGTCAACTTGTTATATCTAAAAATACCAAGCGATATAGAGGTCCATAAAGATGATTTTTATTGGATTGAATAGGAATTCTAATATAGGTTTTGTGGTTATTTCCTCCTAAAAGGAGTGATCCTTGTAACTTATTTTTCACTTTATCGTCTACTTAAGTAGAGAATGAAAATCCTATAAGGGAGTGTCATATTGTGAAAAAGTGGATCAAAGGATTGTTAATTATGCTGTTAGCATTAGGAATATTGACTGCTTGTGGTACTGGTTCAGAGGAAGGAGGAGACCAAGTGACTGGAGGTTCAGATGAAGAGGTCGTGAACGATCCTGCTGAAGATGAAGGAGATAACGGTGGTATTGTTGCTGGAGAGCTAGAGCCTTCGTTAGAGCAAGTGGCAGATGGTCAGGTGGTTTATACAGTAAAGAATCAAACAGAGCAAGAGATGACATTAGAATTCACCAGCTCTCAACGATTTGATTATGTTATCAAGTCTCAAGATGGTGAGGTGCTGTATCACTATTCGACAGTAGCTTCCTTCCTGCAGGCATTAGGGACAGAAACAATCGCACAGGGTGAAGAGTTATCCTATGATATCGAGTTGCCAGGTAATGAATTAAAGAGCGGAGAATATCAACTAGAAGTATGGTTGACACCAAAAGATGGTGAAATGGCGAAAACATCGATGACGATTAATATTCAGTAATGAAAGCAAAAAAAAACGCTCAATGAATGGTCATTGAGCGTTTTTTTGTATGAGGGCCCCCTTCGTCCGAACAGTGGTTAAGTGTCCCGCAACAAGCGAATATCGTGCCGATAAGGGACCCTCATATAACTAAGGTATCATCTAAAATCGTGAAAGTAAAGTAGGCTTCCTTTGGGGGAATTGGAGATATACACCATATACTAAGGCTTTTAGATGTTACCTGATGTGTTGTTTTAGGCTAGCTTTATTTTTTGGAGGAAAGATTTTCAGTAAACTCTTACTTTGACTGGATCACCGACGTTTCCAGTAGAGGTCCGTCCCTCATCCAAAGAGAATTGAAGATATTTCATGAAAATGAAGGAGAAGTATTGAAAAAGTGTGGGGAGTGAATTGTAGAGGTGTGTTTTTACCGTTTTTTTGCTTTTTTTTTCTGTTTACAATTCATTTTTTCAGGAGTAAGATAGCATTCGTAAATGAATATATCGACGCTTAATCTATTTTAGAGCGGGGGAACCATTCGTGTAGATTTAATTCTACAAGGGGTGAATCCTTCATCTGAAGGTAGGGTGACTTCCAGCACCCGAATCCGACAGCTAACCTCGTAAGCGTATTGGGAGAGGATAAAAACTTTGTGATCACAGACCACAGGGCTAGTTCCTTGTGGTCTTTTTTGCGTGCTTTTTTAAGAATTGTTCGAGTTTTTTTATAAGACTGGAAGCAAGTTTTAGGATTTTTTACAGATACTGATAGAAAAAGACTAAGAGGTTATCCTATGTAAAGACGTAGGTATTGAAATAAAGCACTTCTTGGATCGTTGAACACAACATGTTGGAGGAATACGAATGAAAAAGCAATTTGCCGTTATAGGCTTAGGACGATTTGGTGGAAATTTAGTTGGAGAGCTTAGTAAGCTTGGTGTTGAGGTTTTGGCTATTGATAATAATGCCGAGGTTGTTGAACAATATGCGGATTATGCAACACATGCAGTCCAAGCAAATGCGATGGATGAAGCCACGTTGAAAAGTCTTGGACTACGTAATTTTGACCATGTAATCGTATCGTTCGGTGAAAACATTGAGGCTAGTATCCTCACGACCTTACTACTTAAGGATTTAGGGGTGAAGGAAGTATGGGTAAAAGCATCAAATGCCTATCATCAAAAGGTTCTAGACAAAATAGGTGCAGATAAAGTAATTCACCCCGAGCGTGACATGGCAAGAAGAATTGCACACCATATTACATCGGAAAAAATTATTGATTATATAGAGCTTTCACAGGAGCACAGTATTGTCGAGGTAGTCGCATCAAATAAAGTTTCTGACAAAAGCTTAATTGATCTTGATGTACGTGCAAAGTACGGGTGTAATATTATCGCCATTCAACGTGGAGCAGATATTATCGTATCGCCCGCAGCTGAAGAGGTGGTTCAGAAAAATGATTTACTTATTGTGATTGGACATAATCGAGATATTAACCGCTTTGAAAAAGAAGGGGTGTAAATAGGGGATGAAAGTAACATCAAAATCCTATCCTATTAGCCCCCCACAGCTATTAGTATCTGTGTTTTTATTTTTTATCCTTTTAGGAACCCTTCTGTTAAAGCTTCCCTTTGCTACTACTGAGGGAATTACATGGCTTGATTCACTGTTTACAACGACATCAGCTATGACTGTTACTGGACTTATTGTTGTAGATACAGGTACAGCATTCACACTGTTTGGTGAAATTATTATTATGATTTTAATCCAAGTAGGTGGACTAGGAATTATGTCCTTTGCCATGCTTATTTTTATTATGCTTGGGAAAAAGATCGGGTTTAAAGAAAGACTGCTAATTCAGCAGGCACTGAACCAAACATCAATTGGTGGCGTGATCCGACTTGTTAAGCACCTATTCTTGTTTTCATTTATTGTTGAGGGAATTGGATTTGTCTTTTTAGCCTCAGAATGGATTCCGGAGTACGGCTGGGCAAAGGGTAGTTACTATAGTTTATTTCATAGTATTTCGGCTTTTAATAATGCTGGATTTTCGATTTGGGCAGACGGACTTATGCAATATGTGGGGAATCCACTTGTTAATATTGTTATCAGCTCCCTCTTTATTATTGGTGGAATTGGTTTTACCGTTTTAACAGACTTATGGTATACAAGAAAATTCCGTAAGCTGTCTCTTCATACAAAGCTCATGTTAGTAGGAACTTTGGTGATTAATGTCGTAGCCATGTTTGTGATTTTTGTATTAGAGGTCAACAATCCCAAAACTCTAGGTAATCTTCCTTTAATGGATCAGTTGTTTGGTGCCTATTTTCAGGCCGTTTCTCCGAGAACGGCTGGCTTTAATACCATTAACATTGGAGGCATGGAGGATCCATCTATATTGCTTATGATCTTCCTTATGTTTATTGGAGCGGGTAGTGCTTCAACTGGTGGAGGTATTAAGCTGACTACGTTTCTAGTAATCTCGTTATCTGTGTTTACTTTTTTACGTCAGAAAAAAGAGCTACGTGCTTTTCGCCGTACGATTGATGAGAAGTTTATTTTTCGTTCGTTAGCGATTTCGATGATTAGTGTGCTGCTGGTGTTTTCGGCGCTTTTTATTATGAGTATTACGGAGAAGGATGCCCCGTTTTTAATGGTTCTGTTTGAGGTTGTTTCGGCGTTTGGGACTGTTGGGTTGTCGATGGGGTTGACGTTTGATTTGTCTGTGATTGGGAAGTGTGTGATTGTTTTTGTTATGTTTGTAGGGAAGCTTGGGCCTTTGACTCTAGCATTCTCTTTGGCTAGTCCTAGTAAGGAGAAGATTGGGTATCCTAAAGAGGATATTTTGACTGGGTGATTGTTTTGCTGGCATCTTTTTTGGTGTCAGTTTTTTATTTGGAAATCTTCTGGATAGGGTCCGTTGCTTTCCGCTGCAGGGTGCTTGCTTTCCGCGGGGCGGGAGTGAGCCTCCTCGCTTCGCTGTGGGGTCTCACTTTGCCCGCTATGTCCCGCAGGAGTCAAGCACCCTTCCGCTGCAAGCAACTCTGTGGTTTTACAAAGCTAAATCACTTAGCTAAATTTAAAATAATTAGACCGTTGCTTTCCGCTGCGGGGTGCTTACTTTCCGCGGGGCGGGAGTGAGCCTCCTCGCTTCGCTGTGGGGTCTCACTTTGCCCGCTATGTCCCGCAGGAGTCAAGCACCCTTCCGCTGCAAGCAACTCTGTGGTTTTACAAAGCTAATCACTTAGCTAAATTTAAAATAATTAGACCGTTGCTTTCCGCTGCAGGGTGCTTGCTTTCCGCGGGGCGGGAGTGAGCCTCCTCGCTTCGCTGTGGGGTCTCACTTTGCCCGCTATTACCCGCAGGAGTCAAGCACCCTTCCGCTACAAGCAACTCTGTGGTTTTACGAAGTTATCATCTTTAATTTTCAAAAAAAGTGATAGGTCTGTTGCTTCTATGGGAGCTCTGCGAGTTTAACCTCTTCCATGTGCTCTTATAAAAGTAAGGATGCACCTCACATACTTATTTGTTCACTACAAATATCATTATCCTCTTCTATAAAAAATGATCGAGATTCAAAATCCTGCCAAAATGCGGGGAATTGTTTAAATAAGCGATATCGGTGGTGATTAAAGCGTTTTCTTCTACTGCATGCTTCATTGACCTCAGGTGTTCTGTTCATTATACTATTTAAAAATTCAGAAAAATAGGAGCGGAGTGAGTGGTTTGAGTGGTCGTGTTTTTAATTATTCAGCGGGTCCTGCGACTTTGCCGGTTTCTGTGCTTGAGAAGGTTCAGGGTGAACTTTTAAATTTTCATAATACCGGTATGTCCGTTATGGAAATGAGTCATCGGTCAAAGGAGTTTAAAGGGATTATTATTGAAGCTGAACAGCTTTTGCGTGAGCTTATGGGAATCCCAGATCGCTATAAGGTTTTCTTTATTCAAGGAGGTGCCTCTCTTCAATTTTCAATGGTACCGTTAAATCTTTTACCAAGAAATGAAACTGCCACATACATTCATACAGGTACTTGGTCCAAAAAGGCCATGCAAGAAGCAAGTAAACAAGGAACGGTTCAGGTCATCAAGTCTCCCACAGCAAACAGTATTCCTCATGTTACTCAACAAGACATTCATCAGCATTCTCACTATGTACATATTACACATAACAATACAATTGAGGGCACTCGTTATTCAGAGCTTCCTGAAACAGGTTCAATTCCAATTGTTTCGGATATGTCCTCCTCAATCTTGTCAGAGCGCATTCATGTTGCTGATTACGGTTTGATCTATGCGGGTGCGCAAAAGAATTTGGGACCAGCTGGGGTTACGATTGTCATTGCAGACGAGGGGCTGATTGGAAAACAGTCTGAGGACTGTCCAACAATGCTCGCTTATCAAACATATTCATCTAGTGATTCTCTTTATAATACACCACCGACCTTCTCGATCTATGTTGTAAAATTAATGCTCCAATGGATGAAGGAGCAGGGAGGCATTTCTACAATTGCTGATGCCAATTATGAGAAAGCAAGTCTATTTTACAAGTATATAGATGAATCAAGCCTTTACCACAATCGAGTGGATTCTAACTCTCGTTCATTCATGAATATTCCGTTTACTACTGATTCAGAGGAATTGGATACTTTATTTATTAAGAAAGCTGCTGAAACAGGCTTAGTAAATCTAAAGGGACATCGCTCAGTTGGGGGGATGAGAGCAAGCTTTTATAATGCAATGCCAATAGATGGAGTAACATCACTTATTGATTTTATGAAAGAATTTGAAGGAACGGTGAGGAGGGAAGCTCATGCCTAGGATACAAACGTATAACACAATTGCTGAACGTGGATTAGCTCTATTTCAGGAGGATCCTCAATATGGGCTTAATGAAAGTGTAGAGCCAGAAGCGTTACTAATTCGTAGTCAAAATCTGCATGACATGATCATTCCATTGTCTGTTAAAGCAATAGCACGAGCTGGAGCAGGTGTTAACAATATTCCTATAGATGAATGCTCTGAACGTGGAATCGTTGTATTTAATACACCAGGTGCCAATGCAAATGCTGTTAAGGAGCTTGTACTAGCTTCGTTAATCGCTGTTTCTCGTAATTTATTCTCAGCGGAACAGTGGATGCATCAATTGGATCGAGATGAGCCAGCACTTGAAAAGATCGTTGAAGCTGGTAAAAAGGAGTTTCGCGGAACAGAGATTAAAGGGAAGAAACTAGGAATTATTGGCCTTGGGGCAATTGGTGTATTAGTTGCCAATGATGCTTTAGCCTTGGATATGGATGTTATAGCGTATGACCCATTTATCTCGGTTGAAGCAGCGTGGCGCTTATCAAAGGATGTGAAAAGGGCCCAAACATTAGACGAATTATTAACACAGTGTGATTTTATTTCAATTCATGTTCCCCTCTCTGAAAAAACAAAAGGCTTACTTCATGGAGAGCATTTTTCCAAAATGAAAGACGGTGTAACATTGCTAAACTTTTCTAGAGGAGAGTTGCTCAAAGAGGAAGAGCTTCTACCATACTTACGGGATCATAAAATTCGGACCTATGTCACGGATTTCCCGAATGGCATTGTTCTAGGAGAAAAGAATGTAGTTGCCATACCACACCTTGGAGCATCTACTATCGAATCAGAAGAGAATTGTGCGGTTATGGCTGCTAGACAATTAAAGAACTATTTGGAGACAGGGAATATAAAACATGCGGTGAATCTTCCGGATGTTGATCTTCCCTATACAGGAAAGCTTCGTGTCACGGTTATGCACAAAAACATACCAAACATGGTAGGGCAGATCACTACAATTCTATCAAGTTTGCATGTCAATATTGCTGATATGATTAACCGAAGTAAAGGAAATTGGGCCTATACGATGATTGATCTCGACCAAGAGCTAGTACATGAGCAACAATCAGAAGTGATGGAACAGGTCGGGCTTATTCCGGGGGTCGTTTCTGTTAAGTGCATATAATTGAAGGTCCGTCCCTTAAATAGAGTCTATGACATTATTATTTAACATATAACCCGAACGATCAGGCGCTATCTAACGGATATTGCTAAATTGTTCGGGTCTTTATTTACTGTTGTTAGGATAGTCTACTTTTTGCTTGCTATTTTTTGAGACTTAGTGGAATGGAGCGGAAGACACTCGACTCCTACGGGATTTGAGGAAAGGCTGAGACCCCGCAGGCGAAGACGAGGAGGCTCAGGTTCCTCCCCGTGGAAAGCGAGTGTCTGTAGCGCAATGGAACGAACTTAGTATTCAGCTTAAATACTGATTAAGATATCAGGTGCTATGTTGAATATAATTCATCTTTAAAGGTGGATTAGTATGTTACGACTTAGCCTCTTTTATGTTCTATCTGCTTTTAACCCTTTGATTAGTTTCACTTGGTAGGAGTCCGTCTTTTCTAGTCCAACTTGGTTGGCACCTTCTTCTGTGTAGGCAATTTGGGCTTCAGCAATTTTCTCTCCTACAACTTCATTATTCTCATGATCTGGATAATAGATATGTAATTGAATCGCATCTAGATTTTCTTTTTTGTAATCATCTTTTACCGCACGTGTAATTTCAACATACCGCTCTTCATCATAAGCAAAAGTCGATACATGAATTTCTCTTTGTTGAGAGTTTCCAATAGCTTCATCCTTTACAATATTATAAGCAACAGATGGACCACGTTCGATAACCATATCATCTTCATACTCTTTTGCTTCTTCCGTACCACATGCTCCGAGAAACAAAGAAAGTAAAAGTAATACGATCATATAAAAAGTTCCCTTCAACATCCAACACTCCCTTTTTTATCCTATTATCTGTTACTATCCTCATTTCATTCATCTTTTTAGAGGGACGGACCTTGTTCTTTGGTTAATTTCTCATATACTGACCAAACTTATAGTAAGAGTCTTAACGTCTGGAGGATGAAGAATGGTTGTTTGTACGTTTAAAGACCGTCAGCTTGTAGTAGACGATTTTGGGGAAGGAACACCGGTTGTATTTATTCACCCACCTGGAATGGGGCGAAAGACTTTCTATAATCAACGTAGTCTTTCAGAGAAGCTTCGAATCATTTTGCCTGATCTTGGGGGACATGGAGATTCAACAAACCTAGCAGAGAAAGAAGAAATTTCTGAATTTGTGGAAGAGTTGGTAACCATTCTTGACGAGCTACAAATAAGTAAATGTGTGTTAGTCGGCTATTCAGCAGGAGGAATCATTGGTTTAGAATTTTCGTATCGTTATCCTGAGCGGGTTCAGTCACTTGTTCTTATTGGAGGGTATCCAAAGGTTGATGCATTAAAGCTTAAGGTCATGCATCTTGCGGGTATGAAAATGGTTCAAAAGCAACCAGAACGATTACGACGCTTATTAGCGCGAGTACATGCAACAGATCAACCAATGCAGGAAGAGCTATACGAGCATTTTGAGAAATCCAATACAAAGATTTGGTACCACTTTTATAAGCAATCACTCTATTACAACTGTGTGGAACACCTGCAGCAGCTTGAAGTACCACTTTTATTAATTTATGGGAAAAGCTCAGATTGGATAAATGGTCATGTGAACCTCTTTAACGATGTGAAGAAGAAGGAAGTGATCTACATACCAAAAGCCAATCATGAGATACCCACAAAACATTTTTCTGAATTCAACCACATTCTTTTAGAATATATTCAACGCTAGGTGCTTATGATGGGATATGGACAAGTTTGGGTGATGGTGTTTTTGGGGTAATAACTCAAACGATCCTCACAACAGTCTGAAACAGAATGAGGTGGAAAATTGGGGATTCATCAATATTTTAAAAGTCTTTCAAATCTTGAACAGCTTTATCGTTGTCCAGGTCGATATAAATATCAGGAGCATAATGTTGCAAGTCATTCCTTCAAAGTAACAAAGATTGCCCAATTTCTTGGTACAGTGGAGGAGCACAACGGGAAAAAAGTAGACTGGAAATCACTATATGAAAAAGCGTTAAATCATGATTATGCTGAAATTTTTACTGGGGATATAAAAACTCCTGTCAAATACTCCTCGGAAGAATTAAGAAAATTATTTTCTCAGGTTGAGGAACAAATGGTGACAAAGTTTATCCAAAATGAGTTTCCAGCAGAGTTTCAAGAAGTGTACCGACACCGGTTCAAGGAGGGAAAAGACGACACGTTAGAAGGAAGAGTTCTAGCTGTTGCTGACAAAATTGATCTGCTCTATGAATCCTTCGGTGAGATCCAAAAGGGAAATCCTGAACCAATTTTTTTCGAAATTTACCAAGAAGCTCTTTCGACGATCCTTAAGTTTAAGAGAATGCATTGTGTACAATATTTTCTGCAGCACATTGTCCCTGACTTATTATCTGAAAAATATATTCCGCATAGTGAGCTTAATGAAATAACAGACCGATTGCTTGCCGAGTATGGAAGTTAATCAGAAAGCTTTTATAGAGTCGTGTTTTTCGGTATAGTATGGAGTAGCATGATAAAGGAGAGAACTCAATGCTACACAAATTTATATTAGCGATATTTCTTCCTGCACTTCTCGTTATTTTATTTACAAGAGTTTCGTACAATCATTATGTGGGGTTAATCTTAACGGTGGCATTAATTGCTGCTTCTGTGTATAAGGGTTATACAAATTCCTGGCTTTTAATTGTAGTAGATGCTGCTTCGTTAACGTTTGGTTTTTGGTATTCTAATAGAATGACAAAGAAGGCACGACAAAAAGCTTAGCTTCTGTTTTTTAGCTGGGCTTTTTTGTTGATCGTGAAAAGGTTTAGCTTTACCCATTTTGGATAAAAGAATGTATAATTACTGAGTTGCTTGGAACGGAAGGTGCTTGACTCCTGCGTCCTGCGGGAATTAGCGGGAATGGTGAGACCCCGCAGGCGCTAAAGGCGCTTAGGAGGCTCACCCCCGCCCCGCGGAAAGCAAGTACCTGGAGTGGAGAGCAACGGTCATATTATTAATAAATCAAAAGTTATCCAATACTAATCCACAGATAATGTGTATAACTTTTACGAATTGTGAATAAAAAGAGTGACCAAAAATATTTTTCCACATATCCTCAAGAGTTTTTTTAAAGAAATATAATTTATTAACACCTACCCACTACTTAAGTGGATAAGTAATATAGTTATTAACAACTTATACACAAATTCATGCACTTACCCACAGTGAAATCCACAATTTTATCCCCAAGCACCTGAGAGTTTATCCAAAATATAAAAAAACGAACTTTTGTTCGCTTGAAATTGGTTTCTTACGTTTGAATTATGTTAAAATGGTTACGATTAAAGAGAACGAAAGTAAACGATCTATCTTTTTGTGGATAAACAGGAGGTTTCGTGGTGAAGGATCAATTTCAATTACAGTCTAAATACCAGCCTCAAGGTGACCAACCGAAAGCCATTGAGAAAATAGTAGAAGGCATCACAGAAGGAAAACGACATCAAACACTACTAGGTGCAACAGGGACGGGGAAAACGTTTACCGTCTCGAACGTAATTAAAGAAGTAAACAAACCTACTTTAATTATTGCTCACAATAAAACGTTGGCAGGGCAATTATATAGTGAATTTAAAGAGTTCTTTCCGGAAAATGCTGTGGAGTATTTTGTTAGCTACTATGATTATTACCAGCCTGAAGCATATGTTCCACAGACTGATACCTTTATTGAAAAAGATGCAAGTATTAATGATGAAATTGATAAGCTTCGTCACTCGGCGACATCATCTCTATTTGAACGTAAAGATGTCATCATTATTGCCAGTGTATCTTGTATATATGGTCTCGGTTCTCCAGAAGAATATCGTGACCTCGTGGTTTCTTTACGATCCGGTATGGAGATCGAGAGGAATCAATTATTAAGAAAGCTTGTTGATGTTCAATATTCTCGAAATGACATTGATTTTAAACGCGGAACGTTTCGTGTTCGTGGAGATGTTGTGGAAATTTTCCCAGCTTCTCGTGACGAGCACTGTATTCGTGTAGAGTTTTTCGGAGACGAAATTGATCGAATTCGTGAGGTCGATGCTCTTACAGGAGAAATTCTTGGTGATCGTGAACATGTTGCGATATTCCCAGCTTCCCACTTCGTAACACGTGAGGAAAAAATGAGAATAGCTATTCAAAATATTGAACAAGAGCTAGAAGAACAGCTTAAACAAATGAGAGAAGAAGATAAGCTATTAGAAGCACAGCGACTAGAGCAACGTACTCGTTATGATTTAGAAATGATGAGAGAAATGGGGTTCTGTTCTGGTATTGAAAATTACTCTCGTCACTTAACATTACGTCCGTCAGGCTCTACACCTTATACATTGATTGACTATTTCCCTGAAGATTTTCTTATTGTTATTGATGAGTCTCATGTAACCTTGCCACAAATTCGTGGAATGTTTAATGGTGACCAAGCGAGGAAAAAGGTGCTAGTAGACCATGGATTCCGTCTACCATCGGCAATGGACAACCGCCCGCTTCGTTTTGAAGAGTTTGAAGAAAAAACAAACCAAATTCTTTACGTTTCGGCAACACCAGGGCCGTATGAAATGGAACATAGTCCGGAAATGATTCAACAGATCATTCGTCCTACAGGATTGCTAGATCCAACGATTGATGTTCGACCAATAGAAGGACAAATTGATGATTTACTTGGTGAAATTCATGAACGCGTGAAGAAGAATGAGCGTGTTCTTGTTACAACGCTAACAAAGAAAATGTCAGAGGATTTAACAGCTTATTTAAAAGAAGTTGGGGTAAAGGTTCAATACTTACACTCTGAAATAAAAACACTAGAACGGATCGAAATTATTCGAGATTTACGACTTGGCAAATATGATGTTCTTATCGGAATCAACTTATTACGAGAAGGACTAGATATTCCAGAAGTATCACTAGTTGCGATTCTTGATGCAGACAAAGAGGGCTTCCTCCGTTCTGAACGTTCACTTATCCAAACAATTGGACGTGCTGCTCGTAATAGTCAAGGACATGTCGTGATGTATGCTGACAAGATTACAGATTCCATGCAGAAGGCGTTAGATGAGACAGCACGTCGTCGTACCATTCAAATAGAATACAATGAAAAGCACGGCATTACACCAACAACCATTCAAAAGGACATCCGTGATGTTATTCGAGCTACAACACAAGTAGCAGAAGATGTAGATATATATGGAGAAGAGAAGCCAAAAGTGAAAAAGCTTTCAAAACCAGAAAGAGAAAAATTGATTGCAAGCTTAGAGGTAGAAATGAAGGAAGCAGCCAAAGCATTAGATTTCGAGCGTGCTGCACAGCTCCGTGATTCAATCCTCGAGCTCAAAGCGGAAGGATGACCTATACATGGCAATGGATAAAATTATTGTAAAAGGTGCAAGAGCTCATAATTTAAAAAATCTTGATATTACCATTCCAAGAGACAAGCTTGTTGTATTAACAGGTCTTTCAGGCTCTGGGAAATCCTCTCTTGCCTTCGACACCATTTATGCAGAAGGACAAAGAAGGTATGTTGAGTCGCTTTCAGCGTATGCTCGTCAATTCTTAGGGCAAATGGATAAGCCAGATGTGGATGCGATTGAAGGCTTGTCCCCAGCGATTTCAATCGATCAAAAAACAACAAGTCGAAATCCTCGTTCAACGGTAGGAACTGTTACGGAAATCTATGATTATCTTCGCCTACTATTTGCACGTGTAGGGAAACCGATTTGTCCGAATCATGGAATTGAAATATCTTCCCAAACGATTGAGCAGATGGTTGATCGTATTATGGAATACCCAGAACGTACAAAGCTTCAAATACTGGCTCCTATGGTGTCAGGGCGAAAAGGAACACATGTAAAGGTGTTTGAAGATATTAAAAAGCAAGGCTATGTACGTGTACGTGTAAATGGTGAAGTACAAGACCTAGGTGAAGATATTCAGCTGGAAAAAAATAAGAAACATACAATTGAAGTCATTATTGACCGTATTGTTGTAAAAGAGGGAATCGAGGCTCGTTTATCTGATTCATTAGAAACAGCTCTAAATCTCGGTGAAGGAAAAGTGATAATTGATGTCATAGGTGAAGAGGAACTCCTTTTCAGTGAGCACCATGCTTGTCCACTGTGTGGCTTTTCCATTACTGAGTTAGAGCCTAGAATGTTTTCATTTAACAGTCCCTTTGGGGCTTGTCCAAGCTGTGATGGTTTAGGTACGAAGCTTGAGGTTGATAAAGAATTAATTATTCCCGATTGGGATAAAACGTTACGTGGACATGCCATTGCACCATGGGAGCCAACAAGCTCTCAGTATTATCCACAGTTACTTCAAGCTGTATGCAACCATTACGGTATTGATATGGATGTTCCTGTAAAGGATTTACCAAAGCATCTTTTAGAAAAAGTATTATACGGTTCTGGTAAAGATGAAATCTATTTCCGTTATGAAAATGAATTCGGGCAAATTCGTGAAAATTATATTCAATTTGAAGGGGTCATCCCGAATGTTGAACGGCGTTATCGTGAGACAAGCTCTGATTATATTCGAGAGCAAATGGAAAAGTATATGGCGCAACAAGACTGTCCAACTTGTGATGGTCACCGCTTAACAGGTGAAACATTAGCGGTGAAAATAAATTCACTTCATATTGGAGAGGTTACAGCGTTTTCAATTGAAGAGGCAGATGCCTTTTTCCGTGACTTAGCACTTTCTGAAAAGGATATGAAAATCGCAAATCTTATCCTTCGTGAAATTCGAGAACGGTTAGGATTCCTTGTAAATGTAGGGTTAGATTACCTAACGATGAATCGTGCTGCTGGAACGTTATCCGGAGGAGAAGCACAGCGTATTCGTCTAGCGACTCAGATTGGATCTCGTTTAACAGGTGTCCTTTATATTCTAGATGAACCGTCTATTGGATTGCATCAACGTGATAATGACCGCCTCATTAGTACATTGCAAAACATGCGTGATATCGGAAATACACTCATTGTTGTTGAGCATGATGAGGATACGATGTTGGCTGCTGATTATCTCATTGATATTGGTCCAGGAGCAGGAGTACACGGAGGAGAAGTTGTTTCAGCTGGGACTCCTGATGAGGTCATGAACGATCCTAAATCATTAACGGGTCAGTATTTATCCGGTAAAAAATTCATACCACTTCCACATGAGAGAAGAAAACCGGATGGTCGCTTCTTAGAGGTTGTTGGTGCAAAGGAAAATAACTTAAACAATGTAAAAACCAAGTTTCCACTTGGAATCTTTACAGCGGTTACCGGTGTTTCAGGATCTGGTAAAAGTACATTAGTAAACGAGATTTTATTAAAAACTCTCGCTCAAAAGCTTCATAATGCAAAGGCAAAGCCTGGTGAGCATAAAAACATTAAAGGTATTGACCAACTGGATAAAGTAATCAACATAGATCAATCTCCAATTGGAAGAACTCCACGTTCAAACCCAGCAACCTATACTGGGGTATTTGATGACATTCGTGATGTATTTGCGACAACAAATGAAGCGAAAGTAAGAGGTTATAAAAAGGGTCGCTTTAGCTTTAACGTAAAAGGTGGTCGCTGTGAAGCCTGCCGTGGAGATGGAATTATAAAAATTGAAATGCACTTTTTACCTGATGTGTACGTTCCTTGTGAGGTTTGTCATGGAAAACGTTATAACCGTGAAACGTTAGAAGTAAAGTATAAGGGTAAAAATATTGCCGATGTGTTAGAAATGACGATTGAAGATGCAGCTGAATTCTTCGAGAACATTCCGAAAATCAGTCGAAAACTTGTTACGATTCAAGATGTTGGTCTTGGGTATATTAAGCTTGGTCAACCTGCGACAACATTATCGGGTGGTGAGGCCCAGCGTGTAAAACTCGCGTCTGAGCTACATCGCAGATCAACAGGACGTTCGCTTTATATACTTGATGAGCCAACTACTGGACTACATGTAGATGACATTGCACGTTTACTTGTTGTATTGCAACGACTTGTTGAGAATGGCGATACCGTTCTCGTCATTGAACATAATCTAGATGTCATTAAAGCATCAGATTATATTATTGACCTTGGACCTGAAGGCGGAGATAAAGGTGGACAAATCATCGCAAGTGGTACACCAGAAGAAGTCTCAGAAGTCGAAGGTAGTTACACAGGTAAGTATTTAAAACCAATTTTAGAACGAGATCGAAACAGAATGAAAAAGCTTATAGAACAAAAAGAGAAGGTTCCAAACTAAAGATAAAGACCACCGATGATTGAGTCATAGGTGGTCTTTTTCATGAATAATTCGGGTCTTTATTTGCTGAATAGATTTTTGGAACTTACATATTCTTTCTAAAAACTAGTGGAATGGAGCGGAGGTTACTCGACTCCATCATATAGAAGATAAAATTTTAAAGAGCAGCACATTCTGATTAACTATCCTTTTGAAAAAACACACCCTAGTACCGAATAAAACTCAGTCTTGAGATGGAGTGATTTTTTCCTTAGTCATGAGAATATTTATATAAGAAATCAATCATTCTACATGAAACTTTTTATAGGAAACAATCGTAAATAAGGAAAGGAGTGATACGAGTGGATACAAAGAAAGTGTTAGCATCACTTTGTTACTTTAGTATATTTTTTGCAGGGTTTATTTTCCCGATTATTATCTACTTTGTCTCAGACGACCGCGAGCTCAAGCATCACGCAAAGTCCGCCTTACTATCGCATATTCTCCCCGTCATTATGATTCTAGTCGTAATCGGTGGTGTATTTCTAGACATTGGTATCTTAGCAAGTGGAGGAATTCCACCATTTATGCTTATTACGATTATTCTATCGGCTATCGTAAGTATTGGGGTAACGATTTGGAATGTGTATAAAGGAATTAAAGTTTTAATGTAGGTTGCTACGTATAAACACCATTACATTTTGGCAAGAGTTTTTATAGGCTTAAATGTTAATTAGAATATCATATTTAAAAAAGTGTGAAAATTATAAAGGGAGTGAATGGTATGTCAGATGAACGCAAAAGGATATTAGATTTACTTGAAAACGGAATGATTACAGCACAGGAGGCTATAAAATTATTAGATGCATTAGAAAAAAGTAGTCAATCAAAGCAGCATTCGTCCAATGATATCTTAACGGATTTCATATCTGCAGTAACCTCTGATGATGATTCAAAAACAAAGCAAGAAAAAGGTGAATCTAGTAAAAAGAAAAACTCAGATTTTGATTTTGACGGTGCAAAGGATAAGATTGTCGATTTCTTCAATACAGCTCTTAACAAAGTAAAAAGCTTAGAATTTGATTTTCAATGGAAGCATTCTGTTGAGTTATCACATGTTTTTCAGCAGTCTGAAGTAGAATTAAAAGCCATTGACATTGATGTCTCAAATGGAAAAGTGGATATTATCCCTTGGGATCAGGATGAGATCAGGCTTGAATGTGATGCGAAGGTGTATCGAACAGAGGATGAAGAAGAAGCAAAGAAACAATTCATTGAAAATACAAGGTTCGGAGTTGAGAATGGTACATTATATTACTCAACCCAGTTAAAGTGGATGAAGGTCGATACAAAGGTCTATATTCCAAAGCAGGAATACGACCGTCTCGTTGTACGAATCTTTAATGGTGGCTTCCAAGGAAATGATCTTCATGTCGAAAAATTCAAGGTCAAATCTGCTAATGGAAAGGTTTCTATCGAGAATTTAACTAGTGAAAATGCAGAAGTTGAGACGTCTAATGGTGCTATTAAAGCATTGAATGTATCCGCACATCGATTTGAGGCAGAATCCATTAATGGAAAAATTCATGTAGAAGGCGACATTAAGAAGAGTGATATTCAATCATTAAACGGTAATGTTGTCTTACGATTAAAGGGCGATGAAGCTGATACGACACATATAAAAGCTGTAACAGGAAATATAGATGTTTATGTACCAGAACACATTGCTCTAGCAGGTGAAGCAAAATCTAATCTGGGAAGTTTTAAACTAGAAGTTGAGGGAATTAATGTAGTAGAAGAGAAAAATGAAATTGTTCAGAAGCAAATTCGTTTCACAAAACTTTCTGAGTCAGAGCATAAGCTCCATATCTTTGCAGAAACAAAAACGGGTTCTGTTGTTATAAAAAATAACAAGGAAACCAATGTTAATAAAGAAGAAGTTTAATTCAAGAAGTGAGGCGTAACAAATGAGATTTCAATTTGAGCGTTCCAAAACAGAACGAAAACTATGCGGGGTTATTGGTGGCATATCAAAAACATTTGGAATTGATGCAACCTTCTTACGAGTAGTATTTGTACTACTTACAATCCCTACAGGTTTTATTCCATTAACCATTATATATGGAGTTTTAGCATATGTAATGCCTAATGAGGACGGCCTCATTACATCATGAGGTGGATGATAGGAATTTTGATTAATGCCGTACTATTTCTTGCCATCGCTGGATACTTTCAAGGCTTCATTGTATCCAGCTTTGGAGCGGCTGTCCTAGGAAGCATCGTATTGTCCATCCTCAATATTCTCGTTCGTCCATTTCTCATATTGCTAACCTTACCAGTCACCGTACTAACACTAGGACTATTTTTATTCGTCATCAACGCCATCACCCTATTACTAACCGATTCCATTATGGGTGACGCCTTAGAAATCGACGGCTTCGGTATGGCCTTGCTAATAGCACTTATCCTCTCAATCGTAAATCTTGTCGTCCAAAAAGCTATCATCCAACCGATGAAAGAAAAACGTTCTTAGTTTGAAGAGTACATTATAAAATTATGTTCCCTCTTGCACAAAGTAAAATGGTGCTTGTAGGGAACATTTTTTATTAGGAAGTATAACAACGTAGGATTACAGAGTTGCTTGGAGCGGAAGGAGTTTGACTCCTGCGGGACATAGCGGGAATAGTGAGACCCCACAGCGGAGCGAGGAGGCTCACACCCGCCCCGCGGAAAGCAAACTCCTGGAGCGGAAAGCAACGGTCTATGTATAAATAAGATACAACTTATACTTATATTCATACAAATCCTCAAAGAAACTAGCACCTGACCTCGTAATTTTGTAAAATGTTAATAAAACGTTAAAATGAATGTTATCATACGTAAATAGTTTTACGATAGAGTACATAAGGGGGCTGTTTGATATGGCTAAGGTTCGGACTAGTGATATCGTAAAAAAATTTGATTTAGAACTAATCGGTGGAGAAGAAGGGTTACACCGCCCGATTTCTACAAGTGATATCTCAAGACCAGGATTAGAAATTGCGGGATATTTTAACTACTACCCAGCTGAGCGTATCCAATTACTCGGAAAAACAGAAATCACCTTTTTAGAATTATTAGAGGATGCTGAGCGAAAAGATCGAATGGACAAGATTTGTACCGATATTACACCAGGAATCATTGTATCTAGAGGGATGGATATTCCCGAAGAGTTAATTGAGGCTGCAAATCGCAAGTCCGTCCCTCTTATGAGATCGCCAATGAAAACGACACGTTTTTCGTCGCGCTTGACAAATTTCCTAGAGAGTCGTTTGGCTCCGACAACGGCAATTCATGGTGTACTTGTGGATATTTATGGAGTAGGTGTTCTGATTACTGGGAAAAGCGGAGTCGGTAAAAGTGAGACAGCTCTGGAGCTTGTCAAACGAGGACATCGCCTTGTAGCAGATGATTGTGTAGAGATACGCCAAGAGGACACAGACACACTGATTGGATCCTCGCCTGAATTAATTGAGCATCTTTTAGAGATTCGCGGGTTAGGAATCATTAATGTTATGACATTATTTGGTGCCGGTGCAGTCAGAAGCTATAAGCGTATTACCTTATGTATTGATCTGGAGCTCTGGGATAAATCCAAGCAGTATGACCGCTTAGGTCTTGAAGAAGAAAAAATGAAAATCATTGATGCTGAAATTACAAAGCTAACAGTCCCTGTTCGTCCTGGACGAAACTTAGCTGTCATCATTGAAGTAGCTGCAATGAATTTCCGTTTGAAGCGCATGGGTGTAAATGCAGCAGAACAATTCACAAGTCGCCTAGCAGATGTCATCCAAGATGGTGAACACGAAGACGTATAAAAAACGTAAAAGCATGGAAAAGCAAATAGAAAAAAGAGATAGAAAGTGGGAGTTGAGAAAATGGACACGATTACTCCAATCAATCCAATTGCTATTGACCTTGGTCCTCTACAGATCCATTGGTATGGAATCATCATCGGGGTTGGAATTGCATTAGGTCTTTATTTAGTAGTAAAAGAAAGTCAACGCTTGGGGTTGCACCAAGATACCTTTATTGATCTTCTTGTTTGGGCAATTCCGATTGCCATCATCAGTGCGAGAATCTATTATGTAGCATTTGAATGGTCCTACTACCAAGACAATCCGGGTGATATTATCAAAATCTGGAATGGTGGTATTGCCATCCATGGTGCCTTAATTGGTGCTGTAGTCACAACCATTATTTTTGCAAAACTAAAGGGGCTTTCATTCTGGAAGCTTGCAGACATTGCTGCACCGAGTATCATCCTTGGGCAAGCAATCGGTCGGTGGGGAAATTTTATTAACCAAGAAGCACATGGTGGAGAAGTCACGCGTGAATTTCTAGAAGGCTTGTTTTTACCAGACTTCATTATTAACCAAATGTACATAGACGGTACCTACTACCATCCAACATTCTTATATGAATCACTCTGGAACTTTGCAATCTTTGCGTTACTGCTTGTCCTACGTCGAAAAGCAATGCTAAAACGAGGAGAGCTTTTCCTAACATATGTTATTACGTACTCAATCGGTCGCTATTTCATTGAAGGACTTCGTACAGACAGCCTAATGCTGACAGAAAGCCTGAGAATGGCACAATTCATCTCAATTGTTCTAATAGTAGCCGCAATCGCCTTCATCATCTACAGAAGAGCAACGGTCAAAGATCAGAAATATTATACAGATTCTGTTTAAAAATAGACCTCATTCAGTTTATATGCTGAATGGGGTTTTGTTTTGGAGTTTTTGGGAGTTATAAGTGTGATTTTTGACGGGTGGTTACATCCAGTTATTGGTAAAATGCACAAGTTTCTAAAAAAGAAGCACAAGTTTTACGAGAAGAAGCACAAGTTTTGCCAAAAGAGTAACAAGTTTTCCGAAAAGAGGCACAAGTTCGTACCTGAGAGAGTTAAATTTGTCTTTTTAGCATTCAGCTTTGTAAGTGGTTTCGCATAAGTTAGCCAGTTTTTGCTTTTATTAGTAATAAATATAGTAAATTGAACGTTTATGCGAGGTTTTAAGAGAATTCTCTGTATCACTACAGAGTTGCTTGGAGCGGAAGGATACTTGACTCCTGCGGGAATAGCGAGTTAGTTGAGACCTGGGTTCCGTACCCACTGGAACGGAACCCTCCACAGGATGCTCAACTCCCGCCCCGCGGAAAGCAAGCATCCTGGAGCGGAAAGCAACGGACACCGACAAAATCCATCCAAGTTAAAAACTGTAACCATCTGTAAAATATAAACTTCATGGTAGTGTTTAACGGTAAGAGATACTATAATATGTCATATATATAAAGAATCTTTATCGGAGAGGAAGTTTCAACTATGCATGTTTCATCCTTGAAAAAGGGGACACAGGTTGGATTAAAAACAACATGGACACTTGGAAAAGTTATTTTTCCAATCACATTACTTGTTGCAATCCTTCAGCATACACCAATCCTAAAATGGGTGATCAACCGAATTGAACCATTAATGAGTGTACTAGGATTATCAGGTGATGCAGCGATCCCTCTTGTAATTGGGAATTTTTTAAACCTTTATGCAGCAATCGGAGCCATTCTGTCACTGGACTTAACGGTAAAGGAAGTTTTTATCATCGCCGTTATGCTTTCGTTCTCACATAACCTACTAATTGAATCCACTGTAGCGGCAAAAGTCGGCATAAAAATATGGATTATTGTCCTCGTTCGATTGGGACTCGCGATTGTTTCTGCACTCGTCATTCGTTTTGTTTGGGCTGGAGGCGGAGAATTGGCTCAATATGGTATGGTTCCAAGCCAAACAGCAGACCCTAATGGATGGGGAGAGATTCTTTTAATGGGGATTCAGAAGGCGAGTCTTGGTATTTTGCAGCTTGCATTGATTGTTATTCCACTGATGATTGCTCTTCAATTTTTAAAAGATAAAGGCTGGTTAGCTGCATTTTCAAAGTGGATGTCACCTTTTACTAGAGCCCTCGGGATGAATGCGAACACCTCTACAACATTGGCAGCAGGTCTACTAATTGGTCTTGCATATGGTGCGGGTGTTATGATTGAAGCGGTAAAAGAAGACGGAGTAAGCAGAAAAGATGTGACGATTGCTTTTATTTTCTTAGTGGCTTGTCACGCGGTGGTAGAGGATACGTTGATCTTTATACCACTTGGAATTCCAGTCTTGCCATTATTAATTATTAGATTGGTTACAGCGATTGTATTAACCATTACGGTTGCATTTATTTGGAACCGAGTAGATACGGTAAAAGAAAGGAAGCGCCTAAACTATGAGTCGTAAATTTACAACAGTACTTTTTGATTTAGATGGAACATTAATTGATACAAATGAACTAATAATCTCTTCTTTTCTTCATACATTAAATCATTATTTTCCGGATCAATATGGAAGAGAAGATGTTCTTCCGTTTATGGGTCCTACGCTACATGAGAGCTTTAGCCCGCTTCTTCCGGACAAAGTGGAAGAAATGATTGAACGCTATCGTACGTATAATATCGCCAATCATGATGAGTTGGTTACGGAGTTTGAAGGTGTTTTTGAAACGGTTAAAACATTACATGAAAAAGGCTTTAAACTTGCAATTGTTTCAACGAAAAACCGATTCGTTGTGTTAAAAGGATTGAAGTTAACAAAGCTTGATCAGTTCTTTGATGTCGTTATTACCCTAGATGAGGTAGAGCATGCAAAGCCACATCCAGAACCAATTGAAAAAGCATTAGCTCAACTTGGCTCTTCAAAAGAAGAAGCCATTATGATTGGGGATAACCACCATGATATTTTAGGAGCAAAGAATGCAGGTGTGTTTGCTGTCGGTGTAGAGTGGAGTGCAAAAGGGCGAGCACATTTAGAACAGTATGAGCCAGATGCAATCTTAGAAACAATGCCAGATTTACTTAAGATTGTAGGAGTGGAATAAATGAGAAGAACCACTCGTCATAGGGTCAGTGGAGCAAACTCTCTATGGCATGTATACAAAACCGTCCCGTTTTTAAAGGTTGTTAAAAATTTTATCGTAATTCAAGCGGCTCGCTACACCCCGTTTCTTGGGATGAAAAATTGGCTGTACCGAACTTTTTTGCGAATGAACATAGGGGAGCAAACATCCTTTGCCTTAATGGTCATGCTTGATGTCATGTTCCCAGAAAAAATTTCAGTCGGTCGTAATACAGTAATTGGATATAACACGACCATTCTTGCCCACGAATATTTAATAAAAGAGTACCGATTAGGACCTGTGGAAATTGGTTCAGAGGTGATGATTGGAGCAAACACAACCATTCTCCCTGGAGTCAAAATCGGAGATGGATCGATTGTGTCTGCTGGTACTCTCGTACATAAGGACGTACCACCAGGCTGTTTTGTTGGCGGAAACCCAATGAGAATCATATACAACGCAGAAGAGCTAAAAGAACGCTGGAAGCACGATGAGATTTATGGAGACGTACAAAGCTAACGGTTAGAAATATGATGGAGGTAAGATTATTGTCTATTTCAAAAAAAGAAATAGGTATTATTATATTATTAGGCTTCAATGTGATATCACCTATTTTATTCAATCTCATTGATGTTGATTATTATTTATGGATTCAAGGTGTGATTTTTCTAATTGCTATGATCCCTATCTATATTGGCTATAAAGAAGATAATAATAAAAGAATGTATACTATTATTCTTCTATTGGTATTGTTATCATTTATTATTTCTGGTGTTGTTTCTGCTACTTCTTAAACTTTACGTATTCAAAAAGGATGTCTTAATCGCGATAAAACTAGAAGACTGACCAAAGAACGTTACAAACGTAACGGTCAGTCTATGGTGGATTCGCCAATTAGGACATCCTTTTTCCACATTTATTTGTTGACGAGACCGATCAGAGACGATAAACTACTAATAACTTCACTTTATTAGCACATTAGCGAACTAAAGTGTTTTGAGCGTTTGTACACACAGAATTGTTATGATTATATATAAAGTTTCGTAGTAAATGTTTGTAATAGGTTTTTAAAGTCTACTACTTTATGATAGAAACTCATTTATAAAAAAGCTTGGAGCGGAAGGTGCTTGACTCCTGCGGGGAATAGCGGGGAAAATGAGACCCCACAGCGAAGCGATGTCTAGCTCCTGCTCGAAGGGACTAGTGGATTTCACAAATTAAGAGGAAGGTTCCGTTCCGGTAGGTACGGAACCCAGATAAGTCAACATCGGCTCACTATGTTCGCCGTGTTTCCTTTATCTCGTGCGGTTTGCTCCAATCCATACGTCCCTAAGCGCTCGCCTCCGCCTTTCGTTGAGGAGGCTCATTCCCGCCCTGCGGAAAGCAAGCACCTGGAGCGGAAAGCACACTCTCAATATAAGCTGTACTAAAAAAACATCTTAATTCAGAATCTTAAAAATAAAAAAAGGGGTGGAGAACATGTCAAAGCTTTTTATGTTTGAAAAACCATTAGGAATGCGTGATACATTCCCTAATCTGTACGAAGTAAAAGACCGAACAAAAAAACGACTAGAAACAACACTAAAAGGCTGGGGATACCGTTACATAGAAACACCAACACTTGAATACTCCGAAACCGTAGGAGAAGCATCAGCCATCTTAGATCAACAGCTCTTTAAACTCCTCGACCAACAAGGCCATACACTTGTCCTACGCCCTGATATGACAGCGCCGATTGCACGTGTCGCAGCCTCCAAATTATTAAAAGAAGATTCTCCACTACGGATTGCTTATTCTGCAAATGTTTTCCGTGCACAGCAACGTGAAGGTGGTAGACCCGCAGAATTCGAACAGGTTGGAATTGAATGTATCGGTGATCAATCGGTTAGTGCGGATGCAGAAGTCATCGCATTAATGGTATCGGCATTGAAGGAAACGGGATTGGAAAACTTTAAGCTATCTATTGGGCATATTGGGTTTGTGCAAGATTTATTTCGTCAGATCGTTGGAACAGATGAGAGAGCCAATGTGTTACGTAGATTTTTATATGAGAAGAATTATGTAGGTTTCAGACAACACGTAAAAGAATTAAGCCTTTCCTCGATTGATAAACAACGTTTAGAGCAATTTTTATCGTTAAGAGGAAATGAAGAGACGCTAGAAAAATCGTTCTCACTTTTAGAAGGTGAGAGTGGGCAGCAAGCATTAACGGAGCTACAAGAGCTGTGGTCGATGTTAAAGGATTATGAAGTGGATGAATATGTGAAATTTGACCTCACGCTTGTGAGTCATATGAGCTACTATACGGGAATCCTGTTTGAAGTATATGCCGAAAATGTTGGCACAGCAATTGGGAACGGCGGTCGTTATAATAAACTGCTAGAAAAGTTCGGAAAAGACACTGGAGCCACAGGTTTTGCATTACGACTTGATTTCTTGTTAGAGGCTCTTGATGTAGATTTATCTGGTACGGAGCAGCAATGTGTATTATTTAGTGATGACAACCGCAAGGAAGCATTTTTAGTAGCGAAGAAGCTTCGTGAAGATGGAATTGAGGTTGTTCTTCAAAACTTAAAAGGGGTCAAAAATGTAGATGAGTTTTCGCGACAATTCTCAGATGTGCATTATATGCTGGGAACGAATCAAGGTGGTGAACGAGAATGACAGAATTGACTATTGCAATGCCAAAGGGACGAATTTTTGAGGAGGCTGTGAGTCTTTTGCGACAGGCAGGCTATAAGCTTCCGCCAGAATTTGATGATTCTCGTAAGCTCATTATTGAAGTACCTGAGGAGAAGCTCCGTTTCATTCTAGCAAAGCCTATGGATGTACCTACATATGTAGAACATGGTGTTGCAGATCTTGGAATTGCTGGGAAAGATGTTATGCTCGAGGAAGAGCGTGACGTATATGAGCTCTTAGACTTGAAGATTAGTGAATGCTATCTAGCGGTAGCTGGTCTGCCTAATACAAAAATGAGTGATGTTGCACCAAAGATTGCAACAAAATATCCAAACGTTGCGTCCTCTTATTTTCGAGAACAAGGGGAGCAGGTTGAAATCATTAAACTAAATGGATCCATTGAGCTAGCCCCTTTAATTGGTCTTGCGGATCGAATTGTCGATATCGTGTCTACAGGACGGACATTAAAAGAAAATGGATTAGTAGAATACGAACGAATCGTTAACATCACATCAAGACTAATCGTGAACCCGGTTAGCTATAGAATGAAAGATACAAGAATTGAAGAACTCGTTACACGATTAAATAGCATTATCTAAAGGGGACGGACGTCTAATAGAGGTCCGTCCCTCCGATAAAGGAGGATTGGGTATGAGGATTTTTACGGATCGTAATGGTCTTACGATAAAGCGTTCGATTGATCAGGGTACGGAAGAGCAACGGAAAACCGTTCAAGAGATTATTAGGAACGTTCGTGCTAACGGCGATCAAGCACTTAAAGCCTATACAGAGAGATTTGATGGAGTTCGGTTAGAGTCATTAAAAGTAACAGAGAATGAAATTCAAGAAGCGTTTCAAGAGCTTGATGATGAATTCGTCTCGATTATTGAAGAAGCAGCGCAGAACATCTATCGTTTCCATGAAAAACAAAAGCAAACTTCTTGGTTTACAACGGAGCAAAATGGCACGCTGTTAGGTCAAAAGATAACTCCACTTGATTCCGTAGGGGTATATGTTCCGGGTGGGACAGCAGCGTACCCATCATCGGTGCTTATGAACATCCTTCCAGCACGAGTAGCAGGTGTTCGTAATATTACAATGGTGTCACCTCCAGGAGAAAATGGAAAACTGCCTGCAGGAGTGCTTGTGGCCGCTAAGACAGCGGGCGTTCAAAATATTTATAAGGTTGGTGGAGCACAAGCTATTGCAGCACTAGCTTACGGGACTGAAACGATTTCTTCGGTAGATAAAATTACAGGACCAGGTAATATTTATGTTGCACTTGCCAAACGAGAAGTGTTTGGTGATGTAGATATTGATATGATTGCAGGACCTAGTGAAATTGTTGTCTTAGCTGATGACACCGCTAGAGCGTCAGAAGTAGCGGCTGATCTTCTTTCACAAGCAGAGCATGATACCGACTCTTCTGCCGTTCTTGTAACACCGTCGCTGAAGTTGGCTGAAGCGGTTTCGACAGAGGTAGAAAAGCAAGTAAGCACACTGCCAAGACAAGAGATTGCTAGAAAATCAATCGATCAGTATGGAGCGATTTATGTTACATCATCACTTGATGAGGCTGTGGAAGTGGTAAATGATTTGGCTCCAGAGCATTTGGAGATCATCACAGAACAACCAATGGAAGTGATGGCGAAAATCCGCCATGCTGGAGCAATATTCTTAGGAAGATATAGCTCAGAACCAGTTGGAGATTACTTTGCAGGACCGAATCATGTTCTACCAACAAACGGTACAGCACGGTTCTCAAGTCCTCTAAATGTTGATGACTTTATGAAAAAATCAAGTGTTATTTCCTATAGTGAACGTGCCCTACAAGAAAACTATGAAAAAATTGCCAAGCTTGCACGCCTAGAAGGACTAGAGGCGCATGCCCGTGCAGTAGAATCACGGTTTAAATAAAAAGAGGGACGGACCTCAACGAAGGTCCGTCCCTCTAAAAAAACAAACAAAAAGGAGTGAAGTGAAGTGCGTAGTGCTGAGATTAAGAGAAAGACGAATGAGACGGATATTAAGCTAGCATTTTCAGTCGATGGTGAGGGGACGTCAAATATTAAGACGGGTGTTCCGTTTATGACGCATATGCTGGATTTGTTTACGAAGCATGGTCAATTTGATTTAACGATTGATGCGAATGGGGATATCGAGGTAGATGATCACCATACGACGGAGGATATCGGGATTTGTTTAGGTCAAGCACTAATTGAAGCACTTGGAGATAAAAAAGGCATCAAGCGTTATGGTAATGCCTTTGTTCCGATGGATGAAGCTCTTGCACAAGTGACTGTTGACCTAAGCAATCGTCCACACCTTGAATTTCGTGCAGAGCTACCAAGCCAAAAGGTCGGTACGTTCGACACGGAGCTTGTTCATGAATTTCTATGGAAGCTAGCATTAGAGGCACGCATGAATCTTCACGTAAATGTTCACTATGGTCAAAACACACACCATATTATCGAGGCGATTTTTAAAGCGTTGGCACGTGCATTAGATGAGGCAACAACGATTGATCCACGTGTTAAAGGAATTCCATCTACGAAAGGAATGTTATAGATGATAGCCATCGTAGATTATGGCATGGGAAATCTCTTTAGTGTTAGTAAGGCACTAGATCGTCTTGGAGAAGAATATGTGATTAGTAGCAATCCGAAAGAGCTTCTACAAGCTGATGGACTGATTCTACCAGGTGTTGGTTCCTTTAAGGATGCGATGACACTCCTACATAAATCTGAATTGGTTCAGGCTATAAATGGTTTTGTGAAAACAGACAAACCGTTACTTGGAATCTGTCTAGGTATGCAGCTTCTTTTTGAAGAGAGTGATGAAAATGGAAAGACTGAAGGACTTGGTCTTATTCCAGGAAGCATCGTCCGTATTCCGACAAATGATCAAGAGGGAAATCAGTATAAAGTTCCACATATGGG
This sequence comes from Rossellomorea marisflavi, assembly GCA_003667865.1. Lineage (GTDB taxonomy): Bacteria > Bacillota > Bacilli > Bacillales > Bacillaceae_B > Rossellomorea > Rossellomorea marisflavi_C. Next base: position 386,495 of record CP033051.1, on the reverse strand, counting down.
CTGGAATCGTTTATCCTTTCAAAACCCATCTAGAATTGTGTACGGACTAGAAGAGAACCATGTGTATTTTGTGCATTCCTATTATTTATCAAAGCATAGAGATGACAACGTGATTGCCTCTTCTATTTATGGAGTAGAAGTACCGGCTATCGTTGAAAAAGGGAATGTTTTCGGCATGCAATTCCACCCAGAAAAAAGTGGGAAGCTCGGGATGCAGCTGCTTGAGAACTTTACGAAAATTGTAAAAGCAACGGAGGTGATCTCATGAGTTTTATCATTTATCCTGCCATTGATATGCGCGGTGGCAAATGTGTGCGCCTTATTCAGGGGGATTATAATCAGGAAACGATCTATGGTGATTCACCTTTTGAGATGGCGAAACGTTTTGTAGATGAAGGTGCAGAGTGGATTCATATGGTTGACCTTGACGGTGCTAAGGATGGAGTACGAATAAATGACCGCTATGTCATCGATGTTGCCAACAAACTAGGTGTGAAGGTTCAAATTGGTGGGGGAATTCGTACAAGAGAGGACATCGAGCATTACCTATCACAAGGTGTCACTAGAGTGATTATTGGAAGTGTGGCTGTATCGAATCCTGAGCTTGTTAAAGAATGGATAAAAGAATTCGGTGAGCAAATCGTCATTGGTCTTGATGCTAAGGACGGATATGTTGCAACACATGGCTGGCTTGAAACATCTGGTCTTAAAGCTACAGATTTAGGAAAAGATCTTGCAGATGCCGGTGCGGAGACATTTATTTTTACCGATATTGCAACAGATGGTATGCTTTCTGGACCAAATATTGACGCAGTAGCGGAGCTTGCGAAGGTAACGGGTAAAAAAGTAATTGCCTCTGGTGGGGTGAGCTCATTAGAGGATCTCGCAGCATTGAAGAAATATGAATCAGTCGGTGTTAGTGGAGCGATTTGTGGAAAGTCCATTTACACAGGAAAGTTCACTGTAAAACAAGCAATTGAAGAGGTGAAAAATCCATGCTAACGAAGCGTATTATTCCATGCCTAGATGTAAAAGAAGGTCGTGTTGTAAAAGGAATACAATTTGTTGAGCTTCGTGATGCAGGGGATCCGGTAGAGCTTGCGAAGGTATACGATGAGCAGGGTGCTGATGAGCTTGTTTTCCTAGATATTTCTGCTTCCCATGAAGGACGAAAAACAATGATTGATGTTGTGCAAAGCGTTGCGGCACAGTTAGCTATTCCGTTTACTGTTGGTGGTGGCATCAATACTGTTGAGGATATGAAAGCCATTTTACGAGCGGGTGCAGATAAAGTGTCATTAAATACAGCAGCAGTCCTTCGTCCAGAGCTTATTAAAGAAGGAGCAGACTACTTTGGCTCTCAATGTATCGTTGTGGCTATTGATGCGAAGTACGATGAAGCTTCTAGCAGCTGGAAGGTCTATACTCATGGTGGTCGGAACATAACAGAGCGAGATGCTGTTGAATGGGCAAAGGAAGCTCAAAACCTTGGTGCAGGAGAAATCCTCTTAACGAGCATGGACAGTGATGGTGAGAAGAAAGGCTTCAACATTGCCTTAACAAAAGCGATAAGTGAAGCTGTTTCTATTCCTGTTATAGCGTCTGGTGGAGCAGGAAATGCAGATCACTTTTACGAAGTATTCACAGAAGGAAAAGCAGATGCAGCATTAGCGGCTTCCATTTTCCACTATAAAGAAACGAGTGTTGAGGAAGTGAAGAACTTTTTACACGAAAAGGAGGTGCCTGTAAGGTGATGGACATAATAACAGATTCTATAAAGTTTGATGAAAAGGGATTGGTTCCAGCCATTATTCAAGATGCTGTAACGAAGGAAGTCCTAACACTAGCGTATATGAATGAAGAATCTTTAAAGAAGTCAATTGAAACCGGTGAAACATGGCTTTATTCACGCTCAAGACAGGAACTGTGGCATAAAGGAGCAACAAGTGGCAACACACAAACGATTGTCAGTATGAAATATGATTGTGATCAAGATGCTGTGCTTGTACTCGTTGATCCGAAGGGACCTGCTTGTCATACGGGTAGCGTTAGTTGCTTTGAGGAAACAATCTATAAAAATGAAGCTCACGAAGTGCAAGATCTTGTGGGAGCATCCCTTACTTCAGAAAGTATTCTGACTGTGCTAGAAGATCTGATCGCCACCCGTGATCTAGAACGACCAGAGGGAGCTTACACAACATACCTATTTGAAAAAGGTGTGGATAAAATTCTGAAAAAGGTTGGAGAAGAAGCATCTGAAGTCATTATTGCAGCCAAAAATCGAGACAGTGAAGAACTGAAATGGGAAGTAGCAGACTTATTCTACCATCTGCTCGTACTTCTTCGAGAACAAAAGCTACCACTTCAAGACGTATTCAATGTATTGCAAGAACGACATAATAAATAAGCGAAGAGGGACGGACCTCAGCGGCTTTTTGCCGCAAGGTCCGTCCCTCTTGTTTGTTACCAAAATTTAAATCGTGGAAGTGGTTTAGGAACGATATATTGTATGATATACTACATTAGTTACTATTTACGATGGAGGACTTTCATGAAAAAAGGGTCAAAGACAAGAGCAGAGCGCACAAAAATATTATCTTTTGTCCCTACGGGTGAATATTATTTCAATAAAGGCATGAAAGCCTATCACCGTAGAGAATTAAACAAAGCATTAAAATACTTTGAAAGAGCATTGCAATTGGAACCATTAGAACCGATTATTGCTTGTCAGCTTTCAATTTGTTATACAGAAAAAGGGGAGTATCGAAAATCGAACGAACTCCTGCATGACATTATTTCAGATCTTGATCCAAGAATGATTGAGTGTCATTACTTCTTAGCGAATAATTATGCCCATTTGGGACTTTTTAAAGAAGCATACAAACACGTGACAACGTATCTAGAAGAAGATGAATTTGGTGAGTTTTCTGAGGATGCGGAGGACCTTTTAGAGCTATTAGAGTTAGATTCTGATATTGCAGTAGATACCTTATATGAGCAGGATGAATTGATTCAACGACAAGACGATGCAAGAGGATTACTAGAGTCCGGGAACTTTGAAAGAGCTGTTCATGACTTAAAGGGAATTATAGAAGATTACCCAGAATTTTGGTCTGCCTATAATAACCTAGCACTTGCGTATTTTTACCAGGGGAAAACGGACCAAGCTGCAGAAACCATTGCCGAGGTTCTTAGTAAGAATCCAGGTAATTTACATGCACTATGCAATATGGCGGTCTTTTATTTTTACCAACAGCGTTACAAAGAGCTTGATGAACTGGTAATAGGTTTGGAAAAAATTCGCCCACTTTTAAATGAACATCGTTATAAGCTTGGAGCTACCTTCGCCCTAATTGGTCGATATCATGAAGCTTATAATTGGTTAAAATCCCTGCAAAAATCAGGGTTTGAAGGAGATAGTGGATTTTACTATTGGCTTTCACATGCTGCTCATCATACAGGGCATCACTCGACATCTCAGCATGCTTGGAAAAGAGTACTAGAGCTTAGTCCGGAAAAAGAAGGAAGCGAGCCTTGGGAAGAGAATGTTGATCAGTTAGATGGTTTTGAAAATCATACGACCTCAATTCTCAAAAAGCTCAAAAGTAACTATAGCGAAGAGCGTTTGTTTGGACTGTTCTTAACGAGTGTCTCGAAGCTTCAAGCAGAGATCCTTTCGCATGCAGACTTTTGTGATATTGAAGACTTGTCTTTATTAGAGAAGCTTTATCTTGCTGAGGTACTCAATTCTAATCGTGATACAACCATTCAAGTAATGGATGAAGTCAAAAACATCCATGCCATTGCACTTGAATTATACGGTCATTATCAACCGATTAATAGTGTTACTTCAGGACTATACTTGACTTGGTTTACTGTGGCCTTCAATGGTTTACGGGATGGATACAACTTTAAAAATCACAGAGCATTTGCCGGTGCAGTCGAGCAGGTATGGCATCGATTACGAAACGAGAAAATCACAAAGAAAGATACATGTGAAAAATACAATGTCTCATCCTCAACGTTAACAAAATATATGACGATCGTTGAATCATACTTGGTGTGAGCAAATATTTGGACGTTACGAAATGTTTTTTATAGGATAGACATAGTAAGGAAATACTACGTTGTAGCGACTTAAACGAAGTAACGCAACGATTGTATAGACTCCAATAAGGTAGAAGATCTTCATACCTTATGAGGACGGCAAAAAGGAGTGTTGAATACATGTCTGAAGAAAAAATTTATGACGTAATCATTGCTGGGGCAGGACCAGCAGGTATGACAGCGGCTGTTTATACATCACGTGCAAACCTTTCTACGCTAATGCTTGAGCGTGGCGTACCTGGTGGCCAGATGGCAAACACAGAAGATGTAGAGAATTATCCAGGATTTGATCATATTTTAGGACCAGACCTTTCGAACAAAATGTTTGAGCACGCGAAAAAGTTTGGTGCTGAATATGCTTATGGTGATATTAAAGAGATTATAAATGAAGAAGACTACAAGCTTGTAAAAGCAGGTAGTAAGGAATACAAAGCACGTGCAGTCATTATTGCAACAGGTGCAGAATACAAGAAGCTAGGGGCTCCGGGTGAAAAAGAACTTGGTGGCCGAGGCGTGTCGTACTGTGCTGTTTGTGATGGTGCGTTCTTCAAAGGAAAAGACCTTGTTGTAGTTGGAGGCGGAGATTCAGCTGTTGAAGAAGGGGTCTACTTAACTCGTTTCGCCAATAAAGTTACGATTGTTCACCGCCGAGATGAACTGCGCGCTCAAAAAATTCTACAGCAACGTGCTTTTGACAATGAAAAAGTCGATTTCATTTGGAATCACACAGTAAAAGAAATTAATGAAAAAGATGGCAAAGTAGGAAGTGCTACTCTTGTATCAACAGAAACAGGAGAAGAGCGCATTTTTGACACGGATGGTGTGTTTATTTATGTCGGTATGCTGCCACTAACTAAGCCATTTGAAAACCTTGGAATTACAAATGAAATGGGTTATATTGAAACAAATGATCGCATGGAGACAAAGGTTGAAGGAATCTTTGCAGCCGGTGATGTTCGTGAAAAAATGCTGCGTCAGATTGTAACGGCTACTGGAGATGGTAGTATTGCAGCACAATCTGCTCAGCATTACGTAGAGGAATTAGTAGAAAAAATGAAAGCAAATAGTTAAATGGAAACGAGGGAGTTATTTTTCTAAAATAATTCTCTCTTTTTTTGATTGTACAGAATATGTCGAACAAGTGATAAGGTGGGACAGATTTATTTTCAGAATTATTAATACTATGTAAAGAAATGTCAGTATTTGAGGAGATACTTAACAAATCGTAATCATCATTTAAGACTGTTGTAACAGTAGTGAAATAATTTTAGGGTAATATAGAAAATAAGAAATTGACCCCCTTTATAGTAATAATCCGTAGACGGACACAGGATTCGCTTGTGTCCTATTTTTTTATCTTCAAATGAACGACACAACTCCTACATAAATGAACCTTCTCTGATAGACACTAAAAATTCGGTCGACACAACCTTGAAAACAAGTTCCAGAATAAGGCTCATGCTATCATAAGCTTGAAACATTGTGAGTGCTTGTGAATCATAGTATAATGTAAGGAACGAAATCCAATAACTTAAGCTGTAAAATTAGGCATTCTTCTTTCATAGAAGGGATTAAAAAACGTTCTTCATTACTATTTATCCTTTGTTGAATTTCTGAAAGCCTTTACACAATTCAGCTGTTCATTTGAGGTGAAGGAAGTGCAACGGGTTACAAACTGTCTTTATTTGAAAGACGACAAGGTGTTACTCCTTCAAAAACCTAGACGAAATTGGTGGGTAGCACCTGGAGGAAAAATGGAACCAGGAGAATCAATTCGAGATTCAGTCATTCGAGAATTTCGAGAGGAAACAGGCATTTTTCTTCGAAATCCGGAAGTGAAAGGAATTTTCACGTTCATTATTCAAGAAAATGACCAAGTGATTTCAGAATGGATGATGTTCTCGTTTTTAGCTACAGAAGGAGATGGAGTCAGCCTCCAACAATCGGAGGAAGGCATCCTACAATGGCATACCATTGATCAAATACCAAAGCTCCCTATGGCAGAAGGGGACCATCACATACTTGAATACTTACTTCATGGGAACAACACCATCTACGGTACCTTTACGTATACACCAGATTTTCAACTGATTTCATATCGTTTAGATCCTAGCTAATATATTAATAAAACATGGGGGAAATGAAATGAAAAACGGTTCAACAACAAATGATGTCAGATTAGTCATCATTACAGGGATGTCCGGTGCAGGGAAAACAGTTGCAATCCAAAGCTTTGAAGACCTCGGCTTCTTCTGTGTTGATAACCTGCCACCAACTCTTCTACCAAAATTTTTGGAGTTAATGAAGGAATCTGGTAATAAAATGAACAAAGTGGCGCTCGTTATGGACCTCCGTGGACGTGAATTCTTTGACCACTTATTTCAAGCGTTAGATGACTTATCAGAGACTTCTTGGGTTACACCACAAATCCTCTTTTTAGATGCAGACGATGCTGCACTTGTTAGACGATATAAAGAGACAAGACGTTTCCATCCACTGGCACCATCAGGACTTCCGCTAGAAGGAATTCGCCAGGAGCGTACTCTTCTAGAAGAGTTAAAAGGTCGTGCACAAACGATATATAACACTTCCTCCATGAAGCCAAGGGAGCTGCGCGAAAAGATACTGACTGAATTTTCTGCAGAAAACCAAGAGATTTTCACAGTCAACATGATGTCTTTCGGTTTTAAATATGGAATTCCAATTGATGCAGACCTTGTGTTTGACGTACGATTCTTGCCTAACCCACATTATGTAGAACATATGAGACCGAAGACGGGCTTAGAGCAAGAAGTGTCATCTTATGTATTAAAATGGAATGAAACTAATAAGTTTATTGAAAAGGTAACAGATTTGTTAACCTTTATGCTTCCTCAGTACAAACGTGAAGGAAAAAGCCAGCTTGTAGTCGCAATCGGTTGTACAGGCGGTCAACATCGCTCTGTAACACTAGCTGAGCATATTGGTCACCATTTTGAAGAGGATTTTCATATTGAAATTTGTCATCGTGATATAAACAAAAGAAAGGACCCCACTACATGAATGAATCTGAGCAACCAAGAGTCGTCATAATAGGTGGCGGAACAGGCTTACCCGTATTGTTACGAGGGCTAAAGCATTATCCCGTTGACTTAACAGCGATTGTAACGGTAGCAGATGATGGAGGAAGTTCCGGAAGACTTCGTGATGATCTGAGTATGCCTCCACCAGGAGATATTCGTAACGTGCTAGCAGCTCTTTCAGAAGTGGAGCCTTTAATCATTCAAATGTTTCAGCATCGTTTTGATACATCGAATGAATTATCTGGACACTCATTAGGAAATCTCATACTAGCAGCTATGACCTCTGTTACAGGAGATTTTGCACATGCGATTCAAGAAATGAGTAGAGTATTAAATGTAAAAGGCAAGGTTCTGCCAGCAGCAAATCAAAGTGTCGTCCTCAATGCAGAGATGGAAGATGGGTCAATCGTAACAGGAGAATCCAAAATTCCTGCAGCGAACAAACGGATAAAGAAAGTGTTTCTCACACCAGATTCCATTCATCCAGTTACAGAAACGATACAGGCGATCCGTGAAGCAGACTTGATTGTTATTGGTCCAGGAAGCTTATATACGAGCATTATTCCAAACTTAATCGTACCCCAAATCGGGAAGGAAGTCGTTGAAGCACAAGCACCAAAACTATACATCTGCAACATCATGACACAAGCAGGAGAAACCTTGGACTTCTCAGCTAGCGATCACGTAAGGGCGATACACGACCACCTCGGTCAATCCTTTATCGATACAATCTTAGTGAACAACAAACAAGTACCAGATAATATTCAAGCCCTATACGCAGAAGAACTAGCAAAACCAGTCATATACGACATAGAAACACTACAAACTCTAGGCCTAGAAGTACTAGCAGACAACATCATCACATACCAAAACGACGTACTCCGTCACAACACAGATAAAGTATCACAGATTATTTATAATCGTTTAAGAGCTTAGAACTTGAGTTTGAAAAGAGAGATTTGAACCCTAAGTAAAGATTTTTTGGTTTACTGTAAAATTACAGAGTTGCTTGGAGCGGAGGGGTGCTTGACTCCTGCGGGACTAGCGGGCCAGTGTGAGACCTAGGTTCCGTACCTATTGGAACGGACTCCCACAGCGAAGCGAGGCGGCTCACCCCCGCCCCGCGGAAAGCAAGCACCTGGAGCGCAAAGCAACGGACATAATTAAAAGAAATTTCATATTATTGTTAAATTTTCACTATGAAAACAAAATGCAACCGTTTATCTAGGAGGTGAGGGGATGTCGTTTGCATCTGAAACAAAAAAGGAATTAACGAACATAGAAGTAAAAGAATGCTGTGCCAAAGCCGAACTATCTGCACTCATACGAATGAACGGCTCACTATCATTCTCAAACCAAACTCTAGTCGTTAATATCCAAACAGAAAACGCAGCCATTGCGAGAAGAATCTACACACTAATCAAGAAAAACTACGACACCCCTGTTGAACTACTGGTTCGTAAAAAAATGAGATTAAAAAAGAACAATGTATACATTGTCCGAATAAAAGAAGACACCAAATTTATACTAGAAGATCTGAAAATAACCGAACAAGGCTTTAATTTCATCCATAATATTTCACCAGACTTAACAAAAAAGAAATGCTGCAAACGATCCTATTTACGAGGTGCTTTCCTTGCTGGTGGTTCTGTTAACAACCCAGAAACATCATCCTATCATCTAGAAATTTTTTCTCTATACGAAGAGCATAGCAATGCATTATGTGAGCTAATGAATTCCTTTGGACTTAATAGTAAAACACTAGAAAGAAAAAAAGGGTTTATTACGTATTTGAAAGAAGCTGAAAAGATTACAGAGTATCTAAATATCATCGGAGCACATAATGCACTGCTCAGATTTGAAGATATTCGGATTGTTCGAGACATGAGAAATTCCGTAAACCGTCTCGTAAATTGTGAAACTGCTAACTTAAATAAAACAATCGGTGCTGCTCTTCGTCAGGTAGAGAATATAAAATATATTCAGCAATCTGTAGGCTTACAGGCGCTACCAGGGAAGCTGCGTGAAATTGCAGAATTACGAATTACGTATCAGGATGTCACGCTAAAAGAGTTAGGTGAAATGGTTTCAGGGGGAACAATCAGTAAATCAGGAATCAATCACCGACTGCGCAAAATAGATCAGATTGCAGAGAAGCTACGTGCTGGGGAGCCAATTTCATAAAAATGTAAAGAACCTCATCACAGAAGCTGGAGTATAATTAATTTGAGAAATAGGCTATTCCATTCATTATAAATATAAACGAAACAAAGGGGAGAGTATTCATGATTGAAAAGCAGGTTGAAGTGAAATTAAAAACAGGTTTACAAGCACGACCAGCAGCACTTTTCGTACAAGAAGCAAATCGGTTTTCTTCTGAAATCTTTTTAGAGAAGGATGGTAAAAAGGTAAATGCTAAAAGCATTATGGGACTAATGAGTTTAGCAATTTCCACAGGCTCAAGCATTAACCTTGTAGCGGATGGTTCAGATGAAGAAGAAGCAATTAAAGTGTTAGAGCAGTTTGTTCATAACGAAGGGTAATATAAAATGAAACAGCACATAATAGGTGCTGTTTTTTTCATTTTTAATAACAAAAAAAGTGTCCCCGAGTTAGGGACACTTCGTGAACATTACTTATTGTTCATTTCGTTGCGAGTGATAATACGGTCAATTAAACCATATTCTAGTGCTTTATCAGCAGTCATGAAATTATCACGATCTGTGTCTTTTTCAAGCACTTCTAAAGGTTGACCAGTACGTTCTGCTAAAATTTTATTTAACTTTTCACGTAAGAAAAGAATACGTTTTGCAGCAATTTCGATCTCTGTTGCTTGACCTTGAGCTCCACCAAGTGGTTGGTGAATCATCACCTCTGCATTTGGAAGTGCAAGACGCTTACCTTCTTTACCAGCAGCTAATAGGAATGCACCCATTGATGCTGCCATACCGATACAGATTGTTTGTACATCAGGCTTGATGTATTGGATTGTATCGTAGATGGCCATACCTGCTGTAATACTACCACCAGGGCTGTTAATGTAGATAGAGATATCCTTTTCAGGGTTCTCAGACTCTAAAAATAGTAATTGTGCTACAATGGAATTCGCAACATTATCGTCAATTGCGCTACCTAACATGATTACTCTGTCTTTTAATAAACGAGAGTAAATGTCATATGCACGTTCACCACGGTTTGTTTGTTCGATAACTGTAGGAATTAAATTCATTATGAATCCTCCTCTTCCTTGTATTAAGTAAAATTTTACACTATTAAACCTTATGTATTGATATGATACACTGTTGGTCAATAAAGGTCAAACTATAAGCATTTAACTTTTAACCTTTATACAAGTCTTTCTACATCATACCCATTCTTTCCTTTTTTAAACAGAGAAATGCTGTCTTGTCCTTATAAAATTCGTTGGTTTTTATCACTTGTGCGCATTTGTGGAGAGGTTGGGTAATATATATTTATGTGAAGATCTTAGTTATTAGAAGTACATAGGTATCTTTATATATTTGGACCGTTGCTTTCCACTCCAGGTGCTTGCTTTCCGCGGGGTGAGCGGTGAGCCTCCTCGTCGCTTTCGCTCCTGCGGGGTCTCACCTGGCTCACTAATCCCGCAGGAGTCAAGCACCTTCCGCTCCAAGCAACTCTGCAGTGTTACTGGATTTCATTATAAACTTGAATATATTTTTGGGGTAACTTTCTTCATATTTTAATAATAACAACAGTATTTTAAAGTCTGTTTAAAGAGCTAAGAACATTTTCATGGAGTTGAATGTATGGAGTCTAATGAAAAACAAAAGGAGCAGAGTAAAAGAACTAGGTTTGTTGGAATGGGTGTTCTTTTGTTGCTTTTCCTTGGGGTTTCTTCCTATTACATATATGTAAATAAGAATTCTACGTTGAGGTTCTACCTTTTGCTGTTGAAGATTCATATTCTAGTAAAGATGGTGCGAGTGCTGAGGAGTTGTTTCCTTTGGATTTTAGTGAGGGGGCGGTTCAGCATGCTCTTCATCATATGTCTCATCAGAAGGTACAGGCTGATGAGAAATGGGGGGCACTTCAGTTGACTCCTGAAAGAGTGCAGCGTTTGATGCAAGTGGTGGAATCGGATAGGGAGAAGTATGATCATGAATCTGTTTATTTATCTATTCTGGAGCGATGGGACCAAGGAGATTTTTCAAAAGCTGTTCATGATCATAATGCGATTTGGAGATTGCAAAATGGGAACACTGGGATGGCGACAAGGCTTTTGAATACTGAAGAGGAACAAGAATATATAGAAAATAATTTTCAATAGTAGTCTATTCAATTTGATTTCCATTGCAAACTTGCACTTTTTTTAGTAAAATGTAAAAATGTCACAATCGTACTTCGTGATAGGCTTCAATCAACTTTTTGCCCTCGTGGTGCAACGGATAGCACGTAAGATTCCGGTTCTTGAAATGGGGGTTCGATTCCCTCCGAGGGCGTAATAGTACATATAAATAACATATCGTTAAATTGTAGACCAATTCACATATGAGTTGGTCTTTCTTCTTTTATAAAATTAAGACTCGAACTTTCATAGAAAATAGCAACACAATTGCACATTGACAACGGCTGTTGCAAACTGTTCATTTTATAAACTTGGAAATTGTAATTTCTGTTAAAATATGAGTGGGAGTATGTTAAGGGTTGTTTTTCAACTTCGGGCAACTGAGTGAGTTGAACAAAGATAAATCACACAAGAATGGAGGGGGAAAGTTTGGCTTATACGATAAGTCTAATAGGATTATTAGTTTTATTATCAATTCAACTTCTCATATCAGAATTTTATCTAAAGAGACATTTGAAAATCACACCTGCTCGAAAGGGATTATTTTCTAACGGAAGACATAACGTGTTCATCATGATTGAAGTTATCTTGGTGATTATATTTATAATAAGTTCATATTTTGTGATCATTCATTTTAATCTTTCTTATTATATCAGGGGATTGCCGATTCTTTTCTTTTTCTTACTTCTGTATTTCTTCCGAGGACTTGAGGAATGGATGGTTAGAAGAGATGAAAAAGCCTATTATCATGAATGGTTAGGCTCAATAATTTTTCTTATTATGATTCTATTTGTTACAATTGGGGAGCTCTTAAGTTATTGGGTGTTTTAGTACATAATCTGACGAAGTGTGAAAGGACGCTTGGGTATTTTATTGCTCAAGCGTTTTTGTTATTTTTACATTTAAAACATATGAATGGCTGTTCTTATCTATGAATTTTGCAAAGTTGAATGAATGTTTAAACGAGCTTTCTTGCGTAATGATGATTACATATTTTGGTAAAATGCACAAGTTTCTTAAAAAGATGCACAAGTTTTAATAAAAGATTAACAAGTTCTCTAAAAAGAGTAACAAGTTTCATCAATAGGGGCACAAGTTAGCGGACGTCGAATAGAAAAAGCACACACTAAGCCATAACTTAGCTAACATGCCTGAGAAAAAGCACGCGCTAAGGCAAAACTTAGCGAAAGTGCCCCAAAAAGTATATTTCAAGGCACACAATCTAGCGAACATACCGCAGCAAGTGCACAGTTCCAGGAAAAACTACCAAAACCAGCATAGAAAGACCACTCTCTAAAGCACAAGCTATCCAAACTAACTCAAAATAGCTCAATATGAACTACAACTCCTAAAATGGACCGAACCCTCAAAAAAAGCAGAAGTCTAAAAAATCAAATACTGAAAAATAGCCCCAATGCAATCAATAGTTCAAAACCCCCACCCACCATCATAAAAATCTACTAAGCCCAACAACAACTATTTCCATTAACGAACAAGTAAATATGTTGTAGAATAGATAGATGGAGGGGAGATGATGAATATGAAAACGGGTCTATGGCAACAGCAATCATTAAAATTAAATATGACACAGCAGCTTTCCCAAGCCATTGCTCTATTACAATACTCTTCCCAGGAATTACACGAGTTTTTACAATCAAAGGAATTAGAGAATCCTCTTATTCAATTAGAGTCTACATATTATGAGGAGTCCTTTTTCTCAAAACAAGCACACACAGATCAGTCTTCTTATAATTGGATTGAGCAAATTAGTGCACCTAAGCATTCTCTAACGGAACACCTTCTCCTCCAATTAAATATGAAATCGTTTACAAAAAAGCAATATTCATTGTTTAAGTATCTTATAGAATGTATAGATGAAAATGGATACCTTCATACTGATGGTGACTATTTAAGGAAGTATTTTTCTATCACAGAAGAAGAGCTTGAGTTTTACATTGATACGCTTCAGCAGTTAGAGCCAGCGGGTATTGCAGCTCGAAATTTAAAGGAATGCCTCTATCTTCAAGTTATCCGGGACTTACATGCTCCTGAGATTAGTGAGGACGTGCTACAACATTATTTCGATGAATTTGTTGATCGGAAATGGAGTGTTATTGCTAAGGAATTACAAGTAGATCTTGCAGCCGTTCAAGCTGTTTATGATTATGTCCAAACGTTAAAACCAAGACCGTGGGCTTCCTTTTCTATTGACTCACCACAATATGTGATACCTGAGATGGTTGTGACGACAAATCAGAATCAGCTTGTTGTCACGTTATTCGATGGAACAACTGTCGATGTGAAGATTAATGATGAGTATGCTAGAATCTTAGATGAAACAAAGGATAAAGATATTAAAAAGTATTTACAAGATAAGCGAAAAGATTTTGATTGGATTGTTCAAAGTCTCCAGCAGCGAAAGGACACGATCTTAAAGGTCGGAAAACAAATTGTTGAAAAGCAACAGGAGTTTTTTCTGCGTGGACCAGATGCACTGAAGCCTTTAACCTTAAGGCAAATTGCAGATGAAACCGGTCTTCATGAATCGACGGTAAGTCGGGCAGTGCGTAATAAGTATATGCAGACACCGTATGGAATCTTTGAATTGAAGTTCTTTTTCGCTACAGGACTTAAAACAACGCATGCCAGTGATTCAGAGGAAATATCAACAGCTCAAATAAAAAAGGCACTATCAAAGATAATAGAAGAAGAAAGTAAAAAGAAGCCGATGTCAGACCAGAAAATTGCTGATCAATTAAAACATAAAGGTTATGATATTTCGAGAAGGACGGTAGCGAAATATCGAGACGAACTAGGCATTCCATCTTCTTCATTACGAAAAAGATATGAGAAAGAATAAAGGAGACTCATATGTTAGAAGTGAAGTTTTATACGAGATCAAAATGTGGCTTATGTGATGAAGCGAAGTTAATGCTCAAACTAGTACAAGAGGACGTTCCATTTCAGCTACAGGAAATTGATATTGATACAAGTGATGAGCTCACAGAAAAATTTGGACTGATGATTCCAGTCGTGGAAGTAGACGGAGAGATCGTCCAATTTGGGCAAATTGATTATTTTTCAATTAGGAAACGTTTACATGAGAGAAGTTAGTTGAATTAGAATTCATCTACTGCTAGAATGGGATTGAAAGCAGGGATGAATTTTTTTTGGAGGTGTTGGGACATAATATGTCTTAGTGGGACATATAGCGACCAAACACTTGTTTAAAAGGAGTATTCACTACATGAAATCATTAATTGAAATACAAAAAAAATTATTGCCTGACCTGCTTGAAATTATGCAAAAAAGATATCAAATCCTGCGATCCATTCGATTTATGCAGCCTGTTGGTAGAAGAAGTCTTGCACAATCACTCGGATTTACAGAGCGCGTTCTCAGAAGTGAAGTCGAATTTTTAAAGGCTCAAGATTTAATTGAAATTAAAACTTCGGGAATGACCATACTAGAAGATGGCATGCAACTTCTTGAGAAAATTGAAAGCATGATGAGAGAGATTTCGGGTATAAACGTAATGGAAGGAAAAGTGAAAGACCTTCTTGGTGTTGATGATGTCGTCATTGTTCCAGGCAACAGTGATGAATTTCCTTGGGTGAAAGAAGAGTTAGGTCGAGCAACAGCTCTTTGTATGAAAAACAGAATCTCTGGGAAAAATATCATCGCGGTAACAGGTGGGTCGACAATGGCCAGTGTAGCAAAAATGCTGACACCTGATATCTCAACAAGTGATACGCTTTTTGTCCCGGCAAGAGGTGGAATTGGAGAGGACGTAAGAAACCAAGCCAATACCATCTGTGCAACAATGGCAGAACAAACAGGTACGAAGCATCGTGTGTTGTATGTTCCAGACCAAGTCAGCAAAGAAGTGTATCAATCCTTTTCTAAGGAACCGATGATTCAAGAAGTTCTAACACTTATTCGTTCAGCTACGATTGTATTACATGGTATTGGTGATGCGAAAACCATGGCTGAGCGTCGAAAGACCAGTGAAGAGGATATGAAGAAAATTCTTTCAGGTCATGCTGTTGGTGAGTCATTCGGCTACTACTTTAATGAAGCAGGAGAGGTCGTACATAAGGTCGCAACAATTGGGCTACAACTAGAAGACTTAGAGCATGTACCAAATGTCATTGCTGTAGCTGGCGGAGCCTCAAAGGCAAAGGCAATACGTGCTTACATGAAAAGTGCACCTAGTTCAACTGTTTTGATAACAGATGAAGGTGCAGCAAAAGAGCTTTTGAAAGGGTAACGCCCTTTTAAAATATAGGGTCTGTTACTTGAATTGTTGTTTAGTATTTAGAAATCTATTTTTTCTACTAGATTTCTAACAGCTAGAAACAACACATCGTAATAGAGCCATTACAAAAAATAAAACATCCTTAAAGAATCAAAGGAGGAAGTATTCATGGCAGTAAAAATTGGTATTAATGGTTTTGGACGTATCGGACGTAACGTATTTCGTGCAGCATTAAAAAATGACAACGTAGAGGTAGTTGCAGTTAATGATTTAACAGATGCTAACATGCTTGCTCACCTTTTACAATATGATTCTATCCACGGTAAGCTTAATGAAAAAGTTACTGTTGATGGTGACACGCTAGTAGTTGGTGGGAAAAAAGTAAAAGTTTTAGCTGAACGTGATCCTGCTCAACTTGGTTGGGGAGATCTTGGTGTAGACGTAGTAGTTGAATCTACTGGTCGTTTCACAAAACGCGAAGATGCTGCTAAGCACTTAGAAGCAGGCGCGAAAAAAGTTATCATCTCAGCTCCAGCGACAGATGAAGATATTACAATTGTTATGGGTGTTAACGAAGATAAGTACGATGCAGCAAATCATCATGTACTTTCAAATGCATCTTGTACAACAAACTGTCTAGCTCCATTCGCAAAAGTACTTAACGATCAATTCGGTATCGTGCGCGGAATGATGACGACAGTTCACTCATACACAAATGATCAACAAATCTTAGACTTACCACATAAAGATTACCGTCGTGCTCGTGCAGCTGCAGAAAACATCATCCCAACTACTACAGGTGCTGCTAAAGCTGTTTCTCTAGTTTTACCTGAATTAAAAGGGAAACTAAACGGTGGAGCAATGCGTGTTCCAACTCCGAACGTTTCTCTAGTTGACTTAGTTGTTGAGCTTGAGAAAGATGTAACGGTAGATGACCTTAACAATGCATTCAAGGCTGCAGCAGAGGGTGACCTTAAAGGAGTTCTTGATTACAGCGAAGAGCCACTAGTATCTGGTGACTATAACGGTAACCCAGCTTCTTCTACTATTGATGCATTATCTACAATGGTTATGGAAGGCAACATGGCGAAGGTTATCTCTTGGTATGATAACGAAAGTGGTTACTCTCACCGTGTAGTAGACTTAGTAGACTATATCGCTTCTAAAGGACTTTAATCCGTAATTACGGAATTATGACATCATTTAGTTGGATAAATGATGTCCCACCATCTATAATAAGAAGTGTTAAAGGGGAGCGGGGATTATTCCCTTCTCCCTTTTTTCATAAAGCTCTACACTGTGCCGTTGATCATGCAGTCACATGTAATGAGCTCGATACATAATCAACAGCAGTCAATAGAGTCTTTTAATAAAACAAAGAAAAGTGTCTAGCTAGAGACCACGCTTTTCTGTTAAGGAGGCCTTTTTGTATGAATAAGAAGACGATTAAAGACATCGATGTTAAAGGGAAACGTGTCCTTTGTCGTGTCGATTTCAATGTTCCAATGTCTGAAGGCAAGGTTACAGATGACACGCGTATTCGTGCAGCATTACCAACAATTCAATACTTAGTAGAGCAAGGCGCTAAAGTGATTCTCATGAGTCATTTAGGTCGTCCAAAAGGCCAAGTTGTAGAAGAGCTTCGTTTAACACCTGTAGCTGCTAGACTATCTGAGCTATTAGGAAAAGATGTTGCAAAAGCTGATGAAGCTTATGGTGAGAGCGTTCAATCGAAAATTTCAAACCTTGCTGAAGGTGATGTGCTAGTAGTAGAAAATGTTCGTTTCTACCCAGGTGAAACGAAAAATGATCCAGAGCTAGCTAAGGAATTTGCAGCACTCGCAGATGTTTATGTAAATGATGCATTTGGAGCTGCACACCGTGCTCACGCTTCAACAGAAGGTGTTGCTCACCACTTACCAGCAGTTGCAGGATTTCTAATGGAGAAAGAGCTTGATGTGTTAGGTAAAGCTCTATCAAATCCAGAAAGACCGTTCACTGCGATTATTGGTGGTGCCAAGGTAAAAGATAAAATTGGTGTCATCAATCATCTATTAGATAAAGTAGATAACCTAATTATTGGTGGAGGCCTGGCTTATACATTTGTAAAAGCGCAAGGACACGAAATTGGGAAGTCTCTATTAGAAGAAGATAAAATTGATCTTGCTAAAGAATTTATGCAAAAAGCAAAAGACAAAGGTGTAAACTTTGTGATGCCAGTGGATGTCATCGTAGCTGATGATTTTTCAAACGATGCAAATAAAAAAGAAGTTGCGATTGATTCTATTCCAGCAGATTGGGAAGCACTTGATATTGGACCAAAAACTGTTGAAATATTTTCAAAAGTTATCCAAGATTCAAAGCTTGTAATCTGGAATGGTCCAATGGGTGTATTCGAACTAGAATCATTTGCTAATGGTACAAAAGGTGTAGCACAAGCGTTAGCAGATGCGACAGATACATACTCTGTCATTGGTGGCGGTGACTCTGCTGCAGCGGTAGAAAAATTCAATCTAGCAGATAAAATGAGTCATATTTCAACTGGCGGTGGAGCTTCACTTGAGTTTATGGAAGGAAAAGACCTTCCGGGTGTTGTCGCGTTAAACGACAAGTAATGAAAGGATGAGTAAAATGCGTAAACCAATCATTGCAGGAAACTGGAAAATGCATAAAACAATGGAAGAGGCAAAGTCTTTTGCTACTGAAGTACGTGGAAATGTACCGAGCTCAGACAAGGTTGATTCTGTTATTTGTGCCCCAGCATTATTTTTAGAACGTTTAGTAGAGTTAACGAGTGATCACCAAGTTGAAATTGGTGCACAAAACATGCACTTTGAAGAAAGTGGTGCTTTTACAGGTGAAGTTAGTCCAAAAGCACTTCAAGACCTTGGTGTAAAATACGTTATCATTGGACACTCTGAGCGTCGTGAAATGTTTAATGAAACAGATGTTTCTGTAAACAAGAAGACAATTGCAGCTTTCCAATATGGTTTAACACCAATCGTGTGTGTTGGTGAAACACTTGAGCAACGTGAGCGTGGAGAAACAAAAGATTTAGTTGGAAAACAAGTTCAAGCAGCACTTACGGATCTAACGGAAGATCAAGTGAAAAACGCTGTTATTGCTTACGAGCCAATCTGGGCAATTGGAACAGGAAAATCTTCTACTGCTGAGGATGCAAATGAAGTATGCTCACACATCCGTGGTGTTGTTGCAGATCAGTTTTCGCAAGAAACGGCTGATGCAGTACGTATTCAATACGGTGGAAGTGTAAAACCAGCTAATATAAAAGAATACATGGCACAATCTGATATCGATGGTGCCCTTGTCGGAGGAGCAAGCTTAGAGCCAACTTCTTTCCTACAGTTACTGGAGGCTTCATCAAATGAGTAAAGCACCCGTTGCCTTAATTATTCTCGATGGTTTTGCCCTTCGAGGAACAGAACAAGGGAATGCTGTTGCTCAATCGAAAAAGCCAAACTTTGATCGCTATTGGAATACTTATCCTCATAATCAATTAATTGCTTCTGGTGAAGCGGTAGGATTACCAGAAGGTCAAATGGGGAATTCTGAGGTTGGTCACTTAAATATTGGAGCAGGTCGTGTTGTGTATCAAAGCTTAACACGTGTAAATGTGTCAATTCGCGAAGGTGAATTTGAACAAAATACAACGTTCTTAAATGCGATGAATCATGTAAAACAACAGGGCTCGAACCTCCATGTCTTCGGTCTCCTTTCAGATGGTGGTGTACACAGTCATGTAGAACATCTTTACGCGCTACTAGGTTTAGCAGCAAGAGAAGGTGTGAAGAATGTCTATGTACATGCATTTTTAGATGGACGAGATGTTGGTCCACAAACAGCTAAAGGGTACATTGAAGCAACCCAGAAGAAAATGAAAGAAATTGGTGTTGGTGAATTTGCAACCGTTTCTGGTCGTTATTACTCGATGGACCGTGATAAACGCTGGGAGCGTGTTGAAAAATCGTACCGTGCAATGGTATATGGTGAAGGACCAAGCTACCATGATCCCATTGAGCTTGTAAATGATTCTTATGAGAATGGAATCTATGATGAGTTTATCCTTCCTTCTGTTATGACAAAAGAGAACGGTGAACCTGTTGCAACCATACAAGACAATGATGCGGTTATTTTCTACAACTTCCGTCCAGACAGAGCGATTCAAATATCCAATACATTTACAAATGCTGATTTCCGTTCATTTGATCGAGGCGAAAACCATCCGAAAGGCTTGCACTTTGTCTGCTTAACACATTTTAGTGAAACAGTAGACGGATATGTTGCTTTCCAACCGGTGAACTTGGATAATACGCTTGGAGAAGTTTTATCACAAAACAATCTAAAGCAGCTTCGTATTGCGGAAACGGAAAAGTATCCACATGTTACCTTCTTTATGAGTGGTGGACGTGAAGCAGAATTTCCTGGTGAAACACGAATCTTAATTGATTCTCCAAAGGTCGCAACCTATGACCTTCAACCAGAAATGAGTGCTTATGAAGTAACAGAAGCTCTTTTAGCTGAAATTGAAGCGGATGCTCAGGATGCTATTATCTTAAACTTTGCAAACCCGGATATGGTCGGACATTCAGGTATGCTAGAGCCTACGATTAAGGCAATAGAAACCGTTGATGAATGCTTAGGCAAAATTGTCGATGCCATCACAGCTAAAGGTGGCGTAGCGATTATTACTGCTGACCATGGAAATGCGGATGAAGTGATTACACCTGAAGGTACGCCAATGACAGCACATACAACGAACCCAGTTCCAGTCATTGTGACAAAAGAGGGCGTTGAGCTTCGTGAAAATGGAATTCTAGGAGACTTAGCTCCAACAATGCTAGATTTACTGAATGTAAATAAACCTGCCGAAATGACAGGAACGACACTACTTAAAAAATAAGGAGAGATTATCTATGCCATTCATTACAGACGTATACGCACGTGAAGTACTTGACTCTCGTGGTAACCCAACAATTGAAGTAGAAGTGTACACTCAATCAGGAGCTTTCGGACGCGCACTTGTTCCATCTGGAGCTTCTACGGGTGAATACGAAGCAGTAGAGCTTCGTGATGGAGATAAAAGCCGTTACCTTGGTAAAGGGGTACAAAAAGCAGTAGATAACGTAAACAACGAAATCGCTGAAGAGATCATCGGTTTTGACGTAACAGATCAAGTAGCAATCGACCAAGCGATGATCGCACTTGATGGTACAGAAAACAAAGGAAAATTAGGTGCAAACGCAATCCTAGGTGTTTCTATGGCAGTAGCTCGTGCTGCAGCAGACTTCTTCGGTCTAGAATTATACCAATACCTTGGTGGATTCAACGCAAAGCAACTTCCAGTTCCAATGATGAACATCGTAAACGGTGGGGAGCATGCGGATAACAACGTAGACATCCAAGAATTCATGGTAATGCCTGTTGGTGCTCCAACATTCAAAGAAGGCTTACGTATGGGAACAGAAATCTTCCACGCGTTAAAAGCCGTTCTTAAAGATAAAGGCTACAACACGGCTGTTGGTGATGAGGGTGGATTTGCTCCAAACCTAAAATCTAACGAAGAAGCTCTTTCTACAATCATTGAAGCAATCGAAAAAGCAGGCTACAAGCCAGGTGAAGAAGTTCTTCTTGCAATGGACGTAGCAGCTTCTGAAATTTACAATAAAGAAGATAAAAAATATCACCTTTCTGGTGAAGGCGTTGTGCGTACTTCTGAGGAGATGGTTGCATGGTACGAAGAAATGGTTAACAAATACCCAATCGTATCAATTGAAGATGGATTAGATGAAAACGACTGGGCTGGTCACAAGCTTCTAACTGAGCGCATCGGTGATCGTGTTCAATTAGTTGGTGACGATCTATTCGTTACAAACACAAGCAAGCTTTCTCAAGGAATTGAGCAAGGTGTAGGGAACTCAATCCTAATCAAAGTAAACCAAATCGGTACATTAACAGAAACATTTGATGCAATCGAAATGGCAAAACGCGCTGGCTACACAGCTGTAATCTCTCACCGTTCTGGTGAAACAGAAGACAGCACTATTGCGGACATTGCGGTTGCAACAAATGCTGGTCAAATCAAAACAGGTGCTCCATCACGTACTGACCGTGTTGCGAAGTACAACCAATTACTACGCATCGAAGATACTCTAGCAGAAACTGCTCAATATCTTGGTGTGAAAACATTCTATAATATTAAGCGATAATTTTATTGTTGTGTGAAGGCCGTCCTTGTGGGCGGTCTTTTTTAATTGGGTTGTGGGGCTTGTGTGGTGGCGGGGGAAAAGTCGTTTAGAGATGGAGTTAGGGCGTTTATCCGGGGATTTGAGTCGTTTATACCGGAAGTTAGGTCGCTTATAGTTGGTTTTGAGTCGTTTATAAGGAGCAAGCTCACCCTTTTAGCATGGATTTCGATGAACAACCAAATAAAAAAACTGGAAAAAGGAATAAATGAAGACTATCTTGTCCTACTAGGATATAATATGATATTATTGACATAATGTTATGATCGTTTTTAGGAGGTAGGAATTATGCACACATTGTTTTTGACACTATTAGTAATCGATTGTATCGCCCTTATCGTACTTGTATTACTTCAATCTGGTAAAAGTGCTGGACTTTCAGGTGCCATCTCTGGTGGTGCAGAGCAACTATTCGGTAAGCAAAAAGCTCGCGGAATCGATCTTGTGCTACACCGTTTAACAATTGTTCTTTCCGTTTTATTCTTCATTTTAACTGTTGGTGTATCTTACTTTGCAATTTAATCTGTTTTTATAAAAAGTCTATCCGTTTGGGTAGGCTTTTTTGTTGTTTTGCAACCAAGATTGTGGTCTTTTTAATGGTGAAATGTAGGTTATGGGAACATTCTTTTCGTTTGTGGGAACATACTCAGGATTTATGGGAAGATTCTATCCGTTTATGGGAACTTTCTTAGGTTTTATGGAAGATTCTCGTTTCATAGGCTTTTTTTTAAAAAAAGTCAGCATAAGCAATTCACACCAATCAAGATTCCCCACTCAAAATCCAACACTCCAATAATACGAAATATTGGATTGAAACACCAATCTCTGCTAAAAATAGATAGGAGGCTTTTACGTGATACGGTAAAAGAAAATGAATCAAACGTTTGTTCAAATGCTACATAAGCTAAATTAGAGGCTTTTCAAACATTGTTCAAACGTTTGTTTGAAAATAAAGGAGCATGAAGATGAAAACAGTATTACCAAAACCATTTACATTTGAAGCAGGACCACGAGCAGTTCTATTATTGCACGGATTTACGGGTAATTCGGCAGATGTAAGAATGCTAGGAAGATTTTTAGAGAAGAAAGGATATACGTCACATGCCCCTCATTATAAAGGACATGGTGTACCACCTGAAGAACTAGTCCATACAGGCCCTGAAGATTGGTGGCAGGACGTGATGGACGGCTATGAGCACCTAAAAAACCTAGGCTATGAAGAAATTGCTGTAGCAGGTTTGTCTTTAGGTGGGGTATTTTCCTTAAAATTGGGTTACACTGTACCAATAAAGGGTATTATACCAATGTGTGCGCCTATGTATATAAAAAGTGAAGAAGTTATGTATAAAGGCGTTGTAGATTATGCTCGCGAATTTAAAAAGTTTGAAGGAAAACCTGAGGAGCAAATTGAAAAAGAAATAGAAGAGTTTAAAAAGACACCGATGAATACGTTAAAGGCTCTTCAGGATTTGATCTCAGATGTTCGTGACCATGTAGATATGATTTATGCGCCAACATTTGTTGTGCAAGCAAGACATGATCATATGATTAATACAGATTCAGCAAATATTATTTTTAATGCAGTAGAAAATGATGATAAAAAAATAAAATGGTATGAAGAATCTGGTCATGTCATTACATTAGATAAAGAAAAGGAAACGCTCCATGAGGATGTTTATGAATTCTTAGAATCTCTCAGCTGGAGTGTGTAAAACCGTTCCTAGGAGGGATTTTGATGGATCAAAACATAAAAGGTCACATTGACCGACTTTTATCTTATATGAAGGAAGAGGCTTATAAGCCGCTAACCGTACAAGAGCTTGAAGAAGCCTTTGGGATTGAAGGGTCAACTGACTTTAAAGAATTTGTAAAAGCTCTAGTTGTAATGGAAGAGCAAGGACTTGTCGTAAGGACACGAAGTAATCGCTACGGTCTTCCGGAAAAAATGAACCTATTAAGAGGGAAATTCTCTGCTCACGCAAAAGGATTCGCATTTGTCATTACAGATGATCCTGGGATGGATGATATTTTTATTCCACCAAATGAAACGAGTAATGCGATGAACGGGGATATAGTACTTGTTCGGGTATCGACAACATCATCTGGTACGCGTCGAGAAGGAACAGTCGTACGTATTGTAGAACGTGGTGCTTCGCAGATTGTCGGAACGTATACAGAAAGCAAACACTTCGGCTTTGTTATTCCGGATGATAAGAAGTTTACTAGTGATATTTTTATCCCGAAAGAAGTGAGTATGGGTGCGGTTGAAGGGCATAAAGTCGTGGTAAAACTGACGTCATACCCTGAAGGCCGTAAAAGTGCTGAAGGAGAAGTTATTGATATCCTTGGTCATAAAAATGATCCAGGTGTAGATATCCTCTCTGTTATTCACAAGTATGGCATTACAGTCGAATTCCCTGATGATGTCATGGAGCAGGCAAATAGTGTTCCAGATGAGATTGACGAATCCGAGATTACAAATAGAAGAGACTTACGTAATGAAACCATTGTTACGATTGATGGTGCCGATGCAAAGGACTTAGATGATGCCGTCACCGTTAAAAAGCTTGAAAATGGGAACTACAAGCTAGGAGTCTACATTGCAGACGTTAGTTACTATGTAAAAGAAGAATCTCCGATTGACCGAGAAGCATTTGAACGAGGGACAAGTGTTTACTTAGTAGACCGAGTCATACCAATGATTCCACATCGTCTATCAAACGGTATCTGTTCTTTAAATCCAAAAGTTGACCGTCTTACACTTGGGTGTGAAATGGAGATTGATGACAAAGGACAAGTTGTTCATCATGAAATTTTCCAAAGTGTCATCAAAACAACAGAGCGTATGACGTATTCTGATGTTAATAAAATCCTTGTAGATAAGGATGAAGAGGTACGTAAACGCTATGAGCCATTAGTTCCAATGTTTGAGGATATGGAAGAGCTTGCTTCTATCTTACGCACTAAGCGTATGGAGCGTGGAGCGATTGATTTTGATTTTAAAGAAGCAAAAGTACTAGTAGATGAAGAGGGCAAACCAACAGATGTTGTCTTACGTGAAAGATCGGTTTCAGAGCGCCTAATTGAGGAATTTATGCTAGCAGCAAACGAGACGGTAGCTGAGCATTTCCACTGGATGGAAGTTCCGTTTATTTACCGTATCCATGAGGATCCAAAAGAGGATAAGCTACAACGTTTCTTTGAATTCATTACAAACTTCGGGTTAGTTGTAAAAGGGAAAGCTAATTCGATACACCCACGAGCACTTCAGGAAATCATTGAAGCAGTGGCAGGCAAACCTGAGGAAATGGTCGTTTCAACGGTTATGCTTCGTTCTATGCAGCAAGCAAAGTATTTCCCTGAGAGCTTAGGGCACTTTGGACTATCAGCTGAGTTCTACACACACTTTACATCACCGATCCGTCGTTACCCTGACTTAATTGTGCATCGATTAATTCGAACATATTTAATTGAAGGGCAGCTAGATGAGACAACACGTGAAAAATGGAATGCAAGACTTGATGAGATTGCTGACCATACATCAAACCGTGAGCGTCGTGCAGTCGATGCAGAGCGTGAAACAGATGAACTCAAGAAAGCTGAATTTATGGAAGATAAAATTGGTGTAGAGTACGATGGAATCATTAGTTCTGTAACCAACTTTGGGATGTTTGTCGAACTACCAAATACGATAGAAGGTCTCGTTCATGTTAGCTATATGACGGATGACTATTACCGATATGAAGAGCGCCAGTTAGCCATGATTGGGGAACGTACCGGGAATGTCTTCCGGATCGGAGACGAAATTACAGTTCGAGTAGTGAAAGTAAATAAAGACGAGCGTTCAATCGACTTTGAAATTGTTGGTATGAAAAATAATCAACGTGAACGCCTTGATGCACCACGTTCTTTTAGAGCCGACCAAGGTGGGCGTAAAAAACCAACAACAGAAGGAAAGTCACGTGGTGGATCAGACGAATGGAGCACACGTCCACCGAAAAAGAAAAAGAAGAAGTCATTCGAAAATGCTCCAATTAACAAACGTAAGCCTAAGCGCAGTAAAAAGAGATAAAAGATGAGCAAAGGAGCAGGTGAGAGGTTTCACTTTGCTCCTTTCATGCATATTCGGTATAATGAAGGAATATATGTAAGATTACACCCAATAAAGAGAGAAGAAGGGGGTCTCCGAAATGCCAAAGGGAGATGGCAAGCTTCTTGCCCAAAACAAAAAGGCACGTCATGATTTTACGATTGAAGAAACCTACGAAGCGGGAATGGTCCTTCAAGGTACAGAAATCAAATCCATTCGTGCAGGTCGTGTGAACTTAAAGGATTCTTTTGCTCGGATTCGTAACGGTGAGGTGTATCTTTTCAATATGCACGTTAGTCCGTATGAGCAAGGAAATCGTTATAATCATGACCCTTTAAGAACGCGCAAGCTTCTGTTACATCGTAAGCAAATCAATAAGCTAATTGGTGAAACAAAGGAAGCTGGTTACTCACTCGTTCCATTAAAGCTGTATATCAAAGATGGTTATGCAAAATTGCTTATTGGATTAGGTAAAGGTAAAAAGAAATACGATAAGCGTGAATCGTTAAAGCGTAAAGAAGCGAATCGTTCCATTCAGCGTGAGCTTGCAGATCGTCAAAAAGGTAGATTCTAAGAGGCACGATGGAATGTCCGTCCCTGCTAAGGTTACGTATTTCCGTATATTGGAATTTGCATTATCGTGCAGATTTGTTATAATAAGAATTGTCGCTGGTGATCATTTCGTAACTGAGTGATTCCGGTTTGGACACAAGGACAACTGAATAGTTGACATTTGCTCAACTTATTCTTCCCGTTCTTCCTCTATATGGGGACGTTACGGATTCGACAGGGATAGTTCGAGCTTGGGTCGCGAGCCGAGGGTGTTCGTCCTCGTAAAAAACGGCAATCGCCAATAATAACTGGCAAATCAAACAACAACTTCGCTTTAGCAGCGTAAGCTAGCTTAGCGGTTCCTCCCTCCATCGCCCATGTGGTAGGGTAAGGGACTCAACTTAAGTGGGATACGCCGGAGTCCACCGTCTGAGGACAAAGGAAGAGATCAATCAGGCTAGCTACTCGGACGCCTGTCGATAGGCAAAAGAAGTAGCGAACTCGCAATATATCGACTACGCTCGTAGACGCCTAAGTGCCGTTATTTCTGGACGTGGGTTCGATTAGTAAATAGTCGCCTTGTGTGGTAACACGCAAGTGAAAATTTGGCTTTATCGGTGAAACCTAAGTCACAATAGTGTGATATGGCAATACCGAGCAGTATGTGGAGCAATCCAACAGCTGTGTATCGACTCATAGGCTGCCAAATTGGTAGTACTAGGATGCGAAATCCTACCGTTTCGGTAAAAAATATATTTCGCATAATACGCCAAAGGACCTTACTACAACAAAAGGTTCAAGATATAGTCAGTGCCATGACGAAAGCATGGATCGCACGTCCCACCGTCTCCACCAATACATAATTTGGTGGTTCTATACGCTAATTCAAAGACTTGCCTTTTGGTAGGTCTTTTTTACATTTAACGGGGATTTTCGCTGGAGTTTTTGTAGGTTTGTGTCGAAAAATAATTATATCTTCATTTTTGATAATATATTTGCTGTTTTCGTTGATATATTGACAAATTCGATAATAAAAACCGAAAAATTGATAATAAAACCAATTATTTTACCTCCTCAAAAGGAAATTCCCTATCCAAAAGCGAAATCTTAAGCATAAAACTGCATTGGAGAGATAAAATGATCCTAAAACAAAGAAAAATCCCCATTATTATCCTGAAACTAGAAGCACTTCTCCGCAGGCTTCCTCAAAATCACCCCAAATACACGATTATTAAAGAGCAACTCTTAATGAATCTTTCTGGATTCAATGGAGAGAAGGCAATCGACTATCACTTATCCTTTCTTCCCGAGCATTATAAAATTCTACATGATATTAGACTGAAAACCGGCCCTCATTTCTTCCAAATTGATACCCTTATTTTTTCATCAAAGTTTGCTGTTTTGCTAGAGGTTAAAAATATAGCAGGAACTTTATACTTTGACCAAAAATTTCATCAGCTATTAAGAATGCTGGATGGCGAAGAGACGGCTTTTCAGGATCCACTACTACAAGTGCAGCGACAAGAGGGTCATTTTCAGAAATGGCTGCAAGCTAATAAACTCACTTCAATTCCACTCCATTCCTTTGTTGTAATCAGTAAGCCCTCCACAATCATTAAAACGTCACCAGAAAATAAAAGCCTTCATCGCTATGTTTTCCATTCTGAGTTATTACCATTAAAAATTACTGAACTAGAGAAAACGACGATCAGTGAGATAGCACCAGAACACGAACTCAAGAAAATTACTCGTAAGATTTTAAAACATCACACCCCATTGGAAACCTCAGTATTAGCAAAATATAAAATATCAGAAGATGATCTTATGCAAGGAGTATTCTGTCCATACTGTGAAACGGTGCGGATTAGTAGAGCAAATGGAAAATGGTATTGCGCAAGATGTGATAAGTATTCAAAAGATGCTCATACACAAGCAATAAGAGACTATTTCTTTCTTTTTGGAAACATAATTACCAACCAAAAACTAAGACACTTCCTCCAAATAGAGTCACCATCACTTGCAACAAGAATTTTACAATCCTTAGAGCTAAACTCTATTGGCAGTAAAAAGGGGAAGTACTATATCCTCGATTATACTGATTTATGATGAGTTTGAACTGACCGCGCTAAACGAAGTAGTGCATACTATGTACTAACAGCTACATGTTATAAAAATTTACAAATCTCAAAGAACTTCTACATGAAAATTAACGTAAATAAAAAATTTGTTTAAAACTTCCCAATTAAAGTTGTATAGAATGCTAGTTTCGTAGACTAGTTAATCTTTGATGGGAGGGAAAGCAGAATGGTAAAGCATAGGAATGTACTTTACAGACAGTTGCTAGCACTATTATTGGTTTTTACATTAGTATTATCCAGTTTTAGTTCGCTAATTACTGCTGAAGAGAGGGATTCGTTTTCGTTAGGTGAAATTACGAAAGAAACCGCCTTAAATATTTCACCTGGAGTAACACAAACAAAGATGGAGGTTACAACAGATTATGGTCCCTTGAAAATTTACAATATGGACATTGATACAAAAAATCCGTATGTAGAACTTGAGGTAGGGTCTTCAAATGGAAAATTGGCTGGTTTTCAAACAGTCACAAACCAGGCTGCTTTAATAAGTAAACCAGGCTATCAAGTTATAGGTGGCATAAATGGTGATTTCTATAACACGTCTAATGGTGTTCCTATTGAAGGTGTTATACATGACGGACGCATTATGAGAAGTACTGGATCAAGACCAGTAGTGGCAATATTAGATAATGGAGAGGTTATGCTAGAAAAAATAACAACTTCAATAGAAATGCAAGTGACACCTGTACAAACTGAAGCATCAGTATCAGAAACTCCGATACTTGAAGATCAATCAAATACAGAAGAGGCAGGGGCAGAAGAGTCACAAGATCAAGACACACCAACAGAAGAACAAGAGATAGAAGAACCAAATGCTGAAGAATCCCCAACAAGTGAGACACCACCAACAGAAGAAGAATCTACGCTAGAAGAGAAGCCAGAAAATGAAGTACCAACAGAAAATCCTACCATAGATGAGAATCCGACGAAAGCAGAAGAGTCTACACAAGAAACAGTCATTGGCACACAACCTCTAGTAGAACCAATCACACATAAAATTAATGGAATTAACAGAGAACGTGGCAGCAATAGTCTCGTTATTTTTAATCAAGATTATGATACTTCTACATATACAAATACGAATGGAACAGAAGTAATCTTAGAGAATGTAAGTGATGTATTGAAGCCTTCGGGTGAGGTTACAACTACAGTTAAAGAAGTTTTATCTAATCAAGGAAATACAAGCTTAACAGAAGGACAATTTGTTCTGTCTGGTGAAGGAACATCTAAAGAAATTCTAGATTCTTTACAACCTGGTGATCAAATAATAATTAAGACTACAACCAATGCGCCATTTGACAAAGTCGATGAAGCGGTTGGAGGTTATCATTTGCTTGTGAAGGATGGTGATGCGGTTGCATCTACAGATCCCTATAAGCATCCGCGAACTGCACTTGGTGTAAAAGCAGATGGTTCAGTATTTTTTACTGTTATTGATGGAAGACAGCCAGGATTTAGTGAAGGTGTTACTCTTAATGACTTAGGAAAAATCATGAAGGATTTAGGTGCGGTTGATGCAATCAATCTTGATGGTGGTGGTTCTACTACTTTCGTGGCACGTCAACCAGGTGATCGTCATTTAAGTGTCGTGAATTCTCCTTCAGATGGAAGTCAGAGAAATGTAGCCAATTCATTATTAGTAGTAAGTACAGCTCCATCAGAAGGAGCAATTAAGCATATAACAGTTTTACCAAGTGAAACTAGAATTCTAGCAGGCTCTCATACTTCCTTTGAAGTAAAGGCACAGGATGAATTTTACAATCCTGCAACGATAACAGAGGATGTTATTTTTACAGCAAATGCGGGCTTAGGAGAATTCTCTAGTCATGTATTTCAAGCTGGGGCGACCGCGGGTATGGGCGTTATAACAGCAACTACTCATTCCATTAGTTCGACAGCAAAAGTTGAAGTTGTAGATACATTGGATCGCATTGAAGTGAGTCAAACGGAGCTTGCGCTTGGACCTGGTGATGAAAGAAAGGTATTGGTTAATGCATATCATAACAATCTACCTGTCATCACAGATGAAACAGCATTCACCTATGAGGTAGAAGGAGAAATTGGAACAATTGATTCAAAAGGGAATTTTAAAGCAGTAGAAGGAGCGGCTTCAGGGGTAATCAATGTTCGTTATGGTGAACTTGTACAAGAAATAAAGGTTGATATTGGTAAACCCCCAATTATTTTGGAAGACTTTGAGGATGGGATTGAAGGGTGGACAAAGTCAGGTGCACGTTATAATTCAATTGCCATTTCTGCAAATAAACCAGGGGATCCTATTCGATTTGGGCAAGGCTCTTTACGATTAGATTATGATTTCACTGGGCAAAAAGGTACGTCAGGAGCATATGCTTATCCAGTCAATGATATAGAAATAGAAGGATATCCAGAGAAAATCGGGTTGTGGTTTTACGGAGCAAATGATGGGCATTGGCTACGTGCACAGTTGAGAGATGGATCTGGAAGTGCATTTCCTGTTGATTTTACTGGAGAAAAAACAGGGGTGAATTGGGAGGGCTGGAAGTACATTGAAGCAAATGTGCCTAAAGGGAAGCAGACTCCTCTTAAGCTTGATTTAGCCATTCGGGTAATGGAAACAAGTGATGGAAATAAGAATGCCGCAACAGTATTTCTGGATAATTTTAGAGCTGTATATGGAGAAACAAATGATGATCTTATTAATCCGTCATTAACAGAAGCATTTCCTGCTGATGGTGCAACTACACCTGCAGCTCAGCCAACGATTAGTATAATCGCAAAAGATAACGTTGGTGGTACAGGAATTGACCCAACCAAGACGGTTATGAAAGTTGATGG
The DNA here is from genome assembly GCA_003667865.1 of Rossellomorea marisflavi. Taxonomy (GTDB): domain Bacteria; phylum Bacillota; class Bacilli; order Bacillales; family Bacillaceae_B; genus Rossellomorea; species Rossellomorea marisflavi_C. The sequence goes on along the minus strand of CP033051.1, from coordinate 354,881 downwards.
TGAGGTTGTGGAGCATATTTATGATCCTGTAACAGGTAGAGTAAGCTTTATGCCTGAGAGCTTCTTAACAGCGGGATACCACGAAGCCTCTGTTTTTGTAAAAGATGGATTTGAAAATCCTACTGAATTAACTTGGTCTTTCTTTATTTCAGCTGGTACTGAATATGTAATGGAGGGTCCAGAGAAGGTATATGCTGGTGAAGAGTTTAATGTTGATCTTAAGGTTAAAGGTATAAAAGAGCTGAAAGAGACACAAGTCAAGATTCTCTTTGATCCAGCTGTTGTGAAAGTTGTAGATCAAGACAATACCACTGCTGGTGTGCAAATTAATGCGGGTCCGAACATAACAGCTGAAAATATTGAAGTTCTTTCGGTTGATAATACAACCGGCGAAATCATCATCAACACAACAAAGTTGGATGGCAATACAAGTCTTTCAGCAACTGATGTGATTGCCAAGATACCTTTCAAAGCTAGTTCAATCACGAATCATGAGATCAAGATTGAATTAAAAAATGGATTGTTTACTTATGTAAGAGGTGATGAGAAGAAAACGTTCCACAAACCTTATATCTCCCCAATAGCTTATAAATTTACAACAGATATTAAAGGTCTGTCTATTGATTCACATTCGATTGTCACTGTAAAAAATGAAGAAGGAGCACCTATAGAAGGAGCTGAAGTAAATATCTTAAATCCTTCTAGTATTACGAAGTATGCTGAGGTCCTAACAGATACAGCTCCTATCTACAAAAATGCAGACAATCAATCAGAAGTCCTTACATCATTAGAAAAGAGTACCCTTGTATATGTAAAAGGGGAAGGAGATTCTTTCATAGAGGTTTATTTAAAGAATGGATCCATTGGGTATGTTTTAGCATCTGAGGTTGCGGTAAATACTATGCCTTCACCTCTAGGAGTTACAGATACGAATGGAGAGTTAAAAACAAACCTTCTATCATTAGCTGAGTTGGATTTTGAGATCCAAGCAGTTAAAGAGGGACAAGTAAGTACCGTTAAAGCCTTCACCATCGTACCACAGTTAGGGATTGAAAAGCCGGAGCACGTTATTCTTTCATGGAAGGAAAGTCCTAAAACGACGCAAAGTGTAACATGGAGAACTCTTCCAACAATCACGAATTCAGTTATACAATTTGTAAAGTCATCTGAATTTACTAGCTTTGATGCAGAAAATGTACAACAAGTTCATGGGGAAAGTCAGCTTGTGGTCGATGTTAGTGGGGAAATGAGAATTCATGAAGGAACAGTGAGAAATTTATCGCCAAACACGACGTACACCTATCGTGTCGGAAGTGGTACAGAGCATGGTTGGTCTGATCCGTATACATTCACAACGGAGCCTGAAACAAATGAACCATTTACATTCCTTTTTACAGCAGATTCTCAGGCAGCGAATTGGGAAGGAAATCAAATTTATGGACAAGTATTTAACGCTGCGAGGACAAAATATCCAGAAGCAAAATTTATGCTACATGGCGGTGATATTGTAGATGATGCAGCTAAAATGGAGCAGTGGGAATATTTCTTTGATGCTATTGAAGGACAAACTGCCAATTTACCAATGCAGGCAGTACTTGGAAACCATGATGTATATGGTGAAGGGGAGAATTTCTTTAAAGCATTTTTCGCGAATCCAGAAAATGGATTAGCTGGTGAAGAAGAATGGGTATATTCATTTGATTATGGAGATGTTCATTTCGCGATGCTTAACTCTGAGTTTGGTGCGGATTCTATGCAAGCTCAAGCAGAGTGGTTGCGCCAAGATATGAGTAATACAGACAAAAAGTGGAAAGTGGTCATGTTCCACAGAGCACCATATCACAGTAATCCATTACGCGGTGCTGATGCAACGTTAAAAATCTTTGCACCTGTAATTGAGGAATTAGGTGTTGATTTAGCACTTGTTGGTCATGACCATGCCTATGCAAGAACCTATAGCATGAATGATGGTGTTCCAGTTGAAAAAGGAGAGGGAACCTTATACATGATCGGTGGCTCTTCAGGTCCTAAATTCTATCCTGAAGAAAAATATAGCTATATCGATTTCCTTTACGGTGAAGATAAGCAAGTGTTCTCAGCGATTAAAGTAGATGGTAATAAATTAATTATTGAAACAACAAATATTGATGGTGAAGTGGTAGATTCCTTTGAGCTGTCAAAAGCAAAATTAGCTTCTAAAACAGAATTTATAGGATCAGGTGTAACGGAAGGTGTCATTAAGAAGGATGGTCAAGCTGTCCATGCAGCAATCACGATCGAAGATTTGGAACAAATTCAAGGAATGGAGTTTATCCTAGAGTTTACTCCAGATACTCTAAAGCTTCAGGAGGGAGAGTTAGCTGATATTATTGACTTCGGTGCATTTGAAGGTACAGATTTTCAATTAATCTCTGATACTAGCAAACTTGATGAAGGGAAGCTAACTGTGAGCTTTGCAAGTAAAACGGTGGTAAACGGTGATGCAATAATTACAATCCCACTCACTGTAATTGGAGAAAACAACGAAGAAGCATCTGTTTCTTTCAAGGACGCAAAGGTTGTTTCATCAGAAATCGTGTCTACTGATGTACCAGAAAGCTCTGTAACTGCGACGATTCTTGTGGAACCAGGGATTACAGGTAAAGTTTCTCTTGAAGGACGTGATGGAGATTATGATGCAGCAAGCAATACAACAATAAATGATAATTCTGGTGCACGAATTGTGGCCATGAAGGTAGATATTGAAACAAACAAGGTTAAAAAAGCAGGAGAGTTTGTAACAGATGCATCGGGAGAATATACAATGAATCTTGAGCCAGGCCACTACATGTTCTTTGCTGATCGGGACCGTTATCTATCAGCGATGGCAATTAATAAAAACATTGAAGAAACAGAGAGACCATATATCTTCAATGTAGTTGAAGGTGAATCACTAGAAATCCACTTCAATCTACTAACTGGTGATACACAAGCAACTGCCATTTCAGCAGAAGACGATGTTATTCAATTACTTGATTTAACAAAGTTTGTAGATGAATACATGGAAACAGCAGAATTCTCAGATTTCAATGGTAGCGAACAGGTTGATGGAACAGACTTCATTTATTTAGCAAAAAATTACAAAGAAAATGGAGTTCTACACACATATGAAGTGGGTACGTTAGATGATTTCATTTCTCTATTAGAGGAACAAGGACTGTCTGTTATTACAGAGTAATATATAGGGATGCCGAGCTATTTCGGCTCGGCATCTTGTTCTATATAAATTCCAGAAGATTTAATATTTCTTTCCCAACTAAAGAGGTATTATAAGGAATTTGGAGCATTTGGTAATAGTACCATAGAGACAATTATGAACAGTAATTTGAATAACTATTTTAGGAGGTACATATGAGAAAAATATTGTCCTTTGCAATGCTTGTTATTCTTTTTCTATCAACTCTTCCTTATGAAGTAAAAGGAGCAGGCAGTGCAGAAATAAAATTAGATACAACTCATTCTTCCATAGAAGAAGAAAAGGAAACTGTAGTGACTCTAGATGTCAATGGTATAGAAAATGTAAAAGGAATTGAAACAGTCATAACTTTTGACCCTAACAGCTTACTCGTTTCAGAAGACGATATACAGCTTAAAGGTCCCTTTAATGGTAACTTTCTTGTGAAAAAACTAGATAAAGAGAAAGGTGAAATCATTATTGCATCCGCGGTAAAGGAACCCGTAGATGGAGATATAGAATTTGTAGAGATTACATTCGAAGCACAAAAGTCAGGATCAACGGAAGTGATTGCTAAAGGTGAGTTAGTTGTATTTGAGGATAATTCAAATCAATTGGTGACACTAGATGAGAAAAAGCTTGTGATTTCTATAACAAAACAAGATAGAGACAACGATAACAATGACCGACCAATATCCAATAAACCAGAACCTCAACAACAAAGCCCAGCACCTGTTATAGACGAAGACGTATTAGAAGATTTAGGTGTAACGATAAGTGGGAAACCCGTCGTAAAGACAATGAATGAAGTAGGCGGAGTAGTTCAAAGTGAGGGATTAACTCTTCAAATCCCGCCTGATGCACTGACTCAAGAAAGAGACATTTCGATTACGAAGTTACAAGTTGAACAGTCAAAAAAACTGTCCTTGAAAGGAACAACTTTATCCTTTGCTGATGAAGTGTATCACTTTGGACCTTCAGGAACAAGTTTTGGACAGCCAGTTACAGTTTCCTTCCCGATACCTGCAAGTAGTACAGATAAAGAGAAACTCTCCGTGTATCACTTCAATGAAAAAACAGAAGAATGGGAGCAGGTAAGAGGTGTAATTGACTATGCATCGAACACACTTCGCATACGATTATCACATTTTAGTATTTATGCAGTGTTAAACAATTCCATTACATTTGCTGATATTCAATCTCATTGGGCGAAAAAAGAAATTGAAAGTATTGCTGCACAAGGAATCGTAAAGGGATTCACGGAGGATTTCTATAGGCCCGATCACCATCTTACACGTGCGCAATTTACAAAAATGGTAGTTGAAATGTTGAACTTACCATTAGAGGATTCATCTACTATACCATTTCGTGATGTCGGAGCCGATACCTGGTATGCAACATATGTGGAAACTGCATATAAGGCTGGACTCGTTAAAGGTAGTAACGGAAAATTCAATCCAAATGATTCTATTACCCGTCAACAAATGACGGCTATACTTGTACGTGCTGTATATCAAGAAGAACTAAAAACAATTACTCAATCAGAGATTACGGACATACTCTCTCACTTTAAAGATCAGGATACCATTTCTGAATATGCCAGAAGTACGGTAGCAATTGCTATGAAACATGGATTAATGCACGGTAGAAATGATGGTACATTTGCTCCGCTTGAAAATTCAACTAGGGCCCATGCCGCCGCAATTGTGTATCGTTATTTATATAAATGAAAAATAAAATACCCTTCAAAGAAAGGCGTCCTTGTGACGCCTCTTTCTATGTATTGAGGAACCTTTAATCCATAAATCTATTGGGGAATATCATATGATTTATATAAAAAATAGTTATGTATCACTAGTATTACAAATATCTTTTGCTAAAAGTTTATGAATAGAAAAATTGTAGCAATAGGTCACTGTGAGGATAGAGTTTATATAAATAAACAAATAAAAAACGTTCAAGAGCAGTGTGGTCCTGAACGTTCTTTTTCTGGAGTTTCGACAGAGTATTTAGGATCATAAGAGGAAGTTCTATAGCTAAATGAGAAAGACATCTGATTATAGAACAATCTATTGTATCGCTCTACTTAACCTCAAACCCAACCCGAACCCGAGAATCCGGCCATGCCTGTTCTTTATCCGCTAACCAAAACTCAATTTCATACTTTCCTGGTTTTAGGTCTCGTAACGTGTCCTTAAATGAAAGCTCTTCACCTTGAGCTAAAAAGATTTCTGCGTACTCTAGCATAAACAGTTTATCCATCGAATATTGGTAGATCTCTTTTCCGTCTTTGAACAGCTTATAGTCAAAACGTTGTCCACTGCTAAACGCTAAAGTCTGTTCTTTTTCCGTTTGATTTTTTACGGTATAGGTGAATTCAATTGAACCATCTTCTTTTTTTTCATAATCTAAGGATGGCTCAAGTGTTCCTGCTACGATTCCGCCATTGTGAAACAAGAGGTTATGAGCACGATAGATCCCGTAAACAAGTTCAGCACGAGTTGCCTTGACCATATAATCATCTGATTTTGCCAGTAGGTCTTCTGTTAATGCTGCAGCTAGATACCCTTGAGCCCAGTCTGATCCAGGTAACCAGATTGATGCATATTCATCTGTGTTCAACTCTACAACGTTAACAAGAACTTGCGCAAGCTCTTCTAAAGTTACTGTTTGGTTGGGATTAAAGAGTCCATCTTTTCCTTCCATATAGCCAGCAGCAACAACAGATGTGATCTCATCTTGAGCCCAGTGGTTTTTTACATCTGTAAAATGTACATCCCTATCTGAATCTAATTCGAGCATACGGTCGAGAACAACCGCTAATTGTGCACGTGTCATATGATCTTCTAGATGTGCTTCTCCATCAGACTTGCCTTTAAAGATCTCTTTTTCGTTTAAAAAGGAATATTTCTCGTTGATGGTTAAAGATTTTTCAATCACTTCAAGACATGTTACTTCTCCTTCTTCACAGTTACCATCTACTGCTGCGAACGTAGGGGTGAATGTGGCTCCGGCTAATACCAAACTTAAAACACTAGTTATCATGGTCTTTTTCATTGGTATATTCCTCCAAATTTTATTGTTCAAGTTTTTAGACGAAAAGATATCAAATAGGGTTACAAAAAACGTAAAATATTTTTCAAACAAAAAAAGACTTACCCGCAATAGGTAAGTCTACTAAAAAGTAAGTTTGAATGCCTTAACAATAATACCGTCATTTGCAGGCTCAAAGTCATATTGAGGGAGACGTTGAAAGCCCATTCTTTCATATAAGCGCATGGCACTTTTCATGAATTCACCTGTGTGCAGGCCAATCGCGTCATATCCTTTTGCTTTCGTACGGTCAATGCACTCCTGGATGAGAGCAGAGGCGACACCTTTTCCACGTGCGGCTGGATCTACAGCTAACATTCGGATTTCATAATAATCTAGTTCCTCAACATAGCCTTCATATGCGTCGGTGTTCGGAGGAAACAATACAACACTGCCAAGGATAGCACCGTCCTCTTCAGCAACGATGAGCTCTACACCTTCGTGAGTATCCACTGCAGAAGAAATAGCTTTTTTTAGTGCCAACCAATGCTCCTCTGGCAGCACCCTTGCGTGCTCTTCGTATGCTTGTACTCGTTGCTCTCGAATGAGGTCCAATTCTTGAAGTAACGCATCACGTATCATCATCTGTTTCACTCCTTATTTTGAAACAACTAGGAATTTTTCTTCTTTCTTACTGAGCTCATGACGGTTATGCTCAGAATTCCAAACAGCTAGATCAGGCCCTTTTGGTAAAATTTGAACCTCACTTTTATCTGTGTTGATGGTAATGGAAACATGATAATGTCTTTTAATCGCATCAAAATCAGTCGTATCTCCAAAACCAGGAGTTTGATAGAGGTCACGAGCATACCCCCATAGGTTCGGAAACTCTCTTATTAGATTACGGTTTGTATTGAATCCGTTGTAATAGGCTGCATCAAAACGAGCGAGTGTTGTGTATAGACGAACATCAGAATCCGTAATATAGTCACCGTGTAAGAAGCGTTTTGTAGATAACCGTTTTTCAAGTTCATCGAGTCTTGCGAAAAGGGCATCAAAAGCAGCTTCATAGCTTTCTTGCGAGTTTGCAAATCCACATTTGTATACACCATTATTAATATCGTGGAAAATAATATCATTTAATTCGTCAATATCCTTACGAAGATGCTCTGGATATAAATCTGGTGCACCTACTTTATGGAACGGAGACCAAACTGTTTCAAAGTAATTGGTTAATGTAAAGTAGTCATTGTTTACGACTTCACGTGTCTCTAGATCAATCATAACGGGTACTGTTGGTCTTCCGGTATAATCTGGGTCTGTTTTACGATAGATTTCACTTAAGTATTGAATATTTAATACAGGATCGACTTCATTAGTGTCTAAAGAAAATGCCCAGTCAACATGTTCAAGCCTTGGTCGCATCGGACTGACCGTTCCTAAACTAATGGCATCCTCTAGTCCTAAGATACTGCGAACAATAACGGTACGATGAGCCCATGGACAGGCAGCACACCAGATAAGACGATAGCGGTCCTTTTCAACGGGAAGCTGTCCTTGTTCATTCCCAAAAGGTGTCACAAATCTATTCGTTTGGCGTTTGAACGATCCATCTTTAGATATTTCACTAGCTGTTTTAAAAGAAGAAGCTGATTGGTTTTGTGACATATGAAAACAACCTTTCTACATTTTTTTAAGATTCAAAATATACATAACTCCTTTATTATAATAAGAACCATGGTATTTATGCTATTAATAGTGCTCGTAGGATTTACTACCAAAACGGACTGGGTTATGAGTAGATTTGTATAAGGAATAAATCGACTACAAAGATTACCTTCGAAGGGCTCTATACCACTGGAAAAAAATGCATTATAATTTGATAGGTTATAAGAGATGAGGTGGGGTTTTTGAGTGACATGTGGAAGCCGCTTTCTGTTGACGCTGTTAAAGAAATTTTTCAGGATTTTTCGTTTTCATGGTGGGTTGCAGGAGGATGGGCATTGGATTTACATATTGGAAAGCAAACAAGAGAACACGATGATCTTGATATTGTCATTTTTCGAGAACATCACCGTACTCTTCATAGACATCTGTCGAAAGATTGGGCGTTATATCAGGCATTTAAAGGCACTTTAATCCCTTGGCAGCACCATGAGGAATTACCCTCACATATTGATAATCTTTGGGTACGAGATCCGAATCAACATTTTTGGGCTTTTCAGATTATGATCTTAGACTCGGAAGATGGTATGTGGTTATATAAACGCAAACCAACCATCCGAAAATCTATAGAAGGAATAGGAAATGAAACTCATGACGGAACACCTTATTTAAGACCAGAAATTCAGCTTTTGTATAAAGGTGGTAGTTCTAAGGTAAGGGACAAGGATTATGTTGATTTATACAATACACTCCCTTTTTTACAACGAGAAGAGAGAAATTGGTTAAAGGACGCGTTATATGAGCAATTTCCTAGTGGGCATCAATGGATTGACTATATTAAGCAAAAAGAAAGTGAGGGATAAGGATGAAATGGGTAATGGCACTTTTGCCGCTTATTGGAGGGCTTGCTGTAGCGATACAAGCTTCTGTAAATGGAGGGCTGGGAAAGCGAATCGGGTCGCTTGAAGCATCATTTGTTTCTTTTTCCATTGGAACATTAGCACTGCTGTTTCTTGTAATTTTTTTTGGAAAAGGAAATCTCTTAGCAGTAGGACAAGTTCCTAAGCTTCAGTTAATTGGTGGATTATTAGGAGCAGTGTATATCTTTATTATGGTACTGGTTGTACCACAATTAGGTGTCGCTTCTAGTTTAGTTGCTGTCATCACAGGACAGCTCATCATGGGTGCCATTATGGATCATTTTGGCTTACTTGGAGGAAAGCAGATTCCATTTGATAGTAAACGACTGGTGGCCGTTGTGCTATTTCTAATTGCTGTTTATTTATTTAATAAAAAATAACTATAAGGTTCCAATGCCATTAGCCTTTGCTTCTTTTAAAATTGACACAACTCTTTCTATATTATGATCTTGTTGGCAATCAATAATGACAACAACCTCAGAATAATAGAAGCTTAATTGGCCCGCCTTTTTTTGCTTTCGTTTTTTTATGTAATATTGCGAAGTGAAACCAATGAGTGCTCCAGTACCAAAGCCAATTAAGCCCCATATAATTGGCCCCAAGTATAAAGCGAACCCAAAACTAGCCCCAAGTACTCCGAGGATGGTACCAAACACGGCTGCAGCATTTATAACAGATATGCCATCTGCACCATGTGTAGTGTCCAAGATGTTCGCATGAGGAAGTTGACTCTCTAATGGAATTGTCCAGATGCAATCCCTAGTGATTCCTATTTCTTCAATACCGGAGAGAGCATATTCTAATGAAAGACTATGCTCGAAGGTTGAAACAATGTGCATATTTCTTCACCTGAGCCTTGGCAGTTTTAGTGTAGCAGCTTTATATGTGTTTTCTAAATGAAATCGTTGTTCATCTTTGAATGCTTTGTTTACTTCGACACAGCTTTGGTAACAATGGAAGGCGGCACCGGCATAGACAGAGGGCATAAATAATAGCCACTGAATATCTAAGACCTCTTTAGCAAGAGTCAGATCTCCTAAAAAGATATAGGTGATACTTAAATAGAAGTTAGAAATATAGGCATAACACCCCCACCAAAAAAAGGCAAAAAAACCCAACAAATACCTTTGTATATAAAGCTGTCCTGCTCCAGGCATAAACATCGACCACGTAAGAGCAGTGATGGGGTTTAGCTTGTCCAATGCATAGACTTCAAAGGTATTCATGGACAACGGTCTGGTCTGATAATGCTCTCGCTTTGCGAGTACGGATACAAGATTAAGGGTGCTAGCTGAATGAAAACTATTAAAAATAGTAAATGTATATAAAACTAAATAGATGATTGCCCACTTAGGGTTTACAGCTGCTTTGGCTGCCTGAAAATGTCCTGTGAAAGAATAGACCATCGCGAGATTGATTTTAGCATTGTAATTTAAAAAGACCTCCATTAAAGTTAGGATGACACCTCTTATATTTTGCTGGAGAAGAATATGTCCGAATCCAGGAAACGCCGCAGACCACCATGCAATCATATAAGGGTTTTGTTTATGGATGATATTTGCTCCGTAAGGACTTAAATAGGTTCGGAATCTTCTTGGGTAACTGGGTTCTTGAACTTTCATCGGACGTCCACCTAACAATGGATTTAATAAATGGTAATATTAGTGTGGTTTATGGATGACCTTTCTATGTATACAAAGTGAAGTTGTGATTGACGTCATAAGGTTCACTAATAAGGTTATAAAGCATACTTGCTCCTACACACTACTATGAGATAATCGGCTCGTGTAGTATATTGAAGAGATTTATTGGAGGAATTAGTTTGCAAAACTGGATCACTGATTTTATGGAGCAATTTGGTTATATTGGAATTTTTCTTATGATTGCGCTAGAAAATGTATTTCCACCGATACCATCTGAGGTGATTCTGCCATTTGGTGGTTTTATGACAACCTATACAGATCTAACAATCCCTGGTGTCATTATTGCTGCAACTGCTGGATCGGTTGTTGGCGCAATCATCTTATATGGTATCGGGTTATTGTTAGACGTTGAAAGGCTAGAAAAGATTGTTGATCGCTGGGGACATATTTTACGTGTGAAAAAAGAAGATATTCATAAAGCAGATGCGTGGTTTGATAAATATGGCTATTGGACTGTCCTTTTCTGTAGAATGGTTCCGTTAATTCGAAGTCTGATTTCTATTCCAGCTGGGATGTCCAACATGAAGTTTTGGGTATTTCTATTATTTACAACGATTGGGACACTCGTTTGGAATATCATTTTAGTATCAATCGGGGCTTTATTAGGGGAGTCATGGGAAGATATTCTTGAATTTATGGATCTGTATTCCACCATTGCCTATGCTGGTATTGCCTTAATTGGTATCGGGGCACTAGTCTTTTTCTTTAGAAAACGATTTATAAAATCATAAAGTATAGTAAGTAAAGACCCTATTAGTGGGTCTTTTTTTTATTCCGATAAATTTCTACTAAAAAGTGTGCACTTTAATAAATAGGGAATAGTAAAAGAGAATGAATGACTGAGGGGTGAAAGATATGGACTTTAAAGGTGATATTCTATCAGGTGAATTTGATTCAAGTGCGAATGAATTTTCCGTTCGACAAGTAAAAAGCCTTTCTACTGAATCAACACTAAACGAAGAAAAATTTCAACAATTACTATCTTATTTGAAAGAACATAAAGACGATCAGGATGGTCAAATCATCACCCTCTATGATAGTATTCCTATTCGTCTATCACATGACGAAGTAGAGCAACTATTGAAGGAACTAGAGCAAATAGGATCGCAGTTCCAATAATCTATAGTAATAGTTCTTTGAAAATTTTACTCAGCTTCACGATTACAAGCAAAAAAATTGCAAAATGAAATTGAGTTGTTTACAATATAGTTGTGCACAATTAAAAATGAATGGAGATGACGATTATTATGTCTAACACACTATTTACGTCAACTGCTTCTGCAATTGGTGGAAGAGAAGGTAAAGTTGTATCAAATGATGGAGCTATTAACATGGATTTGGCAATGCCAGGAACACCAAGAGCGAAAGAATTAACGAGTGCAACGAATCCGGAACAGCTTTTTGCTGCAGGGTACTCTGCATGCTTTGATGGTGCATTACAGCTAATCGCTAAAAGAGAGAAAGTAAGCTTCGACTCAGAGGTAACAGCAAATGTTAGCCTTCTTAAAGATGAAGAAGACCAAGGATTTAAATTAGGTGTAACCATTCAGGTAAAAGGAACAGGCATTGAAGAAGATCAACTGAAGGATCTTGTTGAAAAGGCACATCACTTCTGTCCTTATTCTAAAGCAACTAAAGGGAACATCGATGTAACTGTAGAGGTTGTAAAATAAACCATCATTGATGGGCTTGCTATAAAAGAAAAAAAGAGGATTTCCCAATCTGATCCGTTTTGAGGGTCGATTAGGGAAATCCTTTTATTTTGCATGTAAGCTTTGTAAAAGTTGATATAGAGACGTTTTCAAAAGATGATATTCTTCTTCGTTATAACCAGTAATGTCTAGTATACTGTTAGGAATCGTGGCTGCTTTTTCTTGTAGCAAAATCGCTTTATCGGTTAAACGGATCATAACAGAGCGTTCATCTTGCTGAGAACGTTCTCTAATTAACAGCTCATTCTGTTCCATTCTTTTTAGCATCGGTGTTAGTGTACCGGAATCAAGATACAAATAATCACCTAATTGCTTCACTGTAAGCTCTGAGTGTTCCCATAGCAACAGCAGGACTAAATACTGTGGATAGGTAATGTTTAATTCTTTCAAAAGCGGCTGATAATGCTTTGTCATCTCACGAGAGCTTGCATAAAGAAGAAAGCATAGTTGATTATCCAGCTTTAAATGTTCAAGGGGGTTATTCATTCTGTCACCAACTCTTTTAATGATCTCTCTTATTGTAAAGGATAATGCGTACTTTTCCTAGAAATGTGGTGTACCTCTTTTAGAAAAGAAGAAAGATAACAGAATAAGAACAAGTTCACCCTTTAGAAAATGAAGTTGATTTAGTCTAACTCCATCGTTCCTTGTGATCGTGAAAGGAACTCAGCATATTTAAGTAAAAACAGACTGATAGCAAAGAAGAAGCAGCCTAACAGGAGCTCTTCTCCCAATAAAGGGAGAACGTTTGAATAATTTCCCTCATTTAAAATCTCTTTTGTTAGCACAACACCTCTTGTTAAAGGTGTAAATTGTCCAATAAACTGAAGCCATTCAGGCAACCGTGCATGTGGATAATTGGCTCCACTTATAATAAGAAGTAAACTTGCGAGTAAATTTGACCAAAGATGCATGGAAGATGACCAAAGACAAAAGCTCCCAACAATAAGACCAAGCCCACATGCAGAGAAGATGGAACAGAACCAGATCAGTAATAAAACCATACTGGCCTTAAATGAGATGCTTAGTTGGAAAAGGATTATCCCAAACAGTAATCCTAAAGTTGCTGTTACGAGTCCATTAACAACATGTGCGATGGATCTTGAAAGAAACAAGCTTGCTTTATTAGCGGGTGAGCTCATTACAAGATGAAGTGTCCCCATTCTCCTATCGGAGGTGACAACAGACATGATGCCAAATACAGAATTCAAAACACAAAGAAGAAGAGCATTAGAACCAATATAGCCGACTAAATCTTCACCTTCGTAAACATAATTTACTAACATAGCGAAAAAGAGTAGCTGACTAAGCGGACTTAATACCATGACGAATAGATACACCTTCGGATCTAGCCAGCCGAAAAGCGCCTTATAAGATAACACACTATGACGGGCAAAACGTTGTATAGACTCCATGAATTAATAAACCCCCAATTTTCCACTTTTTCGAACCTTTAAATCCATAAGGCGGTAAAAATAAATGCCAATAGATATGTACAATAATGTAAGGATAAGAATAGCGGTTAAAGAAATCATGATAGATTGATAGGATAATGTTTTTGCTGTCACATCTCGAAGCAATTGAATGCCCCATGTCGGTGGGAGTAATTTCGAAATGACCTGAACCCAGTTTGGTAAAAAGGAAATCGGAAACAGAAATCCACAAACCAAGTAGATGGGATATTCAATAAAATTCATAAGAGCCTCTGCTTGCCTGGATAATGTAAAAGATAAAGCTAAAAAGAAAGAAAATACCGATAACGCCAGTAATACAAACAAGAGTGCACCAGCAAATAACCAGGGATGATAAAAAACGAGCTCGAGTTGAAAGATAAATTTTAAGTATATAAATGACAAGATCATAGAAATAAGTCCCCAGATTGTATTGGCGATGATTTTTCCAATTAGTGTAATGGCAAATGGAACAGTGGAGACATAAATTATTTCTAATGTTCCATAAAATCGCTCTCGATTTACATCACTTGCGGATGAAAACACGATAGAGGACCAAAGTGCCATAAACCCTGAGCCTAAAACGACATAATGAAATAATGTTTCATTCGATTCTGTACCATAGACAAAAACAGCTATCGTTGAAAAAACAAGTGGAGATATCCAAATAATGAACTTGAACATGGGTCTGGCAATAGATAGCTTCATATGAACAAGAATGGTATGAAATAAAGATTTTATAATCATCATGATACTTTCTCTCCAATGGTTTTAACATAAACATCCTCGAGTGTTGGTTTTAAAATCGTTAAGTCGGTAATCGTTGCAGCTTTTAATGTCTCATAAATGTATGGAACTAGCCTTTGTGGATCATTCGTTTGAAGGCGTAGCTTATAGGTGAAATCATACTGCTCCACTTGTGCATGGTGAAGACTTGCATGATTTTTTATAGAATCCACCTGTACTGGAGTTGCTCCTAAAATGCTACATTCAATGATGGATACGTCATCTACTTTCTTTTTTAAATTTGTGGGTGTATCAATTTCCACTAGCTGTCCCTTATTAACGAAAGCAATGCGATCACAGAGTTCATCTGCTTCATACATATAGTGTGTCGTTAACAGGATTGTTGTCCCTTGATTGTTGAGTTTTCTTAGAATATCGCGTAGCTGCCTTGCACTAACAGGGTCAAGCCCAATGGATGGTTCATCAAGAAATAAGATATCTGGTTGATTTACAAGTCCTCTAGCAATTTGTAATCGCTGTTTCATTCCTTTTGAGAAGGTCTCGACCTTTTGATGTGCTACCTCTTTTAGACCCACTAACTCCAATAATTCATTGATCCTTTGTTTCTTTACTGATTGAGGAATCTTATATAAATCAGCAAAGTAAGACAGGTTATCATAGGCAGATAAGCGCCAATATAGGTTGCGTTCTCCACCAAGTATAAAATTAATTTGTGATCGTAATAGAGAATGTTCCTTTACTGGATCCAAGCCTAAAATGGAAACCTTGCCTGAATTAGGAATGAGCATCGTTGAGAGAATTTTAATCATTGTTGTTTTTCCAGCGCCGTTTGGACCGAGTAACCCAAATATTTCTCCTTTTTTAACAGAGAATGATACTCCTTTTAATGCTTCTACATGCTTTTTCTCCTTTTTAAAAACACCAACCTCTGTCACATAGGTACGTCTTACATCTGACACTTCTATTACATTTTGACTACTCATTCTTTAACCTCCAATATTAGATTATTGTATTATAAGATAATCATCTAATATAGAGATTAAAGAATATCTATTACGATGTCAACATATTTTAAATACAAAAAAGAGGCTGCTTAAACAGCCTCTCAAACTGTAGACAAAACTCGAAAATTTCAAGGTTACCTACAGTCTTTTTTATTAAATTAAGGTTATACTCTAGGTAACCGTTGATTTACGTTACGGGCGAACGCTTTCCGCGGGCGGGGCCGAGCCGCTTCCCTCGCTACGCTCAGTCCAGGGTCTCGACTATCCCGCTTTTCCCGCAGGAGTCGTCGCCCTTCACTCCAATCAACTAAGTAACCTGCAATATTTTTTGAGGCAACGTACCATGATGACTAAAAAACAATCCACTGAACGCGAACAATTAGTAATGCTCACGATTGATCAATTAGTTCCTGATAATCTACCTTTAGTGAATTATGAACGACGCTATCATGAAGGGGTGTGTATGAAGACATCTTTTATCATATATTAAGAAAGATTATAGACAGAGGATTATTTTTTGCGGACAATGTATTTGTAGATTCAACACATGTAAAAGCAAGTGCTAATAACTAGCAACTTGGACATGAAAGTTGTTTAAAGAGGACAAAAATTAGATTGAAATTAACCATTTCCCCTCCAAAATAAATAAAAAAGACAAAAAGGCATCGAAGTCTCGATGCCTTTTGTTGACAATCCGAGAGGCTGCTTAACAGCCTCTATTGATTCGGTTTTATAAAATCCTGTAATTGTTTTAGCGTTTCTTCTGTATGCTCATTGTTGAGTGTGAAATATTTAATCGTGCCGACTTTTTCTTCTTTTACAAATCCAGCCTTCTTAAGTAATTCAAGATGATGCGATACCGTGGCAGTTGTAATCCCTAGATATTCAGCGATTTTTGCACCATATTCCTTTTTTCCTGAGAGCATACGCAACATTAGAAGGCGATTACGATCAGACAGTGCTTTTAATTGAAGTTCCAGCTTACCACTCGTTTCTCTTAGGTCTACTAGAGGGGCGTGAACACCATAAATCACAATGCAAATCTTTGGATTAAAAATACGCATCCGGTAGGAGGAAAAAAAGTAGGACGGGATGTAATAATACATTCTATACAAGCTTGTTCGTCTAAATGTTTTTCCCATTATGAATTGTGCAAGAGCAAGTGGCTCCATTTCCATTGACTTCATTCTGTCTAATGTTTGATCAACAAGACTACGTCGTTTAGACATCTCCTTTTGAAAAACTTCAGACTCATACGCATTCAAGAGGAATTGAAATAAACCTGAACGAAATTCTTCTAAGTTGGAGATGAATTCCGTCATGTTTTGACGCTTTTCCTCCGTTTCCCACCATATGTTCGTCTCTGCCTCCATGATTAATAAGGGATTCTGAACGAATTCCTCAAGCTGTTGATAAGGTATAGATTCTCCGAAAAAATGATAAAGAAATTCACTTGAAGATAGCGTTGACACCTGTTTATGGAACAATTCTATATCGTAAAAATAAGGGCACGGGATTAGAAAATTAAATAAGAATGTAAAGCTCCAATCCGTTCTCGCATTCCATTCACTTAAGAACACTTTAGCCTTTTTGTCCAATGTATCTAGGTAATCATTATGTGCTGTCATTCGTTTATTTTCTTGTTCAGGTTTCTCGAAAGAAGCTAAAAAGGAAATGACTTCTACAACTGGTGAATAAAGGTGTTCGACTACCACTTCCTGATCCTCGTGTTTCTCCCATTCAAACGCCATATTCAACCTCCTAATTTGTAAATGATATTATAAGATAACTATCTAATAAAAGGTAGTTCAAATCAAGTTTCATATTTTTATACTAGTTTTAAAGCGATGTATGATTATGTAAAAGGCCACATCTTGCTGGAGATTTTGACTAGTGTAACGTGATAAAAATTTTATTGAATGATTAGCAAGGTCCGTCCCTCAAAAAAGAGGAGATTTGGTGTTGCTGTCGAATTATAAAGAATTGGTAAGTATTCTGAAAATTCAAACCTCAATACAAAATATTACATATTTTTTACATTAAGATTTTATTCAATATTATTTTCTTGATATATTATAGATGAGAATACCTTATGAATGAAAGAGGATGTGATCATTCTGGTTATGGTAGATGAAAAACTGAGTTCTTATTTAGAAGACAATCTCGAGCTGTTTGTGGAAAGCTGGAAAAAGAGAATTATTTATTCTGAGCATGATGTCTATAAGGACAATATTTCTGAAAATGGTAGAAGGATGCTTCAGCTTGTTGTGCAATGCTTAAAAGACGATAAAGACTTAGGTCTGATTAAGGAACATGCTTTTAAGGTTGCTGCAGAGCGTGTTGAAGCAAAGGTGAACATTGGGGAATTTATTTATAATGTGAATAATGGACGCAGTGAAATCTTCAAACATCTCTATGATTCTGGAATTCAGTTGGTGAATCTTCAACCGACAATTAATAGAATCAATGTATTATTTGATGAGTTTATTTATTATGCCGTTTTACGCTATACCGAAATAAAGGATAAAGAACTTGAAGATAGTAAAACTTATATTGAGCAAGCTCATCATGATCGCTTAACGCTTCTAGGTCAAATGTCTTCTAGCTTTGTCCACGAAATTCGAAATCCGCTTACATCTGTGATTGGTTTCACAAAAATTCTTCGAAATGAATACTCTCATCTGCCATATTTAGATATTATATCGTATGAGCTCGAACAGTTAAATTTTAGAATTACACAATTCCTTTTATTATCGAAGAAAGAGGTTGTCGATTCTACTAGAGAAAAATTCTATCTAGGGGTTCTATTAAAAGATATAAAAGGTTTCTTATATCCTAGCTTTGCTGAGAATAATGTGAGTTTTACCTTAGAGTTAGATGATGGAATATTCATTGATGGGTTTAAACAAGAGATTCGTCAAGTTCTATTAAATATACTTCTAAATTCAATCGATGCCTTGCAAAATGAGAAAAAAGAAAAACGGATTCATGTAAGGGCGCAGGTTGTAGAAGGGAAAACGATTATATCAATTTCAAATAATGGACCAATGATACCAAAAAATACCATTACGGAAATATTTAAGCCCTTCGTTACTCATAAGAAGACTGGAACAGGAATTGGCCTTTATGTTTGTCGACAGATCATCGAGAAGCATCATGGAGACATTTACTGTGAATCGAATCCTGATTGGACAACTTTTTTCATAGAGTTATAAATTCATACTATTATTGGAAAGCTTACTCTGTTAGAGAGTAGGTTTTTTTGGAGAGAGTAACCAGCATTCAAACGGATTTGAATAGTGTATACTAGTGTAAGAAGGCAAAACCTTTAAGGAGATTCATTATGATGAAAGAAACATCGCGATTTGAGCAAGCAGCAGAGAATGTTTTTCAGCTTATGAAGCAAACGATACCGGCAAATACGTACTTTATTTCAAGTACTCAAAATGATAGATTTAAAATCTTGGAAGTAATTAATTTTGAAGGTGGCTGTCATATACCGTCAGAAGTTGATATTCCGGTTGAGGATTCCTACTGTAACATTGTTGCAGCACACCAGAAGCCTCTTCTTATTAAAGACTCTCTAGAATCTCCGTTCGTAAATCAATTAGAAGTTACTTCATTATTTAATATACGCTCATATCTTGGAGTCCCGATTATTTTAGAAGATGGAAACGTTTTTGGTACACTTTGTGCCTTAGACCCTAAGGTAAATGCGTTAGATGAAGCGCATATCCCGCTTCTGGAGGCATATGCAAATTTAATCGCAAACACGATAGAGTTAGAAGGTATTTTCAGCCAACTAGACTTATTTAAAAAGCAAACGAAGAAAGAGCTAAATCTTGCAAGAAGACTTCAATCCTCAGTTATCAGCAAGCCTATAAAAGAAGAACATGTCATAATTGATTATTTCTACAGCCCTTCTAGTAGTTTATCAGGAGACCTGTGTGCGTGGTACGAGATTGAGGCAGGAAAATATGGAGCGATTATTCTAGATGTCATGGGCCATGGGGTGACATCGGCACTAGTAGGTATGATGATTTGTCCGATGCTTAAGGAATTAATTGTCGAGGACTCAGATCCATATACGGTGCTACAATCACTTAATGATAGAATTCTAGACTTGTTTAAAGAAGAAGAAGGCATTCAAACATATGTAACAGCCCTATATTTAGTTGTTGATACAAATAATCAGACGTTAGAATATATGAATGCAGGACATCCACCAGGTGCAGTGATTGGAAAGGATACGATTACGCTTCTTGATGATGGCACTGTTCCATTGGGCATTCTGAATGACTTTCCAAATAAAAGTCACAAAATTTCTATTGATAAAGAGTCATCAATTTTTATTTATACAGATGGATTTACAGACCAAATTTTTGAACCTAATAATAGTAAGATCATCTGTCTGAAGGAAGAATTGCTAGTGGCAAAAGGGTACGGGGGTTCTTTTCTACATTATTTCCAGCAAAAGCTACAAGCTGAAGAGTCTTTTCAGGATGATATCTGTATTGTCACTATAGATCTAAAAAATGAATGAAGATTGATAAATATCACCAAACTTGTAGAGTAGATACTAACTATCCTGCAAGTTTTTTTATGTTCAGTTAGACATATGTAGGTTTTTTATATTTCGATGAGTTAATATCTTGAAATTAAGATATTTTCGAGTACAATGTACATAGAAGACAAAAATTGATCTTTGAAGGAGGATCTTTTTTATGACAATATCGTTAAAGCCATTAAAAGGGCAACACCATGTATCAGCTATTACTGCAAATGCAAAAGAAAACTATGCTTTTTATACAAAGGTACTAGGAATGCGTTTAGTCAAAAAAACCGTTAACCAAGACGACACCTCTGTTTATCACCTATTTTACGCAGACGAAAGAGGCAATCCAGGGACGGACCTTACGTTTTTTGAAATCCCGCGCGCCGGCCGTACGTATAATGGGACAAATAGTATTTCAACAACATCACTTCGTGTACCGAATGACCAATCACTTCACTTTTGGAAGAAGCGCTTTGAGGAGTTTAAGGTTGAGCATGATGACATTACAGAAGAATTTGGACGTACTGTATTATCTTTCCGTGATTTTGAGGGGCAGCGATTAACACTTGTTTCAGATGAAAGAAATAAAGGAGTAGAGGCTGGAACGCCATGGGATCAAAGTCCTGTTCCAACAGAGTATGCCATTCGAGGGCTTGGACCTGTCTATTTAACCGTTTCTCGTTTAGAAACATCCGTGAAAGTGTTAACGGATCTATTAGGTTATCGAGAGGTAGGGACTTATGAAAAGACGATAGACGGTTCAACTTTTACTACTCATGTTTATGAGACGGGTGAAGGGGGAACAGGTGCAGAGGTTCATATAACTGAACGAGCGGATCTTCCAAGAGAACGACCAGGTCGTGGAAGTGTTCATCATGTAGCATTCCGAGTTGAAAATGAGGAAGAACTGAAAAAATGGGTAGAGAGAATCAAACAGGTTCAAATTCCGAATTCAGGATTTGTTGAGCGCTATTATTTCCGTTCACTGTACTTTAGGGAGCCAAATGGAATTTTATTTGAGCTTGCAACAGATGGACCTGGATTTGAGGGTGACGAGGACTTTGAGCATCTCGGTGAAAGCCTGGCACTGCCACCATACTTCGAAAATCAACGTGAACAAATTGAGGCAAAGCTTAAGCCATTAGATACAAAAGAATGATAAGGAGGACAATTCGATGGAACATATTTTTATAAATGGAAAAGAAGGAAACGACACAACGTTATTGCTCTTACATGGAACCGGTGGAAATGAACGTGACCTACTTCCACTAGCTGAAATGATTGCACCAGGTGCTTCGGTTCTAGGCGTTAGAGGAAATGTCTCTGAAAATGGTATGCCTCGATTCTTCCGTCGCCTAGCAGAAGGTGTATTCGACGAAGAAGATCTTGTATTCCGTACAAAAGAACTACATGACTTTATTGATGAGATGGCAGAAACGCATGGGTTCAATCGTAATAAAGTGGTAGCAATAGGCTATTCAAATGGTGCGAATATAGCAGGAAGCTTACTGTATCATTATAAAAATGCCTTACAAGGTGGAATCTTATTTCATGCAATGGTGCCATTACGAAATATTCAATTACCAGACTTAACGGGGACTCCAGTCTTTATCGGAGCAGGCAAGCATGATCCACTGATTCCTGCAAACGAAACAAAGGAACTGGCTGAAACGCTTCGAGGTGCACAAGCTGAAGTAACCGAGTTTTGGACAGATGGTGGGCATGAATTAAGACGTGAAGAGGTTGACGCAGCAAGAGAATGGTTCGAGAAGAATAGTAAATAGTTGATTAAAGCTGTGAGCATTGTTTGTAAGAATGATGCTTATGGCTTTTTTTATTTTGTTTTAAGTGGGGGTTTTGATGAAATGAGCGTGTAGTATGTGTTGGTTCGTCTGAAAAAAGTGAGTGAAGTTTTTAAGAGTTCTTGAGGGAACATTCCCATAAAAGTCGGGAATGTTCCCATAAGTTCGGGGAAAGTTCCCATAAAAGCCGAGAATGTTCCCATAAGCATCAAGAATGTTCCCATAAATAAGAAATCACCTAATTTTCCACTTGAGCATCACCAGATTCTATAGCGAAATTTAAATAATGAGAGCTTATTTCGTGATAGCAACCAAGTAAACTATTAAAATTCTACAATTAATGTTCAAAATAACCCGAAATATAGGGCAGGATGTAGGAAAAACAACTTTCTTTTCAAAATGTTATAACCTTTTTCATATCTTGTTCATAATTTCGTAATATCTACTATTTAAGATAGGAACTAGCAACGAGATAAAAGCGTTCAAAGGGACATCTTTTAAAATAGTAGGAGGAATTATGATATGGATTTTAATAAACAAGATGAACAAACAAGAGAGATTCACTATAACCATAATAAAAAACGTTCAAAAACAGACGGTTTCTTCACAGCTTTAACAGCAGGTATTCTTGGATCTGTGCTTACCTTTACTGTACTCCCACATACAGATTATTTTCAGGAACAGGTACAGCAGAAAGCGACAGATACTGCTCAACAGCTAGAAACAGCAGAGGTTGAAACAGCTTCTGGAAATATTACAGCAACCCAAACGTCAGCTTCTAATTCAAATGCTTCGGTGGCTGATATTGTAGAGGATGCCTCTAAAGCTATTGTTGGGATTGTGAATCTTCAAGAGCAGCGAAGCCCTTTTTCGCCAACAGCATCTAGTGTTGAAAGCGGCTCTGGAACAGGGGTTATTTTTAAACAAACAAATGACGGTACGTATATTGTAACGAATAACCATGTAATCGAAGGAGCTTCACAGCTTGAAGTATCCTTATATGACGGAGAAAAAGTTCAAGCTGAAGTCATTGGTGCAGATGCGTTAACGGATTTGGCGGTTTTAAAGATTGATGGTCAATACGGTGATAACACTTTAGAATTTGGAGATTCATCAACGCTTCGTCCTGGAGATGAAGTGCTTGCGATTGGTAACCCACTAGGACTGGATCTATCAAGAACGGTGACACAAGGAATTGTTAGTGCAGTCGATCGTTCGATTTCGGTTTCAACATCAGCCGGTGAATGGGATCTAAATGTTATTCAAACAGATGCAGCCATTAATCCAGGAAACAGCGGGGGTGCACTAATTAACACAAAAGGTGAAGTCATTGGGATTAACAGCTTGAAAATTTCAAACAGTGGAGTAGAGGGATTAGGGTTTGCGATTCCGAGCAATGATCTTCTGCCGATTGTAAATGAGATCATAGACACTGGAAAAGTAACGAGACCTTATATTGGGATTGGCCTTGCGAACTTAGATCAAGTGCCACAGAACTACCTTCAAGGATTACCTGAAAGTGTTACACAAGGAATTATGGTGACAAACATTGATCCAGAATCGGGAGCAGCAAAAGCGGGGATCGAGGTAGGAGATGTTATTGTTTCAATCGATGGCAAAGAAGTTGCTGGAGCTTCCGATCTTAGAAAGCATCTTTATAGTGATCTAAAGGTAGGAGATAAAGTGATGGTTACGCTTTATCGTGGTGGAGAAAAGATGGAGATCCCGTTAACTTTGACTACTAATAATCTTTAATGTTGTGTTAATAATCTAGCCTTTACAAAAATAAAGTGCAGGGAAGTTGCTATTAAATGTTTCATAGTAACTTGCCTGCACTTTTGTTCTGTGGATAGTTGTTTAAAAAGAGTTTTGCTTTATGGACTATATAATGAAAACTAGTTTAAACTATGGAGTTGCTTGTAGCGGAAGGTGCTTGACTCCTGCGGGAAATAGCGGGCAAAGTGAGACCAAGGTTCCGTACCCACTGGAACGGAACCCCACAGCGAAGCGAGGAGGCTCACTCCCGCCCCGCGGAAAGCAAGCACCTGCAGCGGAAAGCAACGGTCCACATTAATAGTAACCTACTAGTCACTCCCCAACAGACCCAACCTCATCCTTAATATCCCCCGGTGACGCCTTTTTAATAAAAAACGACAAAATCATCCCAAGAAGCGATAATCCAAAGGCGATTAGGTACACAAGTTCCACGCCTTCAACAAGAGATTGACTCATTGTTAATGGGTCGTTAGGAGTTGCAGAGTCATTTAGATAACTCGTTTGTCTCGTAGTCATAATGCTAATAAACACAGACACTCCAACGGCTCCCGATACCGGCTGTAATGTATTCATGATAGCCGTCCCATGAGGATACAATCGTTTTGGAAGCTGATTGAGACCATTTGTTTGCGCTGGCATCATAATAGCGGAAACAGATACCATCAATAAGATATAACAAACAATAATCAGGATAAGAGGAGTATCAATACCCACATGACTTAACGTGAACATTGTTCCTGTTAACACGACTGTTGCAGGAATAATCAATTTTCGTGGGCCGTACTTGTCAAAAAGCTTCCCCATTACAGGAGACATTAATCCGTTTAATAGGGCTCCCGGCAAAAGGATTAAGCCTGCGGTTGCAGGTGAAAGAGCCAGAGGTCCTTGCATATACATCGGTAAAATGATTTCAGATGAGAACATCGCCATAATAATTATAATGAATAAAACAAGCGCGATTGAAAACATAGGATATCGGAACACTCGAACATCAAGTAACGGTTCTTCTAAACGAAGCTGTCTTAATGTAAAGACAACAATTGAAATCGCCCCAATTATGATAGGTAAAAATACAATCGGCTGGAGGAATCCATTCTCACCTTCTCCTGCAAAGCTAAAGCCTAATACAATACCACCAAAACCGACTGTTGACAAAAAGATTGATAGAATATCGATTTTTGGTTTTGTCACTTCTCCTACGTTTCGTAAAAATTTATAGGCGAACACAATAGAGAATAAAGCAAATGGGATAACGGTTATAAATAAATATCTCCATCCTAGATGCTCTACGATAATTCCAGATAGGGTTGGTCCAATTGCGGGTGCAAACATAATCACAAGACCAACCATCCCCATAACAACGCCACGTCGTTCTGGTGGGAAAATCAGTAGGAACGTATTGAAAATGATAGGAATTAATAATCCTGTACCAACAGCTTGTAGTAGCCTACCGGTTAATAAAATTGGAAATGTTGGTGCAAAGGAACAGATAATCGTGCCAATAGTAAAAACGGTCATGGTTCCCATAAACATCTGTCTTGTAGTAAATGATTGTAAAAGTACTGCCGAGATGGGTGTCAGAATCCCCATGACGAGTAGAAAGCCAGTAGCCATCCATTGGACAGTTGCCGTTGAAACAAGGAATTGCTCTTTTAATGTAGTAAGAGCTATATTTAGCAACGTCTCATTTAAGATTGCGAAAAAGGCTCCAATAATAAGGGATATCATGACAGGTTTAACATTGAATTTTGGGTCGTCAGCAAGAAATTCGTACGTTGTGGCATCTTTATTTTGATCCATCATAATCTCCTCACAAAATTTATTTTTCAACACAATACCGTCAATATACTACACCGAATCTGAAAATCAAAGAAATCCGGTTTATAAGAATCCTTCATAGCTCGTTAAAGGCTTGGTAACAATTTGGTCATATTTATTCGCTATGATGAGGACAAGCAAATAATGAAAACTCTGTTAAAGAGATGAGGAAACGTTGTAATCGTTGGAGCAAGGAATGCAGAAATCTAACAGAGTAAAAAAGAGGAGAGAAGAATATGGAAAACGTTGTAAAAGGGAAGAACAAGTTATTTATTGCATTAGGAGTTGTAGTGATGGCGTCCCTAATCTTTATCAGCTTTGCTTTTTCAAAACAAGAAGCGGTGGCAACGGTTGGTGGAAATACCATTGAAAAAGAAGAGCTGTACAATATATTAGTTGGTCAATATGGTGACGCAGCACTTGAAACGTTAATTGCTGAGAAGATTGTTGATCTTGAAGCAAAAGAGCAAAAAATCAAAGTAGAAAACAGTGAGATACAAGCAGAAGTGGATGTACTTATCGAAGAATATGGAGGAGAAGAGGAGTTACAGGCAGCACTTGAACAGAGTGGAACAACTCTTGAAGGTGTAAAAGAGAATATTACGAGTTATTTACTAACAGAAAAATTATTAGAATCCCGAATTGAGATTACAGATGAAGAAATAAGTGAGTATTTTGAAACGAATAAGGACTACTACAACCAACCAGAGCAGGTTAAAGCCAATCATATACTGGTAGAAGATGCTGAAACAGCTAATGAGGTAAAACAGAAGCTCAATGAAGGAGCGGATTTTTCAGAGCTTGCTAAAGAGTATTCTATAGATACATCCAATGCAGAGTCTGGTGGAGATTTAGGATATTTTGCTAGAGGTGAGATGGTTACAGCATTCGAGGATGTTTCATTCGCAATGGAGATTGATGAGGTTAGTGATCCGGTCGAAACAGAGTATGGCTTTCATATCATTCAAGTAGTAGACAAAAAAGCAGCACAAGAAGCTGTTCTAGAGGACAACACAGAAGAGATAAGAGAAACATTATTTAATCAAGACTTACAAACAGAATATGCAACTTGGTTAGAAGAGCAAAAAGAAAAATATGAGATTAAAACGTTTTTACAATAATAGAACAAAAATGTTATGTAATTCTTCCATGTATCGAAAAGGTTTGTTCATAGTTTGGTCATAACTTCTGGATAAGCTTATCGTGTAAGACAAAGTAAAGAGAGCGAATTCAAAAACAAAGCTTAGGAGGATTGAATAATGGTTAACAAAAAAAGATTTTCGTATGTCATGGTAGGTGCTCTATCACTTGGAATCCTAGGAGCTGTTCCGGCATTTGCAGCAACCGAACAAACAATAGACCAAGTAACAGAAGGACAAGTCAATGAAAAGGAAACGAAAAGTGAAATAGGTTTTAGAGGAAAAGGGTCTTTTGTAAAAAAATTTAACGAAGAGGCTCTAAAGGAAAAAGCAGATGAATTAGGCATTGATACAGAAGGAAAAGAGTTAGAAGCTCTGGCCAAAGAAGTGATGGAAGTTGAACTGAATAAGAAAGCAACGGAGCTTGGGATTGAAACAGCTGATAAGGATCTCCGAGAGCTTGCACGAGAGATTCATGAAGTAGAACTAAAGAATAAAGCGGCAGAACTAGGAATTGAGACAGAAGGTAAAGATAGTAGAGACATAATGGAAGAAATCCAACAGGTGACCATTACGAATAAAGCAAAAGAATTGGGAATTGATACAGAGGGGAAAGAGCTTCGTGACCTTGCACAAGAAGTTGCAGAGAGTGAATTAACAAACAAAGCAAAAGAGCTTGGAATTGAAACTGAAGGTAAAGAATTCCGTGACCTCGCAAAAGAAGTGCGTGAAGCACAAATACGTAATGCAGCAAAAGAATTAGGCATTGATACAACAGACAAAACATCGAAAGAAATCATGGAAGAAATTGTGACAAACTATGCTGAAGAAGCTAAAGAGTTAGAGATATTCCCGTTCAATAAACAAAAAGGTTTCTTCTTTGACGGTGGCAAAGGTCATCATGGACAAGGCTTCGGTGATAAAGGGCACCACAGACAAGGATCAGATGTAGTAAAGCCGATTGAAGAGGAAGCTACAACGACTGAGGATATAAAGGAATCAGATACATTATAAATGGTTTGAATGACATACACATACAGCGATAAATGAAAAGATGAGGGTGTCTTATAGGCAGTTTCAGTCTTAACTGCACTATTGTGGTTAAGCTGTGACAGCCTGGAGGTACCCTCATCTTATTACGGTCTTTCTTGTTTCAGGTTTAAAGGTTACACTAGAGTCAATTATAATAGTACAGAAGAAACATAGATGAAGTCGTTTTCTAGTGAGAGGTGACAAATATGAAGGTTTTAGTCGTAGAAGATAATGAAAGTGTTTGTTCTATGATTGAGATGTTCTTCTTAAAAGAAGGCATTCAAGGAGAATTTGTTCATAATGGGTTAGAGGGGTATCGTCGCACGAAAGATGAGCAATGGGATCTCGTTATTTTAGATTGGATGTTACCAGATATGGACGGAGTAACCATTTGCCGTAAGGTTCGTGATGATAAGAATACGGTGCCGATTATTATGTTAACGGCAAAGGATAGTGAATCTGACCAAGTACTAGGGCTGGAGCTTGGAGCAGATGACTATGTTACAAAACCGTTTAGTCCTCTCGCATTAATGGCTCGAATTAAAGCGGTGACGAGAAGAGTTCAGCAAGATTCATCTCCTATAACAGAAACAACTGCTTATGTAACAACGGAAAATTTTAAAATAAGCAAAGAAACTCGTGAAGTCCTGAGAAACGGAAGGCCTTTAACAAATCTTACACCAAAGGAGTTTGATTTACTATATTATCTAGTTCAGCATCCACGTCAGGTATTTTCTAGAGAGCAGTTATTAGAACGTGTTTGGGGCTATGATTTTTATGGAGATGAGCGGACGGTCGATGTTCATATTAAGCGTTTACGAAACAAAATTGGCAGCAAGGAACAGCCGTACCTGCATACCGTTTGGGGTGTAGGGTATAAGTTTGATGAATCGGTGGTTTCCAATGAAGATTAAATACCTGTATCAGCTACTGCTAAGTCATATTAGTGTTCTCATCATTGCTTTTCTAGTATTAAGCTTACTATTTTCCTATTATGTTGAAAATTTAGTGTATGAAAATAAGGTCGATGAACTTACTTCCTATGGTGAGCAAATACTAACGGATTTAGATCAATCGGGTCCTAGAAGGTTTCTACCATTGAACGAATATAGTAAATTGCTACAAGCGCGGAATATAGATTTAATTACGTTTAATGAAAAAGGAGTTGTATCCTTTTCTCGAAATGGTTTGTATCCTAGAATTCAGCTTAAAGAAGAAGAGTGGAACTTAATATCTGAAGGGAAAAGCGTCTCCATTAAGCAAGACCTCGGACGTTTTAATCAAGCAGTATCGTTGGTCATCATCCCGAGAATGATTAACGAGCAGCTAACCGGTGGGTTAATCTTAATCTCTCCAATTAGTGGAACAAGGGAAATGCTCAGTCAAATCAATCAATATCTTCTTTATATTGTCATTATCTCTTTATCTATTTCATTATTAGTCAGTATTGTTTTATCCAAGCTACATGTCAAAAGAATTCAACGTATCCGTGATGCAACTTCAGTGGTAGCGGCTGGTGATTATGATGTCCATATTCCAAGCTCAAATTTTGATGAAATTGGTGATTTAGCCGATGATTTTAACAAAATGGTTGGGAAATTAAAAGAATCCAAAGATGAAATTGATCGTCTGGAAAGTAGAAGACGCCAGTTTATGGCTGATGTTTCCCATGAGCTTCGAACACCGTTAACAACAATTCGTGGAGTCATTGAAGGCATGAAAAGTGATATGATTCCAGAGGATCAAAAAGAAAAAGGCTTCCAGCTTGTCACACAAGAAACGAGACGACTGATAAGACTTGTAAATGAAAATCTCGATTATGAAAGAATTAGGTCAAATCAAATAACGTTAACGAAAATACCTATTGCTATTAGTGAGGTGTTTGAAGTAATCCAGGAACAACTTGAATCGCAAGCTGAAAAAAAGGGAAATGTCATTGTAGTTGAAAGCAATGTAGAAGACAAAGTTCTTGCGGATTATGATCGGCTTATTCAGATTCTGATCAATATAACAAAGAACAGTATCCAGTTCACAAAGGATGGTACAATTTGGCTTAGGGGAAAACAAGCTGGAACTGAAACCATTATTGAAATAGAGGATACGGGTATTGGGATTGATCCAAAGGAAGTAGAATCTATTTGGCGTCGCTTTTACAAAGCGGATATTTCAAGAGCAAATAATCCATACGGAGAATCTGGTTTAGGGCTTTCCATCGTAAAGCAATTGGTACATCTTCACAAAGGTACGATTGAAGTGCAAAGTGAAGAAGGGAAGGGCACTAAATTTATCATTATCTTTCCATTTTAAAGGGACGGACCTTACGGCATATGCCATGGAGGTCCGTCCCTTTCATTAGGCTAACAGTCTTGTTTCTTATGTTGATGTAAAGGAGGTGGTACAAGCCATCCTTTTTCTTTGTTCATACGTAAGATTTTTGCTCCAAGCTGAGCTTTCTGAACGTGAATTTGTCCAAACATCATTGCAACATCTTCGCGAATGGATTGTCCGATAATCTGACTGCATGCTACAAGTCCAGCAGCAACGTCCATTGAAAGGGTAGCAGCAATTTCCATATCCTGAACGCGAGCACCAGTAGGGATATCATCAAGACATGCTTCTGGGCGGTCAGGTGGGGAAGGAGGAAGTGCAACGCCATTCTCCTTTAAAAGTTCTTCAATCTGCTTTTCTTCCTGCTTACATAGTTGAATGATTTCATCTAGAATTTTCTTTAAATCATGATCTCCTGCATGGTTAAGTAACGTCTGGTAACCAGCAATAGCACCCTTGGCAGTTAATAAATAGGACCATGTACTAAATACCTCACCGTAATGAAGCGGCTCTTCTTTAGGATTCCCACTTAAGATTCCCATTGTCATCCTCCTTAAGAGTTTCATAAATGTGCCCCCTTTTTCTGTGGACATCTATATCCTTCCACAATCAAGAGAAAAAGAATTGAAACATTAATGGGAAATGTGGGGATTTATGTAAGGGATTAATAGCAATCTTGATGATCACCATATACCATAGAAAGCATTTGACCGGATGCTTCCTCAGAGACTGCTTGGTAGTCCTTTGCAAAATGTTTAAAGGTATCGCAAAAACCAACATTATCAAGGCCAACACCTTCAGACCAGCTGACAAAATTCCGGTAATCCTCTAATGGATCATAGGATTCAAACTTAGCAACAACATCGCTTGAATCTCCTAATGTTGTTACTTCAATTCCTTTGTACGTTTTCGGGTCATGTTCAGCATAGTTAACACAAGCGTAAAAAATCACCTATTCCATCTCCTTTATCATGTTTGTCACTTATTGTAAGCCTTTTGGGAGATATTTATTATTGGTATATTTTCATGTGAAAAGGAGATAAGAATGGTGTGTTACATTGGTGTTTTATCATAATGTACAAGATAGAACGAATGTGAAAGCTTTCTTCTTTCTAGCTCTTCGCTAATCATTTTAATAAAACGTTTATCCAAATTTAATTCAATCGCCAGATGATAGGTCTTGATGAGTAACG
This sequence comes from Rossellomorea marisflavi, assembly GCA_003667865.1. Classification (GTDB taxonomy): domain Bacteria; phylum Bacillota; class Bacilli; order Bacillales; family Bacillaceae_B; genus Rossellomorea; species Rossellomorea marisflavi_C. The sequence continues at coordinate 323,789 of CP033051.1, read as the reverse complement.
GATTAGAAAGCTTTGACATGCTACTATTCATAGGACTCATCCTTACTTTATAAAATTATACAATAATTATACATAGATTATACAAGTTGTACAATACTCGTATTTATTGTTTTTTGCGGAATCTAAAGGGAGTAAACCGGCAATGCTGAGTAATAAAAATTTGGAGTGACTGAACATGCTTTGGGATCTGTTTATCGTGATATTAAGAATTGTTTCCATTCTTCCCTTTATGCTGCTTTTGACAATCTTTATGGGTAAGCGATCCGTCGGTGAGTTACCTGTATTTGATTTTCTTGTGGTTCTTGTTCTTGGTGCTGTTGTCGGAGCTGATATCGCAGATCCCAAAATTGAACATATTCATACGGTAGTAGCAATGATTGTGATTGCCCTTTTACATAAGCTCATTATCTATATGAAAACAAAGCATCGTCGGTTTGGAAATCTTATCTCTTTTGAGCCAACGATTGTCGTTTATAAAGGGATATTCCTAGTAAAGAATATGAAGAAAATTCGCTATTCTATAGATAACATTCTTCAGATGCTTCGTGAGCAAAATGTTTTTCATGTAAGTGATGTTGAGATGGCGCTTGTTGAAGCAAATGGGATGCTTTCTGTTCGACTTGTGCCCAATAAGGAACTGGTTCGTGTCGAGCATATTGAAGCAATAGGCTCACAAGCAAAAACAGGGGATTATGAAATTCCGATTATCTTAGATGGGGTCATTCAAGAGGATATTTTAGATAAACTACAAAAGGATAAGAAATGGGTGATAGATAAACTGAATGAATTGCATATACCAGATGAAAGTCGAGTTTTTTATGGTGCTATTAATGCAAAGGAACAACTTCATTTATCATTAAAAAAAGAAGACGTACGAAATGTTCCTCCGATTTTTCATTAAAATAAAAATGAGGTTGTCTTTTGTGTCGTGCAAGAAAGACAACCTCAACACTATTAGTGGACTTCTTTAAGCTCAGAAATGTCAACAACTGTTCTTTCTTCTTGAGGTCCACGAAGATGAACGGTTGCTGTTTGGCCGTCTTCATTTAATTTATCAATCCATACTGCAACGCCGTTATATGTAACACCAATCTCTGCAGTTGATGATAAAATCTGCTTTACACGATTCGCTTCCACACTCAACACTCCTTTTGTCTTAATGTTTCTATTGTATTTTCTTCAAATGTGATGTTTTTATTCTTGGTTGGTAAAAGTATTGAGTAATCAACATGTACAGAGTTAGTTGGTGCGGAGAGGGCTTGATTACTGCAGGAATAGTGGGACAGATGAGATCCAGCAGAAGCGCAGCGATAAGGAGGCTTAATTCCCGCAGAAAGCAAGCACCCCGGAGTGGAAATTAATGGACCCATTTTACTGGTAGTCTAGAAAAAACTAACTGGATAGCCCAATAAAAGGAGGAAGAGAATAAAGGTAGAAGGGGTGATGAAGGTGAAAGAGGATTTAAAATATTTGTTTGATGAAGAAGCAACACGAGCGAATATGAAATTAAACGAAAAGTTTTATGAAGATAAAAGTATCGACCAAGAAGGTGCATCGTACTACATCCAGAACAATACACCTGCAATAAAAATTACTGGTAATGATGAGTAGTTGCTAGTAAAAAAGCTGACCAATCACGGTCAGCTTTTTTACTATTTTATCGTGTTTTAGTACGTTGATCTTTATTATGCTTATTACCTTTACTATTGTCACCGCTAGTGATTTCATTAGCAAATTCAGTAGTTCCAAGCTTAGGTGAGTTTTGATTCTTACTCCCGTTGTTAAATTTTTTTGTCATAGAAAGACCTCCTCTAAAAAGATAGAGTTAGTTTTTCTCTGTTACCTGTTTTTATTCTTGTGTTGCAAAACATAAAAATAGCTTTAGAAGATGAGATTGTCCATCTTCTAAAGCCATCCGTGTCGAGTAAGATTGTTAGAACTTGTTTTTAAAGACTTTTTAGGAAATCTGTTACCTGTTCTGGAGTTTTCGCATTTGCGCTGTGAAGGTGAGCAATTTTTTCGCCATCTTGAAAAACTAAAAGGCTCGGGATTCCCATTACAGCATTCTGTTCAGCAATTTCAGGAAGCTCATCTTTATTGATGTCATACCACGTGTACCCATTGAATTGCTCCATGATCTCATCGATAAACATATCCATTCGACGGCAGTCTGGACACCAGTCTGCATGAAATTTTACAATAACAGGCTCAGCGCCTGAAATGACTTCTTCAAATGTTTCTTTGTTTTTAATGGATTGCATCTTCTGAATCTCCTATCTAATTGTTATTTAGTATCTAGTCTACACCTATTATACAAAAGGATATTCTTCCTTAAAAATTTTTAGCCTGAATATCACTTTTCAAGGACTTGTTACATTAGCTTTTTAAAAGAAAGGGGCGGGGTCCAGTCAATTGTTATCCTATTCAATAGGGTCAAGAACTTCCACTCTTTAAGCTATGAATTAGAGAAGCAGCTCGCTAAGTAGAAGCTGATTTTTAATTTTATAAAAACAATCTAGCTCTAAATAAAGTATTGGTGGGTATAATCATGTGGATTTGGTACGATAAAGAATAAAGGTGAAAATAGGGGAGGGAAATCAGTGTATATACAGAAAACATTAGATCATCAGGATGAAATCAATTTGATCATTGAACAAGCTGCTTCTGATTTATATGAAGAGCAAAAAATATTGTATACGTTCGGACAAAAAGGAAGGATATACACATTACGAGACTTCCAAAGGCATTTTGTAAATCTTGATACTGCAGAAAAGCTTGAGGCTCCAGAGCTTTTTTATGATTATGTTAAATGGTTACATAATGTTCTAACCTCTAGAAATATTGAAATAGAAGTTATTATATCTGGATTCCAAATTCTCAGAAAAAGAATGCAACAATCAGCACTACCGATGAGCATTGTAGAATCCTATGACAGTATGCTTAGTCACTCTGTTCATTTATTAAAGACAGAATATAATGGGTAAATTCTTAGTAGATGTATGGTACACGGACATTTATTCCTTTATTTTTGGGAAAACCCAGGTTTTGAGAGCGTATACGGACATCTATTCCGTTATTCCTTAATAAAACACCTAATTTCTCGAGATTTTGATTAAATAGGGGAACAAATGTCCGCCATCTCCTATAAATCTCCAATAATAGTTAAAATAGAGGACTAAATGTCCGCTCATGAATAACAACCCATACTTTTCAGTTCCTCACCACTCAGAGGATAAAAAAACGCTTGGTCAGAGAGAAAAACCTCTAACCAAGCGTTTTAACATGAAGTGAGATCTTGGCTCACTCTTTATTACCCTTATTGTTCTATAAAGAACTTTTCAATATCATCTAACATTAAGTTTGCAGCAAGTACTCCACCGGCAGTGTTCCAAATGGGATCACTTACTTCATGGATATTACCTGCTTGAACAACTTCAAGCTTTTGGAATAGTGGGTCGTTTAACCACTCTTCTTCAACTGCAGAAGCTTCACCTTTTCCATCCTCATATGTGAAATAGAATAGGATGTCACCTTCCATTTGTGGAATCATTTCTTTTGTAGCGCCTTTGATCGCAAATTCATTGACGTTTTGACTTTCAGGTCGTGCAAACCCTAGTTGATCCAGAACGACTCCAGAGAATGAATCTTTTTGATAAATACGAACATCTCCTGCTAAGAATCGAACGATTGATACTTCTTGTGTTAATTTGTCTCCTAGCTCAGCTTTAAGATCTTCAATACGTTGATCGTAAGCAGCCAATACTTCCTTACCTTTTTCTTCTTTATTTAATGCTTTTGCATATAGCGTGAAATTCTCTTTCCAGTCACCTTTCAGTGTTTCTGCCATAACTGTTGGAGCGATTTTGTTTAATTGACTATAAAACTTTTCTTGACGAAGCTTATTTCCAATAATTAAATCTGGTTGAAGTGCTGCAATCGCCTCAATGGTAATGTCACTTTCCGTACCTACTACTTGAACGCCTTCCATCTGATCTGCGATGTGATCATACCAGTCAGGATTTCCTAACCAAGATTGAACCGCTCCTACTGGAGTTACGCCAAGTGCTAGTAATGCTTCCGTACCTTCGTTTGTTAGGATAACGACCTTTTCAGGTGTACCTTCAATCGTTGCTGTTCCCATAGAATGATCAATCGTATAGCTTGTATCTTCAGCTGGTGTTTCTTCAGTTGAATCTCCACCAGTTTCTGTACCTGTTGATGCTTCTTCCTCAGATGTTCCACATGCTACTAACAGCATTAGTGAACTTAAAAGTACTAACATAAATAATGAACGAATGGAACGCATATGTATTCCCCCTAATTGTTGGTTCTAGTATGTTTTTGTGTGTAATTGATAATCATTATCAATTTTACCTTCTTCATAATAAAACCAATGAAAGCGCTTGTCAATAACTAAATGAAAATGATTTTCAAAATCATTGACGGATGTAAAAACTACTACTAAAATTATTAAGAGAGTTAATAAGAAAGGTTTCAAAAATGAAATTATTCAATCGGTTACTTATCTTATTTGGTACGTTATTTCTTCTTATAATATTTATTGGAATTTCCATTGTTTATGGGTATACAGAAACGTCCTGGCAAGTAGCTATTGATGCTTTTCGAAATCCGAATGATTCGACAGAGCACCTTGTGATTCAGACCGTTCGTTTACCGAGGGCACTTATTGCAGCAGCAGTTGGGGCATCTCTAGCAATTGCTGGTACGATTATGCAAACCCTGACAAAGAACCCACTCGCATCACCAGGTATTTTTGGTATTAATGCAGGTGCAGGGTTCATGGTCGTACTTGCTGTTACGTTTTTTGGTGTTACAAGTTTACAAGTATTTACATGGGTTTCATTTATAGGAGCTGGACTAGCAGCTGTTGGTGTTTATACCATCGGGGCTGTTGGGAGAGAGGGCTTAACACCGATGAAGCTGACGTTAGCTGGGGCAGCCATAACGGCATTGTTTTCATCTTTTACGCAAGGGATTCTTGTACTTAATGAAGCTGCTTTAGATCAAGTTCTGTTCTGGCTAGCGGGTTCTGTTCAAGGTAGATCTCTTGAAATCCTTAGTGGTGTCTTTCCTTATATTCTTATAGGGTGGATTGGGACACTTTTACTTGCGGGGAAATTAAATGTTCTCGCAATGGGAGAAGATGTTGCCAAAGGTCTTGGATTACGAACAGGGATTATAAAGCTCTTTGCTCTTATAATTGTTGTTTTATTGGCTGGTGGCTCAGTTGCTGTTGCTGGTCCAATCGGCTTTATCGGAATTGTTGTTCCGCATATCGCTAGAAAAATAATCGGAATAGACCATCGTTATCTTCTTCCGTATTCTGGCTTGCTTGGTGCCATCCTTTTACTTGCAGCGGACGTTGGAGCACGCTATGTGATCATGCCACAGGAAGTTCCTGTTGGAGTGATGACAGCTGTAATTGGTGTTCCATTCTTCATATATATTGCAAGGAAGGGGTTTTAAAGCATGGCTAGATTTACTTCGAAAAGATGGTTTCAGGACCGTCTATCATTCCTAGTTGACCTTTCTGCAATAAAGAAAATTAGCATATTAGCTAGTATTACGTTCATCTTACTCCTGCTAAGTACAGGAATTGGAGATTTGAAAATAGCACCATGGAATGTTATTGCGGTATTCTTTGGTGGAGGGACGGACCTCGAACAGCTTGTCGTTAAGAATTTTCGTTTACCACGAATTGTCATTGCACTTTTAGCTGGAATGGCGCTAGCTGTTGCAGGCGGTATTCTTCAGGGAATGATTCGGAACCCACTTGCATCACCAGATATTATTGGAATTACAGGTGGTGCTGGAGCAGCAGTTGTTGCCTTTTTAGCGATATTTAGTAATAAAAATAATGCACTAACGGTAAGTATTCAGTGGATGCCTGTTGCTGCTTTCATTGGAGCAACAGCGATTGCGCTACTCGTATACTTTTTAGCATGGCGTAATGGGGTATCGCCGATAAGACTAGTTCTTATTGGGATAGGGATCTCAGCACTTACACAGGCTTTTACTACGTTACTTATGATTCTTGGACCAATATATCAAGCAAGTCAGGCAAACATTTGGATTACAGGCACAGTTAACGGGTCAGATTGGAATCATGTTGTCATCCTGTTGCCATGGACAGTTACTTTAATTATGATAGCTTTTCTACTTTCAAGAAATATTAATATACAAGAGCTCGGTGAAGAAATTGCTACAGGTGTTGGGAGTCGAGTTCAAAAGCAGCGATTCTTACTCCTTTTGTTAGCTACAGGGTTAGTAGGAGGAGCCGTTTCCTTTGCCGGAGGAATTGGTTTCGTTGGCTTGATGGCACCACATATGGCACGCAGAATCGTTGGTTCATCATTTGGTGCACTTCTACCGACAGCTGCATTACTTGGTGGAATTCTTGTTATGGTAGCGGATTTGATCGGACGAACGTTGTTTTTACCACTTGAAGTTCCAGCAGGAGTTTTTACAGCTGCTATTGGGGCACCATATTTTATTTATCTACTTTTTAAAACGAAGAATGCATAACCTAAACTGTAAAGGAGTTGGGCGAAATGAATCATACATTAGATACGAATAACCTCACATTAGCCTACGGAGACCGTATTATTATAGATGAATTAGAATTATCGATTCCAAAAGGAGAAATCACGGTATTTATCGGTGGGAATGGGTGTGGTAAGTCTACCTTATTACGTTCTTTAGCCCGTTTATTAAAGCCAAAGGGCGGTTCGGTACTACTAGATGGGCAAGCCATTTCTTCCCTTTCAACAAAAGAAGTGGCAAGAAAAATGGCTATCCTTCCACAATCGCCATCAGCTCCAGAAGGGTTAACGGTTCTTCAATTAGTGAAGCAAGGAAGATATCCGCATCAAACATGGCTGAAGCAATGGTCACAACAAGATGAAGAAATCGTTCAAAAGGCGTTACAAGCAACTAAAATGGAAGAGCTTCAAGACAGAAGAGTGGATGAACTTTCTGGCGGACAGCGTCAAAGAGCATGGATTGCTTTAACGTTAGCGCAGGACACAGACATTATTTTATTAGATGAGCCGACGACGTATCTTGATATGACGCATCAAATTGAGATTTTGGATTTACTTTTTGAGCTTAATGAACAAGAACAAAGAACGATCGTTATGGTGCTACATGATTTAAATCTTGCATGCCGTTACGCTCACAATATTGTAGCGATTCGTGATCAGAAAATTTATGCCCAAGGAAAGCCGGAGAGTGTTATTAGCTGTCAGCTTGTAAAAAATGTATTTGATATGGATTGCCAGGTTACAAGTGATCCTCTATTCGGTACACCTTTATGTATTCCCTATGGAAAAGGTCGTTGCATTATTAAAGAAATTGGTGGTACAGTTTGACCAAGACGTCTATAGCAGCTGTAACTCTTGAACGATTAAAACGATTTCGGCTAATTGAAGAAAATCGTGTAGGGGCAACGAGTGTTTTGGCGCAGGAACTTCTTGATGAAGCTAGTATGACGAAGTACTTAGAGAAAAATGGCCCTGTCATAGGCTCACAAGATTTAAAAGTAAATGGATCTATTTTTACCAAACGATATGCATTCCTGGCCGTACTAGGCTTGTATTGTATGTCATTCTTAAATAAAAAGATAGATGTGTCACCTAGTAATGTTCGGCTCGTCGAAAATATTGAAAATAGTCTTTGGCTACCTCATTTTCAGTTACAAGACTTTACGTTAGTAGACATTCAATCGGATCAAGATAAGCAAGAATATATTGATCAATTATTTCATCATATTCATGACATGATTCAATCGGTCAATAGAGCGACAAAGCTTTCAGATCTGATTATGTGGGAGAACATAGCAGTATATATTTACTGGCTCTATGAAAATGAGGCGATGGTTGAAGAAGCTCACTCAAAAGAGTCTGTTCAACATGATTTTAAGCTTCTACTAGCTGAAGAGAACCATGCATTTTATTCTTATCATCATAATCCTTTGGCTCGTTACTATACCGATAAGGTACAAGTAATTGGTAGAGAAGAGGAGATTCGAGTGAGAAAAACATGTTGTTTTTCATATAAACTTGAAAATAAGGAAAAGGTACGCTGTAAAACCTGCCCACCAACATGTAAAATTCGAAAGCAAGAGGGAATCTCCTAAATAAGGAGGGAAGTGTATGAGTGAATTTCAGTTGCAATTTGATGCATTAGTTGATAAATATACTGAGCTATTAGTAGGAGATGCTACGCCTGAGTTAAAAGAGAAAGTAACACAATATGCTCTATATTCGTTTATAGCAAAGCAAATGCCACCATTGGCAAAGCATTGGAACGCACAATATCCACAGGCTAAAGCCGAGATGAAAGAAATCATCGAAGAGATAAAACGTTTGAACGAGGAACATAGAGGGAATAGAAACAACAAATAAAAGACTGAAAGGTACGAATCATACCATTTCAGTCTTTTTTTGTACAAGTCTTTACTGTTACTGAATCTGTCCTTGGTTTGTACCATAAGGGAACTGTGAAGCATATTGTTGATGCTGCTGATAAGACTGTTGTAGCTTTTGCTGATCTGCTGCCTCAAGCTTATACCAGCCTTTACGGAACATTACGTTATAAAGATCACGTTGAGCATTTTGAGTCTCGTTAAAAATCGTAAGAGTATCCTGATACAATGCTTGATGACTTGCCTCGTTTAAGAACGTACAGTAAGAAGCTGTTAAATATTTTTCAGTGCTTAATAGATCTGTCATCATATCACGGTCGTTCATTTGCGGTGTTTCAGGAACTTGTGTTTGTGGATTTTGTATGGTTTGCTGCTGAGTTTGTTGACCTTGTTGCTGATTTTGTTGCATAGTCGTACTCCTTTCTACATCATCGTTTGGTTGGATGTATTTGTATTTAAATGAGTTAAAAGCTTTTGATAATGACGCTGATGCATTTGTCCACATTTATCAAGCTCAGCCTTAACTTCTGGATCTTGACATTGCTGTGAAGCAGCATGAGCTTTTTTCATCACGTTTAGGTTCCATGCGAGCATATCATTTAAGTATAGGGAATCTTTTGTGGTGATCATTTGAGGCGGTTCTGCATATGTTTGTTGTTGACTTTGTTGATTCTGTTGTTGATTTTGGTTTTGCTGTTGTTGCATAATATTTCCTCCTTTTTACGTACGATTCCACTGTTAGTTTGGCAGTAACGAGAGGGTTTATGCATTTATTGACAATTATCGATAAAATTCTACTAAATATTTTTCAGAACTATATCCAAAAGGGTTAAATGGTGATAAAATATATCCGGTTGAAGATGGATTTATTTCTTTTATATCAAAGAAGAAAACGTTTTCATAGGATATACTATATTTTCATTAAGGGGGTAAGCTACATGGAGCAAGTTATGCGTAATTTCTTTTTATTCCTGTCTAAAAATAGATCATTGACGAAATTAGCGAAAAAGTACGGTTTACGCTTTGGTGCAGCACGTTTTGTTGCTGGTGATTCCATTAAGATGGCTACTAATGTTATTCGTGAATTAAATGATCAAAACCTTGTTGTAACAATCGACTATCTAGGAGAATTTGTTGACAATGAAAAGGAAGCAAATGAAATGGCTAACGAGTGTGTAGAAGCTGTTAAAGCCATTGGACGTGAGAAACTACGTTCACAACTTTCTTTAAAAATGACCTCTATGGGTCTAGATATCTCAGAAGAAGTTGTTATGAAAAACATGAGAATGATTCTAGAGGCAGCGAAAGAGCATGATGTGTTTGTTACAATTGATATGGAAGATTATTCACGTTGTGGAAAAACAATCGACATCTTTAAAAAGCTAAAATCAGAATATGATAATATTGGTACGGTTATTCAGGCCTACCTATATCGTACAGTGCAGGATATGGAGGAATTAAACGAATATTCTCCAAACCTTCGACTTGTAAAAGGTGCTTACAAGGAATCACCAAAAGTAGCATTCCCTGAAAAAAAAGATGTGGATGAAAATTTCAAAAAAATTATTAAAATGCATCTATTAAACGGAAACTACACTGCTGTAGCAACTCATGATGATGCAATGATTGAATATACAAAACAAATAGTAGAAGAATACAATATTCCTAGAGATCAGTTTGAATTCCAAATGCTATATGGTATCCGTGTTGAACGTCAGCATGAGCTCGTAAAAGAAGGCTACAAAATGCGCGTCTATGTTCCATACGGTACAGATTGGTACGGTTATTTCATGCGTCGCTTAGCTGAACGTCCTGCAAACGTAGCGTTCGTACTCAAAGGTATTGTGAAGAAATAATAGATATATAGTTTGTAAGCTCTCTATCCTTGTGGTAGGGGGCTTTTGGTTGTAGTGGGGTAGGGTGATAGCGTAGTGATCAGGATTGGATAGTAGTTGCTAGAGGGTGATAGATTACATACAAAGGAGTAGAAGAAACTGCACATAGCTTTTAGCGTGGGTCGTGAAGATGAGCTCTAGGTTCCAAAGAAGTATTATGCGGCGGCGGACATTTATTCCGTTATTTTCTTGGATATCACTTTTTTCTAGCACCAACCGGACATTTTAGTACGCTATTTACTTGAAAACTCAAGAAAACCTGGTGATATTGGAATAATAGAGGAACAGATGTCCGTAAGAACCTAATAATCAGTGCTTTTTCCTGAAATAAGGGAATAAATGTCCACATTAAATCACACTCGCTTCCCCAACAATCAAAACAATATAAGATAGGCTTATCAATTAAAAAAGTTGTTAGCGGTACTAAATTGTACAAGTAACTATTTGCCCTTAACAATGTACAGATGAAGTAAAAAGGGCAAACGTCAAAACGTAAGCCCTTTTTGCTCAATTTTACAATTTACACCTCAAAACAGCTGAAAGTACATGAGAAAAGAAAAAGTTATTGCTTCTTATACTGGTTGTTTTGACTATTTACTTTACCGCCGCCATCGCGCTCAACCGTAGGTCCTGCATCTCCTTTAACACTTGCTGCACTTACGCCAGCTTTAGAAGGATTTTTTTGTCGCTTTGCCATTTTTCAACACCTCCATTCATACTATTTCCGTTTCTCAAAAGAATATTAGTAGAGATGTATTCAGAAAATTTATTGAAATTTAAACTTTTAAATATTGCGATATTTTTGAAAATCTTATATATTAATAGTAACAGGAAACTTATTCATTAACTTACGTTGTATTTTTTTTCACGAAAAAATGAATGAGTATTCATTCAAAAGGTGTTAAAGGGGGAAATTACATTGGTTCGCAGAATTCAAAAAGCAGCAGTATTAGGTTCTGGAGTAATGGGATCTGGCATCGCTGCACATCTAGCAAACATTGGAATACCAACAATGCTATTAGATATCGTGCCTAGAGAATTATCCAAAGAAGAGGAAGCTAAAGGGCTTACTTTAGAAAGTAAGGCTGTTCGTAATCGCTTAAGTGAAAACGCTTTAAAAAAGCTACTTAAACAAAAACCAGCTCCATTAACATCAAAGAAAAATTTATCTCTTATAACAGCAGGAAACTTTGAAGATGACTTCTCCAAGATTGCAGATTGTGATTGGGTGATCGAAGTCGTTGTTGAAAATTTAGATATTAAGAAAAAAGTATACACACAAGTTGATCAATACCGTAAAGAAGGAAGCATTATTAGCTCGAACACTTCTGGTATATCAATTGAAGCAATGGCTGAAGGTCGTTCAGAGGACTTCCAAAAGAACTTCCTTGGCACACACTTCTTTAATCCACCACGCTACTTAAAATTACTTGAAGTGATTCCAACACAGCACACAGATCCAGACGTTCTTTCATTTATGAAATCATTTGGTGAAGATGTACTAGGAAAAGGTGTGGTTCTTGCAAAGGATACACCAAACTTCATTGCAAACCGTATCGGAACGTACGGACTGTTAGTAACGGTAAAAGAAATGCTTAAGGGCGGCTATAGTGTCGGGGAAGTTGACTCGATTACAGGTCCTAACATCGGAAGACCAAAGAGTGCTACATTCCGTACATTAGATGTTGTTGGACTTGATACATTTGCACATGTTGCTAAAAATGTATACGACCAAGTAGATGGAGCAGAAAAAGAAGTATTCGATATTCCACCATTTATGAGAAAGATGCTGGATAACGGCTGGCTAGGAAGCAAAAGTGGCCAAGGCTTCTTCTTAAAACAAGGAAAAGAAATCCTTGAGCTAAATACTGAAACATTAGAATACGAACCACGTAAGAAGCTAAAAACAACAGCTACAGAATTAAGTAAACAAGAAAAGGGTCTATCTAATAAACTAAAATCGTTAGTTTACGCAGACGATCGTGCTGGTTCACTACTATGGAATATCATGGCTCCAGTATTTGTATACTCTGCAGACCTTCTTAGAGAAATTGCTGATGACATCGTATCCATTGACCGTGCGATGAAGTGGGGCTTTGGTTGGGAAACAGGTCCATTTGAAACATGGGATGCCATCGGTGTAGAAAAATCAGTAGCAAAAATGAAAGAAGAAGGCTTAACAGTGCCAAGCTGGATCGAAGACATGCTAGCAGCTGGACATACAAGTTTTTATAAAGAAGTAGAAGGAGAGCTATTCTTCTTCCATAATGGAGACTACCAACCGATTGAACGTAACCCGAAAGTCATTGATTTAAAATTATTGAAAAAGCAAGGAAAGCTTATTAAGAAAAATGCAGGTGCAAGCTTAATTGATATCGGGGACGATGTTGCATTACTTGAATTCCATTCACCGAACAACTCAATTGGTCTTGATGTGACACAAATGATCAACTTTGCGGTTGAAGAAGTTGAGCGAAATTACAAGGGTCTTGTCATTGGGAATCAAGGCAAAAACTTCTGTGTTGGTGCAAACCTTGCGATGATCTTAATGGAAGCACAAGATGATAACGTCTTTGAACTTGATATGGTTGTTCGTCAATTCCAACAAGCAATGATGAACATCAAATACTCTACAAAACCAGTAGTAGCAGCTCCATTTGGTATGTCTCTTGGTGGAGGAGCAGAAATCTGCTTACCTGCAGCGCGTATTCAAGCTTCAATGGAAACGTATATGGGATTAGTAGAAGTAGGTGTAGGCTTAATTCCAGGTGGAGGCGGAAACAAAGAGCTTTATATTAAGCATCTTGAAAACCTTCCAAATGGTGTCCAATTTGATCTCCAAAATGTTGCAAACAAAGTGTTTGAATCCATTGCTATGGCAAAGGTATCAACTTCTGGACACGAAGCAAGAGATAATAATTTCTTAAATCAGGCTGATGGTATCAGTGTAAACAGTGACCACCAATTATTTGATGCAAAGCAAGCAGTATTATCTCTTCATGAAAAAGGATATAAAGCACCCGTTCGTAGAAAAGTTCCTGTAGTCGGTGAAACAGGCTATGCTGCTTTATTGCTAGGTGCTCAATCGATGGTCGCTTCAGGATATATCTCTGAGCACGATCTTGAAATTGCGAAGAAATTAGCCTTTGTTATTGCGGGTGGTAAGGTTCCATTTGGTACAGAGGTAGATGAGCAGTACTTATTAGACCTAGAGCGCCAAGCATTTATCCAATTAGTAAGCCATCCTAAATCACAGCAAAGAATGCAACACATGCTTGTAAAAGGAAAGCCTTTACGTAACTAATATAAAATTTCGTATAAAGAGGGGGACCATCATGCGAGAAGCAGTTATAGTTGCTGGTGCCAGAACACCGGTAGGAAAAGCAAAAAAAGGAACATTAGCCAATGTACGTCCCGATGATCTCGGAGCACTTGTTGTGAAAGAGACGTTAAAGCGTGCAGGAAACTATGATGGCAATATTGACGACTTAATTATCGGTTGTGCAATGCCAGAAGCAGAGCAAGGACTAAACATGGCTCGAAATATTGGAGCATTAGCAGGGTTACCACATACGGTACCAGCAGTAACCATTAACCGTTATTGCTCTTCAGGACTTCAAACCATTGCGTATGCAGCTGAAAAAATTATGCTAGGCCATTCAGATACAGCAATTGCTGGTGGAGCTGAGTCCATGAGTTTAGTTCCAATGATGGGTCACGTTGTACGACCTAATGTTCAGCTTGCTGAAAATGCACCTGAATATTATATGGGCATGGGCCACACAGCTGAAGAAGTAGCCAGAAAATATGGTGTATCACGTCAGGATCAAGATGAATTTGCAGTACGCAGTCATCAAAGAGCAGCAAAAGCGATTGCTGAAGGCAAGTTTGACGATGAGATTGTACCAGTTGATGTTACACTTCGTTCGGTTGACCAAAACAATAAGCTTGTTGAAAGAAATGTTACGTTCTCTAAGGACGAGGGTGTACGTGAAGGAACAACTATAGACATTCTTTCAAAGCTACGTCCAGCATTTAATATTAAAGGATCTGTTACAGCGGGTAACTCTTCACAAACAAGTGACGGTGCAGCAGCTGTAATGGTCATGGACCGTGAAAAAGCAGAAGGTCTAGGATTACAGCCTCTTGTAAAATTCAGATCGTTTGCAGTAGCAGGAGTTCCACCAGAAGTAATGGGAATCGGCCCTGTTGAAGCGATTCCAAAAGCTCTTAAGCTAGCAGGTTTAGAGCTATCAGATATCGGTCTATTTGAGCTAAACGAAGCATTTGCTTCACAATCTCTTCAAGTTATTCGCCACTTAGGCTTAAACGAAGACATTGTAAATGTGAATGGTGGGGCAATCGCACTAGGTCATCCACTAGGGTGTACCGGTGCCAAGCTAACTCTTTCACTAATCCATGAAATGAAGCGCAGAAACCAACAATTCGGTGTCGTCACAATGTGTATTGGTGGCGGAATGGGAGCAGCTGGAGTATTCGAACTAATCGGCTAACCTTTAACCCCATTACAATCAAAGTAATTGCACAGGGGGTCTGGCATCGTGTGTAGAAAATTTACGAGATTAGAAGTCTCATTATTTTCTTACACTAGACTTGGTTTAACGACCACTCAAGAGGCCTGACACCCCATCGTGCAAGCACATTACTTTTTAATAAAGAGTTCAATGTCACTTTTAGGGTGTCAGTCCCTGTTCAGGGACAGACCCCCTGTGCATTAACCATGTTAAGTTAAATAACAACGATTTTTAAGGAGGAATACCAAATGGCAAACGAAACAAAGAAGTTAGTTAAAGGCGGAAGCTTTTTAATTGAAGACGTTGCATATGATCAAATGTTTACACTTGAGGATCTTACTGATGAGCATAAAATGATTGCAAAAACGACAGAAGATTATGTTACGAAAGAAGTACTTCCACAAGTTGAACACTTAGAAAACCATGAGTTTGATCGCTCGGTTAAACTTTTAAAAACAGCTGGTGAGCTTGGATTATTAGGAGCAGACGTTCCAGAAGAGTACGGTGGATTTGGTCTTGATAAAATCAGCTCGGCTCTAATCACAGAAAAAATGGCACTATCTGGTGGATTCGGAATCACACACGGTGCACACGTAGGGATTGGGTCTCTTCCAATCGTATTATTCGGTAATGAAGAGCAAAAGCAAAAGTACCTTCCTTCACTAGCTACAGGTGAGTTAATCGCTGCATACGCTTTGACTGAGCCAGGTTCAGGATCAGATGCACTTGGAGCAAAAACAACGGCAAAGCTTAATGAAGCAGGAACACACTACGTATTAAACGGTGAAAAGCAATGGATTACAAATGCAGGCTTTGCTGATGTATTCGTAGTGTACGCTAAAATCGATGGTGAGCACTTCACTGCATTCATCGTTGAAAGAGAATTCTCTGGCGTTTCAGTAGGACCAGAAGAAAAGAAAATGGGTATTAAGAGCTCATCAACTCGTACTCTAATTCTAGAAGATGTTGAAGTACCTGTTGAAAATCTTCTTGGTGAAGCTGGAAGAGGTCACGTAATTGCCTTCAATATTCTTAACATCGGTCGTTATAAGTTAGGAGTAGGAGCAGTAGGTGGAAGTAAGAGTGCATTTGAAATCGCTGTAAAATATGCAAACCAACGTAAGCAATTCAATACGCCAATCGCGCAATTTAACCTAACAAAGGAAAAATTCGCTACAATGGCTTCTAAGATTTATGCTGCTGAAACGTCTGTATATCGTACAGTTGGGTTATTCGAAGATCGTATGAGCCAATTAACAGATGAAGAAATTAAAAACGGTAAAGCGGTAGCAGATTCAATTGCTGAGTATGCAATTGAGTGTTCACTAAACAAGTTCTTCCCATCAGAAGTATTAGATTATGTAGTAGATGAAGGTGTTCAAATCCACGGTGGATATGGATTCATGCAAGAGTATGATATTGAAAGAGCGTACCGTGATTCACGTATCAACCGTATCTTTGAAGGAACAAACGAAATCAACCGTCTATTAGTTCCTGGAACATATATCCGTAAAGCAATGAAAGGCGAACTTCCATTATTCCAAAAAGCACAAGCACTTCAAGAAGAATTAATGATGCTTATGCCTGAAGAAGTTGGAGATGAGCCATTAGCACAAGAAAAATATTTAGTGAAAAATGCTAAGAAAATTGGTCTTCTAATCGCTGGATTAGCAGCTCAAAAATATGGTAAAGCATTAGAGAAGGAACAAGAAATCCTATCAAATATTGCTGACATCGTATCACACGCATATTCAATGGAGTCAATCGTTCTTAGAACGGAGAAAGCAATCGCAAAAGACGGTGTAGAAAAAGCGAAGCAAAAACTTCTTTATACACAAATCTTCTGTCAAGAAGCGTTCAATGAAATCGAAGGGCATGCAAAAGAAACACTTGTTGCAGCAGAACAAGGTGACTCATTACGTATGATGCTATCTGCTCTACGTAAATTCACTCGCCACACACCAGTTAACGTGATTGCACTAAAACGTGAAGCTTCAGAAAAACTAATTGAAGCAGAGCGCTACGTACTATAATAACTTAGAGAGGGACGGACCTTGTTAAATTTCGAGGTCCGTCCCTTCTTCCATTATGACGTACTTAACGATTACTAACTGGTTAACTTTCTAATATAGACAAGATAACATCGAATACAGTGATCATTGAGCCTGCTAGGTCTAAGAGAATGAAAAACTAAATAAAGATGTTGATACGTGTTTTGTTAAAGAAAGTAATAAAGACAGAAATCGAATAGAGTGATTAGCAGGAATAGAGAAAAGGTTGTCGAAATAGAAGATTGGACATATTATAAAGGAAAGGTGGTGTTTTACAATGGGATTAACATTTTATTCTTATCCTAAGTGTGGTACATGTCGTAAAGCAAAAAAGTGGCTCGAAGATCAGAGCGTAGCTTTTACTGAAGTACATATCGTTGAACAACCTCCTACGAAGGAGGAATTAGCGACTATATATAAGAACAGTGGCTTACCGTTAAAGAAATTTTTTAATACAAGCGGTAAAAAATATCGAGAGCTTGGCTTAAAGGATAAGGTTAATACAGCTTCTGAAGAAGAACTACTAGGCATATTAGCTTCAGATGGAATGCTGATAAAACGACCTCTTACGACAAATGGAGAACAGGTTACCGTTGGGTTTAAAGAGGAAGAGTTTGAACAAAACTGGAAGTAGTTTGTAATAACGAGATAGAGAGGGAAAAATCAGGTAAATTCGTCTAGATTTTCTTGCTTTTTTTCCATTAACTATGTCAATATTAATTTGATACTAGCAACTGGAGGGATAGAAATGAGTACACCGAAAGAACTACGTTACTCAGAAGAGCATGAGTGGGTAAAAGTAGAAGGGGAACAAGTTCGTATTGGAATTACACATTTTGCACAATCAGAATTAGGAGATATCGTGTTTGTTGAGCTTCCTGAGGTTGGCGACGAACTAAAAGCGGACGAGCCATTTGGTAGCGTAGAATCTGTTAAAACAGTTTCTGAATTATACGCACCGATCTCTGGTAAAGTCGTTGAAATCAACGAAGAATTAACAGATAACCCTGAGTTTGTAAATGAATCTCCATACGAAAAAGCATGGATGATCATTGTAGAACCTTCAGATGCAAGTGAAGTAGACAACCTAATGTCTGCTGAACAATACGAAGACATGATTAAAGAAGGATAATACCTTAGCACCCTAGATACTTTCTGGGGTGTTTTTATATATGTAAAGAATTGCATGACTTAATTAAGCAAGTGGAGACAAAGTTAGTGTAATTTTGAACATGGCACTGAGTCGCTTGGAACGGGAGGGTGCTCGACTCCTGCGGGATTTAGCCGGATGGTGAGATTACGCATGAGCATAGCGCTGTCTAGCTCCGGCTCGCAGGGACTAGTGGATTTCACGAATGAAGAGGAAGGTTGCCTTCCGGTAGGTACGATACCCAGATAAGTCAACATCGGCTCACTAAGTTCACCGTGTTTCCTTTATCTCGTGCGGTTCGCTCCAATCCATTCGTCCCTAAGCACTCGCCTCCGCTTTTCGTTGAGGAGGCTCACCGCTCGCCCCTCGGAAAGCAACGGATAATTCTAGGGTACACTTCATACGATTCCTATAAAAGGAATGATGAAGAAACTCATTTTGGGCAATATAAACATAAAGCCTGAAATGAGAGGATGTTGAAACATGACATTAGAATCAAGAAAACGCGATGTAACAGAACACGTAGTCGGAAAACTAAAAGACGGGGAAATCCAACTGTACCATGAAGATCAACCAATAGGAAAAATGACATTACCACTTCCGCTACAGCTAGAACTAGAGCCAAATTACCATAATGAAGAAAACAAAATCATCCAAAACTATACATCTACAGAAGGAAAAGAAGCACGTTATACCGATTGCGATGAAGGTGGATGGTGTTAAATACGCTTATGGACTGTGCTATAGAAAACTATAGGCAGTCCTTTTTAACGTAGCCTCAATTAAATGCTCTCACAAGCATATCTATTCTTTGCAATTCCTTTCTAAAAGAGAGAAAATATAAGTAACCAAAAATGGGACATCATCTTTTACTATCTGAATATACTATCCTAATCATGTATAAAGAAAAGGTGATACGTATGAACTTATTAGAGGAAAAGGTCATTATCGTTGAAGGTAAATCAGATAAGAAAAAGGTATTAGATATTGTAAAAGAATCAATTGAAGTGATCTGTACAAATGGTACGATAAGCCTCTCGAAAATGGATGAGTTGATTGAACAATTATTTAACAGAGATGTTTATATTTTGGTTGACGCAGACGAGGCAGGGGAGAAACTTCGCAAGCAATTTAAAAGAGAGTTTCCTGAGGCTGAACATCTTTATATTGACCGTACATTCAAAGAAGTTGCCTCCTCACCAGAGTATCATTTAGCTTCAGTATTATTAGCTGCAAATATAGATGTTCATACGCAGTATCTGGAAAAGAGGTAACTTAAAGAAAAATGGAAGAAATACGTTCACATACAGACTTACAAGCTTTAATTAAAATTGAAAAAGCTACTGCGGTATATGCCTTTACACCGATGTGTGGGACTTGTCAGGTTGCAAGTAAAATGCTTGATGTTATAAAAGAACTACCGAATCCCTTTACCTTTGTTCGAATTAATGCAAATTACTTTCCTGATTTTGCTGAAGAACAGAGTATAGAAAGTGTCCCATGCCTTTTACTGTTTAAAGATGGTGTATGTATACAGAAGATATATGCTTTTCAATCTGTACCTTTTTTGTATGAAACACTGCAGGTATATAGTGACTAAATTAAAAACTTTTAGTAAACTGTCTTAACTCTAATCCTTTCATGTTGTAAATAGAGTGGCAGTTTATTTTTTTGCTCTAATTAATCTTCGACTTTTACTTTTCTAATGTTAAACGATAGAGCAAATCTAGACATATTTCTTGGGAAATAAACATATCTCATTGCCTTATTATGAGCGATTGTACGGAATCATGATGAAATCGACAATATAAGATAAATGCTAGAAAATGTTGTCGAGAGGTTTAAAGAGGAGTTTTAGGCAAAATGTGGAAGTAACATAAGTAAGAACCCTATAAGGAGAGGATCTCATTGAGAAGTGAACTTGAGAAGTTCGTTGATGCTTGTCAAACAAGTTTTCATGTGAAAACATTATTTCCTATTGAACCAATGTTCTTTACGTTTCACATTTCAAACGGTACACCTCATTACATAATGGTTAGCCAATCAAAATGCTCCGTGCTAGATAACCCTCCTGAATCTACTGATTTTGTACTAAAAGGTGAAAAAAGCAGCTTTTTAAGATTATTTTACGAAAATACACGATTAACAACACTAGTTGACCAATCTGAATTAACGATTGAAGGACCGTATAGGCATATGCTATTTATTGAATCCTTACTATGGCTATGCAGAAGCAGAAGTCAAGAATCGATGATTGTGTAAAAGATAGGAGAGGTTATCTATTGGAAAATACTAGGTTATTTTTTTCTTTGTTCAATTACAGAGTTGCTTGAAACGGAAGGTGCTTGACTCCAGTGGGAGATAGCGGGAATAGTTAGACCCCACAGCGAAGCGCTGTCTAGCTCCGGCTCGCAGGGACTAGTGGATTTCACGAAGGAAGAGGAAGGTTCCGTTCCGGTAGGTACGGAACCCAGATAAGTCAACATCGGCTTACTACGTTCGCCGTGTTTCCTTTATCTCATGCGGTTTGCTCCAATCCATACGTCCCTAAGCGCTCGCCTCCGCTTTTCGTTGAGGAGGCTCACCGCCGCCCCGCGGAAAGCAAGCACCTGGAGTGGAAAGTAACGGTCTATGTTAAACAACAAGAGTTTAAGTACCAGATATCTTAAAAAGTAAACACTAATTTATGTAAGCCCATTCATTTTAAAAATGCAAAAAAAAGTGTTTGACACCAAAAAATAACGATGATAAAATCACAAACAGAGTCAATTAAGAAATCTAACACAATTAAATATTACTGAGATAACTTTCTTATCCAGAGAGGTGGAGGGACGTGCCCTATGAAACCCGGCAACCGTCAACAATATGTTGAAATGGTGCCAATTCACTCAAAGCAGTAATGCTTTGAAAGATGAGAGAACGGTTAACATATTTTTATATGTGCCTTTCTGCTCATTGCAGAAAGGCACTTTTTATTTTTCATAGTTTAATAGCTCTTAATTGAATACAGTAACGCTCGAAGTAATCGACAACATCGAAAAGAAGGAAGGTGACGGAACATGATCACAATTAAAGACATCAAGAAAATATATCAAACAAAGTCTGGAACGATTACAGCTATAGACGGTGTAAATCTTGATGTTCAAGATGGAGAGATATTCGGAGTCATTGGGTATAGTGGTGCTGGTAAGAGTACACTAATTAGAATGTTAAACGGTTTGGAAGTACCGACTGATGGACTTGTTGATGTAAACGGTCAATTGATATCTTCAGCAAGAGGAAAATCCTTAAGAGAAGCAAGGCAATCCATTGGAATGATTTTTCAGCACTTTAATCTACTATGGTCTAGAACCGTTAAGCAAAATATTGAATTTCCATTAGAAATCGCAGGTGTTCCTAAAAAAGAAAGAAGTGCTCGTTCAGATGAATTGATTAAGTTAGTTGGTCTGGAAGGAAGAGGAGATGCGTATCCATCACAGCTTAGCGGTGGACAAAAACAGAGGGTAGGAATTGCAAGAGCACTTGCGAATAATCCTAAGGTGTTATTATGTGACGAAGCAACCTCTGCTCTTGACCCACAGACAACAGACTCAATATTGGATCTGCTAGTCGATATAAACGAGAGATTAGGTCTTACAATTGTATTGATCACACATGAGATGCACGTCATCCAAAAAATCTGTCACAAAGTAGCCGTAATGGAAAACGGAAAGATTGCAGAGCTTGGTGACGTCCTAGAAGTATTTAGGAACCCACAAGAAGATGTAACAAAGCGATTTGTTAAAGAAGTTGTGCAAACAGATAATACAAAAGAAACCATTAGCCATTTAGTAGAAAAGTACCCACAAGGGAAGCTCCTCAAGTTCACCTTTGTAGGGGAGTCTGTAGAGGAGCCAATTATTACCTCGCTAATTCGGAATTTTAGTATCGAGGTAAATATATTACAAGGGCAAATTTCACAAACTCAAAAGGGTGCATACGGAACCTTAATTGTTCATCTTGACGGAGAAGAAAGTGAACTAGAAAAGGCAGTCTCGTTCGCGGAGCAACAATCCGTAAAGGTGGAGGTGATTAAGAATGATTGAGAATTTGTTTCCGAATGTTAATTGGGAAAAGCTTTGGGAAGCAACAATAGAAACAATTTATATGACTGCCATGGCAGGTGCCATTACATTTGTTTTAGGAATCATTCTTGGTTTATTATTGTTTCTTACTTCAAAGGATAATCTATGGGAAAACAAACTTGTTTACTCCATTACAAGTGTTTTTGTAAACGTGTTTCGTTCCATCCCTTTTATTATATTAATTGTTCTATTAATTCCTTTCACGAAAGCATTGCTAGGCACGATTAGGGGTTCAAACGCTGCGTTACCGGCACTTATCATTGGTGCTGCTCCTTTCTACGCACGAATGGTAGAAATCGCATTACGTGAAATCAATAAAGGTGTTATTGAGGCAGCGAAGGCAATGGGAGCAAAGACATCAACCATTGTCTGGAAGGTACTACTTCCAGAGTCAATGCCAGCTTTAGTTTCGGGGATTACAGTTACATCAATAGCCCTTGTTGGGTACACCGCAATGGCTGGAGTTATTGGGGCAGGTGGACTTGGAAACCTTGCATACTTAGATGGGTTCCAAAGAAGCCGTGATGACGTCACGTTTGCTGCAACCATCGTTATTTTAATCATTGTATTTATCATCCAATTTATTGGAGATTTAATAACAAATAAATTAGACAAACGCTAAAAGGAGAGATTTTACCATGAAAAAATTTATTGCAGGCTTATTTACAGCTACTAGTATTCTTGCACTTGCTGCATGTGGAACAGCAGATACAGAAGAAGGCACAACAAACGGTGAAGGAGAAGCAACAGAAGAAACAACAACATTAGTTGTAGGTGCTTCAAACGTACCACACGCTGAAATCTTAGAAAAAGCACAACCATTATTAGAAGAAAAAGGTATTGAGTTACAAATTGAAACATATCAAGATTATGTGTTACCGAATAAAGATTTAGAAAATGGTGACCTTGATGCAAACTACTTCCAGCACATTCCTTACCTAGAGTCTCAAATTGCAGACAACGGTTATGACTTTGTAAATGCTGGCGGCATTCATATCGAACCAATCGGAGTTTACTCTAAAAAATATGATTCATTAGAAGACCTTCCGGAAGGCGCAACAATCCTAATGAGTAACTCAGTAGCTGATCACGGACGTATCCTTTCAATGTTAGAAAGTAAAGGGGTAATTACACTTAAAGAAGGTGTAGAAAAAACAGCTGCAACTATTGAAGATATTGCAGAAAACCCTAAAAACCTAGTATTTGATTATGAGTACGAAGCAGCTCTTCTTCCACAGCTTTATGAAAACGAAGAAGGCGATGCGGTTCTTATCAACTCGAACTATGCTCTTGATGCTGGATTGAACCCAATTGAAGATTCAATCGCTATCGAAGACAAAGATTCTCCATATGTGAACATTATTGCGGTGAATTCAGGAGATGAGTCGAATGAAGCGATTCAATCTCTAGTTGAAGTATTACGCTCAAAAGAAATTCAAGACTTCATTTTATCTGAGTGGGGCGGTTCAGTAGTTCCGGTAACAGAATAATTTAAAAATGAGACTGTATGGAAAAGACGATTAAAAAACTTTTCCTGCAGTCTCTTTTTTTGATAATCATATGAGAAAAAGCTCATACTATTTCCGAAGAATATTTCAGAAATGGAGCTGAATTAATATGGAATTTGAAGCAAGAAATTCAACAGAAGCAGCGCTTCATGATTATAAAATGGGATTAGGGACTTTTACACAAAAAATGCCTGATTTAGCACATCACTATAATGCTTTTACAGAGGCATGTTTTAAAGAAGGTGCCATTTCACAGAAAGAAAAGCAACTAATCGCTCTAGGAATTAGCATATATTCTCAAGATGAATATTGCATCATCTACCACACTAAGGGGTGCTTAGATCAAGGATGTTCAGAGGAAGAGATTTTAGAAGCAGTTGGAGTAACAGCTGCATTTGGCGGTGGTGCAGCGATGAGTCAGGCTGTGACACTTGTTCAAGAATCAATTTCTGAAATAAATCAGCTTAAGCAATAATCTAGAGGCTCTATCCTTAAAAGGACAAAGGATTGTTATTTGTCCAGGGATAGGCCTTTTTTGTTTTTGAAAAGAATTATTTTTCCAGCATCTCACTCAAACCCCAGAAAAAGAGACAATAGAAGAGTATATAGTTGGAATATTGCGAAAATATAGCGGTAGGTATCTTTTTTACTCACTGACGTAACAATATCGGTGGAAATTCGACCTGACACGTTTTGTCAACTAGTGTCAAGGGTAGTAACATTATAAATGTAATAAAAATTGAAAGGAATGATTCAAGATTAACTCTCTTAATATGACGTACACAGGTGAAATGGAGAAGGCCATGCAAGGTGCACATGGTGTTGGATACGAGGTGTACAAACAAAAGCATCAAGTAAGGATGCAAGTAGAACAGAAAAGAGAGCAGGAGTATCAGGAAAGCCGCAGGATGATTTCAGACCTTGAGCGTATGGGACACGTAAATATATAAATAGAAGAAACTTTAAAACCAGTGTGAGAGCACTGGTTTTTTGCTTGTACTATTTCTAAGGTTTTTCTAAAAGAGATAATATGAGATCTAATTAAAATGAAATACATGTTTACTAACACTGTTGCTGAAAATAGAATGAGGTTTCTTTTTTACATAGAAATTTCAATAGTAAAGGGACAAGTGAGTTCAGTATTCTGGAGTTAAAATAAACATGAGAACATTTGTTTTTATTAAAGGTTGTAAGAGTTGATTCAAACTTTTAAATGATATAAGATTAGAATGAGAATAAATTGAGAATATCTATTAATAATTCTTAACAAAATTCATCTTTTAAAGTCACGGAGGTATTTTACATGGCAGGTTCTACATTAACTATTAAAGATCTACATGTTGAAATTGATGGGAAAGAAATCCTAAAAGGAGTTAATCTTGAAATTAAAGGTGGAGAAATCCATGCAGTAATGGGTCCAAATGGTACAGGTAAATCCACTTTATCATCTGCAATTATGGGCCACCCAAAATACGAGGTAACAAAGGGTAGCATCACATTTGACGGAGAAGATGTTCTAGAGATGGAAGTAGACGAGAGAGCAAGAGTAGGTCTATTTCTTGCAATGCAATATCCAAGCGAAATTAGTGGTGTAACAAATGCTGACTTCCTTCGTTCTGCGATCAACAGCCGTCGTGAAGAAGGGGACGAAATTTCATTAATGAAATTTATCCGTACGATGGATGAGAAAATGGATTACCTTGAAATGGATCAAGATATGGCACAACGTTACTTAAATGAAGGGTTCTCTGGTGGAGAAAAGAAACGTAACGAAATTCTTCAATTAATGATGATCGAGCCTAAAATTGCAATCCTAGATGAAATCGATTCTGGGTTAGATATCGATGCTCTAAAGGTTGTTTCTAAGGGAATCAATCAAATGCGCGGAGAAGACTTCGGATGTCTAATTATTACTCACTATCAACGTCTTCTAAACTACATCACTCCTGATCATGTTCACGTTATGATGCAAGGTCGTGTAGTGAAGTCAGGTGGACCTGAACTAGCTCAAAGACTTGAAGCAGAAGGTTATGATTGGATTAAAGAAGAGCTTGGAATCAAAGACGAAACAGTTGGTCAAGAAGCGTAATAGTTAGGGGGATAATAATGACTGTAGAAACAAAACTACCAGTGGAACTCGATGAGATAAGCAATTTCTCTAAGGGGCATGGTGAGCCTGAATGGTTTACAAAGTTTC
Organism: Rossellomorea marisflavi; assembly: GCA_003667865.1. Lineage (GTDB taxonomy): Bacteria > Bacillota > Bacilli > Bacillales > Bacillaceae_B > Rossellomorea > Rossellomorea marisflavi_C. Next base: position 297,883 of record CP033051.1, on the reverse strand, counting down.
GTACAGCTGCGTTAGAAAAAGCTAGCGAACTAGGGCTTCCAAAACCAGATAAAACGAAAATAGATAAATGGAACTTTACACAGTTCAAGCATCACACAGTAGACAGTGAAGTCTATTCTTCACTAAACGACTTACCAGAACAAGTAAAGTCACTAGTTGACTTAGATGATGAAAATAAGAGCTTATATGTTCAACGTAACAATACTCCAGCGTATATTTCTCTATCAAATGAGCTACGCGACAAAGGAGTTATTTTTACTGATATCATCTCTGCAGTCAAGGAACACAGTGACCTAGTTCAAAAATACTTTATGACTGATGGAGTAAAAGTAGATGAGCACAAATTAACAGCTCTTCATGCTGCATTAGTAAACGGTGGAGTATTCTTATATGTTCCAAAAAATGTGGAGCTAGAGAATCCAATTCAAGCTGTTTATATTCATGATAATCCAGAACTTACACTATTTAATCACGTACTTGTAGTGGCTGAAGATAATAGCTCTGTCACATATGTAGAAAACTACACGTCTACTACAGAAGTTGAAGAAGGTATTTTCAACATCATTACAGAAGTATTTGCAAACAATGGTGCAAAAGTTGCTTATGGTGCAGTGGACAATCTTACAAGTGGTGTAACGACATATGTTAACCGTCGTGGAATCGCTGGTCGTGATGCTCGCATTGAGTGGGCACTAGGATTAATGAATGACGGTGATACAATCTCTGAGAATGTTACAAACCTAATGGGTGATGGCTCATTTGGTGATACAAAATCAGTTGTTGTTGGTCGTGGAAAACAAAAACAGAACTTTACAACAAAAGTGATTCACTTCGGTAAAAACTCTGAAGGATATATCTTAAAACACGGCGTTATGAAGGACGAGGCTTCTTCAATTTTTAATGGAATCGGAAAAATTGAACATGGTGCTTCTAAATCAAATGCAGAACAAGAGTCACGTGTCTTAATGTTAAGTGAAAAAGCACGTGGAGATGCTAATCCAATTCTTCTTATTGATGAAGATGATGTAACAGCAGGACATGCTGCATCTGTTGGACGAGTAGACCCTATTCAACTGTATTACCTAATGAGCCGTGGTATTCCTCAAAAAGAAGCAGAGAGACTTGTTATTCACGGTTTCTTAGCACCAGTAGTAAATCAATTACCAATTGAAGGTGTTAAAAAGCAACTAATTGAGGTAATTGAAAGGAAAGTAAACTAATGGATGTAAGGGAAATTCGCAAACAATTTCCGATTCTCAACCAGGAAGTAAATGGTCATCCACTTGTTTATTTAGACAGTGCAGCAACATCCCAAAAGCCCATCTCTGTCATTGAAACGTTAGAGCGATATTATAAAGAATATAACTCTAATGTTCATCGCGGTGTTCATACTCTAGGAACAAGAGCAACTGATGAGTATGAAGGGGCACGTGAAAAAGTTCGCAAATTTATTAATGCTACTTCAACTGAGGAAATTATTTTTACTAGAGGTGCAACAACTGCGTTAAACACTGTTGCCCAAAGCTATGGTCGTGCACATGTAGGAGAGGGAGACGAAATTGTCATTTCTCACATGGAACACCATGCGAATATCATTCCTTGGCAGCAGCTTGCTAAGGAAAAAGGTGCGGTATTAAAATATGTACCACTTGAAGAGGATGGTACAATTTCAATAGAAGCCGTTAAACAAACCGTTACAAGTAATACAAAAATCGTTTCGATTATGATGGTATCCAATGTTCTTGGTTCAATGAATCCAATTGAACAAATTGCAGAAGTTGCTCATCAACATGGTGCCATAATGGTTGTTGACGGTGCTCAAGCAGCACCACATATGCTAATTGATGTGCAAAAGCTCAATTGTGATTTCCTAGCTTTCTCTGCTCATAAAATGGCTGGTCCTACAGGTGTTGGTGTTCTTTACGGTAAAAAACAGCATCTTGAAAAGATGGAGCCGGTTGAGTTCGGTGGCGAGATGATTGATTTTGTTGGTCTTCAGGAATCCACATGGAAAGAGCTTCCGTGGAAATTTGAAGCTGGAACACCAATTATCGCGGGTGCTATTGGGCTTGGAGCAGCAATTGATTTCCTTGAAGATATCGGATTGGATGAAATTGAAGCTTATGAGCATAAGCTAGCAGCATATGCTATGGAGCAAATGTCAACAATTGATGGAATCTCGATCTACGGACCAAAGGATCCATCAAAACGAGCAGGTCTTGTAACGTTTAATATTTCTGATGTTCATCCGCATGATGTTGCAACTGTATTGGATGCTGAGGGCATTGCCGTTCGAGCTGGACATCATTGTGCACAGCCTTTAATGAAATGGCTAAAGGTATCTGCAACTGCTCGTGCTAGTTTTTACCTCTACAATACAGAGGAGGAAATTGATAAGCTTGTTGCAGGACTAGTGAAAACAAAGGAGTATTTCAGCGATGTCATTTAATAATTTAGATCAACTATACCGCCAAGTCATCATGGACCATTATAAAAACCCACGTAACAAAGGCACGTTAGAAGATGGTACTTTTACAGTGGATATGAATAATCCTACGTGTGGTGATCGAATCCATTTAAACATCAAAGTTGTAGATGGACTTGTAGAAGATGCAAAATTTGATGGCGAAGGCTGCTCCATTTCCATGGCATCTGCTTCAATGATGACACAGGCAATTAAAGGGAAAGACATAGAGACTGCTCTTAAAATGTCTAAGGTGTTCTCCGATATGATGCAAGGAAATGAGTACGATGATGATCTTGATCTAGGAGACATTGAAGCACTTCAAGGGGTAGCAAAATTCCCAGCACGTATTAAATGTGCAACATTAGCTTGGAAAGCAATGGAAAAAGGTGTTAACACAAAAGAAGAACAATAAGTTTTTTCGTGATAGATCACAATAATGTTTCACAATCTGACTGTTTTGTTACAATAGAAGTAGTTAGTGTCGATGAAGCATTGATAGGAGGAATCGAAAATGGCTAAAAAGGCGCCAGAGATCGGGGATTACAAATACGGATTTTCTGACAAAGACGTATCAATCTTCCGTTCAAAACGTGGGTTAACTCGTGAAATCGTAGAAGAGATCTCACGAATGAAGAAGGAACCTCAATGGATGCTTGATTTCCGTTTGAAATCATTAGAGCATTTTTATAATATGTCTATGCCTCAATGGGGTGGAGACTTAGCATCACTAAACTTTGATGAAATTACGTACTATGTAAAACCATCTGAAAAATCAGAGCGTTCTTGGGATGAAGTTCCTGAGGAAATTAAGCAAACTTTCGATAAGCTAGGAATTCCAGAAGCAGAACAGAAATATCTTGCGGGTGTATCTGCTCAGTATGAGTCTGAAGTCGTTTACCACAACATGCAAGAAGATCTAGAGAAACAAGGAATTGTTTTCAAGGATACGGACTCTGCATTACGCGAAAATGAAGATATTTTCCGTGAGCACTGGGCAAAAGTAATTCCACCAACGGATAACAAGTTTGCTGCTCTTAACTCTGCTGTTTGGTCAGGTGGATCGTTCATCTATGTACCAAAAGGAATTAAAGTAGAGACTCCGTTACAAGCGTATTTCCGTATTAACTCGGAAAATATGGGGCAATTTGAGCGTACACTAATCATCGTTGATGAAGGAGCAAGTGTACACTATGTTGAGGGATGTACAGCACCTGTCTATACGACAAACTCGCTTCACTCAGCAGTCGTTGAAATTATCATCAAAAAAGATGCATATTGCCGTTACACAACAATCCAAAACTGGGCAAACAACGTGTATAACCTAGTAACAAAGCGTGCAGTTTGTGAAGCAAACGCAACAATGGAATGGATTGATGGTAATATTGGTTCTAAATTAACAATGAAATATCCAGCCGTTATCCTTAAAGGTGAAGGTGCTCGTGGTATGACACTTTCAATTGCATTAGCAGGAAAAGGTCAGCACCAAGATGCTGGAGCGAAAATGATGCACTTAGCACCAAATACGTCATCCACAATTGTTTCGAAATCCATTTCAAAACAAGGTGGGAAAGTTACGTACCGCGGTATCGTACACTTTGGTCGTAATGCAGAAGGTGCTCGTTCTAACATTGAGTGTGATACGTTAATTATGGATAATCAATCTACATCAGATACCATTCCATACAACGAGATTTTAAATGACAATATCTCACTAGAGCACGAAGCAAAAGTATCAAAAGTATCTGAAGAGCAATTATTCTACCTCATGAGCCGTGGAATCTCTGAAGAAGAAGCAACAGAAATGATCGTAATGGGCTTCATCGAGCCATTCACAAAAGAACTTCCAATGGAATATGCGGTTGAAATGAACCGTCTAATCAAGTTCGAGATGGAAGGTTCTATTGGTTAATAGAATATCTCTCTTGTTAAAGACTGTCCAACTTGGGCAGTCTTTTTTATATGAGTTTTTAGATCAAAACAGTAATTACTACTCGTTTATCAAGTTTACCAAGAGTACTAAAAGGAATTTCCCACTTCTCTGTGGTAGAATATGTTACAAATACAGCTTCCATCAAGAAATGCTTATTTGAAAAAAATAGTAATCACATATATATCACAGAGTTGCTTGGAGCGGAAGGTGCTTGACTCCTGCGGGATTAGCAGGTCAGGTGAGACCCCGCAGGAGCGAAGCGAGTGTCTAGTTATGGCTCGCAGGGACTAGCGGATTTCACGAATCCTCCTACGATAAGTCAACATCGGCTCACCTTGTTCGCCGTGTTTCCTTTATCTCGTGCGGTTCGCTCCAATCCGTACGTCCCTAAGCGCTCGCCTCCGCTTTTCGTTGAGGAGGCTCACCGCCTGCCCCGCGGAAAGCAAGCACCTGGAGCGCAAAGCAACGGACAAAGCTTTAAGAACACTTATTTATTAAAGAAGGGATCAATATGATATACATAGGAGTTACAGGCTGGGGAGACCATGATTCACTCTATACGAACGTTTCTCCAAAAGATAAACTAAAAGAATACGGTGCCCACTTTCCCATAGTAGAGGTCGACACAACCTTCTACGCCATTCAGCCATTACGAAATGCTGAAAAATGGGTAAAAGAAACCCCCGATACTTTTCAATTTATCGTCAAGGCTTACCAAGGAATGACAGGACATCAAAGAGGAAATATTCCATTTCAGTCCATAGATGCAATGTTTGATGCTTTCAAAGAATCATTGCAGCCTTACATAACATCCAATAAACTAGCAATGGTATTACTACAATTTCCACCGTGGTTTGATTGTAAAAAGGAGAATGTCGAGTATTTGCGTTACTGCAAAAAGCAACTAGAAGGGCTCCCGTTAGCTCTAGAATTTCGTAATCAATCGTGGTTTCGAGAATCAATGAGAGAAAGAACGCTAGAGTTTATGAGGAACGAGAATTGGATCCATAGTATTTGTGATGAACCACAAGCGGGAGAGGGCTCAGTGCCCACGGTACCTCAGGCAACAAACTCAAATGCTACATTAATTCGCTTCCATGGTCGAAATGTTCACGGATGGAATAAACAAAAGGATGTTAACTGGCGAGACGTTCGATATTTATATCGTTATAATACAGAAGAATTACGAGAATGGGTGCCAACGATTCACCAGTTGGAGAAACAATCAAAGGATGTTTTTATTTTATTTAATAATAATTCAGCTGGAGATGCTGCCGATAATGCTAAGGAGTTCATCGAGCTCCTTGGATTGCAATTTGACGGCCTCGCTCCAAAACAGCTTGATTTATTTTGATAGGAAGTGAGATTTAATGGAGTGGATCATACTCCTGATCATAGGATTAATTGCAGGAATTATAGGATCGCTTGTTGGTTTAGGTGGTGGGATCATTGTTGTTCCTGCACTTGTATATTTGGGTTCTTATACGGTTTGGTTTGATACAGTGACACCACAAACAGCGGTCGGAACCTCCTTAGTTGTTATGATATTTACTGGTTTGTCCTCCACGCTTGCATATGTTAAGCATAAGACAGTCGATTATAAAAGTGGCTTGATATTTTTCGCAGGCAGTGGTCCAGGCTCAATCCTGGGTGCTTTTATAAATCAAAAGCTAGATATGCCATCATTCAATTTATACTTCGGGATATTTATGATTATTGTTGCACTTATTTTAATGATTCGGAATAAGCTGAAGCCAGTGAAGATGTTTCAGAATAGCTCATATCAAAGGAAATTTACTGATCCGAATGGATTAACAAGTACATATGGGTTCCCGCCGGTGTTAGGTGCATTGGTTGCGTTTGGTGTCGGACTAACCTCTGGATTGTTTGGCATAGGTGGGGGAGCCCTCATTGTTCCAATCATGATATTGTTATTTTTATTCCCACCACATGTGGCCGTTGCAACATCTATGTTTATGGTGTTTTTATCTGCATTAGTAGGATCATCGACTCATATTGTTTTAGGGAATGTCATGTGGTTATATGCGCTTGCGCTTATTCCAGGAGCTTGGTTTGGAGCGAAATTTGGATCATACATTAATTCGAAAATACAATCAGATACTGTTGTAAATATTTTACGCCTAATCCTTGTGTTATTAGGCATCCGCCTTATATATCAAGGTATCATAGGGTCATAAGCTTCATAATGAGGTGAAGATGGATGAAGGAAACGATACATATCTATCATACAAATGATTTACATAGTCATTTTGAGAATTGGCCACGCATTCGAAGTTTCTTACAGAAAAGAAAGCAGTGGCATGAAGAAGAAAAAGAAGCAGTCTACTTGTTTGATATTGGCGATCACGTGGATCGTTCCCATCCCTTTACGGAAGGAACATTAGGCAAAGGGAATGTTGAACTGTTAAATAAAGTGAATTATGATGCGGTCACTATTGGAAACAACGAGGGGATAACCCTTGATTATAGTAGTTTATATACGCTTTATGACCAAGCTACATTTGATGTAACGATTGCGAATCTATATAACAAAGAAAAAGAATATCCCAAGTGGATGGAGCCTCATCTTATCTATGAAACGAGTAGTGGTGTTCGAATAGGGGTAATTGGTGTAACAGCCTATTTTCAGCCTTTCTATTCTTCGCTAGGCTGGAATATTACCGATCCCTTTTTAGAGCTACAGGCTCAATTAGATCGTATTCGTAAAAAGACGGATATTATTGTCGTATTATCGCATTTAGGGATTCATGATGATGAGAAAATGGCTCAGGAATTTCCTGAGATTGATCTTATATTGGGTGCACACACACACCATATTTTGCATGCTGGCAAGGAAGTCAATCAAACGCTTTTAGGTGCTGCCGGAAAGTTTGGTTTTTACGTTGGGCATGTCATGATTGAGGTAGATACTGAGGATCATACAATCATCTCAAAGACAGCAAGGTTGTATGAACATCATGAATTACCTGAAACAAGTAATGAGAAGCAAGAAATTGAACAATGGTTTGAACTTGGAAAAACACAGTTGCAGAAGCCTGTTGCTCATTTAAATACTGCTTTAACAGTTGACTGGTTCCGACCATCTCCATTAGCACAGCTATTAAGTGATGCGATTTTAGAGTGGTGTCAGGCTGATTGTGCTTTTTTAAATGCAGGTTTGCTATTAGATTCACTTCCTAAAGGGAATGTGACCAAATACGATCTTCATCAAATATTGCCACATCCTATTAACCCATGTACGGTGGAATTAACAGGGGCTGAACTAAAAGAGGTATTAAGGCAAACATTGGATCCAGAAATGCCTCATATTCAAGTGAAGGGACTAGGTTTTAGAGGGAAAATTATGGGAACCTTCTTATATAGTAATGTCTTGTTCTCAAAGGAAAATCAATCGTTACGAATTGGAGATAAGGATATGGATCCGAAGAAAACATATACTGTTGCAACAGTTGATATGTTTACATTCGGACATTTCTTTCCAGAGCTACACAGAGCAAAGAAACATTACTTTATGCCGGAATTTCTTCGTGACATATTAGAATGGAAATTAAATCATCGGAGATAATCCTTGCGGTTAGGTGTTTGTCTAAAATGTCTAAATGATTCACAGTTTAGACTCTCCTTTCATAAATATGAGATGAAAGGAGTAGATAAACAATGATGAATTTAGAGCCAATCGAAATTAAAGGTCATACCTTTTTAGCTGTTTCGGTAAAGCTTCCTAAAACGAACCTACTCGTTGTAACGAGCGATAAAGGATATATTATGTGTGGAGCGTTAGACGTTGCACTTTTAAATGAAAAACTTAAAGATCGAAAAGTTATTGCTGGAAGAGCGGTAGGTGTGAAAACAATAGAGCAGCTTCTTGATGCACCATTAGAATCAGTCACATTTGAAGCTGAAAACCTAGGTATTACAAAAGGTACAATTGGAAAAGATGCTTTACTGAAAATGGTGTAACATATTTCGTAATATAAATAACTACTAAGATGGATGAGGAATTAGGCCCTCATCCATTTTTGATTGTTGAGTATGTTACAGAATTCAGTAGTATTTGTTCGATTTTTGTAAAAAAATGATTATTATAGGAATATTTTGCTTATATAGGTAGGATAGAACCTTGAAAGTTATCAGAATTTCTTTATAATGGAGATACTAGTAAATTATGTCGATAAAAGAAGAGATTTAGGAGATTCCAATGAGGCTTATTTCAACTAGGACGTTAAAACCAGGAATGGTGTTAGCTACTACAGTATATAATGCAAAAGGACAAGCTTTAATTCATGAAAGTGTTTCTGTGACAGAGCGAATGATTCATAGATTGATTGAATTAAATATACGTTATGTTTATATTGAGGACTCCTTATCAGAAGGAATAAAGGTAAAAGAAGCAATTCCACATAAGGTTAGGCAGGAAGCGATCGATACGATTGATCTTACGTTTTCTCAGATTCAGCTAGAAAGTGGTGCTGGAATTTCCATAAATGCCATTGCTCTTGAGCAAAGTGCAAAGCAAATGAAAAAGATTACAGAAACAATATTAAGTGAAATCAAATCAAATGATGAACTTTTGACCATTATTACGGATGTTTTTACATACGATTCTTATATTTTCCAACACTCTTTTAATGTAACCATGTATAGCCTATCAATCGGGATGGAGCTCAAACTTTCTCAGAAGAATTTAGAGCTTTTAGGGCTTGGTGCCATTATGCATGATATTGGGAAAATGCTCGTACCTGAGAAAATACTATTAAAGCCTGGAAAACTCACTTTAGAAGAGTTTAATGAGGTGAAAAGACATTCAGAGTATGGCTTTGAGATTTTAAGACAGCTTCAATCTGTTTCATTAATCGTAGCACATTGTGCATATCAGCATCATGAACGATTAAATGGAACTGGATATCCCAGAGGAATTCAATCAGAAGACATCCATCCATTTGCAAAAATTATTGCAGTAGCTGATGTGTTTGATGCGATGACATCGAACCGCGTCTATCGTGAGGCCATGCTTCCTCATGAAGCATTAGAGGTGTTATATGCTGGTGCAGGCACATTATTTGATGCAACTGTTGTCGAGGCATTCCGCCATGCGGTTGCCATTTATCCAACAGGGATGGTTGTTGAGCTTAATGATGGGAAAAAGGGAATTGTGACAAAACAGAACAAAGGGTTTACGGACCGACCGATCCTACGCATTATAGAAGAAGCGGATCAACCTATTACGGAGCATTATGAATTAGATTTAACGAAAGCTCTTGATAAGGTGATTGTTGGATACGACCCTAACTATGTATGATGTTTCTTATGAAAAATACTTTTGACAATTAGTGGTGTTTAACTATCTAAGCGACCGCTTGAAATTCAAAATAAAAAAGTAACGTAAATCCTCCTGACCAAGCATAGATATAGCTTGTAAGGGGGGATTTTTTTGGCCAAATTCGGAAAGAGGAAATTTCATCGAGGGCCGTTGCCTTTTCAATATGTCTTTTTGATTACCTTTATATGCTTTGCTTTCTCAACAGCTGCTGGACTTTGGTTGATCAATAAAGGGATTACCCCAACTCTTATCCAATTTGCAGAAGCAAAAACCAATGAAGTCGGTACACTTGTAATTAACAAGGCTATAAATAAAAAAATCGCCAATGTTATGGATGTCAACGATATAATGGTGGAATATGGTGATGGGGGCTTTGGATATAATACAGAAGTTATAAACCGTATTCAAACAGAAATTACAGATTATGCACAGTCGAGTCTTAATGAAGCAGAAAAAGGGAGATTAGAGAATCTTCAATCTTTAACAGATGTAGAAATAAATGAAGGGGAATCTCAGAAAGAAGATGGTATCGTTTACGAGGTCCCGCTCGGTCAAGCAACCAACAATGCCTTATTAGCAAATCTTGGGCCAAAGGTTCCAGTACGCTTTAATATGATTGGATATGTTTCTTCGAATATTAAGGAAGAGGTTAAGCCATGGGGAATCAATAACGCTATGGTAAAAGTGTATATCCATCTTGAAGTAAATGTACAAACCATTGTACCCTTTGCAACGAAATCCGGTACCATTCAGCAGGATGTTCTAGTTGCTATGGGAGTAGTAAAAGGAGATGTTCCACAATTCTTTAATAGTGGTGGTGACTCTTCACCGTCTATTGAGCTACCTACACAATAATGCAACATTTTCTTGTTGTCAAAAAAAGTCGAATTTGATATAGTAAAAAAGTAAATTTAATAGTTAACCACATCATCATTCCGATGGGGTAGAGGCTGCAGAATTCATTAGTAAGCTATGTGAGGATGACAACGTTGATCATAGTTAAAAGGGAATTTTTGCCGAAGCAGTAAAAAGGATTGTCACAACCTTTACTGCTGGGGTTATCTTGAATAAGGATAACACTGTCATTATGGAGGAATCTCCATAATGGGGAGCTACAGATCGCGGTGGAGTATTCATACATTATCTATAAAGGTAATGATAGGTATCTCTATCATTGCCTTTTTTTATTTGTCTCCGATCGTTCGCTCCTTCCTGTCCCCAATCGAGATTCAGGAGGAAACATAATGGCAAACACAATTTTTTCATTATTACCACCAATCATTGCCATCGCAATGGTTATTTTAACAAGGCGTGTATTACTTTCATTAGGTGTAGGAATTATTTCTTCTGCACTTATACTAGCAAGCTTTAATATTCCAGAAGCTGGTACATTCATTTGGAATTCGTTTAAAGGGATTTTTGTGGATGGAGGAGAGCTTAATACTTGGAATGTGTATATTATCTTTTTCCTACTCATTCTAGGGGTTATCACGGCTTTTGTTAATGTTTCTGGAGGAAGTAGAGCATTTGGTGAATGGGCAATGGCTCGTGTGAAAACGAGAGTTGGTGCACAAATCTTAGCAGCTGTTTTAGGTATTATTATTTTTATTGATGATTATTTCAATGCACTAGCTGTAGGTCAGGTTTCAAGGCCGATAACCGATCGTCATAAGGTTTCAAGAGCAAAGCTTGCTTACTTAATTGACTCTACTTCTGCTCCAATCTGTGTTATCGCACCGGTTTCAAGCTGGGGTGCCTATATCATTGGAATAATTGGAGTCATTTTAACAACACATGGCATTACAGAATACTCAGCATTCTCTGCTTTCATGCAAATGGTTCCGATGAATTTATATGTATGGGCGGCATTAATCATAGTATTTGTTGTTGCAATAAGAGGAATCAATTTTGGTAAAATGAAAGAACATGAAACACGTGCACAGGAAACTGGTGAGCTTTTTGATTCTTCAAAGGATATACCAGGGGAATTAAAAAGTAATCTTCCTGAAAGTAAGGGTGGAACTGTTTTAGGTTTAATCCTTCCGATTCTTGCATTAATCGTTGGTACCGTTGGAATGATGCTTTGGACAGGCTATCAAGCAGTTGGAAGCTTTGACCTTCTTCCGGTATTTGAAAATACAGATGTGACAAAATCACTTTTATATGGTGGCTTAATTGGGCTAGCAGTTGCGGTATTGTACTTTGCTACTCAAGTGATGAAAAAAGAAATGTCTGGTAGTTCGTTCTTCAGAATTGGCTGGGAAGGAATTCGTTCTATGCTTCCGGCAATCTATATCTTAATTTTTGCTTGGATGATTGTAACATTATTAAATAATGATCATTTAAAAACGGGTGAATATCTTGCAACATTAGTAGAAAATTCAAATGTTCCAATAGGAATTTTACCAGTTCTTTTATTTGTTGTAGCAGGATTAATTGCATTTTCTACAGGAACATCTTGGGGTTCATTTGGTATTCTTTTACCGATTGCTGGCGAAATTGCCGCTACAACGGATGTTTCAATCCTTCTTCCTTCAATGGCAGCGGTGTTAGCAGGTGCAGTATTTGGTGATCATTGTTCTCCAATTTCTGACACGACGATCCTGTCATCAACAGGTGCAGGAAGTAACCATATGGACCACGTTATTACACAGCTTCCTTATGCTATAGTTGGTGCTGTAGTAGCGATTACGGGATATGTATTACTAGGATTCACACAAAGTACCATTTTAGCTTTAGCTGTTGTAATTATATTAGCCATTACAGTTCCTATTGCTATTCAAAAATTATCAACTCAAAATTAATATATGAAAAGGATCTCATGCTATATTGGGATCCTTTTTTTATTTCCATGTAAAAATACCCGCTAAATTGGAATTGAAAAAGTCTAGTTAAATTATTTTAGTATAGTAAATGTACGCTGTAATTATGCATAATGATTGGTTTTAATGCTATTTGAATAATAAAATTTATTCATAAAAATAGTCATTGACTATTAGGAAGGAACTAGCTATACTGACGATAGATTATTTAAATAATCTGAATATAAAAAACTTTCCTAATTCGGTGATTAGGAGAAGACATGGAGGGACATTTATGGAGAATCGTGCTCAGTGGGGAACAAGGGCAGGCTTTATTTTAGCTGCTGTTGGTTCAGCTGTCGGTCTAGGTAACATCTGGCGTTTTCCTGCTACTGCTTATGAAAATGGAGGAGGAGCTTTTTTTATTCCTTACTTATTTGCTCTTCTAACAGCAGGTATTCCACTTCTAGTACTTGAGTTTACTCTAGGACACAAATACCGTGGATCTGCACCCCTGTCGTTCTTTCGTTTAAATAAGAAGTTTGAATGGCTAGGTTGGTGGGCTGTATTTGTTTCGTTTGTTATTTCAACGTACTATGCTGTTATTATTGCATGGGCAATGCGTTACAGTATCTTCTCATTTGGACAATCTTGGGGAGATGATACACAAGGTTTCTTATTCGGAGAATACTTACAGCTTTCAGATGCACCATCACAGTTAGGTGGAATCGTTCCAGGTGTACTTATTCCATTAATTTTAGTTTGGGCAATTACGTTAGGCGTTTTATTTAAAGGTGTTAAAAAAGGTATTGAAGTAGCGAACAAAATCTTTATTCCTGCCCTTGTAGTTATTTTCTTAATCATTGTTGTTCGTGCTTTAACTTTACCTGGTGCTGTTGACGGTCTAGATGCATTCTTTAAACCAAACTTTGATTTAATTATGGAACCGAGTGTATGGGTAGCTGCCTACGGTCAAATTTTCTTCAGCTTATCCATTGCATTTGCGATTATGATTACGTATTCGAGTTATCTACCTAAGAAATCAGATATTACAAACAATGCGTTTATCACTGGTTTTAGTAACTCAGCATTTGAGTTGCTTGCAGGTATTGGAGTATTTGCTGCACTTGGATTTATGGCACATCAAGCAGGCACAAGCGTACAGGAAGTTGTTAGTGGTGGGGTTGGATTAGCATTTGTTGTATTCCCGCAAATCATTAATGAATTCCCAGCTTTAAATGGAATGTTTGGATTCATGTTCTTCCTGTGCTTAGTGTTAGCTGGTTTATCATCCTTAATCTCTATTACAGAAACGTATGTAGCTGGTTTCCAAGAGAAATTTGGAATCTCAAGAAATCTATCTGTTGCAATCGGTGGTGGAGCTGCAGCGATTATCTCCATTCTTTTCGCAACAAAAGCAGGCTTGTACCTATTAGATGCTGCAGATTACTTCATTAACCAATTTGGTGTCGCATTTATTGGACTTGTTGAAGTTGTCGTCATTGCTTGGGTACTACGTAAGCTTGGAGCATTCCAAGGTCATGCTAATGCGATTTCTGATATTCGCTTAGGAACATGGTGGAAGGTATGTCTTGGTGTCATAACACCGATTGTTCTTGGCTACATGATGTTCGGACTATTCAAGAAAAACATCTTAAAAGAGTTTGATACTGAAACAGGAAACTATGAAAACTACTCAGATGCCTTCATTCTTTACGGTGGATGGGCAGTAGCAGCATTCGCACTTGTATTTGGTATCCTTCTCATGTTTAAAAAATGGCACTCTAAAACCGAAGCTGAAGAGTATAAGGAGGTTGGCTAACATGTCAGGTAGTGCAATCTTTATGATGGTTGTTGGTATTGTAATCCTATGGGGTGGCCTAGCTGCGAGTATTATGAATGCAGTTGCAAAATCAAAGAGTCAATCATAATAGTAATGATGGACCTTCGGGGATTTTCCCTGAAGGTCTTTTTGTTACAATTTTTATTGAAATTCCACAGATGTTGGTGCATGCTGTAGTTTTTCTGTAGGGATGGATTGAGTGGAAAATGGTGTGTGGGATTATGAAATTTTTGGTAAAATGCACAAGTTTCATAAAAAGATGCACAAGTTTTGCTGGTAGATGCACAAGTTTTCCGAGAAGAGTAACAAGTTTTCGATTTTAGAGCACAAGTTTAGCGGTATGAGGATTGGTTTAGACTGAGTCGTTGTATTAAAGGCTTGCTCTTTTTATGAATTCATATTGGAGGGAATGGATTAAAATAAGTGTAGGTTCATACAATTTTTGGTAAAATGCACAAGTTTCATAAAAAGATGCACAAGTTTTGCTGGTAGATGCACAAGTTTTCCGAGAAGAGTAACAAGTTTTCGATTTTAGAGCACAAGTTTAGCGGTATGAGGATTGGTTTAGACTGAGTCGTTGTATTAAAGGCTTGCTCTTTTTATGAATTCATATTGGAGGGAATGGATTAAAAATAAGTGTAGGTTCATACAATTTTTGGTAAAACGAACAAGTTTCATAAAAAGATGCACAAGTTTTGCTGGTAGATGCACAAGTTTTCCAAGAAGAGTAACAAGTTTTCGGTTTTAGGGCACAAGTTTAGCGGTATGAGGATTGGTTTAGACTGAGTCGTTGTATTAAGGCTTGCTCTTTTTATGAATTCATATTGGAGGGGATGGATTAAAAATAAGTGTAGGTTCATACAATTTTGGTAAAACGCACAAGTTTCATAAAAAGATGCACAAGTTTTGCTGGTAGATGCAC
Organism: Rossellomorea marisflavi; assembly: GCA_003667865.1. GTDB lineage: Bacteria > Bacillota > Bacilli > Bacillales > Bacillaceae_B > Rossellomorea > Rossellomorea marisflavi_C. Next base: position 282,579 of record CP033051.1, on the reverse strand, counting down.
AAGTTTCCCGAGAAGAGTAACAAGTTTTCGATTTTAGAGAACAAGTTTACCTTAATGGAGAAAATCTAGTGTGGTTTTTTGAATTAGTAAGGGTACAAGGTGCTAAGAATTATCGGATTAATTAAAAACCTGGATATTTTCACGTAATAAACAACGAATACTGTTAAAAAAGACTCCTTCAACATAAACAAAGAGTGCCAAAAAGGGAGGTCCGTCCCTTTAAGGCACTCTCTATTCATTAACGATTCTTTTTCCGTTTCACTCGGTCCGATCTTTCCCAGGATTTTAAGTGTGGGAATGGGTCAAAGGACCATTCGGTAATACCGTTGTCTTTGTACATTCCGTAATGTAGGTGGGGTGGGAATTTACCTGATGTACCTGGTGGCCCATAGCCTGTGCTTCCAACGCCACCGATCATCATTCCGGGTTCAACTACTTGCCCGATCTCTAAACCTTTAGCAAATCCACTAAGGTGTGCAAAGTAATGATACGTATTGTTAATGTCTCGTATTCCTACACGCCAGCCACCGAAGCGATTCCACCCTTTCATTTCAACAATCCCATAGGATGTAGCTCGAACAGGTACTCCGTAGTTTGCAAATATGTCTGTACCTTCATGGATTCTTCGACCACCCCAGCCACGGGCATCTCCCCATGTGTTCTTATAGCTGTAATTATATCCAAGTGGTAATGGGAACGATTTATCATTAAGTTGTAGTGTGCCATACTTTTTATAAATGTTAGCTTTCCCCATTATAATGCCTACTGTTTTGTCTCGCTTATAGTAATCCCATAGCGCCAGTTTGAAGTGGTCTTTATCTACACCAAACCCGAGAACAAAATCAGCAAATGCTGCCAGTCGATCTTCGTCATCTGTTAGGTCCGCTTTACCGTCCCCATTTCCATCTTTACCAAAACCATCATATAGTGCAATTGTTTTGGCATTTGTATCTTCAGGATTAGGATTTAATTTTCCTGCCCATTGATCCTGCTCAAAATATAATGAGATGGCCGAGGTTGGTTTTTCACGATCCTTTCTAGCAAACCGTAAGCTTCTTTCATATTGATCGACAGCGGCTAAGTAATACCATGGGATATTGGTTACAGCTTCTGTCTTTTTAAATAATGCCATTCTTTGTTCATTTACCTCTTCATCTGAGAGTGTTTTTGACTCTCCCTTCACAATAGTAGGGATGAAAAGGAAAGAAGTTATAACAAGAAATAGTACAAAATGCTTTTTTAACACGAGCTTAAACCTCCATTTCTCAGGTCATACAATTATTGTGTAACGAAAGGGAAGTTTCAATTATATCAATAATTGGTAATCCAAAATCTGAAGCTTGTTTAAACATTTTTAGTATGATAAAGTGACAAAAGAAGTATATTCCAGCCATTGTTACATTGGTTATTTTCGCACAGATAGTTTTCTTTCGTACAAAGGTAGGGACACGTATTTCAATAGAATTTTGAGGCATTTTTGTATAAAAGGTACTACTATCTTTTTGAAAAGCCTTACATAAAGAATGATCGAAATATAAGTTTCGCTCTTTGTCTCGCGAATGTATAAATAACAGATTGGAGATGAGAGTATGAGTAAAAAAGAAGAATACCAAAGAAAGCCTGAATGGCTCAAAATCAAATTAAATACTAACGAGAACTACGTTGGCTTAAAGAAAATGATGCGTGAAAAAAATCTTCACACAGTATGTGAAGAAGCAAAATGTCCAAATATTCATGAGTGCTGGGGAACTCGTCGTACTGCAACGTTCATGATTTTAGGTGATATTTGTACACGTGCTTGTCGTTTCTGTGCAGTTAAAACAGGTCTTCCTAATGAATTAGATCTAGCTGAGCCAGAAAGAGTAGCTGATTCTGTACAACTTATGAACTTAAAGCATGTTGTTATCACGGCAGTTGCTCGTGACGACCTTAAAGATGGAGGTTCTGCTGTATTTGCTGAAACAGTTAGAGCAATCCGACGCAAAAGTCCTTTTACATCTATAGAAGTACTACCATCTGACATGGGTGGGGTATTTGACAATATAAAAACGCTTATGGACGCTAAACCAGACATTCTAAACTACAATATAGAAACCGTTCGCCGTTTGACTCCAAGAGTTCGTGCGCGAGCAACATACGATCGTACCCTTGAATTCCTACGCAGAGCTAAAGAACTACAACCTGAAATTCCAACAAAATCAAGTATTATGGTTGGATTGGGTGAGACTAAAGAAGAAATCATTGAAACGTTTGATGATCTTCGTGCACATGACGTAGATATCGTGACATTAGGTCAATATCTACAACCAACGAAAAAACACTTAAAAGTTCAAAAATACTACCACCCAGATGAATTTGCAGAGCTACGTGAAATTGCCATGTCTAAAGGCTTCAGCCACTGTGAAGCAGGTCCACTAGTACGTTCTTCATACCATGCTGACGAGCAAGTTAACGCAGCAGCTAAAAAACGTCAAGAACTAGGCGAAGCAGAACTAGAACAAAAACAAAATGCATAATATATAGGAAAGCTGACCCATATTGGTCAGCTTTTTATTATTAAGTATAGAAGAAATTAGTCGACTCAAATTAGTTATATCGAGAAAGTACAAAAGGGAATTTTCTTAGACTGAAGAGTTGCTTGGAACGGAAGGTGCTTGACTCCTTCGGGAATTGCGAGACAGATGAGACCCCGCATGAGCGAAGCAAAGAGGAGGCTCATCTCTCGCCCCGAGGAAAGCAAGCACCTGGAGTGGAAAGCAACGGTCTAATATGAAGATTAAATTCAAAAATAGGAGCCGACAAATGTCAGCTCCTAAAAAAACTAATCGTTCAATCCTTCATTTCCATTCATATTCAAGTTATAATCCATTTCTTTCCCATGATTGGTATTATCAATGCGTTTCTGTCTAGCCTGACCAGACTGATGCACATCATCATCATCCATATTGTATTTCTCGTCAATCATTTCACCATTTGCATTTTCTCCAGCATCAACCTTACGACCCTGAGGAGAATCCTGAAGCATTAGCTTTACCGTATCATCAATGGCACGATTTACATTGGCCATGTTTGTATCCATAGAAGCTAAATTCTCAACATCTTTCATAAGCTGTGGATCATCTGTTACGTACACATGATACCAACGAGGAACAACAGAAAGAGCTGTCTTCTTTACTTGGTCCGCTACTTCAAAACGACCATCTTCGTCTGTTTCATCCGTAACATACGAAACCAATACCTCTTCATCCGTAACGAGTGTAGCAACGTCGGAAACATCAGGAAGGTCAACACTCATTTTTGAGATAGAATCTGCAACTTGTTCACGGTTAATCGAATACAGATCCTCATTTGACATTGTACGACCTTCAATTGGGCTCTTTTGATGGCGTACATACCCAAATTCCTGACCACGATTTTGAACATCTGTCTCTAGATTCTTGTTGTAAAGTTCATTACGGTCACTAACATTTATCGTATTTCCATTTTCATGATAGAGCTCCTCACCAGTACCGGCAAAGTCCCCTGTACAAGCAGACCCAATAACTGCGAAGGATAGAATCGTTGTTGAGAGCCATTTTTTCCTCAACATAAACACCTCCTCATATATTAGAGTGGCTACTTTTTTATTTTTTCTACTTAGTAATTACTGGACAATCCGTTATAATGAGAAATAGGACATAGTGAGGTGAAGGTAATGATTACGGTTAATAACAATAAGTACGAGCTTATAGAAGACTTTCGCGAAGGTTTCAACGAAGAAACGTTCAAGGAGCGTTTTAGTGACATATTAGAGAAATATGACTTTATTTTAGGAGATTGGGGTTATGGCCAGCTTCGTTTAAAGGGCTTTCTAGATGACCAAAATCAAAAAGCAACATTTGATACGAAAATAAGTACTTACAAGGATTACCTTTATGAGTACTGTAATTTTGGGTGTCCTTACTTCTTACTTAAGAAAATCCGATAATGTAAAGGTCCGTCCCTATTATGGGGACGGACCTATTTTTATTTATTTTCACTATATGGGGGTTCTTCGTTTCGGTCTGGGTCAGCATGGACGGGATGGGATGCAGGATCTTGTCTTGGAATATCTTGATGAAGTGTTTTGTTTTCATAATTGAACGCACTGTAATAGCGTTGATCCTTTTCCCAAGGAGTTGATTTATTTTCGACTGGAGTATCTTTCCCTCTCGGTGACCCGTAAGGCCCTTCTGGGAGTGTCTCAGGGACTAAAAAGTTTCTCCCTGTTTCTACATTTGAAAAATCTGTGTAAACTTCTTCCTCTTTATCGCGGTTTGGATTATCTTTCATAAAAAACACCTCCACAACTTGTCTATAGTATGTGGAGGGTTATATAAATTCATTCTTTTCCTTACATAATGATCTCATATAAAAATTCACGGAGCTCATCTGCTTCTTCTTTGGATAGCTTATAGACACTTTCAATATAGCCAGGCTCATCAAGATCATCTCTTCCTAAAATCGCAAAGTGATTTCCAAGCAAATTTAATACAAGATGCTTTCCGTAATACCGATCTGTTTGCACTATAGCTAAATCATATCGTTGATGTTCACCCATAAAGCTTACAAATCGGGTTTTTGACTCTTCAAGATCATTATATAAATAAAATCTTTCTGTCAATTAAAACACTCCTTTTACATATTGGGTTTTGGTAGATGAATTGGGTAAAACTAATAGTAATCATTGAAAAAAGTGAAAGGTTGAGAAAAAATATATTTGAAAATAACCGATTTCTAAAAGGCAAACATGGATTGGTACTAGTTATAAAAGCTATACGTTCTATATCATAACAAACGATGAAGAGCCTTTTCTAGTGAGGACTGCATGTTTTCCTTTTCTAGTGAGTTATATGATAAAATGAACCGAGATAAGAGAGGTGAGCAGAATGTATTTTGTAGACCGAGAAAAGATTGAAGAAATCCTTCAATACATGGAAGTACATCTTAAAACGTTAGAAGAAAAGAATACATGGGAAACTAAATTTGAAATCCTTGCTTTAGAAAGAATTGCTCATACGGTTATTGAATCAATTCTTGATGTAGGAAATGCCATGATTGACGGTTTTATCATGAGGGACCCTGGAAGTTATGAAGACATTATTGACATTATGCTAGACGAGAAGGTTATTACTGAGGAAATGAGTAAGGACCTAAAAGACCTTGTGGCCCTTAGAAAACCACTTGTACAAGAGTATACGGAAGTGAAAATTAAAGAGGTACTTCAAGTGTTAGCTTCATCAAAAGAATCTGTGGAACAATTTCCGAAGCACGTACGTGACTACTTAACAAATGAACTAGGACCCGTTTCGGCGTTTAGAAACTAGTTTACTTTGCACTTCTTTTATAGAACTAATGTATTGGATTTATAGAAGGAATACTAGATGTTTTGTATTAGGTCATTACAGATTAATTCCGGAGTTGCTTGGAGTGGAAGGTGCTTGACTCCTATGGGACTAGTGGGTCAGGTGAGACCCCTCAGGAGCAAAGCGACGAGGAGGCTCACCACATGGAAAGTAAGTGCCTGTAGCGAAGAACAACGGCCCATTACATAACCCAAACCACTTCAGGAGGTGTGAAATGAAAGAATACAAAGGATACCTAATAGACTTAGACGGCACGATGTACCGGGGCAAGGAACGAATCGAAGAAGGACTTCACTTTGTAAAACGGCTGAAAGAAAAAAACATTCCATACCTTTTTGTAACAAATAACTCATCAAAAAGGCCAGATCAGGTGGCAGAAAAACTAGTATCACTAGAGGTCCCGGCAACCCCAGAGCAAGTATTCACAACTTCAATGGCAACAGCACTATATGTTGCTAGCCAGAAAAAAGGTGCAACAGCCTATGTCATTGGCGAAGAAGGAATTTTATCGGCACTAGAGGAGCAGGGCATTCAATTAGTTGACGAGAATCCTGATTTTGTCGTTATTGGAATTGATCGTAACATTACGTATGAAAAATTAGCACAAGCCTGTCTACATGTTCGTAATGGTGCTACGTTTGTGTCAACGAACGGAGACATCGCAATCCCAACAGAAAGAGGATTTCTACCGGGGAATGGGGCTCTTACGTCAGTTATTCGTGTATCAACAGGGACAGAACCCATCTTTATTGGCAAGCCAGAGTCCATCATCATGGAGCAAGCCTTACAGGTTCTTGGTGTCGCAAAAGAAGACACATTGATGGTGGGGGACAACTATGATACAGATATTTTAGCAGGAATTCATGCAGGACTAGACACATTACTCGTACATACAGGTGTTACAACGAAAGAGATATTACAAACGAAGACAGTCCAGCCTACTTATACAGCAACTCATTTGGGTGAATGGGAAATTTATTACTTGTAGGTTATTAGAAAAGTGTAAGGTCAGACTATGACCAATATCTTCGCGGACATTTATTCCGCTATTTACCCAAAAAGCGTTCAATTTGTTGGTTTTGTGGACATTTATTCCGCTATTTAGTGAAAATTTCAGTTGATGTACTCCATTTTTGTTAAATAACGGAACAGATGTCCACTAGTACCTCATAATCTATGTTTTTACTCATAATAAAGGAATAAATGTCCGCCACGTTTTTTATTAACCACAAAGAAAAGGCATAGGTCAATACCTATGCCATCGTATGCATTTCAAAATCGAATATTTTCAAAAAGAGTTATTTTAGCTTTCTCCAGCTGCACTATGTGCCAATCGGCTTGAAGCTGCTGCTGCAATTGCACCTACAATGTCATCTAGAAATGTATGGCATAGTCCTGACGATTTATCATTTAATTTTTCCAGTATTCCTGGCTTTAATTTATCAATGTATCCGTAGTTTGTAAATCCGATTGAGCCATATACATTCACAATAGAGAAGGCAAGAATTTCATCTACCCCATACAAACCTTCATCAACTTCAAGAATCGATTGAAGTGGTTCCTCAAGCATTTTCTTTTCTGCTAAACGATCCAATTGAATACCGGTTAGGATTGCATTTTGGACCTCTCTTTTAGAAAGAACTTTCTCGACATGTTCAACACACGTGTCAAGAGTTAAATTGGGGTGGTATTTTTGTTGTAAAAACATTACAAGTTCAGCAAGATCTTTTACTTCTACTCCACGCTCATGTAACCATTTTCGCGCTGTTTCTTCTGATAAATTCATCATTTTATCACCTATTCTTTCTATAGTCGTTTCGAATCCAAAACCCCTATAATAAAAGGTTTATGTACTTTTATAAAAATTAGACGTAAAGAGTTCTTATCCTCTTTTTTACCCTGAATTTCCAAACATATTCATGAATCGCGCTAATTGTAACATATATATGGAATAGATCCTGTATCGTTAGGAAGAAAGAGGGGAGAGGTGAACAATGTCACAAGAAATCCTTTCAAAGTATTATGGAATTCAAGTAGAACGAGCACATAATGAGGGCTCATTAAATAGTTTTGTTGCAGGGAACTCAATTTATACCATTCATAAGGTTACGAATATGGAAGAACAGATATTACAAGAACTATATATGCTTTCAGAGCATCTGCGCACATCAGGGGATCGGTATGTGTCTTCTTTTGTGCCAACAGAGGACGGAAAATATCTTGTTACGGAGGAAGAACAGGATTATGTGGTTCTTCACAATCAAATGCTTAAAGTATCTCCACAAAAGCTTGGAAGGAAACTAGCAAGGTTTCATGTATCAGGTAGAACCGTTCAACAGCGTATCGAGAAAATTAACCGTATTGGACAATGGAAACAGTTATGGGAACAACGTGTGAATCAATTAGAGAGTGTTTATCGAAATGTTGTCACACAACATCCCTCTGACGAGTTTGAACGGCTGTTTGTAGAAAGCTTTCCCTATTACATGGGACTTTCAGAGAATGCCATTCAATATCTAGTGGATACGGAGCTTGATGATGAGCCACGGGAACATGATGCAGGAACGGTGTGTCATGAACGCTTTCATTCTAATACGTGGGGAAAGAATGTATGGATGCATAACCCGTTTCAATGGGTCTTTGACCACGGTAGTAGAGACGTGGCGGAGTGGGTTCGTGACTTATACGATAAACGAACACAAACCTTTCATCATGATTTAAAGCAGTTTGTTAGAGAATATCAGAGTGTTACTCCCTTATCCTCATTTTCTTGGCGGTTACTGTACTCTAGACTAGTATTTCCATTGCATTATTTTCAATGTATCGAGGATTACTATATAACAACATCAGAACAGCAAAAACATGTCCTGTCAGAAAAGCTACAAAGGATCCTTCAAACGACCCATTATCATGAGCGTTTCCTAACGGACTTTTATCAACTATGTGAGGTTCCGATCAATCGATTGTCCATTCCGAAAATTAATTGGCTATCCTAACTAAGGTAAGCTTGCTTCATGATACTTTCATCCCGACTATGGTAAAATATGTAGGATCAAATTTCTAAGGCGGGATAAACATGAAACCATCAGTATATATCACAAGAAAACTTCCAGAGGATGTACTTGTTGCATTAAGAGAAAAGTATGATGTTGACATGTGGGAGCATGAAGACATTCCTGTATCAAGTGAGGTACTGAAAGAAAAAGCACGTACAGCTTCCGCACTACTATCAATGCTTTCAGATCCAATTAATGAAGAGCTAATGGAAAGCGCAGACTCATTAAAGGTTGTTGCAAATCTAGCCGTTGGATTCGATAATATTGATATAAAAGAAGCAACAAATAGAGGAATCGCTGTATGTAATACGCCAGATGTCTTAACCGAAACAACTGCTGATTTAACCTTTTCACTCATGCTGGCCACTGCGAGAAGAATCGTAGAAGCGGATCAATATGTGCGAGAAGGGAAATGGAAAAGCTGGTCACCATTGCTACTAGCAGGTGCAGATATTCATCATAAGACCATTGGAATTGTCGGGATGGGTAGCATCGGTAGTGCAGTAGCGAGAAGAGCAAAAGGCTTTAATATGGATATTCTTTATCATAACCGTTCTAGAAAGCCTGAGGTTGAAAAAGAGTTAGGAGCAACCTATAAATCCTTTGATGATCTGATTGCTCAATCTGATTTTATCGTTTGTTTAGCACCACTAACTCCTGAGACAAAGGGAATGTTTCAAAAAGAGCAATTCGAAAAAATGAAAAACAGTGCGATCTTCATTAATGTAGGTAGAGGACCAATTGTAAATGAACAAGCTCTATACGAAGCGTTAGTTTCAGGAGATATTGCAGCTGCAGGACTTGACGTTTTCGAAAAAGAACCGATAGATGAAACGCATCCATTACTATCATTATCGAACGTAGTGGCACTACCTCACATTGGTAGCTCATCTGTTGAAACAAGAAAGATTATGATGAAGCTTTGTATCGACAATATAAAAGCAGTGTTAGAAGGAAAAGCTCCTAAGACGTTAGTGAATAAGGATGCCTTCCAAAATATATAGAATAACAAAAAACTAGTCTATTCCTTTGAGTAACCCGTTCGGTTTAGAGGGAGAAAAATATAATTAGCAAATAAAAACACACCCTTTTTAACAAATTAAATAACAGGAAAAACAGCTGACCCATAAGTGAAATATTGGGTCAGCTATTTTTTATTGTAATCTCAAATCATCAAATCTGATATGTTCACCAGGATTCGTCCGGAAGAAATATCTTGTGATAGTATCGTTTAAAGAATTCAACAAAATATTTAATAGATTATTGGGACTTTTCACGAACGTCAAACGTCTGTTAAGTAAAGAATAAATTCATGGTGGTGTGTTATGACAAACAGTGACGAACAGGGTATTCAAGGAGGGCATTCAATCAGATACTTGGTCACCCGATATGGAGAAGATGTTAAGAGGCTCATTTATGCATACGTAAAAAACTGGAGTGCCGCTGAGGATTTGGTACAGGAGGTATTCATCATTGTCTTCCAAAAAATAGACACATTACAAAAGGAAGCATCCGTAAAAGCTTGGATTCTTTCCATTGCCTCTAATAAAGCGAAGGATTACTTGCGAAGCTGGCACTATAAAAAAATATTATTCACTAATTCAATTTCAACAAAAGTCAATTCTGAAAGTCCCGAACACCATCTGCTAAAACAACAGCAGAAAACGGTACTGAGCGAAGCAGTTTTTTCCCTACCTATAAAATATAGAGAAGTTATCATTCTCTTTTACTATCAAGAATTAAAAACTGAAGAAATTTCAGAAGTCCTTGGAATTAATTCTTCTACGATTAGAACCAGATTATCCAGAGCCCGTGAACTTTTGAACCAAAAGCTTGGAGGCGAATTTAATGAAGAATAATCAAATTCATAAAGCTATTCATAACCATATTGGAGAAGAACGAGTGTTTTCTAAAGAAGAGGAAAGAGAATTAATCACTAAGTTAGAGAACAATCAAAGTGTTAGAACCAAGAAAAAATGGTTACCTGAAGTTTTAGGTTGGAGCCTCGGAGGTGCAGCGTTTCTTCTGATGTTTGGTATTGTAGGAAGCCAAACTGGATTACTTTCATTTTCGGGAGATAGGCAGCCTGACAAATTAGATATTTCACTTTTAGAAGAAGATAAAAGCCACGGGCTAGAAGATATGTCTGAAGAGCAAAGAGAAAAGTTTGAAAGTATACAACCGAAAACTTATCATGCAGATACGGTAGAAGATGCTCTTAAATCTTTACCCTTTAAGTTGACATTACCTGAAACTATTCCTTTTGAGGCGAAATTTACTGTGGAGGGAATCAATGATTGGCATTTTGAATCAAATACGGATGGAAAGGATATCTCAGTGGATTTTAGAGCAATTGACAATAGTGGCTCATTCATCCTTATTCAAGCTGTTGACTTTGAACAAGAGTTTTTTGGAGATAATAATCAGGAAGAAGTAGAATTAAAAAAGGACTTAACAGGAAAATTGGAAATGGTCGAAGATGGAGGGGAAATTCGTTTTGAAAATAATGAAGAGGTTTATATTAATATCTACTTTCATGATGCTGAAAATAGATATATTACGCGTAAAATATTAATTGACCTTGCTAATCAAATGATTGAATGATTATTAAAAAGAGTCCCCTCTACAAGTAAGTAGTTCCGATACTGTGGAGAAAATCAGAAAAAACAGTGTAAATATCACACTAAAAATGACTATAATTAACCCTAAAAATAACAGTATAAATAGCTACCAAAAACGCTTGGACTTTTTACTGTCCAAGCGTTTGTTTTTTATATTGTCTTGTTTAACTAATGCAACCTTATCTACAGTACCATTAATGAGGCGTCGATCTGTAGCACCTTTTTTTAAAGTAACGGAGTGCTTATCTACAGTATGGAAATCCACCGTATTCAACGTAAGTAAAGATAGTAAAAATGCCAGTTTTCTATCTTTGTGGAAGCATTATCTACAGTAAGTATTTATAGTTCTCAACGTATGCAACGATAGGACTTTACTTGGAGGGGTGGGTATGCTAGGCTCGTATGCCTGATGAAACAACGGCTTCAGCCTTTCAAGACTAATCATTCCCACAGAGGCTCCAAGTCAAGTCCTTAACCACTTATCTATGACTACATGTACATAAAGAGTATTCAGCATAATAAGAGACTACGGCTCTTGCCCGTTCTGAAATGAGCCAATCAACATTTTCAGCATTGATATTTCTAGGTTTAATAAATTTCATTAATATATATGCTTCTTTGTATCCTTGTTGTGAACCAGTATAAACAGTAATCATAAATTTTAACACCCCGATTAGCAACTGTTTTAACAGCCATGAATAAGTTTATTCATGGCTGTTAAAGTAGGTGTTAAAAGCTATGCTAATATGCACACTAAAACAAGAATTACGGAGTCTCAAATCTGTTATAACAAGAAAAAAAAGGAGGTCTAAATTAGCATGCTAATTTGACCTCCTTTTTTGTATTTTCTTCCTCTCAACCGAACGGGTTATCCCTTTGAGTAGACTAGTTTTTTCTCGTGATGTTTAATGTTCAATAATTGCATGAAACTAGATAAGGAAAGCATTATTTTGACGTTATGTTGTTAATTTTAATCCGACTACTGCTACCAAAATCATGCTGATAAATGTAATTCGCTTCCACTCTTTCGGCTCATTGTAAAACAACATTCCAACAATGGTTCCACCTACCGTACCGATTCCGGTCCAAATTGCATAAGACATTCCCATAGGGAGGCTTTGCATAGCTAAACTCAAAAAACCAAAGCTTAAAAGGAACCCAATTATTAAAAAGGCATATGATTGAAAATTACCGTATTTATTTACGAGGTTCATTCCAATTACGCCAGCTACTTCTAATAACCCAGCCAATATAAGAAAAATCCACCCCAATTATCGCACACCTTCTTCCTTGTTTGATTCACTAGATACTAACTTTAACCCTAGAACACCCATTAAGAGTAAAAGAATGAATGCTAATTTTATATAACTAAAAGGCTCTCCAAAAACAAGCATATCAACTAGTACTGTGCCAGCTGTGCCCATGCCCGTAAAGACTGCATAGGCAGTTGCAACAGGTATCACTTTTGTAGCCTTGATGACCATTACAAAGGATAAATAGATAAGAAAAAAGGTTGCGGCCCAAGAAAAAATACTTGATGAATGTTTCAGCCCCAAGACCCATAACACTTCAATAAAACCAGCTAAAATGATAAATATCCAATTTCGATTCATTGCGATCCCACCTAACTTAATTCGTTCCTAGACCACGCCAATACATATACCAAGATGCCTCTAGTCTTTTCTGCGTTCGATCTGGACCGCCATATAACATTTCAACATATATTCCATCCAATACTCCCATAAATGCAGCGGTTGCTTGGTGTACTCTTACGTTAGAGCTAATACTCCCATCTATTTTTGCTTTTTCGAAAATAGGTAGGAGCGATTCTTCAACCTGATCCAAGTAGCCATATACATCCTTCATAATCTTGTCATTGAGATGATTTGGCGGGAAGAAGGCGGTGCGTATCCAAAACTTTGTAGAGCTTTCAATTTCATAGCGAGTTTTACATTGTAATAAAAATTCATATAAGAAATCCTGGATAGGTCTTGTTTTGTTATCCATAATGAAATTACAGACGAACTCTGATTCCTTTTCATTGGCCTCTGTAATCAGTTGAAGGAAAAGCTCATCCTTGCCTTTGAAATGAGTATAAATGGATTGCTTTTTTATTCCCACATCATCAGCTATTTGCCCCATTGAAGTCCCTTCGTAACCATTCTGTGCAAAATGCTTTAAAGAAACTTCTTTAATTTCATTTGATGTCATCATATCAATCCCTTCCGAACGTTCGTCAGTTAAACGTAACATGAAGTTTTTTGTGAGTCAATGATTATCATCTGCATAGCAATCAAATTCTTTCAAGAAAATGGGTAGAGGAAGCAAACAGAAATGATATTGATGATGCCATATTGATTACTACATGATGGATGCTCATTATGAGAGAGATACTATCATTTTAAATAGTATTACGAGGAAAATTGAGAAAATAGATAGAGCTGTCGATATGAGGATAGGATGAGAAAAGTAACAGAGAGTGAAGGTTTTCAAATTTTAAATATGAATATAAAAAACGATACAAAATGCAAGGCACCTTGTATCGAAAAAATAGTATATTTTTTTACCTTGCAATCTCCCTGGTTATTTGAGAGAAGCAGTAGGTCAAGCTGTTAGGTGTGAATTAGAAAACTTGTTCTACTTCTACAACACCTGGTACTTCTTCAAGTAACGCACGCTCAATTCCTGCTTTTAATGTGATGGTAGAGCTTGGGCAGCTACCACAAGCACCTAAAAGGCGTAATTTCACAATACCATCTTCTACATCAACAAGCTCACAGTCTCCTCCGTCACGAAGAAGAAAGGGGCGTAATTTATCTAATACTACTTGAACTTTATCAACCATTGTTTGTTCTGTTTGTTCAGCCATAAAATCTACTCCTTTCCTTTATTTATATTATAAAGACTTCAGCGAAAAAAATCCACGAATGAATCCTAATCTAAATTGATGTTTTTGTGTTTTCCACTGGATGCAAATTATGTACAATAGAGGAAAGAAGGGGTGTAGACAATGAGTGATAAGGCAATTGAAATTTTCGTATATGGTGCAGAACAAATATGTGCAAGTTGTGTAAATTTACCATCGTCTAAGGATACATGTGAATGGATCGATGCAGCAGTATCTCGTAAATATCCAAATCAACACTTTTCTATTACGTATGTAGATATATATAATCCACCTGCTGAGAAATCAGACATTAAGGAATTTGCTGAAAGAGTCCTTGAAGAAGACATGTTCTACCCTGTTGTTGTCATTGAGGGAGAAGTGGTTGGAGAAGGAAATCCAAAGCTTAAAACGATTTACGCTGAGCTCGAAAAGTACGGGTACCAACCAGCATAAAGAAGAAGAGGGACGGACCTATAGGTTCGTCCTTTCCAGAATAATTTGCAAAGAATGAACGTTAAAAATATTAATACATAATGGGGGGATTTTAGTGGCAGTAGACTTCTTCATTGCTGATAACAGAGATGAAATAGAAGGTATCTCCGTAACACTATGGCATCCTTTTGAAGAAGAAATACATGATGATTTAAGAGAAGAATTTAAACATAACAATCTTGAGTTGATACATATAGATCTTTATGGAGTCACCTTACTTAATAAAGAGTTTATCATGAGGTTGATTGATGACACAGAGTTCATCATTCAGCATAGTACTAATGAGATGCATCTTCTTTTTGCTAAGTCTTTTAAAGAATACTCACATCTAGCACTAAAGTTAGGTAAAGGAATAATTGCATTAGGGGATTAAAGTAAAGAACTCCTTAGGTTCCTATTGGGCAGTAGTAATAATTACCACTTGGCTATCTTCCTAAAAGATTAAATTCCTAATGACTTACAATAAATGACCGACTATAAAACTCTTGTGAAAACGAAAGGAATAAAAAAGGCGGGTTAAACACCCGCCAAAAACAAAAGATATGTTAATTTATTTGATAATAAAATCTATGTTTAAAACTTAAATATTTGAGGTCTCTTTAACCTCTAAAAGTGATCAACCATTATGATACTTATACATCCAAAGAACACCTGATTTTAGAAGTCTAGCTACACGACCCGTAATAGAACGCTCATTAACAAGACCAAATCCGTGCTTTTTACCTAAGGAACCTAAGATTCCTTTTAGCTTAATTGTAGGAAGTTCATCCGGAAGTGGCTCATCTTTCCAACGCTTTAGGAGCACTTGCACGATTTGTTCTGCCTGACCTTCTGCTAATTGGGCACTTGGAGCATGTGGCAGGCTAGCACAGTCACCAACTACATAGACATGTTCATCATCAGGAATATTATGATACTTTGTAAGAACTACTTTACCTTGGTTATCCTTTTCTACTTCCATTTCCCGTACAACTTGCACAGGCTGAACACCTGCTGTCCACACAATCGCATCACAATGGATTGCTTCATCACGGTTGATAATCGTGTTAGGTTCAACTTTAGTAATACTAGAATTATTAATCGTTTCAACATTATTTTCATCAAACCAGCTATGCACATAAGCGCTTAGTCTTTCAGGGAATGCGCTTAAAATACGTGGTCCACGGTCAAATAATTTAATAGCAAGGTCTGAGCGGCTTTCTCTCAGTTCACTCGCTAATTCAATACCACTTAGTCCAGCACCAACAATCCCTACCACAGCTCCTGCTGGAAGATTACATAAGGATTCATACGTTTTACGTGAACGTTCAATGGACTGAATGCTATACGTATGTTCATCTGCACCTGGTACATTATGATATTTATCTTCACAGCCCAAACCAACAATTAAATCATCGTATTCGATAACCTCATCTGTATTAAGGTGAACTTGCTTTTGCTTAACATCAATTTTTGTAATTTCCCCAAATTTTGTGTTTAAGCGACTATGTTCTGGAAAAGAAACCCTAACATGTGAATCGGAAATGGTTCCTGCTGCAAGCGCATAATATTCTGTTTTTAAACAGTGATATGGCACACGATCAACAAGTGTAATGGTTACATCTTCTGGTAACTGGTTTGGTAATAAACGCAGAAGAACACGCATATTCCCGTAGCCGCCACCAAGCAACACTAAATGTTTCATATTTTTATTCCCCTTTATGCCCTATATATTATCCTAGTAAAGTTTTTAGAAAGCACTTTCAATATGATATATAAATGAAAACGTATTGTATAAAAGTGAACATATTAACACTAAAAGTATAACGAAGTCATGAGATTTTCACAACTGAAATTAGAGAAAATATTCACAATCTGTTATACCAGTTTGAGGAAAATATTCTTTGTCCCATAAAAGGCAGGTAGAGTGCAACAAAGCAGGAGAGACTAAGGATATAGAAAGATCGTTATGTTGTACTGATTTAGACAAATTCCTATCATGCAAGGATATTGACGGTTATAGGAAAAAACGATAGCATTATCACAGTAGTGAGGTGATAGGATTGAAACCTATTATAGAATTTTGTATTAGTAATTTAGCAAGCGGTGCGCAAAAGGCGCTTGAAATATTAGAACGAGACCCAAATTTAGATATTGTAGAATATGGATGTCTGAGCTACTGTGGAAAATGTGCAGAATCACATTTTGCTTTAGTAAATGGAGATGTTGTGACAGGTGAAACTCCTGAAGAGCTAGTAGACAACATTTATGAATATTTGGAAGAGAATCCGATGTTTTAAAATATTGATGCATTAATGAATGGCATTCAAATAAATAGGGGTATAGGCCCCGAGTGAAGGGTTAGTTAAGCGGACATTTGTTCCTTTATTTGTGAGAAAACGCTGAAATAGAGTGGGGGAACGGACATTTATTCCGTTATTCACTAGAAATGCGGCAGATTTCCACCGATTTTGATGAAATAGCGGAACAGATGTCCGCTAACTCATGCAAAACTATGTAATTTTCAAAAATACCGGAATAAATGTCCGCCTGCTCAATGATCTATAACAAAGAGGGATAATCCCCAAGTGAAGGGTTAGTTAAGCGGACATTTGTTCCTTTATTTGTGAGAAAACGCCGAAATAGAGGGGGGAAACGGACATTTATTCCGTTATTCACTAGAAATGCGCCTGATTTCCACCGATTTTGATGAAATAGCGGAACAGATGTCCGCTAACTCATGCAAAACTATGTAATTTACAAAAATAACGGAATAAATGTCCGCCTGCTCAATGTTCTATAACAAAGAGGGATAATCCCCAAGTGAACAGTAAGCGGACATTTGTTCCTTTATTTGTGGTAAAACGCCCAAATATAGGTGGAAAACGGACATTTATTCCGTTATTCACTAGAAATGCGGCAGATCTCCACCGATTTTGATGAAATAGCGGAACAGATGTCCACTAACTCATGCAAAACAATGTAATTTACAAAAATAACGGAATAAATGTCCGCCTGCTCAATGATCTATAACAAAGAGGGATAATCCCCAAGTGAACAGTAAGCGGACATTTGTTCCGTTATTTGTGGTAAAACGCCCAAATATAGGTGGAAAACGGACATTTATTCCGTTATTCACTAAAAACGCGGCAGATCTCCACCGATTTTGATGAAATAGCGGAACAGATGTCCGCTAACTCATGCAAAACTATGTAATTTACAAAAATAGCGGAACAAATGTCCCCAACCCATGCAAATCTTTAGAATAATTGCGTATTAAAAGTCCGCGCAGTCAATGTTCGATAGCTGCTATAAATACAAAACGCTTGGTCAAGAGTGATCCTCTCAAACCAAGCGTTTTTTTGTATGTTAATTCAAGTATCACACTAATCCTAAACAGTCTTCATACTCTTATACTCTTCTCTCATCTCATACCACTGTTCTCGTGCCATCTCAATAATCTTTGGCTCAACAGAAGTGGATTGCTTTTCAATAACTTTAGAGAAGTAGCTAACTGCTTGGTCAAAATTACCTAATCTTCTATGAATCTCAGCAATTAAATAAAGAAGCTTAACTTCCGACATGGAAGTTCCGGTAAAGTCATCATTTAAGTATGCTTCAATATAACCGTTAACGGCCATATTCATAAATCGATGCTCTTGATCTGTATGGTTTTTTATTCGATACAACCAGGCAGTTCGTAAATAGAGTCCAGCAATGGTAAGCTTTTTCTCTTTTTTAATTTGCGCACAGTAGGCAGCGAGCTTGTACGTATTAATGGCTTCTTCATACGAACGTTCGTTACCATAATCCTGTTGCTTCCAATGTTTTGTCACCTTGTTGTCTAATTCATCTTTTAAAACGGGTACAATATAACGGTTGAAATCATCTGTAAAAGAGAATCCACAATGCACACATACATTGACATTATAAAGAATCGGATTAATTTCGTCTGATTGATAGACGGGGCAGAAGTCTGTGTCATGTTCTTTTATTTTTACAAATCGGGAACGAATCTTTGTTGTTTTAAAATCATTTCCACAATGAAAGCACGTAATGTTTCTTTGGAAAAAAGGAGTGACTTCGGTCATGGTTTTGCCTCCGTCCTATAGAAGTATTTATCTCTATTATAGAGGATTTTCAGGAAAAAGGAACTAGTTTTCTGATAATTATCTCGAAAAACTAAAAAGTGAACTAGGTAATAATACTTATGTGTAGCTTTTGGACTTACTGTTTTGAATCCGATTTGTTGAGAGGAGAAGATGAAAGGAGTATACTAGAACTAAATAGAAAAAGTTTAAAAATTGAGGTGTAGTAAATGAGTAATATCGTAAATCTTACAGAAGCTGCTGCTCTTCAAATTAAAGATATGATGCAAGAAAGTGAAGAAGTAGGAGCAAAACTCCGTGTTGCCATAAAAGGCGGAGGGTGCAGCGGGCTTTCTTATGGAATGGGATTTGAGCATGACGTGCAAGAAGAAGATGAAGTGTTTGAACAGCACGGCATTTCTGTTGTGGTAGCTAAAAATGATGCAGCTATTTTACAAGGTACAAAAATTGATTATAAGCAATCAATGATGGGTGGCGGATTCACAATCGAAAATCCGAACGCCATTGCGAACTGTGGATGTGGATCATCTTTCAGAACAGCAGCAAACACAGGTAAACCAGAAAATTGCTAAGCATAGTAAGAGGGTATCTCATCAAGTGAGATACCCTCTATTTTTTTAGCTAAACATGGACGTACTGTGCATCGGCTGTACACGAGAATCAGGGTCCATATAAGCCTTTGCATTATTAACAGCAGTTGGTGCTTCACCAAACCCTGTCGCTATTAGTTTCACTTTACCGTCGTATGTGCTAATATCTCCTGCTGCATAGATTCCGGGAATATTCGTCTCCATTTTTGAGTTGACGACAATCGAATTCTTCTCAATCTCTAGGCCCCAATCTTTAATTGGTCCTAATGATGATACAAATCCAAAATTTACGATTAACTCATCAAAATCAAGAACCTTTTTGCTTTCTCCACGTACTTCCTCTAAAGCCATTTGAGTAATACGTTCCTCATCCCCGATCAATTCTGTTGGAACATATGGAGTGACGAGCTCTACTTTGGAGTTTTCTAGATTCTCAACACTATGCTCATGTGCTCGAAACTTATCGCGACGATGCACGAGCGTAACTTTTTCAGCAATAGGTTCAAGCATTAATGCCCAGTCTACTGCAGAGTCTCCACCACCACAGATGACAACTTTCTTATCTTTAAAGTATTGAAGGTTGTCGACAAAATAATGCAGGTTTTTCCCTTCGTATTGTAGGGCATTATCTAGTTCTAACCTTCTTGGTTGAAACGCACCATTTCCAGCTGTGATAATAATTGTTTTAGAGTAATGTACTTCTTTATCTGTAGTTAATTTAAATACTCCATCAGCCTGCTTTTCAACATTTTCAACAGCTTGCTCTAAGCAAATTGTTGTTTCGAATTTTTTCATCTGTTCTTTAAGGTTGTTTACTAAGTCTTGAGCTTTGATTTTAGGGAAGCCGGCAACGTCATATATGTATTTTTCAGGATAAAGTGTAGCCAATTGACCTCCTAGCTGAGGTAGACTTTCAATCACTTTAACCGAAGCTTTTCTCATTCCACCATAAAAGGCAGTAAACAAACCTGTTGGTCCTCCACCAATAACGGTGATATCATAAACTTGTGAATCTTCCTTCAAAGAAATCCCTCCAAAATCATCCTTATTTATTAATTTATTCTATCATACAGTGTTCGATACTTCATAAAATAAGGTTTGAGTATTTAGAATAGTCAAGCCATTCCTTGTACATATTTTAGAATATTCTTAAGTTTCGTTAATTCCTATATATATCTTGAAAAACCAATGTAAAAAGAATAATATGTAATGTAGACATAATGTTAAGATTTTATGACATTTTTCGCAGTTTTATGAAAAAGCTCGTGAAAAGAGTCACAAACTTTATCGTTTTATTCGTACTCATACTTATACATTAAACCGTTTACTACTTGTAGCTCTAAATAAGTAAAAAGGATAAAAACGGCCCATGCGGAGGAACATAAATATATATACCTTCGTAAATACAAAAAAAAGGTGGATGTGATTTAGTTGAGAAAGCCAAAGATTGTTGTACTAGGTGCAGGTTATGGAGGACTAATGACGGTAACACGTCTTCAAAAGCAGTTATCTGTAAATGATGCAGATATCACGTTAATTAACAAAAATGATTACCATTATGAAACGACATGGTTACATGAGGCATCTGCAGGAACTCTTCATCATGATCGAGTTCGCTATAGCATTAGTGATGTTATCAATCGTAGCAAAGTAGACTTCTTACAAGCAACTGTTGAAGATATCAAAACAGACGCAAAGAAAGTCATCACGGATCAAGGTGAAGTAGAATACGACTATCTTGTATTTGCTTTAGGTGGAGAATCTGAAACATTCGGAATCCAAGGACTTAAAGAATATGCATTTACAATCTCAAATGTGAACTCTGCTCGTCAAATTCGTGAGCATATTGAATATCAATTTGCAACGTACAAGAACGAAGAAGAGAAAAAAGATGAGCGTCTTTCAATTGTTGTTGGTGGTGCAGGATTCACAGGTATTGAGTTCCTAGGAGAGCTTGGTAACCGTATTCCTGAGCTTTGTCATGAATATGATATCGATCGCCAAAAAGTGCGCCTTGTATGTGTAGAGGCTTCACCAATGATTTTACCAGGATTCGATCCTGAACTTGTAAAATATGCAAGAGCGAAGCTTGAGCAACGTGGAGTAGAATTCCATTTAGGTACACCGATTAAAGAAGCAAATGAGACAGGTGTTCTTATTGCTAAAGGTGAAGATGAAGTAGAAGAAATTAAAGCTGGTACAATTGTTTGGGCTGCTGGAGTACGTGGAAGCTCAATCATTGAAAAAGCTGGAATTGAAAACATGCGTGCCCGTGTAAAAGTTGAAAAAGACTTAAGAGCACCAGGACACAATAACATTTTCGTCGTTGGGGATTCATCTCTAATGATTAACGAAGAAATTAACCGTCCATACCCACCAACGGCTCAAATTGCGATGCAACAAGGTGAAACATGTGCTAGCAACATTGTAGCACTTCTACATGGTAAAGAAGAATTAGAAGAATTTACACCAGATCTTAAAGGAACAGTATGTTCTTTAGGTGAAGACGATGCAATTGGACTTGTATTTGGTAAGAAACTTACTGGGTCTCAAGCTTCCTTTATGAAAAAAATGGTAGATAACCGTGCATTATACATGGTAGGGGGACCATCACTCGTATTCAAAAAAGGGAAATTCAAGTTCTTCTAAACCGAACAAAAGATATATTACAGAGCAGAATGGAAAACCCATTCTGCTTTTTTAATTTTTATAAAATATAACACAGAAAAGGTATTGAAAGAAAATGAAGCCAATAAAGCTTATAATAGGGTAAGGGGTGCTAAAGATGGCGAGAGGGAATGTATGGATTGCTGTCGCAGGATTTTTAACCAATTCAAAAGGAGAAGTCCTAGTAGTTAAAAAGAAATACAGTGGATTAAAGGGAATGTGGTCAATTCCGGCTGGGTTTGTCCAAGAAGGTGAAACACTTGATGAAGCAGCTGTTCGAGAGGTAAAGGAAGAGACAGGAATATGTGCGGTAGTTACAGGTGTTATAGGCATTCGGAGTGGTGTCATTAAACATACAATAAGTGATAATATGGTCATTTTTTCACTTGCGTTAGAGGATGAAAGCCAAACTATTGAAGTACAGGAATCTGAGCTATTTGATGTGAAGTGGAAGACACCAGATGAATTGCTTCAAGACGATATGACTTCTGTAATGGTTGTTGAAATGCTTCGTTCTCCTCAGCATATACAACATCTACAACCAATTGAAAACATAAACCCTGGAGATCAATTTCAATATAGTACATATAAATTATTTTTATAATATTTAAAACAATTAGATAAAACGTGTATAGTGAAGAAAAATAGTAATGTATCCGTTTTCTTACTCTAATAGAGTTCTTTTTGTCCCTTTTCTTAATTTTGAAATGATGTTATATTATCAGAAAATTAAGAAAAGGAGATGGACCAAATGAAAGCAACCCTAGATTCAAAAAAGAATACATGTATTTACTGCTCAGGAAAAGGGTATTTTCAGCTTATTTTAGGTGGTTCAGAAACTTGTCCTTGTTGTGAAGGAAGCGGAAAAAAATAAAAAATACTATGTTTATAATATGAGTTGACCCCTTTGGTCAGCTCTTTTTTATTGGGGATTTTTAGAGGCTTTCTATGTTAATTTGTGACAACTCTTCTACTATTATGCGTAGTTTATTGACGATACATACACAATTGAGTACACTAAACTTTAGTGTCAATGGAGGTGCATGACTGATGCCGATTCACGTATTATTAATCTCAATGTTATTATTCCTAGTTTTATTTTTTGGGATTGGCTTTTTGTTGAACATGCTATTACGCATGACATGGATTATGGCCGTGATTTTTCCACTCGTTACAATATTTATCATTGATGAAGTGCGTTTTATAGACTATTTCAGAAACTCGGGAGAAGCTTTTTCAAGCTTGGGTGAAAAATTTGTGTCACTAGCTTCTGCTGATATTCTTATTCTCTCTAGTGGATTAGCTGGAGCCATTCTTTCAGGAATTGTTATGAAGTTACTAAGGAAAAATGGGTACCGCATGTTTTAACCTAATATATGGCAATGTAAAAAAAGTGTTACAGATGCCTGCAAAATTTATGCTGATGGATTTGTGTTTACTTCGAAATTCATCAGTATTTTTGTGTTGAAAATAGTTGAAGGAATATTCGAAAAATCAAACTATTAAATTTTTTTCATCACTTAATGTATAAAAATGTCTTCTCTGGGAAAGGAATATTTCTGGGAGGAGTGAAATATAATATGAACCAATTTAAAAAATATTCAAAAAGAATAACAATGTCGATCTTATTTTGTTTAGCATTGGGTACAACGTTTCAATCAATTTCTGGAGTAGAAGCGAAGGCAATGACAGCATGGTGGATGGACCATGAGCAACAACAAGAAGACAGCAATTATGAATCTCATTCTTTTAAACCATTGTCACTGTCATTTAAGTTTCTAAAAAAATTAGCTGGTATTACGACTCAAATTTCTTCAAGTGATAAAGTTGAGGGTTCATTACCAACTTTGGAGGAAGCTTTTGATTGGTCAAAGTATCAGAAACATCATGTTGTTGCAACAGGCTATACAGCAGGTGTTGAATCTACTGGAAAAACCCCAGATCATCCAGAGTATGGTATCACTTATTCTGGAGTAAAAGTAAAAAGAGATTTATATTCTACAATCGCAGCAGATTTGAACGTTTTTCCAATCGGGACAATCTTATTCATTCCGGGTTATGGCTATGGAGTCGTTGCCGATAAGGGTGGAGCGATTAAAGGAAATAAAATTGACTTATACTATGACACTGTTAAAGATGTATATGATCAATGGGGGAAAAAATCTGTTGACGTATATGTAATCAAAAAGGGTGACGGTAGTTTACGAGCAGAAGAATTAATGGCATTAAATGAAAATAAAGATATGCAAGTGTTTCGCCAACAATATATTAGGGCAGAAAATGAATAGAGTATGAAGGAAAAGGCAAAGGAGCCTTTTCCTTTTTTACGTCAGATATCGACGTCATGAAATAAAGCTGGGTGAAGGATCTTTCCGAGTTGTATGGCTCCAGTCAATAAACGAGGAGATGGTCGACAGTATAGCTCTTCTTCTAGAATTAAAATCCGATCCTGTTTCACCGCTTCTAAGGTAGTCCAGTTCGGTCTTTTCATAACGATTTCTGGCTTAACCTTCTCTGTTTGAACGCCAACCCAGGCAAGACAAATATAATCTGGGTTGCGCTTGTAAACATCTTCCCAATCTGTTTGAACACTAGCTAAATCAACATCGTGAAAACAATTCGTTGCTCCAACCATTTCACTTAATTCTGTTAACCAATTTACTCTACCAGGAGTAAAGACAGGCTTTGGCCACCATTCCCAATAGAGCATTGGTTTTATTTCGACTTTCACCGCTAGGGATTTTAAGTACTCAACCATTTTTTTGAAATCTTGTGAGCGCTTTTTGGCCACCTCTTCTACACCACATGCATTTCCTACGATGAGTATATCACTGGCTATATCGTCAAAGCTCTGGGGATCTAGTACGATATGAGGAATCTTTCTTTTTTCCAGCTCTTTAACATTTTTCTCCATCCCAGGAACACTTAAAGAGGCTAACACGATGTCTGGTTTTAATGCCTCAACTTTATCCATATCAATGGAGAGGTCAGGTCCAAGACGAGGGAGTGACAGAACAGCTTCGGGATAATCTGAGTAATTATCTACCCCAACTAAATAAGGCGTTAGGCCAAGGAAGTCTACCACTTCTGTGTTACTTGGACAAATGGAGATGATTCGCATTGTGCCACTCCTAACTATACATGATAAAGTATAAAACTAGTGTAAGAATAATTCCTGATAAACCGCCGAAAAACACTTCAATCGGTTTATGACCTAATAGTTCTTTTAATTCTTTTCGTTTTACCTGTTCAGGCTTCTTCTGCCAGCCTTTTGCTTCTTCAACAAACTTATGAAAATCTGACATTAGTTGATTCAACACAATTGCCTGCTCTCCTGCTTGTCTTCTAACGCCAGTCGCATCAAACATTGTAATAATGGCAAATATAGCAGCGACAGCAAATGTCGGAGAGTCTAGCCCCGTTTCAAGAGCCACCCCTGTAGCTAGAGCTGTTACAGCAGCCGAATGTGAGCTAGGCATCCCACCCGTAGAGGTGAGTAATGACCAATTTAACTCTCTTGAAGCAATAAATTGAATGGGAACTTTAATAAATTGTGCGAAGAAAATGGCAGCAAGCGAAGCCCATAGAGGAAAATTAAATAACAAGTCCATATTGAATGTAAGCATCCTTTCAAATTCCGTATGTTCCTACCATTATAGCACAATCCTATAGGGAAGTTGTATGAGAAGGGTTAGATGAGTTGATTAGTCACTCGAAATAGTTTGCGGTTTCAGATATAATGAAATTGGAGGTGTTGTAAAATGAAATTTTCAATACATAATGACTCGTTTGTAGAAAAAGAACAAGAATGTATCGTAGTAGGGGTTTTTAATAAACCAACATTTGATGGAGACCTAGCAGTCTTAGATCAAAAATTTGATGGTCAGCTAACACAGTTTATTAAAGAGGGTGACATCAATTCAAAGCTTAAAAACGTTTCAAAAATTCCTAGCTTTGGAAAAGTACCAGCTAAAAGACTATTGTTTGTTGGACTAGGAAAAGATAAAGAATTAACATTTGATCAGCTAAAAGAAGCATTTGGTGTTGCTGCAAAAACGCTAAAGCACATGAAGCGTTCAACATTTGGAGTGGCTCTCGATACCTTTGTTACAGAAGGAATTGATACATTTGATGTTGCACATGCATTTGCAGAAGCATTCTCATTAGCAACATATGAATTCCAAAACTATAAGCAAAAATCCAATGAGCCAGAAGTTCCACTAGAAATGATTGAGCTTATTACTGGAGCTGATGAGCAGGAAGTTCGTGCATCTGCTGAGGTAGGTTATGCCTATGGACGTGGAACAAACTCTGCAAGAACATTAGTAAACCTACCAGGTAATATGCTAACAGCTACAAAGCTAGCAGAATATGCTCTTGAGCTAGCAAACAAGTATGATTTTGAAGCTGAAATTCTTGATAAAGAAGAAATGGAAAGACTTGGAATGGGGGCGCTACTTGCTGTAAACCAAGGATCTGTTGAGCCACCGAAAATGATCGTCTTGAAATATCAAGGAAAAGATGAGTGGAAGGATGTTGTCGGTCTTGTAGGGAAGGGAATCACCTTTGATACTGGTGGTTATTCACTAAAACCAAAGGATGGCATTGTCGGAATGAAAACAGATATGGGCGGTGCTGCAGCGGTTTTAGGTGCAATGGAAATTATCGGTGAGCTTCGTCCAGAACAAAATGTTGTCGCAGTTATCCCTTCAACAGACAATATGGTTAGTGGTAATGCGTTCAAACCAGACGATGTGATTACTTCTATGAATGGAAAAACAATTGAAGTTCTTAACACAGATGCAGAAGGTCGTCTTGCTTTAGCGGATGCGATCACATATGCGAAGCACCATGGAGCAGAATATTTAGTCGACGTAGCTACTTTAACAGGTGGGGTCATTGTTGCTCTAGGTACGGATAAAACAGGTGCTATGACAAACAATGAGGCGTTTTTTGAGCAAGTGTTAGAAGCTTCATTTGAAGCTGGTGAGTATATTTGGAGACTTCCGTATACTGAAAAAGATAAACAGCGTGTACGCAGCTCAAAAATGGCAGATCTGAATAATTCCCCAGGTCGTGAGGGACATGCAATTATGGCAGGAGCCTTTATCGGTGAGTTTGCAGAAAATACACCTTGGGTTCATTTAGATATTGCGGGTACTGCTACAACGAAGAAAGAGGAAGACCTATGCCCAGCTGGAGCAACTGGAGCTATGACTCGTACTCTTGCCCTTGTAGTAGAACGTTTTCAATCTTCAGAATCATAATGTTCCGAGAATAGGGTAAGAAATACTCTATGGATACATTAAACTGTCCGTTTTTCTGGTGCAATAAATAAGTGACATAAATTGGCATAGGTATTGACCTATGCCGATTTTTTTGGGGTTATTTCCAGATATTTGGTAAAAGTATACTATTAAAATTACGTGACAATAATTGTTGAACATGTAAACATGTGATGCTATGGGGGAATTCTTTCAACTAGTAGTTATGAGGATACATTGCATGATCGGTGTAGGTAGGAATGCACCACCGGACCCGGACATATATTCCTCTATTATTAGTAAAAACGGTGGTTATGAGGTGCTGGAGGACATTTGTTCCGTTATATAGTGAAAAAGGATAAAATTCGCTTGAATTCTCATGAAATAGCGGAACAAATGTCCACTACCCCCTCAAAAAGAAAGCTTTCTATGAAATTAGCGGAATAAATGTCCGCGAAGAAATACGGCTCTATGAGAATTTCATACTCTACATCAAAACGAATGTATTAGCTGAAGACAAGTTTTGGCGGTTTAAAACAGAGGGACGGACCTTTGCAAAGTTGCAAAGGTCCGTCCCTCTTTAATGCAATAAAGTGTTGACATGATAAATATAAGTTTGGTAATCTAGGGAATGTTGTTTTAGTGCTCTACCAAACTAAAGTGTTTTTATATATTTTGTGTGTATTTATTTTTGTTAAGCAGAAGCGTTTAACAACATAGAGAGGAGAAACAGAAATGAATGCTGTTTTAATTGCTGTATTTGTCATGCTTATATTGAGTTTATTACGAGTAAATGTCGTTGTAGCACTTGTATTAGGTGCCATTGCAGGGGGTGTCACTGGGGGACTTGGGATACAAGACACGATGACAAGTTTTTCAGAAGGTGTTAGTGGTGGAGCAAATATTGCCTTAAGTTATGCATTACTAGGTGGGTTTGCCGTTGCGATTTCATATACAGGTATTCCCAATGCACTAGTGAACGTTGTCGTAAAACTTGTTGGAAAGGAAGGAGACTCCCGTAAAAAGATTCTTTCTAAAGCATTAATTGTGTTTTCCGTTTTATTAATGGCCTGTTTTTCACAAAACCTTATTCCGATTCATATCGCCTTTATTCCTATTTTAATTCCACCCCTTTTAAAGGTTATGCTTGAATTAAAAATAGATCGACGAATGATTGCTTCAGTATTAACCTTTGGTTTAACGGCTCCCTATATATTGTTGCCAGTAGGTTTTGGTCTGCAATTTCATAAAATCATTGCAGAAAATATGGAAAGTGGAGGGATGTCAGTTGATTTAGCGGATATTCCGACTGCGATGCTCATACCTGTTGCAGGAATGGTTGTTGGACTTCTTGTTTCAATCTTTGTTTCCTACCGTAAGCCTAGGACTTATCAAAAAGGTGAAAGCTTCTTAGTAGAAGACAAAAAAGAGTATTCAAAATTAGGTATGGTGATGGCACTAGTATCAATTGTTCTTGCATTATTTATTCAATTACAATTTGAATCTATGATTCTAGGTGCCATTACCGGGATAGCCGTGTTGTACATTTCCCGAGCAGTCAAGTGGAGTGTGGCAGACTCACTTATGCTTGATGGAATGAAGATGATGGCCTTTATTGGATTTGTGATGATTGCTGCTTCAGGCTTTGCACAAGTAGTGAAAGAGACTGGTGATGTAGAAGCATTAGTTCAAGCCACTTCTACTGTTATTGGTGGAAATCAAGCTTTAGGTGCGATTTTAATGCTTGTAGTTGGTTTACTTGTTACGATGGGAATTGGTTCGTCGTTTGCAACCATTCCGATTATTGCGGTCATCTTTGTTCCGTTAGCAATGGAGCTTGGCTTTAGTCCACTTGCTACCGTTGCGATTGTTGGTACTGCAGGAGCATTAGGTGATGCAGGTTCACCGGCTTCTGATAGCACGTTAGGCCCGACTGCCGGGTTAAATGCAGATGGTCAGCATAATCATATATGGGATACTTGTGTACCTACATTTATTCACTTCAATATCCCACTAGTCATTTTCGGTTGGATTGCAGCAATCATTTTATAATTAGACCATAGCCTAGTCCCAAAAGCCCTTTTTCTGCATAAAAAGTATAGAGGGTAAAAACAGAAAAAGAGGGAGGTAGTCTAAATGAATCAAAGAATTATTTATGGTAGAAGACCATTTGGTTTTGGAGGTTTTGGTGGTGGATTTGGATTTCCGTTTTTAGGTGGAGTACTTGGTGGTGTTTTAGGGGCTTCTTTAGTAAGACCTAGACCATATCCATATTATCCAGCTCCGTACTATCCGCCATATTACTACCCATATTATTAATATAAAAAAATAACAGGATCAGGATATCTCCGAGGCAACAGTCATAGCGATCTACAAGTAACTAGTATAGTAGATGGTATGCCTCCTTCGGGATATCCTTTTTTGTAATTATTAAAGGTTTCTCCACCTAAGTGTAACACCTAAGTGACAGCAATCCACGTCACCAGTTTTTGCATCAAAGTTAAGGTTCAGCCCATCAGGGTTAAAATCAATTTTGGGTGTAACCTGAACGCCTGTTGATTGAACAAGCTTTTTCACTTCATCCACATTAGACTTTTGTGCAGCATCCATAAGCTTCCTAGAAAAAGACTCAGATTTAGAAACCTGGACAACTAACGTCTCTGCTGAGCGTAATAGTGGAAGCATCTTCTTAGAAGACTCCATAAATACTTCCGGTTGAACAGGTGGAAATTGACGAGGAGCGTAATAGACTGGCATTTGTGGAGGATAAGGATATTGAATATGAGGGTGTTGTTGAACAGGTCGATACACCTGGTGATAATGATACATACATTCTGCCCCTTTCTATGCTGTAAGGTATCTATATAAAATCATTATTACTCAATGTGTTTTTTGGAAATTCATTAGAAAATTTATGTTTCTACTTTTGTATATATGCTTTAATTTTAACTCTTTACTTAAAAGTTCTTCTGAGAGAAGGTAAAAAGTTCTTTCGTAGCATGAAAGTCTATTTTTGCTAGTAGTCTATGAGTAACTAATCGATTAACCCCATTCGAAAAGCCATAGAAACGATTTGTGTGCGATTTTTTGCTTTCAATTTAATCATCAGTTTCTGTATATAATCGCGTATTGTAAATTCACTTAGAAACATTAGTCCTGCCATATCTTTGTTGCTATAGCCCTCTGATACCAAATGAAGGATGGCTAGCTCCTTTTCAGTTAAATCAAGCATATACTTGTAACCATCACCAAGTTGCTTGCGGGCTAGATACATCCCAATACGGTTACCAGCTTGTTCTAAAATATCTAATTGAAGCTTTGGGCATTCGAAAGACTCCCCTTTTTGATCTAAAGTAAGCCATCCGAATAATTGTTGTTCATGAATGATAGGGATAAAGATAATAGAGGATAAGTTAAATAACTCTATTGCTACTTGTTGTACATAAGGGTCAGGCTGCTTCAGAAATAAGGGTTTTTTTTGAGCAAATACAGGTTCCGATTCAATCTTGCCTCGCAATAAATGTACTTTTGGCAGTTCTTCACCAACTGCACCAGAAAATTCTTTTAACCAGGGATTATAACTTAAAAAGGTACATCTCTTAAAATCAAAAATTTCTTCGACACACTTTAAGATGTAGGGAAGGTCATCTGTACCATTACATTGAATGAGAATTTCACTAAATGCATCTAATTGTTTCATATATGCTTGTTTCATTTCCATGTAATTAGGTGGATTCTCTACACATTGAAGATACAATAAAGCGATGCTGTTCAGTAATTCATTATTGAATAACAGAAGCTCTTTTTCTAAGGGGTGGCTATGTTCGATTAACACGCTTCTAAATGATCTAGTTAGTATTTCTTTAAAGGTGTTGGACTTGGTGATTGGCATGTCGTTACTGTGCATTTGAACCCAATAGTTTAAAGCGTCTTCGTCAATTTCAGTATGTTTTAGTTGAATCATTAGGAATGAAGTAAATGCAGAAAATAACTGTCGAAGTTGCTCCTTTTGGAACAAATCCAATTCTATTTCTTTCTCTAAGAGTATAAGCGCGTTATTTAGAATTTCAGTACGGTGGATTTTATAAAATAATAAATATTGAAAGTCAATTTTTTTCATTTTAACACCTACATTCGTATGTTAATATTTTGTCGTAATTGCATATAAAGGTATGTTTATTATTGCATAGAAAACGGTTAAAATAAAAGAGTCAAAATAGTTGCACATATAAATCTAGGATAGGTAAAGGAGAATAGAAATGGAATTTAAAAGAGTAATGGTTGCTGGTAGTGGTGTCTTAGGTAGTCAAATCGCTTTCCAATCTGCATTTTTTGGTTGTAATGTAAGCGTATACGATATTAATGATGAAGCAATAGCAATTGGAAAAGAGCGTATTACAAAATTAATAGACATATATGCTGAATTCTTCAAAGATGAAGCAAAAGCAAAAGCAGCATTTGATCGCATATCATTCAGTTCAGACCTAGCGCAGTCAGCAAAGGAAATTGATTTAGTGATTGAAGCAGTTCCTGAACGTGTTGATATTAAGCAAGATTTCTATCAAAAGCTGTCGGCTGTAGCAGCTGAGGATGTCGTATTTGTGTCAAACTCCTCCACAATGTTACCAAGTCAATTTGCAGAGTTCACTGGACGCCCAGAAAAATTCTTAGCACTCCATTTTGCGAACTCAATTTGGCAAAATAATACTGCTGAAATAATGGGACACCCAGGTACTGAATCACAATATGTGGAAAGAGTTACCGAATTTGCACGTTCTATTGGAATGATTCCTTTTGTACTGAAAAAGGAACAACCAGGTTACATTTTAAACACGTTATTAGTACCATTCTTAAATGCAGGGTTAACTCTATGGGCGAAGGACATTGCAGATCCGCATACAATAGATAAAAACTGGATGATCTCAACGGGTTCTCCAAGAGGTCCATTCGGTATTTTAGATGTCATTGGTATGGAAACACCTTACAATTTAAATAGAGCACGAGCTGAATTAGATCCAGCTTATGGAGTTATTGCAGACAAGCTGAAAGCAGAAATGATCGATAAAGGGAAAATGGGTGCTTCAACAGGAGAAGGCTTCTACACGTATCCTGATCCAGAATACATGAAGCCTAATTTCTTAAAACAAAACTAGAACACTTGTAATAGCATATTCTAATAACACCCCTAGATAAAAGGGGTGTTATTCGTATTTGTTCGTAAGACGTGAAATTTGATTTGCTTTTTTAAAGGATGCAGAATTTAAGTATAAGGTATCGTCAGATTGACACCATATAGTTGACATGTAGCTTCTAGAAAATGATATCAGTGAAATGAACGGTAATTTTAAAAAGGATTTTACAGATGCAATAAAGAATTGAACAACATATGAAAAAAGAGGGGGAACGAATATGAGGGAGAATACACTATTAACATCACTGGGGATTGAGCTAAAAGAAATGGAAGAGGGTAGAGTTGTTGCGACAATGCCTGTAGATGATCGAACAAGACAGCCTTATGGATACTTACATGGTGGGGCATCTGTAGCTCTAGCTGAAACGGTTGCGAGTGTAGGGACTGCTAATCTAATTGATTTGGATAAAGAAATCTGTTTTGGTTTAGAGATTAATGCTAATCATATTAAATCCAAGCAGGATGGTGTCGTAACAGCAGTTGGAGAGGTCGTACATAAAGGGAGAACGACAATGGTGTGGGATATTCGAATTAAGGATGAATCCGACCAATTGATCTGTATATCAAGATGTACGGTTGCAGTCGTCGCAAAAAAATAAAAAATAGAAAGAGCTAGTGCCTTAATTAGTGATAAATAAGGCACTAGCTCTTTTAACGTTTATTCTTCGTTTTCAACAGCTTTTGATTTTTCATAAGGTACTTTGTACTTTAAATCGTCTTGAACACTTTTATCCCATAGCTTTACACCAGAGTTGTAGGCTGCACGTGAAATAAGGTGACCTGCAACGGGTGCTGTTACAAAGATAAAGGCAATCGCTAATATGAGTCGTGAGTTAAAGTGTCCGTGCTCTAAATAGAAATACAGAAACGTACCTAATAAGATCGACATAACTCCAAGAGTAGCACTCTTTGATGCTGCGTGATTTCGCGTATATACATCAGGGAGACGGAGAAGACCAACAGCGGTGACAACGGTCAAAAGGGCTCCGAACAACAAGAAAAAACCAATGAGAAATCTAATGATGCTCTCTATCACGTTCAATAATCTCCCCTTTCTCAATGAACTTGGAGAAGGCAACAGTACCTAAAAAGGCAAGGATTCCAAGCAATAAGATGACTTCAAGAAATGCAAATGTATCGATCACCATCGAAATAAGTGCAACAATGGCTACAAGTCCAATACCAATAGCGTCAAGGGCAACCACTCTGTCAGGAGTTGAAGGGCCTTTTACAACACGATACACGAAGGCTACCATGGAAAGGGAAACTAGTAATAATGATAGTTGTATAATGGTTCCTAACATTAGCGGCTCACCTCCTTGATTGCTTTTTCAAATGTGTTCTTTATGTCATCTATGGCATCATCGACACTTGGAAGATCAATAGAGTGAATATACAAGATTTTGTTGTCATAAGAGATATCTACAACAAGGGTTCCTGGTGTTAGTGTAATCAAATTTGCCAGCAGTGTAATTTCCCAATCTGATTTTAAATCTGTCGGAAGCGCAAAGATACCAGGTTTAATATCTAGCTTCGGTTTTAAAATTGTTTTTAGTACGGCAATGTTGGATAAAATTAATTCCTTCATGAAAAGCAAAAATAAGCTGATTGCCGCGTATACTTTTACTAAATAGAAACGAGAAGGAAAGAATCTTCTCATCGCAAAAATGACCAGTAATCCTAATAAATAGCCAATAATAAATGTAGTAGAAGTAAAGGAAACGGAAAGAAACATCCATACAAATGCTAGAAAAAAGTTTAATAATATTTGAAAGGCCATTTTACATTACTCCTTTAACACGGCTTCAATATAAAGCTCAGGATTGATTAATACTTCGGATGCTTGTGATATAAATGGTCGTATCACGTCTGCTCCAAATCCATAAAAAACGGCTAAAAGAACTAACAGACTAGATGTCATCCATAAGTATTTTGCTTTGTTTTTTGAAGCACCTGTGTATTCTTGTGGCGTACCCCAAATGGCATTTAAGAATATTTTCATAACGGAATATAAAACAATTAAGCTTGAAATAAGGACAACAGCTGCCCCGATATATTCCTCACTTGCAAAGCTTCCTCTTAAGATAAGGAGCTTTCCGACAAATCCACTAAGTGGTGGGATACCTGCTAGTGACAGTGCAGCAATAAAGAATGTCCAGCCAAGCCAAGGGTATTCTTTAATTAATCCACCCATTTTTCGTATGTCTGTTGTTCCCGTTATCGCAATCATAATACCGACTAATAAAAACAGAGCGGCTTTAATAAGCATATCGTGTATTAAATAATATACGGCTCCTTCAAGTGAGTCTGGAGACATTACAGAAACACCAAACAGAATGACACCAACCGCAATAATGATATTGTAGATGATAATCTTCTTAACATCCGAATACGCTACCGCACCAATACAACCAACGATAATGGTTAATATCGCTAACACCCCAAGGATCGTATGCGTAAACCCAGTGTCATGATAAAAGAATAGCGTATAGGTTCGAATAATAGAGTAGACCCCAACCTTTGTTAATAAAGCTCCAAACAGTGCTAAGATTGGTACTGGTGGTGCATAGTACGATCCTGGTAACCAGAAGTATAAAGGAAAAATGGCTCCTTTAAGTCCGAATACGATTAAGAATAATACAGCAATAGCTGTAAGGATTCCAGGCTGTCCTACTTCAGCTATTTTCACAGAAATATCTGCCATATTTAATGTTCCGACTACTGAGTATAAATAAGCAACTGTAATAACAAATAAGGCTGATGAAATAATATTTACCAGAAGATATTTAATCGACTCTCTTAACTGGATTTTTGTGCCTCCAAGTACTAGTAAAACATATGAGGACATTAACATTACTTCAAAGAAAACAAATAGGTTAAATATGTCTCCTGTTGTGAACGCCCCGTTTACCCCTACTAATAAAAACTGAACGATGGGATAGTAGTAAAATCGCTCTCTCTCAAACCCAATTGAACGGAAGGAGTAAATAGTAACAATTAATGTAATGATACTTGTTGTTGTAACAAGCAGAGCAGAAAACATATCTGACACAAGTGTGATTCCGAACGGAGCTTCCCAGCTTCCGAGGTCAAGTGTTTGTATCCCCTCTGCCCGAATGGTAAAAACAAGAATGAGTGCTGCAAGTATCGTCATCGCTGTTGAAATAACGGCAATGACTCTTTGGGCTTTTATATGCTTTGGTATCACCATTAATAAGATTGCTGTAAACAATGGAATTAACAGTGGTAGTATTAATAAATTAGTCATTTCCTTCGTTTCCTCTCATTAATTCCATATTATCTGTACCTAGCTCCTGATAAGCTCTGTAAGCGACAACTAGGAAAAATGCCGTAACCCCAAAGCTAATAACGATTGCCGTTAATATTAACGCTTGAGGAAGTGGATCAACATAAGAATCTGCATGTTCTCCAAGTAGTGGTGCAGCTCCACCTTTAAGGCCACTAATGGATAACAGAAGTAAATGAGCACCATGACTTAAAAGTCCTGTACCAATAATAATTCGAATTAAGCTTTTTGAAAGCATTAGATATACCGCGCACGTAATAACAATTCCAACGACAAAAGCCATTAATATTTCCATTATTCGCTCACCCCAATCGTTTGAATAATGACCATCGTTACACCGATAACAACAAGGTACACACCGGTATCAAAGATAACAGCAGTATGAAGAGACGTCTTCCCTAGAAGCGGAAGCTGGAAATATTCATAGGCATGAGTAAGGAAAGGGACATCAAAAAGGAGAGCACCTGCCCCTGTTCCAACTGCTAAAAACAATCCGATGGCTATAATTACTTTAAAATCAAAAGGAATGATTTTTTGTACCGTTTTAATATCAAACGCAAGTAATAGTAAAACAAGTGCCGCAGAAGTCATTAAACCTCCAATAAATCCGCCGCCAGGAGTATAATGTCCTGCAAAGAAGATTTGGATTGAAAACAGGATGACAACGAAGGCAACAATTTTTGTGACGGTTTGAAAAATTACATCATTTGTTTTCATCCTTCATTCCTCCTTGTTAATCGAAGTTTAATCATGGCGAATATTCCAAGTGCAGCAATCCCAAGTACACATATCTCAAATAAGGTATCGAAGCCACGGAAATCAACGAGAATAACGTTAACCATATTTTTACCGCCAGCTTTCTCATACACATTTTCAATATGATACTCAGAAATGGACTCAAATAATTTAGTGCTATAGCTTGAAATGGCAAAGAGTGTAACCGTTGCTCCAACACCAATCGCAACCAATGCATTTCCTAAGCGGAATGAAACTCGTTCCTCATGTCTGCTTAGCTTTGGAAGATGGTAGAAGCAAAGCAGGAATAAAGATACAGATACCGTTTCAATTACTAGCTGTGTTAATGCCAAATCTGGTGCACGGAATAATACGAAAAATAATGCAACGGTATAGCCTACAGTACCCAAAGCGATAATGGCTGTTAAGCGTGATTTTGCTAATACCGTTGTAACAGCACCTATAACAAGAATCAATGCAATCGCGATCTCATAGATCCCTATTGGTGCCACATCTTCTGTATTAATCGCAAACGCATCCTTAATCCAAAGAGTGGAAAGCAGGATGATGATCGCAAATGTGAAAATATATAAGAGATAGCTTCTAATAGAGCCTGTCATATAGCCTCTAGTAATTGTATACGACGCCTTAGGAAAGAAATCTAATATCTTATCATATAAGGCATTGAGAGTGAACCGTTCAGAGAACAGGCCATAAATTTTTTGCCACTTTGGTAATAGTACGTACAGTAATACCCCAAATAATATAACTCCTATCGTCATAAAGAGTTCGACAGTTGGTCCGTGCCAGAAGTAGATATCAACATCATAAACAGCACCATCGCTAAGTAGGCTTGGTAAAATTGCTGTTACTACTGGCTTTATAATTCTTTCAGAAAGAATATTTGGGAAGAACCCAAAAATAACAACAAGTGAAGCTAATATAATTGGTGGAATTAGCATCCCAATTGGAGCTTCATGTGGTGTTTTTTCTAGCTTCTCTGGTTGATGCTTGCCTGTAAAGGTCTTAAATACAAGCACCATGCTATAAATAAAGGTAAATACACTACCGATCCAAGCTAGTACTGGAAACACAAAGCCAAGTGTATCTAAGTTAAAGAGATCAAATTCTAGGATTCGAACCATACCGGTAAAGAACATTTCTTTACTCAGGAATCCATTAAATGGTGGTAAACCAGCCATTGAAAAGGCACCGATTATTGCAATCGTAAACGTAATTGGCATAAAGTTCATTAATCCGCCTAGTTTACGAATATCTCTTGTGCCTGTTTCATGGTCAACAATTCCTACCACCATGAACAGGCTACCTTTAAAGGTTGCATGATTGATTAAGTGAAAGACTGCAGCCACTGTAGCAACCATAAAGACATTATCATCAATACTGTCATAGTGTAGAGCTGCTGCTCCTACTCCTAGTAAGGACATGATTAATCCGAGCTGACTGATTGTTGAGTAAGCAAGAATCGCTTTTAAATCTTTCTGACGGACGGCATTGAAGGATCCCCAGAATAATGTGAATATCCCAAATATCCCAACTAGCCATAACCAAGTGCTTGACTCTGCAAAGATTGGACTCATTCGTGCAACGAGGTATATACCTGCCTTTACCATAGTAGCTGAGTGAAGATACGCACTTACAGGTGTTGGTGCTTCCATCGCATCTGGCAGCCAGATATGGAAAGGGAACTGTGCTGATTTTGTAAAAGCCCCAAGTAAAATTAAAATCATTGCTGGAATAAATAAGGCATGATTCATGATTTCATCTGTTTGAGCTATTAATTGTTGAATACTGAAGGTGCCTGCCATGATATAAAGAAGGATAATTCCTCCAAGCATGGATAACCCACCGAAAACAGTAATAAGCATGGACTTTTGCGCACCATAACGTGAGCGCTCTCGATGATACCAGTACCCAATTAGTAAGAAGGAAGAAATCGATGTGAACTCCCAAAACATATACAGAACAATAAGGTTATCTGATAAGACAACGCCTAACATTGCTCCCATGAACATTAAAAGATACACATAGAAGTTGTGTAGCTGTTCTTTGTTTTTATCCAAATAATAAATTGAGTAAAGAACAACTAGTGATCCAATTCCCGTAATTAACAGAGCGAACAATAGTCCAAGTCCGTCAACATAAGCGGTAAAATTAATACCGAATGAAGACATCCAGTTTGCAGTTTGCTGAACAGTGTCTCCCTCTTTTGTTATTGAGATGAATTGGAAGAAATATGTAAATAAGATCACTGGTAAAAGCAAAACAAACCAACCAGTATGGATATTGCGGAGCCCTTTATAGAGAAAAGGGATTAGAATAGCAAATAAAAATGGCGAAATAATAGCCCAATGAAGTAATGTCAACAAAAACCCCCCTTATGTAAATCACTACGTGCTTTTATTTGTTTTTATAAATGTGTAAAAGTAAAACCTCAAAAAGCATTATAACGTAAAAAAATCATGCTTGCATGCCAAATGGTCTTACTTTTAAGGGAACTGAAAAATATATTAAATAGGAAGAACTCGGTCAATTACAGGAAAAAATTTTTATGAGAATTTATCAGTCTCTATTGAATAGCATTTCTTTTTTTCGCACAAGCTATCCATAGAGGTGAATGAAAAATGTTGAAAAAAGTCGTAACGGCTCTCGTTATTTTTATGAGCATTTTTGTATCAGCCTGGTTTATTACTGTAAAGGATCAAGCTAATTTGTATAGACCAAATCCATCTTTAACGATACAAAATGTCAATGTCCATCAGCTCCATTTTGACCCATCAGACACAAATAGTGGGTACGAGCAGATGGGAACAAGACCAACTCATCGTCCCTTTGGTTCAAGAGAATACATTCGAATCATACAACCTGTTAGTGACTAAAACGTTGAGCTTTGTCTAAAGCCCGTTTTAGTCTTATTTTTATTGATCGTAAAAGGGGAATATTACACTAGAGGGAGTATTCACTAGGATTTACCCTTTTCATTCTAGGTGTAAACAAGTATGATGGGTTTGTTAGTTATCTTTCATTTTAATAGGAGAGACAATCTTGAAGAATGCTTATTTAACAGGCTATTTGCCGTTGTTTTCAATTTTACTTTTTAGTTTGACGTTTTCAGTTTATGGAGTAGAGGTATTCGTTGATTTATTTCAGAAAATTGGAGTATATCCGGGAATGAGAGAGTTTCTTTCCGATATTCAATTGAAGCTCGTTATCTTATTTTTATTAATGGTTGTTTGTTTTATGGTTTTTGCTGCTTTGAAGCTGATTGCTGAGACGATCAATGAAGTTTCAATGTTATTTTTTTCTAAGGATTCTGAGGGGAATCTGTTGAATCTTGTTCGATATGGATCGGTTATTTATTTTGTTGGTGGTTTGGTTTCGGTGTTTAGCTTGAAATCATTTCTTGGGATATTGGTGATTTTTGTTCTTTCTTCTTTGGCCTATTTTATCTTTTTTATTTATAAGGTTAGTCCACATATATCGAAGGCTAGTACGTTTGGGATTATTTGTTTTCAGCTTTTTACTTGGGCATCGTTGTTTTTGTCTGTTATTTTTGTTTTCCTGAAATTATATAATGGAATTATGGCTAGTTTGCCGATTATTTCTGAGGTTAAGTTATAGTCTGGGTGAGTGCAAATAGTGTAGCATGTTGATGTGGTGCGGACATTTAGTCCGCTATTTTCAAAATTATCATCACTTAATGGGAGTTTGCGGACATTTGTTCCGCTATTTAGTTAGATTTGAATGAATTTAGCTGCGATTCTTATAAATAACGGAATAGATGTCCGCTTCCTCCTTTAAAACCTGGTATTTCTCACTAATAACGGAACAAATGTCCGCTTGAAAAACCTCTAGCACTACTCATTCACATTTTTAGCATATCTCGACCTAAGTAGGAGAAATAAACACAAAAAGCATGCCAATCACTAATGAGATTTGGCATGCTTTTTGTGATCTATATTATTTCATAATGTCTCTCCAGATCAGGTGGCTTGGGCGATTTTGTTCTATTGATTTCATGTTTTGTGGGATATCGTAGCCGACCCATACGCCTGTTGTGTAGGTGTTTGTTAATCCCATTACCCAGTAGTCGCTGTATTCGTTCGTTGTTCCTGTTTTAATTCCAACATACGGGGTGTTAACGTAAGCGGGTGCGCCAGTTCCGTTTCGTGCTGTTGCATTCATCATGGCTCTGATTTTTTCCACGGTACTTCCTGACCAGATTGTCTTTGGCTGGTCTTTCCAATCATATAGAGTATTACCCTTACCGTCTGTTACTTTTACAATGGCTCTAGCAGGGGTATATGTCCCGTCGACAAAGGATGTGAATGCATCTGTTAATTCAAGCGGTGACATTCCGTACGTAAAGCCTCCGACAGCAGCTGCATAGTTGTGATCATTCTCGGTTACACGGCTAAAGGAAAACTCATTCAAGAAGGTGAAAGCAGGTGTAACACCAAGCTTTTCTAAATATCTGACAGCAGGAATATTGTAGGATTCTTTGAATGCCTCATTCATTGTCACATTCCCCGGTTGATAGCCTCCGTAGTTTTGTGGGCAATAGTTCCCGATACAATAGTGATTTGCATTCACTGTTTCATAAATGGAAGGCTG
Source organism: Rossellomorea marisflavi (assembly GCA_003667865.1). Classification (GTDB taxonomy): domain Bacteria; phylum Bacillota; class Bacilli; order Bacillales; family Bacillaceae_B; genus Rossellomorea; species Rossellomorea marisflavi_C. Next base: position 241,665 of record CP033051.1, on the reverse strand, counting down.
GTATGTTTCAATATATGGTGCGTACACAAGAATCGGCTTAATCGTCGATCCTGGCTGTCTGATTGCTTGGTATGCACGATGGAAATTATATTTTTGATAGTCTTTTCCACCCGAAATCGCAACAATTCTTCTCGTAGCATTATCTATTGTTACAGTTGCCGCTTGGATATCTTGATATGGTAGATTCTTATTTAAGGCATTTACCGTTTTTTGTTGCATAGCTGGATTCAGTCCAGTATGAATTTTTATACCGGACTTCAGCACATCAGCCACACGCTCTTGGAGTGTTTGCACAATTGCTTCTTTTTCCTCAGGTGTGGTAGCTGTTTCTAGTTGGAGCTTGTATCCCTCTTGAACAGCAATCAATTCCTCTAACTCATTTTCTACATAGACAGCATAATCTGGATAAGAATCTATGCGCTGGCGAAGGTTTAAGTTAATAGGAGTTTTTTTAATTTCTAGTGCTTCTTCTTCTGTTAATTTCCCATTCTGTTGAAGAATATCAAGTAAACGCTCTTGGCGAATTTTGGTTTCGTCAAAATGATCAATAGGGTCATATTTTCGCGGATTGTTAGGAATTGATGCTAAGAAAGCAAGTTCTGCTTTATTCAGATCTCCAACATTTTTTTGAAAATAATATTGGGAAGCGGTATCAATTCCGTATACTCCATTACTAAAGTATATGACATTTAAATAGAGCTCAAGTACCTCATCCTTTGAGAGGTTTTGTTCAATTTCAAACGCATAGAATAGCTCTGTAAGCTTTCTGTTGTAGGTTTTCTCTTGTCCTAAATAAAGATTTCTTGCGAGTTGCTGTGTGATGGTACTCCCACCTTGTTGAATATGGGTAAATACTAAGTTTTTCACAAGGGCACGCATAATCGCACCAGCATCAAAACCGACGTGGTCATAAAAATGCTGGTCTTCGCTCATAACGATGACATCTTTTACAAATTGAGGGATGTTTTCATCATGAACATAGAGACGAAATGGACGGTTCACTTCGGAAAAAACGTTCCCATTCTGATCAAGAAGGAGACTTGTTTTATCAAGCGCGATATTGTCCACATTAACAGCTTCTTCTAGTCCAGAGTGAAGAGCTTCTACTTTTTCAAACTCTGAACTAGTAGAGAATAGGATATAAAAGAATAATGGGATAAGGAGTGCGAGTATTATATATCCACTTATATTTTTCATGCTTTCACTCTACTTTTCTAATAGGTTGTTTTCGTATTCATTGTTACATTTTATAAAGTTGATAACGTATCTAGTAAAAACAATGTATACGAAAAAATCCTTTAGTAGTGTTCTTTTAAACTATGAGTTTCAGAATATCGTATACTCCACCATAATAATGCAAATCCTACTAAGAATAAAGCACCTGTCGTATAGAAAACAGTGGAAATTCCAATATAGCCTGAAATCACGCCTCCGAACACGGGTCCGGCAACATTTCCCAAGAAGCGAAAGCTTTGATTATATCCTAGTATTTCTCCTTGCATCGAAAGTGGAGCCTCTTGGCGAATATAAGCTGTGATACAAGGAATAATACCTCCTATCGCAATACCAAATAGAAAGCGGAACAAGACGAGCTGCCAAAGCTCTTCTGCTAGAGCTTGTGGGACGATAAAAATAGAAGCCAAGACTAGTAGAATGGATAAAACCTTTTCATACCCTATTTGATCTCCCAGCTTCCCCCACTGTCTTGTTGCAAGCAGGTTTCCAAACCCTGTTGCAGAAAAGGCTAAGCCAGCAAGAAAGGCAATATTACTAGCATTTGTTAGCTCTGTAACATATAGCGCTAGCAGTGGTTGTATGCTGAAGTTGGCTACTTGAATAAGGAAGGATAATCCAATTACAGTAAGCAATAACTTGTGCTTAAACATATGCTGGAACACCTGTTTTCTAGTAAATTGTTCCGAGTCTGTCTTCGTTTTTGCATCTTGTTTTTCAATAATGCCAAACAATACTCCAGTTGTGGCAATTGAAATAGCAATCGATGTAATAATAAAGGTATAAGAAAAACCAAACTGATCTGCCATCATACCACCAATTAGAGGCCCGAATAACCCTCCTGAAACAGTACCCATCTGTAATGTTCCAAGTGTTTTCCCAGCAATCTCTTTAGGTGTTTGCTTAGAAATCAACGCCATCGACGTCGGAATAAATCCTGTTACAACCCCCATAATCATTCGTAAAATAAACAGTGCAAACACAGATTGCATAAGGCCCATTAAAAGAATCGATATCGCAATACCGTACCCTGTTATCAATAGGATTGGCTTAAATCCATAACGATCTCCAACCCTTCCCCAAATTGGAGAAAAGAAAAAAGCCGTCAAAAACGATATCCCAAACACATACCCCGACCAACGCTGTACATACTCCGAACTAAAATCCCCAAACGATTCTATATAAAGTGACAAAAAAGGAAGAACCATCGTAGCAGAAGCAGCCACGAGAAAATTAGCAAAACACATAATCATCAAATTTCGTTTCTCAATCGTGATTGTCAACACCTCGTTAATTTAGTAAATGAATTTTGAATAGAAATTTAAGTATTAAACTGTATCAAAAGAAGTTAATTAAAGTGTTAAATATTTGTTTTATATAACTGAACCTAGTAAAACTACAGAGTTGCTTGTAGCGAAAGGTGCTTGACTCCTGCGGGAAATAGCGGGAATGGTGAGATCCCGCAGGAGAAAAGCGACGAGGAAGCTCACCCCCGCTCCGCGGAAAGCACGCACCTGTAGCGGAAAGCAACGGTCTCATTAAGGAACTAAAAAAACCACGAAAATATATTTCGCTTTACTAAATATTAATTTTATAAAATAATAGCTCTTCCAATCAACTAATAAACTGAAAAAATAAGAAAATATGTTATTTGTCATAATTTTTTCTGCTAACGTGATATAATATAAAAACAATCATCTCGTTATTTCACAGACAATAAATCTACGATATAACGTACACATAATCATGTCTTACAAAGGAGGGATTTTCAGTGAGCGGAGATATCCTTTTATTTATTGATTTCGAATTTTCAATGCCAGAGAAATATCAACGTCCTCAAGGGTTCTTCCCAGAAATTATTGAAGCTGGCGTTGCAGTCGTTCAAGGGAATACCGTATTGGAAAAATTCTCTTCCTATGTGAAGCCTAATGCATTTCCAATCCTTACAGAACGCTGTAAGAAGTTTCTTTCAATTTCACAGGACGATGTAAATGGTGGCATATCGTTTGAAGAACTTGTTCAATACTTTGATACTCTTAATTCAAAAGGAATTAAAGAGGTCGTAACATGGGGAAATATGGATATGAAGGTGCTTAGAGATAATTGCTCAAAAGCAAATGTGAAATTCCCTTTTCAAGCAAAGTTTGTGGATTTGTCTATGGAGTATAAGCGGTTTTTTGGAGACCAAAACCAAACAGGTTTATGGAAAGCTGTACAGGAATATGGTAAAGATGGCGTTGGAAAACACCATAAAGCGTTAGACGATGCGCTCACAACCTATCACATTTACAAGCTTGTAGAAAAAGATAAAAGTTATCTGGACAAAGCATCTTCAACAACGATTGGAGATCGTATCGATTTGTCGAAGTTAATGGACCAATTAGCATAATGCTGAATAAGCTTTAATGATTTGTTAAAAGACGAGCTACCTAAGGTTCGTCATTTTTATTTTGTTTGAAATGATATGCAGAAAGGAGGTATCTAACTGTGGAAATTGTTAGATACCTCCTTTTTTTACTAATGATGTATTTATAGGTTGATATTATACATTAATTCATACTCTCTTTTTACACCTGTTAAAGCTTCTAAGCTCTTTTGAGCAAATTCAGACGTATCGTTAGACAGGTCCTGTTGTAAATCTTGAAAGGACTTTCTTAAGGATTCGTAGTAATCATCAACCTCACCATCATAGGATTTCACCATCTTTTCAGGAATGTTTGCCTGTTCACGAAATGAAAGTGCCTTTCTTTCATGAAAAAGTGGAACGTCTGTCTGGTTAGGATTATGTAAGTCCCCTTGTCTTGGGTGCTTTAATACTGATAAAATACGTACAACATATCCATCCGGACGGGTTCCTGTAATTTCTCCAATGTATTTTCCAGTTTTGTAAAAAGCGGTGACTTTTGTCCCTATTGTGAATTCACTCATAATAGACCTCCTAATATTCATTAAACTTCAGTATAATGGGAAATGCATGTACTATGTAGAAGAGGAAACTAGTTCGACATAATCTAAGCTTACGTTATCATGTGGAGGGAAAAAGATGAAGCGTTTAACACTTTTATTAGCATTGTTTGGGATGATTTTATTTTTAGCAGCTTGTGGACAAGGTAACACAACAGAGAACTCTAATGAGGAAACTCAGCAAGAAACAAAAGATGAAACAGAACAAGATACAGAAGAGAATAGCGGATCTGGTGAAAATACAACCCTATCAAATGATCCTGCAGATTACCCTCAGTTACATACAGAGGTTGCGGAAAATGAAAAGCTTGTGACAATGAAAACAAGTATGGGGGATATTAAAATCAAGCTATTCCCTGAGCAGGCACCTAAGACCGTTGAAAACTTTATAACACATAGTAAAAATGGCTATTATGAGGGCGTAACATTTCATCGTGTTATTAATGATTTCATGATACAAGGTGGAGATCCACAGGGCACTGGAGCAGGTGGAGAGAGTATATGGGGAGAACCGTTTGAGGATGAGTTTTCAACAGAGCTTTTTAATCTTCGCGGAGCTCTTTCAATGGCAAATGCAGGACCGAATACAAATGGAAGCCAATTCTTTATCGTACAAAAAGGTCCGTTCACTGAAGAAGAGGCCCAATCGTTAAAAGGTCAGCTACAGGATGCAGGGTTCCCAGAACCTATTATTAATGCTTATATGGAACAGGGGGGTACCCCTTCATTAGATTTCAAGCATACGGTGTTTGGGCATGTTATTGAAGGAATGGATATTGTCGATCAGATTGCAAATGTTGAAACTGGTGCTAATGACAAGCCTGTTGAAGACGTTGTGATTGAATCGATTACGATTGATAAAGAATAGACTTTCAAAAGCTAGTCCTTTCGTGGGGCTAGTTTTTTAGTTGTGATGTAGTGTGGGTGGACTGAGTCCTGTAAATTACGATTTGATTCCAATGAACATGATCTGTAAAGTATGTGTACTTTCCGATGCAGTGTAAATATGTTCTTGTTAAATATTTCATTTCGATACGGACTAGTATATTTTCATGTTTAATAGCATAACATTCCTTACTTTGAATTCAAGTGGTCGTAGTTTATTAAGTTAAGTGTGTGAAGATGATAAGAATAATACGATTTGTTTTAGCTTTTATTGTGTAGATTGACGAATATTCCCATAAACATGGAGAATGTTCTCATAAATCGGTAGAATGTTCCCATAAATAATTCGAATCTTCCCATAACCCCAAAATATCTTCCCATAAAAAGAACAAAACCTGAATTCTCGCAAATTTACACCAACAACTCTCAGTGTTCAACAAATCGTAACATAGTCGAGCAATCGAAAATGGTTTCTTGTACCTCAAATTGATATAATATTTTCGTTACCTTCAAGCAGAAAGGGGCTTAGTATGTTCACTTCATTCATATTGAATTTATTTTTATATTTTCCAGAAGATAAATCTGAGTATATACCAGCTGCCATTAATATGGCGATTTTCCTAGTGATAACGGTCTTAACCTTTCGATTCATCCTCCGTCTTAGCAAAAGACAAGAGGAAAAGACAAAGGATCTAGAAGAAAAAGCAAGAGAAGAATTACGAAAACAAAGAGAAGAATAATGAAAAGGCTTTGCTATTAGAGGTTACCGATTTGTGTTGGGGCTCACGAGCAAAGCCTTTTTTAGAATATTTTCTAATCTCCTCGTCAAGAATGGAAAAGAGAAAAACAATGATGGAGGAAATAGAATGAGAAAAATATTCGTCATGCTAAGTGCAGCACTTTTCATTTCAGGCTGTGCAGGGGCAGTTCAAAACCCGAAAAAAACGGAAGTAGATATGAAAAATGATGTTGGAGATTCACTTGGTACCATTACACTACAGGAAATAGCAAGCGGTGTTGAAATGGATATTAATCTTAAGGGATTGGAGCCAGGAGTCCATGCCATACATATTCATGAAAAGGGGAAGTGTGAGCCACCAGATTTCACGTCAGCTGGCAATCACTTTAATCCTGATGACAAAGAACATGGGTTACTTCATCCAGAAGGAGCACACGCTGGTGATCTTCCGAATCTTATTGTCGAGGGTGATGGCAAAGCGAAGGTGAAAATTACTGCACCAAATATTACGATGACAAAAGGGAAAACGTCTATATTTACAAAGGACGGTACATCCATTGTCGTTCACGAAGCAAAAGATGATGGAATGAGCCAGCCAGCAGGTGAATCGGGACTTAGAATTGCATGTGGGGAAATTACAAACGACAAGGAAGCTGAATAACCTTATAAAGAGAGGGACGGACCTTTTGCTAACAGCAAAGGTCCGTCCCTCTTCCTTTTAGTCTTGAAGTGCGGTTACAAAGCGATCTAAGCCTTCTAGTAGTGTTGTATGAGGGCAGGCGATGTTCATTCGCAGGAATCCTTCTCCGCCTTTTCCGTATTTGGTTCCAGGCTCCAGAGCAAGCTTTCCTTTTTGAAGCAATCGATTGTTAAGTTCAGTATCGGTATAGCCTAATGCACGACAGTCTAGCCAGATGAGGTAGGTAGCGTGTGGGTCTACAACTTTTACTTGTGGAAGCTTTTCAGAAAGGTGATTGATAACCGTATCAATATTTTGTTTTAAGTAGTGTAGAAGCTCTGATAACCAATCATCTCCTTTGTTATAAGCAGATTCCATTCCGATAATGCCAAAGGTGTTCAGGGTAAAGAAGCCTTGTTTTTTCTGAAATTCACTGATGCGATTTCGAATAGTGGCATTGCTGATAATCATGGAGGATGCTTGTAGTCCGGCTAAATTAAATGTTTTACTAGGAGCGATACAGGTAATGGTTTGATCTTGAAAATCATGGCGAATAGAAGCAATCGGAACATGCTTATTTGGCTTAAATACTAGATCAGAATGAATTTCATCTGACACGATGATAACATCATTGGCAAGGCATAGGTCACCGATCTTTGTCAGTTCTTCTCGTGTCCAGACCCGTCCGCTTGGATTATGAGGATTACATAGTAAAAATAGTTTTACTCCGGATTGAAGAGAGGTCTCTAATGCCTCGAAATCAATGTAATAGTGTCCATTTTCATACACTAGTGGACAATTCTCAACGACTCGGTTGTTTTGTTCAATCATATCAAAAAAAGGTGTGTAGATAGGAGATTGAAGAAGTACTTTATCGCCTTCTTCGGTCAAGGATTGAATGAGCGTACTAATAGCAGGAACTACGCCAGGGCTATACAATAACCAGTTTTTTTGAATCCTCCACTGATGATGTCGATTCATCCAGGATGCAATAGCAGTAGCCACCCCATCCCCAACAAATGTATAACCAAATAAACCATGATCTAATCGGTTTTGCATGTCCGCTATCACCTCATTAGGTGGAGGGAAATCCATATCTGCTACCCACATTGGAAGAACATCCTCTTCCCCAAAAACCGTTTTGGTTAAATCCCATTTTACCGAGGAGCTTCCTTTTCGGTTTATGACTTTTTCAAATCTTTCCACATTTGTCACCCTTTCTGTATCTTAGCTACTTTCATCATAAAGCAAACCTTACAGGAAAACGAAATCATTGATACACAAATTCTAGAAATGTCATCGACAAAAATGTAACAGTGACTGGGAAGAACGAGTATGGTATTATGAGTTCGGTGATGAGAATGAACTTTAGAGAAACAAATGAAAAATTAGTTGAACTCCTACAAGAATGGGATCCTTTTGCTATTGGTGCAGATGGATACGACACAGAGATTGCTGATGTTGTTGGTGCTGTGCACCGCTACGATGACCCTAATCTACTTGCAAAACAGATACAATCTATATATGAATTCTCATTCGAGGAATGGATTCCATTAGAGAAGTGTTTATCTGTTTCTTATAATCTTCTAGCGATAAAGAATACTGGGTCTTGTTCTTTATAAAACAATTTTTAGTAAGTCAGAATTTGAATACTGCTCGGTACAATCTTGATATGAGTTATACGAATAGCGTAACGTGCTAACCGCAATAAAGTAGTCATTGACAGACTTTCTATTTCAAGGTAAAGTATTAATAAATTTAATAACCGACAGATTGTAATTCTTTCTTCAAAATGTTTGAATTCTTTAGCACGCATTTCTATGGAAAATAGATTGTGTGAAAAAGAGCCTTCTTTGTTGATGAGAAAGAGATTAAGATAAATCGGTATATTTCTTAACGTGGGCATCATGTTAAGGAGTATACCGATTTTTTTGGTTATGTGAGGATGGGGAGTTATGAGGTCAAAAGGGTCTGTTGAATCGGAAATTAGTAAAGCACTAACACAATGGGAAAAGGACTACTTAGGTCGAGGTTCAGTATCTGTTAAAACAGATATTTTGCGCGACATGATTATTGTGAACTTAAAGGGTGTACTGACCCCTGCTGAACTGACACTATGTAAAACAAAGGAAGGAATGATATCAATTAAAAGAACCCGTTCTGACCTAGTGGAATCAGGTATAGAGGGATTAAAAGAGATTGTTCAAAATATTACTGGAGAAGAAATAAAAAGCTTTCATACAGATATTAGTACCGTAACCGGAGAGCGTGTAATGGTGTTCAAACTATATGATTCTTTTGAAGATATATTTACTAAATAGGGGAGACTTTCCAAAAAACTAAGGTTCGTTGGAAGTAAACCGACAATTTGGTAGGGAATGGACGTTAATGACCATACCCTTCAATTTGTCGGTTTTTTTTTTAGAAAACTTAAGGGGGACTGAAGGGATGTCAGAAATCATTTCTCAAAATTTGCTATCACCAGTGGTCCTATTCTTTGTGTTAGGACTTTTAGCAGCAATCTTAAAATCAGATTTAAAATTTCCAAATGGTTTAAGTGAAGCATTAAGTATTTATCTATTAATTGCCATTGGGATTAAGGGAGGAATTGAACTATCCCATTATTCGCTTGCATCTGTAGCAGGACCGATTGTGGCTACCCTTTTTATAGGTGGAACCATTCCATTAATCATACTGTTTATAACACGATTAATGAAAATGGATTTGAAAAACTCGATTGGCTTAGCAGCGACATATGGGTCTATAAGTATTGTTACCTATGGTGCGGCTATCTCTTTTTTAGATAAAAATGAGATAACCTATGAGGGGTTTATGAATGCCATGGTGGTACTTATGGAAAGTCCAGCAATCTTAGTTTCAATTTTTCTTATGAAAATCATAGAAAGAAACAAGGACGTGCTTTCTATCCCGTCACAAAGTGTTGGAGTTGTATCGAATAGGTTTAAATTAATGGACAAAGAAGTTATTCGGGAAAGTCTCTTTGGAAAAAGTATCTTACTTCTATTAGGAAGCCTATTTATCGGTCTATTGCTAGGTGAAAGTGCCACGCCAATGGTCAAACCATTATTTTTTGATTTATACAATAGTGTTCTGATTTTGTTCCTACTGAATATGGGACTTATTGCAGGGAAACGATTACCTGAAGTGAAAAAGCATGGAATTAAGCTATTGGTGTTTGCAACATGTATTCCGTTGATGTTAGGAGCTTTAGGAGTACTGATTGGAAGCTTTATAGGATTATCACTCGGTGGCGCTACATTGATGGGAGTACTGGCTGGTAGTTCATCATACATTGCGGCACCTGCTGCATTAAAAACATCTGTACCTGAAGCAAATCCATCAATCTATTTAGGGTTATCACTCGGTGTAACATTTCCGCTAAATTTAATTGCTGGAATACCACTATATTATGAGCTTGCAAAATGGATCTATTAGGAGGGGTATTATGGAATTGAAAAAGAAAGCGTTAATCATAACAGGTGTTCATAAGAATATCGAGCATTTATTTCCTAGCATAACAAATAGAACACAAGAAGAATTGCTCACAATTACTAGTTATGGAGTGGGGATTTCAGACGGCTACAGCTGTATGATGAGGAATGTCATTTTGACGATTTACCTAGAGGGTATTGAAGACATATTTATTATTGGTGAAAAGACCTCTAAAGAATACTCCATTCGGGCAGAAGATATTTTAAGTCAGATTGAGCGAATAGGAGTTCAATCTGATGTTATTAAAACGTTGAACTATATACAAGCAGCAGGTAGAGGGAAAGATATTCTACAATGGTTAACAGGTACAGGGGATATTGAGGAGATCATTCAAAAGAATATAGAACAGATTAAGGAACATCCACTTGTTCCTCAATCAGTAACCGTTCATGGGTTTGTAGTTAACACAGAGACAAGTGACTACGAGATGATTTTATCGGATTAAATAGTAAAAAAAGAGGACTTGCCCCTAAGATTTGATAATTGATTGGGCAAGTCCTTTGTTGTATACATTATTTGCCATGCTGCAGTCTAATGAACCTTCTACTTGGCTTTCAATAAATTCTTCAATTTTATCGAAGACTAGGTATGGTAATTCTTCAGGAACAAGGTGACCACCATCTTCTAAAATTTCCAACTTAGAATTAGGTAGGTCTTTGTGAAGCCTTTTTCCTATGTGTAAAGGAACCACTCTGTCGTGTTTACCCCAGATAAGTAAACAAGGTGTTTGAATATCTTTTAACTCTCTTGGAGACAAATCTCCTTCACGATGACGAATCATTTTTGTTAATGCTTTAAAAATCTCATCATCTGTAACGAAAGGTTTTAAATAGCCAATTAACATTTCATCATCGATAATGTTTTTATCATGTACGACATTTTCTAGATTGTTTCGGACTCCAGATCTCGTAAGCCAAAGCTTAACGATTAAATGGAAATAAGGAATGTACGAAAATAAAGTCATGTGCATAGGAAGCTTCTTCATATAGCCTGAACTACAAAGCAGTATGCCTTTTTTTACAAGGGAAGGGTCTTTCTTCATGACATTCAGAGCGATTTGTCCCCCCATTGAATGACCAGATAAATAAACGTTTTTAATGTTTAAATGTTTTAGAACGTCAATGACTGTTTGTGCAAGATTATCGTATGAATAGTAAAATCCTTTGTTTTTTCCACTCTTACCAAAAGGTGGGAGGTCGATGGAAAGCACATTGTAATGTTCTTTTAATATGGGGATTAACCTTCTGAAGCTAAAGGTTGAAGAAAGAAATCCATGAAGTAGCACAAACGTTTCCTTTGATGTAGAATGCTCATGGTACTCTAGATGAATGTCTGCCCCGTTAACCGTTATATTTCTCGTATAGTCCTTCTCGTTCATTATTTATACTCACTCCTATTGAACCTATATCAAAAAAGTGTTCGTGACGAATGTGACCTGTTTACTGCTGCGTTTTGTCGTTTCGTAGTAAAGAAGGGAGACTCGTTATACGTGCTTCGAAACTTATTTGTATTCTACCCGCAGTTCAGAAAATAACACATTAGAAATATATCTCAATTTCTTCCTAATGTAAGAAAGGCTACATCATTATCATATGAAGTAGAGAAAGATTAGTGAAAATGCCTAAGTATTAGTGGATGAATCATAGAAAAGCTATAACACTGGAATGAGTTTTTATTATGAAGAGAAAATTAGGCAAAAAAAATAGGACGATTTATGAAATCGTCCAACAATGAAAACAAAAGGGGGAATACTTAGAAAGCTTAGTATCATGATTTCCAATTTTTGAACATTTATACATATTATTGAAAAAGAATTTTCTTGAATTACTTACCTTCGTATTTTATTTCATAAAGCATTTGCATAACACGTAGTAAATCTTCTTCACTAAACTCTTTTGCTTTTCGTAATATTAGCTTTGCTCGTTTCGCGCCTAAGTCTTGAATCAATTGTTCAATTTCAGGGTCAATTCCATGGTGTTGGTCGACATGTTGTTCTAATAACTCAGAAGCCGGAACATCTAACACTGTCGAGAACCTTAGTATGGTTTGTGTATCAGGGATTTGTTCACCAGATTCGTACTTTTCAATTGTACTAGACCCGACTCTTCCTTTAAGAGCAAGATCCTGCTGACTCATATTACGTTCCTCACGTATTCTTCTTAAATTATCACCAAAATGAGACATACTCCAATCCCTCCCGAACCTATCAAAAATCTTTCATACTCATATTTTACCATCTCCACAAAAAAATAAGCATCCTCCACGTGAACATTGTGTTAAAAATAGAGGGACGGACCTCTACTTTAGCTAGTCTGATTTTTCCTAGAGTGTCAGCAAATCGTAATGATTCAAAGGCTGCTAATGTAGTAGTACTATTCTCATTAGCATGCCAATCTACTTTTAAAGCAAAAACCTGTTACATTTGTGTATACAGAAATAAAAAATCAAATTAGATGAAACAAATTTACGAAAGCTATCGTTTCATATATGAAAACCAAACAGAAGAAAGGGGGCGTGCTCCAGTGGAAGAGGATCGTTTGATTGAAGAAGCAAGGCAAGGGAACGTAACCGCATATGGAGAGCTCATCAAAATATATTCTCCAATCGTTGAGCGTTTTGCCTTTCAAATGGGGCATCGCTATCAAGATATCCCGGACATTTCACAGGAAGTGTTTATAAGGGTGTATCGATTTTTGGATCAATTTTCGCGTGCGAAATTTACGACCTGGCTCTATAAGATCACACTAAACGTTTCAAGAGATTATTTTAGAAAAGAAGGCCAGCATCACCGACGCGTTGAGCTAATGAAGAATGAGCCAAACGAGCTTCAGCATTCAGTGGATGCGGAGGGGAGTTTACTTCGAGAAGAAGAGGACCAGCAACTACATCAATGTATTCAAACGTTAGATGAAAAATATCGCTTGCCGATTATATTGTTTTATTTTCATGAAAAGAAGTATGAAGAAATTTCGGACATCTTAAACATTACGCTTTCAACTGTGAAAACAAGAATATTAAGAGGCAAAAGTCAGCTGAAGAAAGCGCTCGAGGAAGCTGAGAAAAAGGAGGGGAAACAGAATGGATGACAAAACACTTGAAAAGCGATTGGAGCTTTTAAATGAGGGCTACAAACGAATTCCACCAAGAACAGATACTTCGAGTATAGTAAAAGCAATTCAAGATGAGCAAAAGCCTAAGAAAAAGAAGCAACCTATTCATTGGTCCTATGTAGCAAGCTTTATTGGTGTCTTATTAATTGCTTCTGTACTCTCCTTGCAGCTTATTGGTTACAACAAGCAATCAGCAAACCAATCAGATGAACCAAAGGAAAAAACAGAAGAAGCATTCACTTCTCCAGAATTAGAAGAAGCAATACAACATGTTAAAGAAACCTTTGAAGCAGAAAGAAATAAAGCAAAAGAGAGCCTTGGATTCTCAGATGAGCTTTTCGAACAAACGATTATGGATCAAGAGGCAGAAGCATTATTGAGCTATATTGAAAGGCTTCCAAAACGAGAGTACCCAACAGCGGATGAAAAAGTAAAAATGGCCCTTGATGCGAAAGGTGACATCCGAAATTATTTACAAACACCTGAAGAGATGATGAAAAACGATCAAGGTGAGCTTTCAGCAGAAGAGTGGATGACTTCTTACCTTGAAAAGCAGACTAGTATCACTCGAATCTATGAAGAAAAGCTGTATGAATTTAAGGGCGAATGGATCAATATGACAAGTGAAGAAGGTTCTTCACTACAATATTTTAACCAAGATATGTATGATCAAAAAAGTATCTTTTCAGGAGAGCTTCAAGAGTTAATTGGTGGGACAATTCGAAATGACGTATTGTTTGCGTATAATGAAAGCTTAAACAAAGTAATCGTGACAATGGACGGACCGGCCATCAATGCTTGGGTAGAAGAAAATTTCCCTAAACTAAATGATCTATATGGTCGTTATTTTATTGTAAAATCGACACCGACTGTTTCATCTGGTGAAGTGATTGTTTCATGGAGTGAATTAGGGGATCGATTAATACAGTATGAAAAGATTCTTCGTGAGCTACCAGCGGATGCTGTACTTCGTAACAGAGTACAAAAAGAATATAGTGAGCTATTTCAATATTTCACACGAGGTTCGGTTGACCAATCACTCTACAATCAAGATGGTGTGTTAAAAAGTACTATTCAAAACGTATTCCAACAGTTCCTAGAACAATACCCGGGATATTCAACTACAAGCACCATTTCCATGTATTATGACAATCTAAATGCAACTGAAATGAAGATGTCAGGTAAGAATTTGCCAACAGCTCCAATCATTCCTCATAGTGAAGGGGACATTGGAAAGAAAGAGGTCGAAGAAATATGGAATCCAACTCTTAGCCCGTCATTACTAGACACGTACGAACGCTTTTCACAAACATATGATGATAGCTTGTTAAAAGACTTATCAATATTTGAAGTAGTATCATTGCACTTCTATGCAAGTGATCGACATGATTATGAAACCGAGTATGAGCTATATGGGGAAGAGGGCCTTTTCGTCGATAAAGAAACATTTATACAAGAGGCTGAGATGGTGACAACAGACGATTCGCTTACAGATAACCTAACAGGGTTCTCGGAGTGGAAGGACGAATCAGGTGCTGTGAGTGGTGTGAGATTGCATTTCACAGACGGGACTTCAACGGAATTCAGAATGCAGCAGGAAGACGGAATTTGGAAGGTTTCTTTTCTGGCAATACAATAATGTTTGAATAAGGCCATGGAAGGGCAACAATACTAGTGCAAACACGTTTCTCGTTTTCGCGTTTATTGAAAAGAGTACCATAGAATGACAGATGATAAATTGTTAAATCTACATTTTTATGGTATAATCTTTTATTGCGTGTAAATGGAGAAAAAATATATATAGTAGGAGTTGTTCCCATGGCTACAAATTTTGAAATTGGAAGCGTCGTAACAGGTAAGGTTACAGGTATTCAACCATATGGTGCTTTCGTAGCTCTAGACGAAGAAACGCAAGGTCTTGTTCATATTTCTGAAATTACACATGGCTTTGTAAAAGATGTTAGCGAACATCTAACGGTTGGACAAGAAGTAAAGGTAAAAGTACTTTCTGTAGACGAAAATGCAGGCAAAATTAGCCTATCTATTCGTGCAACAGAAGAACCACCTGCTCGTGAACCAAAAGCAGCAGCGGAGAAGAAAACTCGTCGTCAAGGTAGTGTAAAACCAGCTGCTACAACTGAAGACACTTCAGGATTCAATACGTTAAAAGATAAGCTTGAAGAGTGGATTAAGCAATCTGAACGTAATGACCTTATCAAGAAATAATAATTCTTTACGTAACTGAATGGTGTATGCCATTCAGTTTTTTTGTGCTTACACAAGTAAGGAATACTTGCCTCTAATTACAAAGCAAAAAAATAGTCCGTATGAACTGAACTGTCCGGTTTTAAGGTGCACATATATAACTAGTGATGAGAATGAGGTGCAAACTGACAATTATTCTTGATACGATATTTTTTTGGATAATGAATTTTTCACACTTGTAAATATAAACTGTTTCTTCACCTTCATTAGCGGGTTATTAGGGAATACTAGTAAATCCGAAACTCTTCGCGCGATTAGGCAATACTAGTAAACCCGAATCTCTTTGCGCGGACATTTATTCCGTTATTTCCACAAAAAGCTTCCGTTTTAGTGGTTATGTGGACATCTATTCCGCTATTTGACTACTATTGCAGTGGATTTGTTCTAATCTCACTAAATAACGGAACAAATGTCCGCCAGCACTTCATAATCGATACTTTTACTAATAATAACGGAATAAATGTCCGGTGCATTTAAGCAGACCCCGATTGTTCAAGAGTCTCACAACATAACGATTAATTGAACTGACGATTCAAAACTACAAACCCCAGGGCACATGTATGTTGTAACCATTTTTTAGTGTAATACAACTATTGAAATATTATTGTCTAATGACACATTTTTAGTAATTGCTTTTCAAAAAACATATATGCAAAAATGGCATAGATCAATACCTATGCCATTTCGTGCTCACTAATATGCACTCCAACCTGGGATGGTTACTATTAGAATGTTTATAATAAAATTGGACGATTACATACTTGGTCGTTCAATTCCGTACTTTCGGATTCGATATTGAAGGTTTTGCCGACTCATACCAAGGGACTTTGCTGTTTTGGTTATGTTGTAGTCATGATGCTTTAGTGCTTTTTGTATATAATACGTTTCAGCTTCCTCCATGAATACATCTAGAGGCTTTATATCTGTATCTCCAGTAAATAAGAAATGCTCAGCGAGGGTGGCAGTATGCTCAGCTCCTAATTGTATACGTTGCCGGAATTGCATAGGAAGATGGTCATATTGAATGGTATCCCGATAATCTAGTTCTAATACATTATAACTCGCTTCAATCACATGCTGAAGTTCTCGGACATTTCCAGGCCAGTCATGGGCTTCAAATAGGTTCTGAACCTTCTTCGACACACCCTTTACACTCATTCCAAACATATTATTATAGTGATCAATAAAATAAGAGACTAGCTTTTGTAAATCTTCTTTTCTTTCTCGTAAAGGAGGTATAAACAAAGTCACAATACTCAACCTATAGTAAAGATCTTTTCGCAGTTTCCCATTTGAAATCGCATCAATTGGATCTTCATTCATGGTTGCAATGATTCTTACATCAATTTCCTTTTGGTTTTCAGATTGTGGTAGCTTTTTTTCTTGTAAAAATGTTAATAGCTTTGACTGAGTAGATAGTGGAAGTGCATGCAATTCATTAAGAAGTAATGTTCCTCCTTCAGCTTGTTCAAAAAGGCTGGATCTTTGAAAAGAATCATGACTAGAGGATCCAAATAATATACTTTCTAATGTGTCCTGAGGTAAAGCAGAACAATTTTGCACAATGAAGGGTTCCTCAGGCTGTGAACTAGCTGTATGAATTCCTTGCGCAAAAAGGTCTTTCCCTGTTCCTGTTTCTCCTATAATCAGAATAGGAGAGGACGTTTGGGCTGCCTTTCTAGCAATTTCAAGGGCATCAAGAAGCACTTGGCTAGCTCCAACAATACTTTCAAGCATATTGAGACTGCTTGCATTCTTTTGATAACTTCCTTTTAGAATGTTTTCAAGTTTTGTAATGTCCTTTGCGATCTCAACAGCTCCCAAAAATTGCTCTTCATAGAAAATCGGATATGTATTATTGATCGTTGTAATTTTCTGACCTTTATTATTAAAATATGTTTGCTTACGATTTAGTGTGGGTACCTTGTGTTTCAAGACGTTTAATAACGTGCTTTCTTCTTCTTGCTGAAATTGAAAGACGTCAAGAAGATTTTTATCGAGTACATCCTGTATTTCCATTGATTCGATTTCCATCATTTTGCGGTTGTAAATGAGCGTTCTACCATTTTCATCAACTGCGTGGACGCCTGATTCAAGGTAATCTGACACGCTTTCTAGCATGTATAAACGTTTTTCTATGTCGTTCATAATGTGCTCTCTCCCTTTGATAGAAAAAAATAATGAAAAATACTTGAAAAACGCAATCATCTTTTGCATTATTATAAGTGTAAGGGTTTTAGAAATGCAAATATTTTTTGCATACCCAACACATAAATATCTCTTTTTAAGAGACACACTAAAATCTTTGTTTAGAGGGGGAAATTATAATGATTCCTTACAAACACGAACCATTTACTGATTTTACAAATGAAGAAAATCAGAAAGCTTTTGAAGAAGGGTTAAAAGTTGTTCAAAGTTACTTAGGTGAAGACTATCCACTAATTATCGGTGGTGAGAGAGTCACTACAGAAGACAAGATTGTTTCTGTAAACCCAGCAAACAAAGAGGAAGTTATTGGGCGCGTGTCCAAAGCCAATCAAGAATTAGCTGAAAAAGCAATGACAGTTGCTTATGACACTTTTGATACATGGAGAAAGGTAAAGCCTGAAACGCGCGCAGACATTTTATTCAGAGCGTCAGCAATCGTTCGTCGTCGCAAGCATGAGTTCTCAGCTATACTAGTTAAAGAAGCAGGTAAGCCATGGAACGAAGCAGATGCAGACACGGCAGAAGCAATTGATTTTATGGAGTACTATGCTCGTCAAATGCTTCGTATTAAAGATGGTTTCCCAGTTGAAAGCCGTCCAGGTGAGTACAATCAATTCAACTACATTCCATTAGGAGTTGGCGTTGTCATCTCTCCTTGGAACTTTGCTTTTGCGATTATGGCTGGTACAGCTGTAGCAGCAATTGTTTCTGGTAATACAGTGCTATTAAAGCCTGCATCAACAACTGCAGTCGTTGCAGCTAAGTTTATTGAAGTACTAGAAGAAGCAGGTCTTCCAAAAGGAGTTATTAACTACATTCCAGGAAGCGGAGCAGAAGTTGGAGATTACTTAGTTGATCATCCGAAAACACGTTTCATTTCTTTCACAGGTTCTCGTGACGTTGGGGTACGTATTTATGAGCGTGCTGCAAAAGTTCATCCTGGTCAAAAATGGTTAAAACGTGTTATCGCTGAAATGGGCGGTAAAGATACAATTATTGTAGACAGTGAAGCTGATTTAGAGCTTGCTGCAAAATCAATCGTTGCATCTGCATTTGGATTCTCAGGACAAAAATGTTCTGCATGTTCACGTGCCGTTATCGTAGAAGATGTATATGATCAAGTACTTGCACGTGCTGTTGAGCTTACAAAAGAATTAACTGTTGGTGATACAACAGATCGCACAATGTACATGGGTCCAGTTATTGATCAGGCTGCATACGATAAAATTATGAGCTATGTTGAGATTGGTAAAGAAGAAGGCAGACTGATGATTGGTGGAGATGGTGACGACTCTAAAGGTTACTTTGTAAATCCAACGATTTTTGCTGACCTTGATCCTGAATCACGCCTAATGCAAGAAGAAATCTTCGGTCCAGTTGTAGCATTCTGTAAAGCTAAAGACTTCGATCATGCTTTAGAAATTGCTAACAATACTGATTACGGTTTAACTGGAGCGGTTATCACAAACAACCGTAGTAAGATTGAGCAAGCACGTGAAGACTTCCATGTAGGTAACTGTTACTTCAACCGTGGATGTACTGGGGCTATTGTTGGATATCAACCATTTGGTGGATTCAACATGTCTGGAACAGATTCAAAAGCTGGTGGACCAGATTACCTATTACTTCATATGCAAGCAAAAACAACTTCAGAAATGCTTTAATTTATTCAGACATATAGGAAGGTTTGTTTCCTTTATCTGATCTATAGATTTACTAATGCAAGGGGGACTGATCCAGTTGGATTTCAGCCCCTTGTTATATAGTTATCACCTTTTTACAATACAGTTTTAAAACTGAATACGGGAGGAGCCATTATGACACAAAATACGCAAACAATCATTGAACAAACGGACAAATTCGGTGCAAAGAACTATCACCCGCTACCAATTGTTATTTCTGAGGCAGAGGGAGTATGGGTTAAAGATCCTGAAGGGAACAAATATATGGATATGCTTAGTGCCTATTCAGCTGTTAACCAAGGTCATCGTCACCCAAAAATTATTCAAGCATTAAAAGATCAAGCAGATCGAGTAACATTAACATCAAGAGCATTTCATAATGACCAATTAGGTCCTTGGTATGAAATGATCTGTAAGATTACAAACAAAGATATGGCACTACCTATGAATACAGGTGCAGAAGCAGTGGAAACGGCAGTTAAAACGGCTCGTCGTTGGGCATATGATGTAAAAGGTGTTCAAGACAATCAAGCTGAAATCATTGCATGTACAGGGAATTTCCATGGTAGAACGATGACAGCTGTTTCCTTATCTTCTGAAGATGAGTATAAGCGTGGATTTGGTCCAATGCTACCAGGAATTAAATTAATTCCTTATGGTGACCTTGAGGCATTAAAGGAAGCGATTACACCAAACACGGCAGCATTTATGATCGAGCCAATTCAAGGAGAAGCTGGTATCGTTCTGCCACCAGAAGGCTTCTTAAAGGCTGCTGCTGAGCTTTGTAAAGAAAACAATGTTCTATTTATTGCTGATGAAATTCAAGCAGGCTTAGCACGTTCTGGTAAGATGTTTGCATGTGAGTGGGATGATGTTGAACCAGACATGTACATCCTTGGTAAAGCACTGGGTGGTGGGGTATTCCCGATCTCTTGTGTGGTTGCCAATGAAGATGTTTTAGGTGTATTTAATCCCGGTTCTCATGGATCAACATTTGGTGGAAACCCGATGGCGTGTGCCGTTTCTATTGCATCTCTTGATGTTATTATTGAAGAGAAGCTTGCTGAGCGTTCTTTAAAGCTTGGTGAATACTTCATGAATAAGCTTAAAGAAATCGACAATCCAAACATTAAGGAAGTTCGAGGAAGAGGCTTATTTATCGGTGTTGAACTAACAGAACCTGCAAGAAAATATTGTGAGCAATTAAAAGAAGAGGGCCTATTATGCAAAGAAACACATGAGACAGTGATTCGCTTTGCTCCTCCATTAGTAATCTCTGAAGAAGATCTTGATTGGGCAATTGAAAGAATTAAAAAAGTTCTTTCAAAATAGTCCACTATAACATGTTTTAGGCTATTCTAATATGATACAATTACAACGTTTTAAGATCATACTATAAAGAGGCGAATGTTTATAATGGGAGAAAACCTAAATTTGTTTACTTCTACTCAACACGTAATTAAGGATGCACTTGGTAAGCTAGGGTATCAGGATGAAATGTATGAGCTATTAAAAGAGCCAGTACGTTTGTTAACGGTTCGAATACCTGTAAGAATGGATGATGGCAGCATTAGAGTATTCACAGGATATCGTGCTCAACATAATGATGCGGTTGGACCGACAAAAGGTGGCGTTCGCTTTCATCCAGATGTTGATGAGGAAGAAGTGAAGGCTCTTTCCATGTGGATGAGCTTAAAATGCGGCATCGTAGATCTTCCTTACGGTGGTGGTAAGGGTGGAATTGTTTGCGATCCTAGAACAATGTCATTTGCAGAACTGGAACGATTAAGTCGTGGATATGTTCGTGCTATAAGTCAAATAGTTGGCCCGACAAAAGATATTCCAGCTCCTGATGTATATACAAATTCACAAATTATGGCTTGGATGATGGATGAATACAGTCGCTTACGCGAAAATGATTCACCAGGCTTTATTACGGGGAAACCATTGGTGCTTGGTGGCTCTCAAGGTAGAGAAAAAGCTACAGCACAAGGTGTGACCATTTGTATTGAGGAAGCGGCAAAAAGACGTGGTATCAATATAGAAGGAGCTCGTGTTGTCATCCAAGGATTTGGGAATGCAGGTAGCTTCTTAGCTAAATTTATGCATGATGCAGGTGCAAAGGTGATTGCAATATCAGATGCCCATGCAGCCTTACATGATCCTAAGGGTCTTGATATTGATTATTTATTAGATCGTCGTGATAGTTTTGGCACGGTTACAACGTTATTTGAGAACACAATTTCAAACAAAGAGCTATTAGAATTAGATTGTGATATCCTTGTACCGGCAGCAGTGTCAAATCAAATTACAGCAGATAATGCAAACAATATTAAAGCATCCATTGTAGTAGAAGCAGCAAATGGACCGACAACTGTTGAAGCTACAAGAATTCTATCGGACAGAGGAATTCTTCTAGTTCCCGATGTACTAGCTAGTGCAGGAGGCGTAACAGTATCGTACTTTGAATGGGTTCAAAATAATCAAGGGTATTACTGGACTGAAGATGAAGTAAATGAAAAGCTTCATAAAAAGCTAGTAGCAGCATTCAATACTGTATACGAAACAGCAGAAAATCGCCGTGTGAACATGAGGCTTGCCGCGTATATGGTAGGGGCAAGAAAAATGGCAGAAGCGTCTCGTTTTAGAGGCTGGGTATAAAAAGAAAACTGGTGAAAGCATTTGCTTCCACCAGTTTTTTTGATTTATCGAGTTGGTCTTGCTTCAGGTTCTCTTGACACTTCTTCAGATGGTTTGAATAGTAATCCAAGATTGATTAATCCTGCGATACCGACTAAACCATATATGATACGTGCAAGAGCTGAATCCTGTCCACCAAAAACGGCTGCAACTAGGTCAAATTGGAAAAAACCAACGAGTCCCCAGTTAATAGCGCCAATTATTGTAAGAACTAGTGCAATACGTTGAATAGCACTCATGCTGTTTCCTCCTTGTTGTTTGTGATTCAAGTGGTTCACTAATAATTTGCGTCAATCAACATAAAATTATTCTCCATCACATATAAAAATTCTTGTGCAACATCTTTGCAAAATGGGAAGCTTATGTTTGATAATAGAAACAAAGGAGGCTGAAATAAATGAACAATTTTACATTTTACAATCCGACGAAATTGATTTTTGGTAAAGATCAAGTGGAGCAATTAAAAACATTAGTTCCTCAATACGGAAAGAAAGTACTTCTTGTCTATGGTGGAGGAAGCATTAAACGTAATGGTTTATATGATAAGGTAACTACATACTTGAAAGAAATTGATGTTGAGCTATTTGAATTAGCAGGTGTCGAACCAAACCCACGCTTAACAACAGCTGAAAAAGGGATTCAGATTTGTAAAGAAAACGACATTGATTTCATCCTAGCTGTAGGTGGAGGAAGCGTTATTGACTGCACAAAGCTGATTGCAGCTGGTTCTAAATATGATGGTGAGGCTTGGGATCTTGTAACAAGAAAAGCATTTGCGAAAGAAGCGCTTCCGTTCGGTACAGTGCTAACTCTTGCTGCAACGGGATCTGAAATGAATGCTGGTTCTGTTATTACAAATTGGGAAACACAAGAGAAATATGGTTGGGGTAGTCCTGTAACGTTCCCACAATTCTCAATCCTGGATCCTGTTAATACATTTACTGTTCCAAAGGATCAAACCATTTATGGTATTGTTGACATGATGTCACATGTGTTTGAACAATACTTCAATAACGGCAGCAATACACCATTACAAGATCGTCTATGTGAGTCTACATTGATTACGGTAATGGAAGCGGCACCTAAGCTACTAGAAGACCTTGAAAACTATGAGCTAAGAGAAACGATTCTTTACTCAGGTACAATCGCTCTAAATGGTATGCTTCAAATGGGATATAACGGTGACTGGGCAACTCATAATATTGAGCATGCTGTTTCAGCGGTATATGACATCCCACATGCAGGTGGTCTAGCGATTCTATTCCCGAACTGGATGAAGCATAATCTAAATGTAAAACCATCACGATTCGCTCAGCTTGCTGTCCGTGTATTCGGTGTTGACGCAGCTGGTAAATCAGATGAAGAAGTAGGTTTAGAAGGAATTGAGAAGCTTCGTGAGTTCTGGAGCAGTATTGGAGCACCGAAAACTTTAGCTGATTATGATATTGATGACAGCAAAGTTGACGTGATGGCAGACAAAGCGATGGCAAATGGTGAATTTGGTCAATTTAACAAGTTAAATAAAGAAGATGTATTAGCGATTTTACATGCATCTTTATAAATGATAAGAAGGGTGTCTTTATGGCGCCCTTTTTATATTTGAAAGATCGGAATGTTTCAGGGAGGATTTCTATAGGAGAGGACCACAGAAAGCCTCGAATTCTTTCTTTAATGGGAAAAGAAATTATTTATGAAAAACAGAGGATAAAAAGCTCATTAATAAGAAAAAAATAGTACATAAGAACTTTTTTGGAATTGTACACGCTTTCACTTAGGTGCTTTCTTGATTCTCTTCTGTTCTTTCGATAAAGTGAAAAGTGATAAAGTAAATTCTATTTTACGGAGGAACTATATGACACATATTCGTTTTGACTATACAAAGGCATTGTCGTTCTTTGGAGAACATGAACTTACATATTTAAGCGATGCAGTAAAGGTAGCACATCACTCCTTACATGAAAAAACAGGAGCAGGTAACGATTTCTTAGGTTGGATTGACCTCCCTGTAGACTATGACAAAGAAGAATTCTCGAGAATTTTAAAAGCATCCGAAAAAATTAAACAAGATACAGATGTACTACTTGTTATTGGAATTGGTGGATCTTACTTAGGAGCACGTGCTGCAATCGAAATGCTTAACCACAGCTTCTATAACGTACTTCCAAAAGAAAAACGCCAAACACCACAAGTGATTTTTGTTGGAAACAATATTAGCTCAACGTATATGAAGGACTTAATGGATTTACTAGACGGTAAGGACTTCTCTATTAATGTTATTTCAAAATCAGGAACAACTACTGAGCCGGCAATTGCTTTCCGTATTTTCCGTAAACTACTTGAAGAGAAATATGGTGTAGAAGAGGCACGAAAACGTATCTTTGCAACAACGGATAAGGCAAAGGGTGCACTAAAAACATTGGCAACTGATGAAGGCTACGAAACATTTGTAGTACCTGATGATGTAGGTGGACGATATTCTGTACTAACTGCAGTAGGTTTATTACCAATTGCTGTTAGTGGTGTCAACATCGAGGAAATGATGAATGGTGCAGCACAAGCGCGTGAGGACTTAAGCAAATCCGAGCTTTCTGAGAATATTGCGTATCAATATGCTGCTGTTCGAAATGCCCTATATAATAAAGGGAAAACGATTGAAATGCTCATTAACTATGAGCCAGGTTTACAATATTTCTCTGAGTGGTGGAAGCAGCTATTTGGTGAAAGTGAAGGGAAGGACCAAAAGGGAATCTATCCTTCATCAGCAAACTTCTCAACAGATCTACACTCTCTAGGGCAATATGTTCAAGAGGGACGCCGTGATCTTTTTGAAACAGTTATTAAAGTACAAGAGTCTCGTCATGAGTTAATGCTTGAAGAAGCAGCGAGTGACCTAGACGGATTAAATTATCTAGCTGGTAAAACTGTTGACTTTGTGAACAACAAAGCATTTGAAGGGACACTGCTAGCACATACAGACGGTGGAGTGCCAAACCTAATTGTGGAGATTCCAAAAATGGATGCATACACATTTGGATACCTTGTGTACTTCTTCGAAAAAGCATGTGCAATGAGTGGATACCTACTAGGTGTTAATCCATTTGATCAACCTGGAGTAGAGGCTTACAAAGTAAACATGTTTGCTCTTCTAGGAAAGCCAGGATTTGAAGAGAAGAAAGCAGAACTGGAAAAGCGATTAAAATAATATTATATAGAAAGCGAACCTCTGAGGAATTTCAGTGGTTCGCTTTTTTTCATGAAATCAAAAAAAAAGGGAAATGCTATAAAGTAAGAAAATCTTTTTAATGAAGATCTTTCGTCATTCACGAAATTCCAGAAGGGGGATAAAAGAGAATGATTGAACTTTCATCAAAGCTTGAAGGTCAGCATTTCGATTTATATAAGCTCGAGCAACTAGTAAAACCACTAGGATATGATATCGGTGGAAATTGGGATTATGATCACGGATACTTTGATTATAAAATTGATGACGAAGTAGGATATCAATTTTTACGAGTACCATTTGTTGCAGTAGACGGTCAATTGGATTCAAGAGGGTGTACCGTTGAGATAGGAAAACCATTTTTACTATCACATAAATATCAGATTGGTCTTGATGATCATGCTGAAACAGGAACCTTCTCCGGATCCATTAATCAGTTCTCAGAGCCTCAGGATCCGGATGCGAGCTTCCCAGAAGAATACGTTGCTGTCGGTAAAGAGCTAGTCAAAGAGCTTGAAGATGTTATCACACCTAGTTAGAAATAACCAACAATTGATCATGAAGTTGAATTTTTGTATGAAGCGGAGGATTCACAGTTGTGGATCCTTCTGTTTTTACACCGAGTAAAATAATTTTCTCTTTTAGCAAAATAGAGCTTAACTCCTCAAATGTCTTATTCTCCCAAGATTCCGTAACCGGAAGCATCATAAGGTGATTGCCTCTTAAATAATTTAACAATTTGAGTATCGTTGTGGACATGCCTTGAGAAATAAGACTGTTCATCATAACATAACTAGATTGTTTATTTGTCTGAATGACTTCATCAGCACCTGCACGTTCCGCATTTGCAATTTGATCACTCGTTAAAATCTCAACAACTGTGTATATATTTGGATTTATGCCTTTTACGGCAATCAAGGTAAGAATGGAGTTCATATCTGCATACAATTCATTTTTATTTTGGTCTGCGGTAATTAAAATCTTTTGTGCACCTGATACGTTTGCTTTTTCTAAAATGGAGTCCTGAAATGCTTTACCTCTAATAAAATGTATTCGATGGTCTGTGTACGGGTTTTTTTCAAGTGTCTCATCAATTAGTGTCACTTCTTGCTGAGCATCAAGTACTTTTAGTTGATTAATAACATCCTTTGTCCGTGCATTCCAGCCAATAATAACAATATGATCGTGTCCTTTGTATATAGCTTTTCCTTCAATAATCGCATTTTGGGTCGTCACGGTTGCGGTTGCAAGTGTAACAAAATAAGTTGTCAAAAAGCCGACTCCTAAAAAAATGAGGGTAATGGCAATTAAACGACCTTCTACTGTTGATGGATAAAAATCGCCGTACCCAACGGTTGAGGTCGTAATGATTGCCCACCAAATCCCATCAAAAAGGGTTGGATAGGATTCAGGTTCTACAAGATGAATCGCTACACCAAAGGTCAGCATGACAATAACAGCAATGGATAGTATTCGAATTAATAAAGGCCAGCGCAAAAAATGATGAAACATATGCTGAACCATAAAATCAGCTCCTTATCATCTGCACTGACCATTATCTCCTATTCCGTTCAATCTCAAACTAGTTTACTTCAAATCCTGCCATTCCTTTTGTAACAGGCTGTACATAAATGCATCAAAGACTGTTTCTTCTTGAATAATATAATCACGAAGAAGACCTTCTTGTTTAAACCCAAGCTTTTCTACTACTCGTGAAGAAGCTCCATTATGGTTCACAATCGTTGCACCGATACGAATCATGTCTTGTGTGTTGAACAGATAATCAATGATTGGAGAGAGCGCCTCCGTCATGATTCCTTGTCTCCAATAAAAAGGGCTCAAGTCATAGCCAAGCTCGCATCGTTTATAAGGATTCAAGCTATTATGATATCCGGCAGTTCCAATCATATCACCAGAATCCTTTAGTGTGATTGCCCATCTCATCGCACCGTTGTTCTCAAATCCTTTTTGGAAGTTATCGATAAAACTCAAAGCCTCGTCGCGTTCTGTCATAGGGGGCATTCCGAAGAATTTTACCACTTCACGATTGCCGAAATGCTTAAGTAAGAAATCCGCATCCTGTTCTGTGATTTGTCTAAGGGTTAATCGTTCCGTTTCTAAAATAGGAAATTCTCTCATGCTTGGAGCACCTACTTTCTAGAATTTGGTATAATATAAGAATTATAGCAAGGATACTTAGGAAAAAATATAGTTTTTTGATTATTGACTAATGTTTGAATTCGAACTAAAATATTATCATCAACGGGGCATTAGCTCAGCTGGGAGAGCGTTTGGCTGGCAGCCAAAAGGTCACCGGTTCGATCCCGGTATGCTCCATATTAGTAGATGACGCCTTTTCTCTGTGTAGTGCCGGGGGGAGGTGTCTTTTTTTGTTCTGGGACGGGCGTGGTGAAGGCGGTGGATGGTGGACGGGAGCGGACATTTGTTCCGTTATATCAGCTGAAATCGCTTGTTTTGGGTGTGAAGAGGACATCTGTTCCGTTATTTAAGTGTTTTTCGTCTAATGGGATGATGATTTAGGTGAATAAAGGAATAAATGTCCGCTGCGCCCTGCACATATGCCCAAAACCAGATAATAAGGGAATAAATGTCCGCTTAGTTTAGCCCTAGACTATATGTTCAAACGCCTTACAGTCAAAGTTCGATCCCTCTGGTTTTATGTACATGACAACTTTTCACTGTTTCGTGCGGGTTGCAGGGTGGATGGTGGACGGGAGCGGACATTTGTTCCGTTATATCAGTTGAAATCGCTTGTTTTGGGTGTGAAGAGGACATCTGTTCCGTTATTTAAGTGATTTTCGTGTAATGTGATGATGATTTAGGTGAATAAAGGAATAAATGTCCGCTGCGCCCTACACATTTGCCGAAAACGAGATAATAAGGGAATAAATGTCCGTTTAGTTCACTTCAGACTATATGTTCTTACTCGTTCGTTTCCACTTTCTTTTTTTAGAATCTGGGAATCAACCAACCTATGTAAAATGCGTCTAGCGTGGCGGTCAGTTACATTAAGGTGATTTGCAACATCAAGAGGGGTTATTGGACGTAGTTTTCGTTTAGCAAAACGGACTACTTCTGTTTCTGTCCAATTTAAAGAGGAGGAAGGTGTGTCACTTGTAAGGAATTTACCAATAAAAGCAAGAATAAGTTGTTGGCACTGTTTCGTTTCGTCTTTTATAGACAAATAAGCGATTGGTAAAAAAGTCCATCCATCCAAAGCTAGCAAAGAATGTCGCCAGCATAAATCCTTAAACCTTCTGACGTCTAGGTCTCTGGCATGGGGGCCATATCCTTGAATCTCAATTCCTCCTTTAGCACCTTCAGGCATATACGCTAGATCTAGGTAACGATACCTGTTATTGAAATCACGAACTTCCCATTCTGGATATAAATGATCAAAATTGCCGATAGTGGGGTACCATATAAAACGGAGGAATTCAACGGTTCCATGTCCCAATCCTTTCTTCAAGATTTCGCGTCTTCTATGATTTGTCTCTTCCAATATATTTTTTTGGAGCCAATGGTCATAGGCATGTTGAAATGAGTCTATGATAAGCACATCCTTTTCTATAAAATGATTAGTAATAAAAAGTGATGATTTTAACGACTAAAGCAGTAAAAGATGGGATAGATTAAAAGAGTAATAGGGAAGTTTTCAAGAGGAAATGAATAGTGGGGTAAACTATTTTTCTATTTAATGGTAATCGTTGAGTGGCAAAAATGCAATAATAAGCTATATAGTTAATACTTGTCGGAAAATCGGTGTCTTTGTTGGTGTGGTCGGCTGCTGGAGGTGGACGGGAGCGGACATTTATTCCGTTATATCAGCTGAAATCGCTTATTTTGGATGTGAAGAGGACATTTGTTCCGTTATTTAAGTGATTTTCATCTAGAATGACGAAGATATAGGTTAATAAGGGAATAAATGTCCGCTACGCCCTACAAATACAGCCAAAACCAGATAATAAGGGAATAAATGTCCTTTTGGTCTAGCACTAGACTGTATGTTCGAACTTCTTACCCAAAGTTCGATCCAGGTTCTTTGTGCATAACATCTATTCCTTGTTTCGTGCAAGAGAAGGTGTCTTTTTTGGTGTGGTCGGGGTACAGTTGGTGGACGAT
This sequence comes from Rossellomorea marisflavi, assembly GCA_003667865.1. Lineage (GTDB taxonomy): Bacteria > Bacillota > Bacilli > Bacillales > Bacillaceae_B > Rossellomorea > Rossellomorea marisflavi_C. The sequence continues at coordinate 212,324 of CP033051.1, read as the reverse complement.
GCGGACATTTATTCCGTTATATCAGCTGAAATGGCTTATTTTGATGGTCAAAAGGACATTCGTTCCGTTATTTAAGTGTTTTTCGTCTAAAATGACGAAGATTTAGTTGAATAAGGGAATAAATGTCCTCTGCGCCCTGCACATATGCCCAAAACCAGATAATAAGGGAATAAATGTCCGTTTGGTTTACCTCAAGTCATTGTTCATACACTGTATTTCCACTTACATCAACTCAATCTGACTATGCAAATAAATAAAAGCAGACACAAAAGCATAACTTTAGGGAATTATTTACAAGCACTAAAAACTTTCTTCTTCCTCTAGTTACACTATATAATCATCATAGGACTAAAGTATTGTATTTCTCATCTAGAGTAGGAGGAAAGTCCATGTTCAATATGGTTTTATACCTAGTTATATGTTCTATTATTTGTGTTTCTTTGTTGAATTTAAATATGTATGTAACAACAACAAGTACTGGAAAGAAAATGCATGAAGCATTGTATTCATTGTTTTTGGCTGTACTCTGTGGGTTTATTATTTCCATTATTCCATACATAAGTCTATTAAGTATTGAAGTCATTAAATTATCAAGTGAAAGTTTATCCCTTACCTTCACAAACGGTATATATACTTTTTTATTTTGCTTTATTAGCTTTCAACTTATGAGTATTATTGGAAAAGTTGCGATAAAGCCATCTAAAGTTAATACAAATAAAAAGAAGGGAATCCTGCCGTATCTTATATTAAGTGGTGTGGTTGCAATCTTCATTTTACTTTATATCTTATATCTGGTAGAAGAAGTTTATGGCAATTCCATTAATCTAACTACAGAAAATATTGTTTATACTGTGGTACTTCTAACTGCTTCAATATATAATATTGCGAGAATTTTTGAACATCTTCATATCGATCGATTAATGATTAATAGAAATATCACATATACAAAGAGTTCTGGCTTTTTTGCGATATTTAGTATCTCCCTGGGTTCAACCCTTTACATGTTTATAGAAAGTCTCTTTCAACAGATGAATTTTTCTATGACCATGATATCAATAACTAGTTTACTTATTTTGTTTATCATAACGATTAACTACATTGAAAATCAGATGATTTACCAAAATGAAATGGTAGAGAATCAGAATATAAAATTAAAAATTAATGAACAGCAATATCGATCTTTATTTCAATATAATCCAGATGCTATTTTCATATTAGATTTGGAAGGGAACTTTAAGGAAGTGAATCCATCTGCCCTGTCATTAACGGGTTACAGCTTTGATGAACTTCGCCGGTTAAAAATTACAGACTTGTTATACAAAGAAGAAACAGAAAAATTATCAACATTTCTTCCTGATATATTAAAAGGAACTAGTACTAATCTTGAGACATTTATCATGACTAAATCTAATCAATTAGTGAATCTCAATGTAACGGCAACACCAATAAAAGTAGATGATTCCATCACTGGTATATATATGATAGCTCAGGATGTACTGAAAAAAATCAAGTTCAAGAAAAGGTGAACTTCCTAGCTTATCATGACGAGCTTACTGGACTATTAAACCGTAGAGGAATCTATAAACAAGTAGAAGATCAAATTAACAAAGATTTATTTTTTGCGACGATTTTGATGGATGTAGATTTGTTTAAAGACATCAATGATCATCTTGGTCATGCTGCTGGGGATACATTGTTAAAGCTCATTACTATGAGGTTAGAAAATACAGTGAAAAATTCAGGTCTCATTGCCCGGCTGGGTGGAGATGAGTTTCTTATCTGCTTGACCGAAATGAAGAACTCAGCAGAAGTAAAAGAATTAATAGAAGACATTCAAAGAGAAATGAAAAAACCATTTAAAATAGAAGGACAGCAGAAAGAAATTACATTAAGTATGGGTATTTCCTATTTTCCAAAAGATGGAGAAGATTATAATATATTAATTAAACATGCAGACATGGCTATGTATGCGGCCAAAAAAGCAGGTAGAAATAATTACTCAGAATATAGAGCTGCTTTAGAAAAAGAGATGCTGGCTAAAATTACAATGTACGAAGAATTAAAAATTGCTATTGAAGAAGAACAGTTTGAACTATATTACCAGCCTAAGCATAGCGTTAAAGATGGAGACATTATTGGGGTAGAGGCACTAATACGTTGGCAACATCCGAAAAAAGGATTTGTTAGCCCTGGTGACTTTATTCCTTTAGCAGAGGAAACGGATATCATTATACAACTAGGAAACTGGATCATTAATCAGGCATTTAGACAATTTAAAGAATGGGAAAAAGAATTTCCAGTTCCAGATAGTTTTCAATTATCAATAAATATTTCACCAAAGCAATTTATTGCTGATAATTTTATCCCATTACTTCTGAAAAACTTAGGAGAATTTTCAATTTCTCCAGAAAAAATTGACTTAGAGATAACAGAAAATCTAGCAATTGAAAACACAGAGTTAACGAGAGAAAAAATTAGTCTATTAAAAGATCTTGGGTTTCAAATAACAATGGATGACTTTGGCACAGGCTATACGTCTTTAACATACTTATCCAAATTTGCATTAGATAGAATAAAGATTGATCAATCCTTTATTCGCGATCTGCCTTATAATAATAGTCATGTTGCTATAGTCCAATCTTTAGTATCCGTAGCTAAAAATCTTGGTATCAAGGTGACAGCAGAAGGAGTAGAAACGACGGGACAATTACAATGTCTTTATGAGTGGGAATGCGATGAGGTTCAAGGGTTTTTGTATAGTAAGCCTTTATCATCTATAGGGTTTACAAATTATTGGCATAAAATGATTTGTGTCCAAGGTAATAAAGACTAGAGTAAATTATGGATGCTCACTGATCATTTCAAGAGGTGTATAGCTATCAATTTTCAAAATTAAATGATTTAAATCATTAAAATGCATTACATGACTTAGACTTAATAGGTTTATCTAAATTTTTGTATACAGAAAGTATTCACAGTCCGAATTTCGGACTGTTTTTTTATACTGAATTCAAATTAGAGATAAGTCGTATAATTTACATTTATACAATGAGGGGTAAGATACTTGTTGTTAAAATTCAAAATTTTTTAGGTGGACTAAAAATAGGAACGTTTATCGTAAAATGTCCAACTAGTTAAAGATAACATGAGTGAATCGTACCACTAAGCTTGTAGCTTAATTCGAATGCTACAATAGAGTATAATGAGAAAATAGTTAACCTAAAGCATGCATGTTCACGTGTCATTTATTGAAAAATTATAGGAGGTTTTACCATGACAAAAGTATTTGGATATGTCGGTACATATACAAAAGAAGCTAGTAAAGGAGTCTATCAATTTACATTAGATACAGAGAAACAAGAGATTGTCGATGTGAAATTAGCTGCTGAATTGAGCAACCCTACATATGTTACCGTTACTGATGATAATAAATATTTATATGCTGTAGCGAAAGAAGGAGAATATGGTGGTATTACAGGGTTTTCGGTCAATGCTGAAACAGGTGAACTCGTAAAACTAAACAGTCAAACCTCTGCCGGTTCACCTCCATGCCATGTAAGTGTCAATCATCCTAAAAGTAATGTTGTCACAGCGAATTACCATACAAAGCAAATTATCTCCTATTTAACAAATGAAGATGGAACACTGAAGCCAGCAACTTCTGTAATAGAGCATGAAGGATCCGGTCCACACGAAAGACAAGAAAAACCTCATATGCATTATGCTGGTTTTACACCGGATGAAAAGTATGTTATTGCCGTCGATTTGGGGAGTGATCGTGTTATCACGTATCATGTTGAGCAAGGGAAACTAAGTGAGACTCAAGTTTATACTACAAAACCTGGAAGTGGCCCAAGACATATTACGTTTCATCCAAATGAACAATTTGCTTATGTTATGACAGAGTTAAGCTCTGAAGTTATTGTGCTTCGTTATGATGATAAGAACGGAAGCTTTACAGAGCTGCAGACAATTTCGACGATTCCAGAGGATTTTAAGGAAACAAACGATGGAAGTGCGATCCATATTTCAGCTGATGGACATTATGTGTATGCTGGAAATCGTGGACATAACAGTATAGCAGTATTCAAGGTGAATCAAGATTCTGGTGAATTAACCTTTATTGAATGGACTTCAACAGAAGGCAATTGGCCACGTGATTTTGTTTTGGATCCGACTGGAAGATTTCTGGTTGCTACAAATCAGAAATCAAACACGATGACTTTATTCAGTAGAGAACAAGATACAGGAAGACTTTCTTTACTACAATTTAATGTAAGTGTTCCTGAACCTGTTTGTGTGAAGTTTTTAAATGCGTAATATTGTATCTGAAAAGAAAAGATTGGAATTACTGTAGGTCTCTCTTAAGAGAGTGTGAGGATTTGTTCTACAGTTATGTGAAAAATTAAAGAAGTCTCTCATAAGTTCACGAAACTTTAGAGAGGCTTCTTTATATTTCACTAAAAAAATCCGAATGTACTTTTTAAAATTTCACAATAAAGCCTATTGTAAAAACTAATAACATTAGTTAATATAAAACTAACGTTATTAGTTTTAAAGGAGTGATACCATATGCGTATTATAAATAATGGAACAGTCCACCAAATTACATTTATGCCACGTCTGTTTCCTGTTAATTGTTACTTAATTGAAGAAGAGAATGACTTAACTCTAATTGATGCAGCCATGCCATTTAGTTTTAAAGGAATTATAAAAGCTGCTGAAGGAATCGGGAAGCCGATTACCCGTATTGTGCTTACACATGCCCATGGCGATCATGTTGGAGCACTTGATGCTCTGAAAGAAGCTCTCCCTAACGTAAAGGTGTATATTTCCAAAAGAGACGCTAAGTTAATGGAAGGGGATACTTCACTACTTACAAGCGAACCGCAAACTCCGATTAAAGGGGATGTTCCGAAAAAACTTATAACAAGAGCGGATGTTTTATTAGAAGATGGGGATCGTGTTGAGTCTTTACTAGCCATTGCAGCTCCTGGGCATACACCAGGTTCAATGGCATTTCTTGACACTAGGACGAATGCACTCATTGCTGGGGATGCGTTTCAAACTAGGGGAGGAGTGGCGGTAGCAGGACAAATGAGACCATTTTTTCCATTTCCGGCATTGGCTACATGGAACAAAGTGAAGGCATTGGAAAGTGCTCGTAAGCTACAAGGTTATCATCCTACTATACTAGCAGTTGGTCATGGGGAAATGATGTATAATCCAAATGTTATAATTGAAAAAGCAATTGGCGAAGCTGAGAGAAATATTTGATAAAGGAGTTAAACGATGTCACCTCGAGTTGGACTTGATTTACAGACACTTTTACAACATGCTACAGAACTAGCAGATCAAGAAGGTTTAGATGGGATTACATTGGCTGGACTTGCTAAGAAAATAGGAATTCGCTCTCCGTCTATTTACAACCATGTTAATGGATTAGCAGATTTACGAAATCATTTAGCTATTTATGGAATGAAACAGCTAGCGGATACTCTAATGCGAGCAGCTGTCGGGCGTTCTAATGATGAGGCGCTTCACGCAATAGCAAGTGCCTATGTGGAATTTGCTCGCTCTCATCCTGGTTTATATGAGGCGACACTCCGTTCGCCTGATCCACAAAATGAGGAACTAAAGAAAGCTGCTTCAGACATTCTTAACATTGTTGTTCGTGTAATAAATGGTTTTGGACTCCAAGAAGAAGAAGCGCTTCATGCAGTAAGAGGATTTCGCAGTTTGTTGCATGGATTTTCGTCTTTAGAACAAAAGGGAGGCTTTGGGCTTCCGTTAGACTTAGATGTATCATTAACCTATATTGTTGATACATTTTTAAACGGAATTCAGATGAAGGATGAATAGTAAAGTAGTGTGCTCGTTACCTGACCTGAAAATTAGGTTGTGATATGAGCACACTTTTTAACATTATTAATACAAAGAGTTATAGTATTTAGCACGTTGATCTAATATCCCTTCTTTAATTTGCTCAAGGTCTTGGCTGGTTCTTTTACCAAATATATACCGAATGATTGTATTCATGTTCGTATCCCTCCTCTCTATCTTTATTGTAGAGAGAGGAGCGTTTTGAATGAACATGCGATAGAACGGTTTTCATTCGGTCTGTAGTCGGAGCGATGAGGGTCTAGAGGTATTAGGGGGGAATAAAAAACTGCAACCAAAGAAGCTGAGGCTCCTATGGTTACAGTTGTTAGAAAAGTGTGTTACCAAATGAGTAATGCGGCAATGGTTGAGACAAATAATCCGATCATCACTGGGAAGAAGTTTTTCCGCACGAGATCCATGACAGGTACCCCACATAAACCGGCAACTGCGACTAGTGATGACCAAGCGATGAGGGTTCCTCCACCAGTCCAGATCGAGCCCATTTGCCCAATAGCCGCTAATGTTGCAGGATCTACTGAACCGGAAGAGAGTGCACCAGACAATGCTCCTGTTAATGGTAATCCAGAAAATCCTGAACCATCAAGGCCGGTAATGATTCCAATAATAAGGATTCCGAATGCTGTAAAGACCATATTTTGAGGGATGACATTCTGTCCGGACTGTACAAGGTCGAATAGGAAGGCCGGAGCTTCTGCGTCTCCTAATGATAGAATGCTAGCGGAAAAGTCACCACTACCAAGAAAGAAGAAGCCCGCAATTGGAATAACAGGTCCCATTGCTTTAAAGGCAAATACAAATCCTTCTGTAATATGCTCACTAATTTTATCTAAGGCCATACTTTTACCTTTTGTCAGGGTGGCAAAGCTTAATAAAAGTACAGCAACTCCTCCAATAAAGGCTGCGCCATCGCCACCTTCAAATCCACCCATTCTTCCTCCACTTACTTTTGTAAATACCATATAGACCATAACGGCTAACATGGATAAGGGAACAAGTATGGCAAAAATTCTACCCTTTATTCCTTCATTAGGAGTCGGTTCAGGATTAGAGTCCTTAGATTTTGCCCCTTGTAATACAGCTAAATCTTCCTCAATTAGTGGATCATTTGGCTTGCGCATATGCTTTCGATAGCTAAAATAGCCAATTAAAATGGCAACGCCCCCTGAAATAAGGGATAACACGAATGCTTTGTCTGCAACAACAGACTGATCAATTCCGGCAGATGTCGCACTTAAGCCTGGCGCTATCTGCATAACATAGTCTGAAGAAAGAGCCATCCCTTGACCCGCAAGAGCTACCGCCATGGCACCTGCCATTACAGGTAAGCCTGCCCTTACAGCTGCAGGTACAAGTAGAGCACATATTAGTGGTACTGCAGGTGTTGGCCAGAAAAATAGTGAAATAACATATGTGACCACAACGAGTGAGAAATACGCAATATGTCCGTTCGTCATGACCTTTTGAATCGGTGCAATCATTTGTCTATCTGCACCTATATCCTTTAAGGAATGAAGCAAAGCAACCATAAACGTAATAATTAAGAATATACTAAACAACTCTTTTGCAGCAGTTAAGTTTGCGTTAAAGACAGAAGAAAATCCACTTACAAGACTACCGTTGTATACCCAGGCAACAAGGAATGTACCAAGTAAAGTTGGTAGCACAACGCCCTTTCTGAAAATCATCGTAATAATTACAGATAGTGTGACAAACAAATAGATCCAATGTGCCAAAGTTAATTCCAAATTGATTTCCTCCTTTCTGAGAGCAACTCTCAGGTTGGATTTATTCTATGCACATTTGCCTACTGGTGTGCCCTGACGTCAAATAGTAGAAATCCCGGATCAAATGAAGCACCCTTAGATTTAGAAAATGTTTGCTGTAAACAGCATGCAGCCCTTAAGCGAACATTATTTCCTTAAAGGGCATTCATTCACTGAAGGCTATCTGTTCAAATGGTTCTGTTCCTCTCTCGACAACGAGAGCACAATACTGGAAAAATGAGTAGAACCTTCCATAAAATAGATGTTAAAGGAGTAAGGCAAAAAATTGCCATGAAAGGCTATTAGTCTTCATAGGGTATAAAGAAGCTCCAATTTCATTAGGAGGGGTAAAATGGAAGTGTTTGAAGCAATACAATGTAGAAGAAGTATTGGACTTGTGTCGGATGAAGCAGTATCACAAGAGAAAATAGAGAAAATTCTAGAGGCAGGAACATGGGCCCCAAGTCACTTTAGAACAGAGCCATGGCGCTATTTTGTTTTAACAGAGAACGGGAGAAAACCCTTAGGTCAAGCGCTTGTAGAAATAGCTAAAAAGGATATGGAGGATCCTTCAACTGAAACAAATCAGAAAAAGCTGGAAAAGATTGCAGAGAAGCCATTTCGTGCCCCCGTAATTATAGTTGCTGCTGTAGAGCCATCTGACCAGCCGCGAGTGATTGAACAAGAAGAATACGGGGCTGTCTATGCTTCCATTCAAAATATGCTACTTGCAACACATGCTTTAGGATTGGGTGGATTTTGGAGAACAGGAAAGCCATGCTATGATCCCATTATGAATAATCTGTTTGGATTATCAGAAAAAGGAAAAGTGTTAGGGTTTTTATATATTGGTGTCCCTACACGAACACCACCAGAGGGGAAAAGACGAAGTGTGTCTGAGGTGGCAAAGTGGTTTTCAGATGAAAAAGGGTTTACAATATAATCATAACTTAGAAATAGCAGTCAATTAGGAGTGGTTTGATGAAGTTAGTAGCAGTTTCAGGAACAATTCTAGGGAGCAAAACATCTGCTTCTCTTACACAATTATTAGAAGTCATAAAGAAGCATAATCCAGAGATTGATGTAGAGCTTATTGATTTAAAGGACTATAAGCTAGAGTTTGTAGATGGTCGACCATCCTCTGACTATAATGAAGACACACAAACATTGATTCACAAAATAATGGAGGCAGATGCTTATGTTATTGGCAGTCCTGTGTTCCAAGCATCAATTCCAGGTACATTAAAAAACCTCTTCGATTCTTTGTCACCAAACACATTTAAAAACAAAGTTGTCGGTATCGTAATGAATGGTGGCTCTGAAAGACATTCGCTTGTATTGGAATACCAACTAAAGCCTATTCTTAATTACTTTAAAGCGTACATACCTTCAAGCAATGTCTTTTTACACACAAGTGATTTTGATGCTGAAAACCACATTCAAGATCCTGAGATGGTAAAACGCCTAACAACACTTGCTGATGAAATCGTATTTATGGCAAAGCAATTAAAGCAATAAATCAATAAATTAAAGGACACTGTTCACTCTTGTGAATGGTGTTCTTTTTACTATTTAAGTTACTAAACTGTGAAATCATAATCTACAAACTATCAGAAGCAGAAGTGGGGATGCTGTAATTAGGAAGAGGGACGGACCTCAATTTGAGGTCCGTCCCTCTTCTTTTATTGTTCTTCAAGGAAGTTTCGAAATACGATGAATCCTAGACCAAAGTATTCGGAAGTGAATAGATTACAAAAGCATTTCTTATCATCAAAAAGGTAATACACAATAACCCTCCACTCTCTTTTTTATTTTTGATACGTAAGAAATCCCCTTATATTAGGGGATTTGAACGATGAGGTAACCACTTTGCTAGCTGCTTTGGAAGTTCACCAGATGTTGTCGCATGGCCACCTTTTGTTAAGTGGAAATATTTATCATCACTTGAAACATGGCTCATAAGCGGTTCACAAGTCTCTGCAGGTACCATGCGATCATTTTCATTACAGATTGCTAATAGATTCGCTTTAATATTTGATAATGCTGCAAGCTTGCCATTAATTGTTAGTTTGTTGTTTATCAGGCTATTCTTCATTCCGAATTCTTGAAGTAACTGATAGGCAGTTGCTCCTGGCAAAGGAATATGATCCTTTGACCATTTATTAAATCGAAACCAGTTTTGCGCATAACTTTCATCATAAGCTTTATTTAATAGAGAAAAATAGGGACTAAAATATAGTGGGGATGTTATGAGTCGCATTCCTACTTCTACATAACGTGCTGGGATTAAACCGGTTTGTTGAATCAAGGATGATACATTGATTCCACCAGCCTTTAGAGCTTTAAACCAGTTTCTATAAAGTTTTATAGCGGTAAAATCTATTGGAGTGACAATTAACACAAGGTTTTCTATTGGTTCATCTGCGACTGCTGCATAGATTGTTGCAAGCGTACCACCCATGCAAAAGCCTATTAGCGTAATGGTTTTACTATCTGAGTGGTCAAGTGATCGTTGTACCCCTTTTTGGATATAGGAAATATAGTCGTCAAGTCGAAGATCTTTGTCCTCATAACCAGGTACTCCAAAGTCTAGTAAATAAACATCAAATCCAAATGACGTTAAAAATTCAATCATGCTATTGCCTGGACCCAAATCCAAAATATAAGGCTGATTTATTAAGGAATAGACAATAAAGATTGGAATTCCATATTTCTTCTCTTTAGCAGGATAGTGCCACAAAGTACACTTATTTAATTTCCAGACTGCAGTACGTGAAGTTGTTGGGAGAATTGGTTCATCTTGCAGTACTGTTTTAAAAAAGCCCTTCCATCGCTGATAATCCTTTTCCCGGTTAAAGGAAGGTGTTATCATGATTCTTTCCTCCGATTTTTGCTAAGAAAAGAATTCTTGTTCATTGCCTCAGTTAGCTCTAGAAACAGCTTTAGTCTCTCACTTCTATTTCTTTGCTTTGGCGACGTAGTTTCGTTAGTTTCTGCTCTCTTAGGATCTTGAACTGAAGCCTCATTTGTCTCCTCCTGATTTTGATCAGGTGAAGACTCTGCTTTTTTAATAAATTTTAGTAATTTATTTACTCTCTCTTCCAGGCAATCTATCTTTTCTTCGGATTGAAGGACAAGCTTCGCTACACGTGCTAAATCATCTTTTGTTGGGTAATTAAAATGCGTAGATAGTAAGTCTTGTACTTCATTTGCTTGCTTTAGAAAACGTGACATCACTTGACTTCCTAACTTACCTAGTAATACGAATTCCTCCCTATCAAGCTCCTGTTTCAATTTCTCATTAGCGAGTTCTTCAAGCTGAGAACCCAATTTTTTAAGAGTTGCATAGATATCATCTTTTTGGTTTGTCATAAAAAAACCTCCTTTTTTTCTAAACCATTTCATTCTTTTTTCATATTGAGCTACTTGGTTATTACACTACTAGTTAAAATAAAACGCTTAACCCTAGAAGGTAACACGTTGAACTTTATATAATTGAAGAGCTTATACCGCCATCTACCACAAGAACATGCCCAGTAATGTAGTCAGAGGCTTTTGAGGATAAAAATAGTGCAGTCCCTTTTAAATCCTCTTCATTTCCAAAGCGTCCTAGAGGAATATGGCTCACGATTTTTTGCGCTTCTTTTTCCAATACTTTTGTCATCTTTGTGGGAAATAAGCCTGGGGCAATGGCATTCACTTGAATATTTTTATGTGCTAGCTTAACTGCGAGGTCTTTTGTGAATGAGATAACAGCTCCCTTACTTGTGTTATAAGGTAGTGCATCTAAAAATGCAGAAGGTGTTCCGCCTAGCCCTAAAATGGATGAAATGTTGATGATTTTCCCGAAGTTTTGGTTAACCATTACTTTCGCTACTGCTTGTGAAAATAGAAACATTCCTTTTACATTGACTTCCATAACCTTGTCCCATTTATCACCAGGGACATCTAGTGCTGGAGCTACCCAAGAAGTCCCGCTATTGTTTATTAATATATCGATCGTTTCAAACGTTTTTAGAGTGATCTCTATAACTCGTTCAATATCTTCCTGTTTTGTAATATCGCAAGCTAATGCCAAGGATTTTACACCATAGTGTTCAATCTCCTGACAAGCCTTTTGACATGCTTCGAGATTTCTTGAACATATGACAATGTTTGCTCCAGCTTCGGCTAAACCTAAAGCCATTTGCTTTCCTAATCCTCTACCACCTCCCGTTACAACTACTGTCTTTCCGGTTAAATCGAATAATGCATTCAAACTCATGGAGACACTCCTTTCTATTAGTGCATTCTTTTCTAGTAAAAAAACGATTCTCTATCATCCTATGTAAGTAAATCAAATGTGACGGGACAAGTGCTGTGGGTAATCATGGATTTATCCTTTAAATTGTAGTAGCTTGTGTGAATTATCTAGTTTTTTGCTTATTTCTAGCTTTTATCAAATCGGGCACTTACCTAGTAAGAAATGTTTCAACAAAACTGGGTTAGAGATTCTTTTGCGTGGAAAGATATAGAAGATAAATATGAAGGGAGTAATAAGATGACTAGAGATGAATTACGAACGTACTATACCAATACGTTTGAAACTGTAATGGATCAATATGATTTAGAGGATATAGGGGTCTATGAGGAGGAGGGTCCTGAACAGCTGTACTTTATGGGGTATACGATCCGTAAAGATGGAAAAGTGTACCATGTTCATTTACCCTATGAAAAAAGGGAAAATGGAAATTTAGAAGTTAATAAAAAAGAATGGACAATTCAAACGGATGACGGTGATGAAAAGAAGGGATTACATTCTTTGGACGATGTTTTTTCTTCCATACATTAGGAACATTTGTCACGAAATTAGATATTTATTATAGACATTTATCCCCAATCAAAGCCTACATGCATATTGTGATTCTATAGATTTGTATGTAGGGAGGGGTTAGATGATTCTCAAATCAATTGATCATAGCCTCATGGCAGAACACCTGACAACACACTTAGGTGCTATAAGGAAACTAAAAGTATATTACTGCACTGTAAAACATCCTTATTTAAAAAATATAGTTGGTAAACAATTAGCAGCTATGCAATCACATGTGAAAGTAATGTTGTCTTTTATTGAACCAACTCAGCAAAGCTTTATTCCAGTTCCGAGTCTTTCTCAGCTTCAACAACCGTTTGTTGCATGTCAAAGCACATTTGGAAGTTTGGATGATCAAGCGATTGCAATTGAAGCAGAAACTACGGCTACATCTATGTCAAAAAATAATTATTTGTCTGCATTAAGAATGAAAGTAAAGCCAGTTAGAGAGGCTCATTTTAAAATGGCAAACCAGCAAGCTCATTTTCAAGAGCAGTATAGAGAATTTATTTCAGGTATGGGATGGTCATATGCACCGAAAGCAGCGGTGGAAGAACAGCAGAAAACGGTAAACCATTTTTTAAAGCTGTTTGAAGGAGAGTTATATTGATTGATTCAACCTTAAAAACGAATATGTCTAATTGAATTGATTAAATGGAGTTGCTTACTATAGAAGATCAATAATTAGAAAAGCTCTAGACAGGTTGTAATCCTGTCCAGAGCTTTTCTTTCATTCATGCGGTTCAATTTGATCAATTTGATTAATATTTAAATTCATTACGGATTTCGTATCATCTATATAAAAAAGAAGCTGATCGTCATTTATTTGAATTAAACGTCCAAAAAACTTTTGTGGGCCCTTCTTAATTAAAGTATATTGTACATATAAGAGTTGGTTTGAACGTTTCCACTGATCCATTCGTTCTAGCCATTGGTTCACCTGTATAACCCCCTCTAAGTTGCGTTACTTCTATAATATCTTTTTTTAGCTAAGATTGTCAGTCGGAATTTTATTCCTACCTTTTATTTAAGACTACTTTATTATGAGGAAATTTATTATGAGACAGAACATGAAGAATCCCTATTTTATCCTAGTTATTGCAGTGTTGTCTATTTCTACCTCAGCTATTCTAGTAAAAGCCACGAGCGCACCTTCAGGAGTTATTGCGTTTTATAGGTTGCTTTTTACTATTTTATTGATGACTCCATTTGTCTTGGTTAGTAAAACAGGAGAGTTTAAAAAAATCAATAAAAAGGATTGGATGTATTCGATAATTGCTGGTATCTTTTTGGCGTTTCACTTTATTCTTTGGTTTGAGTCATTAAATTACACATCCATTGCAAGCTCTACTGTACTTGTTACCCTCCAGCCCTTATTTTCTTTTTTAGGCAGCTATCTCTTTTTTAAAGAAAAGATATCAAACAAGACGATATTTGCAGGTGCACTTGCAATCTTAGGAAGCATTATTATTAGCTGGGGAGATTTTAAAATAAGTGGCACGGCTTTATGGGGAGATATACTTGCACTTATTGCTTGTGTGCTCGTGACGGCATATTTATTAGTGGGGCAGAGTTTGAGAAGACGAGTGAGCTCTATTACGTATACCTATGTTGTTTACTGCATGAGTACTATTACTTTATTAGCTTATGTTTTCATTAAAGGGGATGCATTAGTTCCGTATCCAGCAGAAGAATGGACATTTTTTATCTTACTTGCCATAGTTCCTACTTTATTAGGGCATTCTCTTATTAATTGGTCTTTAAAGTGGTTAAGTACCAATACAATTTCAATGGCAATACTATTTGAACCAATAGGAGCAACCTTGTTGGCATATATCATCTTTAAAGAAACATTATATTGGTCTCAGCTATTAGGAGGATCAATTATATTTTTCGGGTTAATTTTATACTTAATAGAAGAGAGAAGAAAGAAGAGAGGAATTCAAGAAAAACTTTTAGACCCTGTTTAAGGGGAGTAGTTCCTATATAAGGTTTCAAGAATGAGAAGTACATTCTTGAAACCTTTTTATTTCAACTGGTTGTTAGAAAAATATTTCTTGAAGTTAGGTAAGGATATATATATAAACAAAGTTTTTAAATAAAAAGATAAGTAAAGCTAGAGAATACAAATGCCATGATGACGGCGAATATAAATGTACCACCTCGTACTTTATGTTCACTTTCGCTTATTTTAATGGCTTGTACAAATGAATAAGCAAATAAATAAATAGCCATAATAAATGAAATAATAAGTGCTGCATGTATGAGCATGATTTAGTTCCTCCCTATATTCTACATTTAAATA
>CP033051.1:0-192500 GCA_003667865.1 Rossellomorea marisflavi | reverse complement strand
TAATCGATCGAGGACTTAACCAAAGAGTCATATGTAATACCGATACTCAACTTTCTGACTTTCACTTTATCTAGTTTTGAGAGAATAATTTTTTCAAAAAAGACTTGAAAAATATTATAAACTCGATATAATAGAACTTGTCCTCAAAAAAAAGGACAATGAAAAATGTCTGGTGATGATGGCGAAGAGGTCACACCCGTTCCCATGCCGAACACGGAAGTTAAGCTCTTCAGCGCTGATGGTAGTTAGGGGCTGTCCCCTTGTGAGAGTAAGACGTCGCCAGGCTTTTAATACGGAGGATTAGCTCAGCTGGGAGAGCACCTGCCTTACAAGCAGGGGGTCGGCGGTTCGATCCCGTCATCCTCCATTCACCATGCCGGTGTAGCTCAACTGGTAGAGCAACTGACTTGTAATCAGTAGGTTGGGGGTTCAAGTCCTCTCGCCGGCACCACTTCTTATAAATACTTTTCAATAAGATTTGTATTAGTTAGCAAGAGCCATTAGCTCAGTTGGTAGAGCATCTGACTTTTAATCAGAGGGTCGAAGGTTCGAATCCTTCATGGCTCACCATTTTTATAATGTTTGCGGGTGTGGCGGAATTGGCAGACGCACCAGACTTAGGATCTGGCGCCGCGAGGCGTGGGGGTTCGACTCCCTTCACCCGCACCAAGGTTTTTTCATGAAGTGAAAATAACCTACCATAATAACTCTTTATAAGTGAAAAGAAGTTATTTAAATCATATATATTAGCACATTATCATGCGGAAGTAGTTCAGTGGTAGAACACCACCTTGCCAAGGTGGGGGTCGCGGGTTCGAATCCCGTCTTCCGCTCCAGAGACAATGTGCCGGGGTGGCGGAACTGGCAGACGCACAGGACTTAAAATCCTGCGGTAGGTGACTACCGTACCGGTTCGATTCCGGTCCTCGGCACCAATGATATTTCTACCTTTGGTAGAAAAAATGCGCCCGTAGCTCAATTGGATAGAGCGTTTGACTACGGATCAAAAGGTTAGGGGTTCGACTCCTCTCGGGCGCGCCATATAAACGGGAAGTAGCTCAGCTTGGTAGAGCACTTGGTTTGGGACCAAGGGGTCGCAGGTTCGAATCCTGTCTTCCCGACCATCATTTTTTACGGGGCCTTAGCTCAGCTGGGAGAGCGCCTGCTTTGCACGCAGGAGGTCAGCGGTTCGATCCCGCTAGGCTCCACTTAGTTTTTTTACGAAGCACAGCGGAGTAAAAAAAACTTCCGAAACTCGAGAGCATAGAGCAACGGAGAAATTCAATATTTTGGCGGTGTAGCTCAGCTGGCTAGAGCGTACGGTTCATACCCGTGAGGTCGGGGGTTCGATCCCCTCCGCCGCTACCAATTGAGGACCTTTAGCTCAGTTGGTTAGAGCAGACGGCTCATAACCGTCCGGTCGTAGGTTCGAGTCCTACAAGGTCCACCACTTTATCTAAATACGGAGGAATACCCAAGTCCGGCTGAAGGGATCGGTCTTGAAAACCGACAGGGGTGTTAAAGCCCGCGGGGGTTCGAATCCCTCTTCCTCCGCCATATTTCTTTTGTGAAACATTCCCATTATCGCGGGGTGGAGCAGTCTGGTAGCTCGTCGGGCTCATAACCCGAAGGTCGTAGGTTCAAATCCTGCCCCCGCAACCAAAATTTTTTCAGCTAAGCTGAAAAATATTTTTCCTTATTATTTCTTCCAAGCTTGCTTGGAAATGCGTAGTTAAATCTAACTTTTATATAAGTAATTTATTAAAGGAAGGATATTTTAACTTCGTTAAAAATCCCTGGTCCGGTAGTTCAGTTGGTTAGAATGCCTGCCTGTCACGCAGGAGGTCGCGGGTTCGAGTCCCGTCCGGACCGCCATTGTTTCATTTAATTAAAGGATGCACAAAGCATTAGATTCGTAAAATTCACAGTTAAAGTATGGCTCAGTAGCTCAGTTGGTAGAGCAATGGACTGAAAATCCATGTGTCGGCGGTTCGATTCCGTCCTGAGCCACCATTTACATTTAAAAATATAGATTTATGGCGATTGTGGCGAAGTGGTTAACGCATCGGATTGTGGTTCCGACATTCGTGGGTTCGATTCCCATCAGTCGCCCCATAAAAAATTGCGGGTGTAGTTTAATGGTAAAACCTCAGCCTTCCAAGCTGATGTCGTGGGTTCGATTCCCATCACCCGCTCCATGGGCCTATAGCTCAGCTGGTTAGAGCGCACGCCTGATAAGCGTGAGGTCGGTGGTTCGAGTCCACTTAGGCCCACCATGATTTTTATTCCGCAGTAGCTCAGTGGTAGAGCTATCGGCTGTTAACCGATCGGTCGCAGGTTCGAGTCCTGCCTGCGGAGCCATATATGGGGAAGTACTCAAGTGGCTGAAGAGGCGCCCCTGCTAAGGGTGTAGGTCGGGCAACCGGCGCGAGGGTTCAAATCCCTCCTTCTCCGCCATATTGGCCCATTGGTCAAGCGGTTAAGACACCGCCCTTTCACGGCGGTAACACGGGTTCGAATCCCGTATGGGTCATTTCTTAAAGAAGATCATCAATTTGATGATCTTCTTTTTTTGCTTTTCTATTACTCCTCTCTACTACACTAAAGTGAAATCTTTCTACATACTTCAACAGGACCTCTTACAATTTGATAATCTCCTCACTGAATCATCACCAACCTTCTTGAATCCCTGGTACATCTTAAAAATGCTGTCGTAATAGTGCGATTAGTTTATAAAGGAAATCTATAGTCTAACAAGAAATCTTATAAGGACAAAGAGACTGTAGGTGACAAAATGATAAAAACGATCTCAGATTTAGATATTCATTTGTTTCATGAAGGTACACATACGCAAGCCTATCAATTTATGGGAAGCCATATCAGAAAAGACAATCATGCTGACTACACAGAATTTTGTGTATGGGCACCAAATGCCAAATGTATACAGGTAGTAGGTTCTTTTAATAATTGGAACGGAAATGGCTGGTCTATGTCTAGAACAAATGCACAAGGATTATGGACATTGAACGTGCCTCTGAATTTAGAAGGGCATATGTATAAGTACGAAATAACATCACAGCAGGGAGAAGTACTTTTAAAAACAGATCCATACACACGCTATACTGAAGTACGCCCGAATACTGCTGGACTTATTTATGACATTGGTGGTTTTAATTGGTCCGATGAACGCTGGTTGAGAGAAAGGGCGAATGCATCTATTTATGATCAGCCGCTCTTTATTTACGAGCTTCATCTGGGGACATGGAAAAAGAAAGATGGTCATTTATACAGTTATCGTGAACTTGCTCATAAAGTGATTCCTTACGTTCAAGAGCTAGGATATACACATATTGAGATTCTACCTATTACAGAGCATCCATTTGACCGATCCTGGGGCTATCAGAGTACTGGTTATTATGCACCTACGAGTCGCTATGGAACGCCCCAAGATTTTATGTATTTTGTAAACCTATGTCATCAATATAACCTTGGTGTCATACTCGATTGGGTGCCGGGTCATTTTTGTAAAGATTCTCATGGGCTTTATCGTTTTGATGGGTCCTATCAATACGAGTATCCAAGTGAATTAGATCGGGAGAATTATACTTGGGGAACTGCAAATTTTGACTTAGGAAGAGGAGAGGTTCGTAGTTTTCTCCTATCGAATGCTCGTTTTTGGATGGAATACTATCATATTGATGGTTTTCGTATTGATGCTGTTGCCAATATGATCTATTGGGCAAACCAGGAGCAGCTTTCAGCAAATCATGGAGCAATAGAATTTCTTAAGTGTCTAAATCAATCTGTTTTTGAATATGAACCTAAGACACTGATGATTGCTGAGGATTCTACTGATTGGCCACAAGTTACAGCCCCAGTTCAGTATGGAGGTCTTGGTTTTAATTATAAATGGAATATGGGATGGATGAATGATGTTTTACATTATATGAAAACAACTCCTGACCAGAGGGGAGATGCCCACTCCTTATTAACCTTTTCACTTCTATATGCTTTTTCAGAGAATTATGTTTTACCGTTTTCTCATGATGAAGTGGTACATGGAAAGAAATCTTTATTAGATAAAATGCCAGGGGATTACTGGCAAAAGTTTGCGCAATATCGCCTATTACTCTCGTATATGGTTGCACATCCTGGGAAAAAACTTCTATTTATGGGTAGTGAATTAGCACCATTTTCAGAATGGAAGGACTTAGAGGAGCTTGATTGGCATTTACTAGAGTATGACATGCATAAAAAATTTCATGCATATAGTAGAGAATTGTTGCATTTATATAAAAATACTCAATCTTTGTATGAGCTTGACCATCGCTCAGATGGCTTTGAATGGATTGATGTAAATAATAGTGAGCAACAAATTTTTTCTTTTATCCGAAAAGCAAAAAATCCTTGTGACTATTTAATCGTCATATGTAATTTTAGTCCAAAGGTGTATCACCAATATAAAATTGGCGTACCAATAGCTCAAGGGTATGAAGAGATATGGAATAGTGATGAGGAACGATTTGGCGGTTCTAATCAAATCAATCAACATCGTCTATATGTACATCATGAGGTTTTTCATGGAAAACCATGTTTTGTGGAAATGACCATTCCACCATATGCAGCAGTATTCTTAAGTCCAATAGCTTTAGAGGAGGAAACGGTTGATGGCGAAAGAGAATTGTGTAGCGATGCTATTAGCAGGAGGAAAGGGAAGTAGACTAAGTTCATTAACAAAAAGTCTAGCAAAACCAGCTGTCCCTTTTGGTGGGAAATATCGAATTATTGACTTCACTTTAAGCAATTGCACAAATTCTGGGATTGAAACAGTGGGTGTTCTCACTCAGTATCAACCACTTGTATTAAATACGTATATAGGAATTGGTAGCGCATGGGACTTGGATCGGAAAAATGGAGGCGTTACAGTGCTTCCTCCATATACAGAGGCATCAGAAGTACGCTGGTATACTGGGACAGCAAGTGCGATTTATCAAAATGTAAATTATATTGATCAATACGATCCTGAGTATGTCTTAATATTATCTGGTGATCATATATACAAGATGGATTATAGTAGAATGCTAGATTTTCATATTGAAAAGAAGTCAGATGCAACCATCTCAGTCATTGAAGTGAATTGGGATGAAGCGAATCGTTTCGGTATTATGAATACAGATGAAACCATGAAAATTGTGGAGTTTGAAGAAAAGCCAGCGTTTCCAAAGAATAATTTAGCCTCAATGGGAATTTATATATTTAATTGGTCACTACTAAAGGAATATTTAGAAATGGACGATCGAAATCCTGAGTCGAGTCATGATTTTGGAAAAGATGTTATCCCTCTTTTGTTAGATGAAAAGAAGAAATTGATGGCCTACCCATTTAAAGGGTATTGGAAGGATGTAGGAACTGTAAAAAGCTTATGGGAAGCAAATATGGACCTACTTGATGATGCCTGCGAGCTTGATTTATATGATCAAACTTGGAAGATATATTCGGTTAATCCAAATGAACCGCCTCATTATATTTCGGAAGAAGCCCTAGTTGAGAATTCTTTGATCAATGAAGGATGCATGATTAAAGGAACAGTAAAGCAATCCGTCCTTTTTCAAGGAGCAACAGTTAAAAAAGGAGCACATGTTAGTCGTTCCGTCATTATGCCTGATGCGCTGATTGGTGAGAATGTCTTTATTGATAAAGCGATAGTGCCAGAACATGTCGTCATTCCAGATGGTGTCTGTATTATGCCTGAGGAAGGTAAAGATGAGGTTATTTTAGTTACAGAGGCATTTTTGGAGTCATTACTTGAGGAAGCATAATTTTTTAGAACAGAGAGAGGTTTTTAATATAAAAAGTCATAGGCGACCAGTTTGGGATTCCAAAAGGCTCGCCTATGTAAATTCCTAAGGAGGCTTGACCATGAAACCGACGATGCTTGGAATTATTGATGCTACAAGTTATTTTGAATCATTAGAGGATTTATTGGTACATCGTTCATTAGCTGCAGTTCCTATTGGGGGACGATACAGACTGATTGATTTTGTCTTATCGAGTATGGTCAATTCGGGTATTCATTCTGTAGCCATATTTCCAAAGTATCAATACCGCTCCCTAATGGATCATTTAGGGTCTGGTAAGAATTGGGACTTAAATCGTAAGCGAGACGGTTTGTTCTTTTTTCCAGCACCAGCATTAGAAGCGGCTCAGGATGAAGTGGGATCCTTTAACCATTTTGCTCATCATATTGATTATTTTTATAGAAGCAATCAAGAGTATGCAGTATTAGCAACGTGTAACACCATTAGTAATATTAACTTTAAGCCTATACTTGAACGACATATTAAGATTGGTAGTGATATTACAGAGGTCCGCCATCAAGGAAAAGCACTAGAAATGTATTTGCTTAAGACAGATCTACTGATTGATTTCATTACGAATCGATTTGAAACAGGATATACATGCATGAGAGATGTTGTTGAGGACCTACATCATTCACATAAGGTATGCGGCTATGAGCTTGAGGGCTATGTAAGCTCTATTGAGTGTATTCAAGGATATTATGAAACAAGTATGGAAATGCTGACTTCACAGTGCTGGAACTCCCTATTTTTAAAAAATGCTCCCATATATACGAAGGTAAAGGATGAGCCTCCGACAAAATACACAAGTGACTCCAATGTAACGAATAGTATGATTGCGAATGGGTGTTGTGTTGAAGGGACAGTCCATCGTAGTATCCTATCAAGAGCTGTAAAGGTTGGAAAAAATTCCAAGATTGAAAATAGTATTATTATGCAAAAAAGTCAAATTGGGCAAAATTGTATATTAGAGCATGTCATATTAGATAAAGATGTAAAGATAGAAGATAATGTTCGTCTAATTGGTGATGCAAAAAAACCGATTGTCATTCGTAAAGGAATGATTCAAGGAGCGCTGATGAACTCGTGAAAGTATTATTTATCGTCTCAGAATGTGTACCTTTTTCAAAAACAGGAGGGCTTGCTGATGTTGCAGGCTCTCTTCCAAGTGAATTAAAAAGGCTAGGGACGGATATACGAATTATTTTACCAAAGTATCAAGCAATACCAGATCATTTCAAAAAACAGATGAGTAAAATATGTGAATTTACTGTTTCAGTGGGCTGGAGACAACAATATTGTGGGATTGAACAATTAGACCATGAAGGCATAACATATTATTTTGTTGACAATGAATACTATTTTAATCGTGAAGGATATTATGGGTATTTTGATGATGGGGAGCGGTTTTCCTTTTTTACGAAAGCTGTTCTTGAAAGCATGAATCATATTTCGTTTTATCCTAATGTTTTACACTGCCATGACTGGCATACAGCAATGGTGCCATTTCTATTACGGACAGAGTATCAGAAACGGCCAGGCTACCACTTTATTCGTACCGTATTTACAATACATAACTTAAAGTTTCAAGGCATTTTCCCTAAATCGGTTATGACAGAGCTTCTAGAAATTCCGGAGCATTACTTTACACCAGAGCGACTAGAGTTCTATGGGAATATTAATTTCATGAAGGCTGGCCTCATTTCAGCAGATTCTCTTACTACAGTTAGTCCTACCTATCGAAATGAGATCCTTACTCCTTACTATGGTGAGCAGATGGATGGAATCCTTAAAAGTAGAGAAAACGAGCTGGTTGGAATTCTTAACGGAATAGATGAGGATCAGTATAATGCAGCTCGTGATTCGAATCATCACTCTTTCAGTGCTAACAATCTTTCCGGCAAAGCTATGATTAAAAAAGAGCTACAAAGACGATTAGGGCTAGTTGAAGATGAAAAGAAACCAATCATCTCATTAATCTCTAGGCTTACAAAGCAAAAAGGGCTAGATCTGGTGACACGAGTGTTTCACGAAATGCTGCAGGAGGATGTTCAATTTATATTGCTTGGTACAGGTGATTGGGAATTTGAGCAATTTTTTCGTCATGAAGGAGGAAAATATCCCGATAAGGTTCGTGCCATTATTGGGTTTGATGAGGCATTAGCAAAGGAGATATATGCAGGTTCAGACCTTTTTATAATGCCATCTCAATTTGAACCGTGTGGATTAGGTCAGATGATTGCGATGCGGTATGGTACTCTTCCAATCGTACGAGAAACAGGTGGATTAAATGACACGGTTCATTCGTATAATGAAATGACTGGAACCGGGAATGGATTTTCGTTTCATAACTTTAATGCGCATGACATGCTGTATACCATTCGGAGAGCAATACATCTATATCATTCAGAGCAGAATACGTGGAATCAAATTGTGAAGCAAGCTATGGAAATGGATTTCAGTTGGGCTCAGTCAGCGTTTCAGTATAACCAGCTATATGCTGAACTTGCTTCGAGGAGTGAAAGCCATGTTTTCTGATAAAAATGAATTCAAAGAAGAATTTCTTAAACGATTAGAAATGATGTATGGAAAAACATTTCCAGAGTCAACGACACAGGATCAATTCTTCACATTAGGTAGCATGATTCGTGAGTATGTTAGTATGAACTGGATTCAAACAAATGAACAATATCGTTTGAATCATAACAAACAGGTTTATTATTTATCTATTGAATTTTTACTAGGACGACTCCTTCATCAAAATCTCTTAAATTTAGGAATCCTTGATACTGTTTCTGAAGGTTTAGATGATCTCGGAATTGATTTAACTGATATGGAGGAAATGGAGAATGATGCAGCATTAGGGAATGGTGGTTTAGGGAGATTAGCGGCATGCTTCTTAGATTCTCTTGCCTCTTTAGATTTTGCTGGTCATGGTTATGGAATACGATATAAGCATGGACTATTTGAACAAAAGATCGTCAATGGGTTTCAAGTAGAACTTCCAGAGCAGTGGCTGCGACATGGTCATGTTTGGGAGGTTCGAAAGCCTGATCTTGCAGTAGAGGTACCATTCTGGGGGAAAGTTGAATCTTTCGAGGAAGAGGGAAAGCTACTATTTCGTCATGTAAATACCGAAACTGTAATGGCTGTTCCTTATGATATACCGGTTGTCGGCTATAATACAAATACAGTAAATACATTACGTTTATGGAGTGCAGAGGCAACACCATATAAGAGTGGTACAGACCTACATTATAAAAGAGAGGCAGAAGCTATTTCAGAGTTTCTATATCCTGATGATACACATGATGATGGTAAAATACTCCGATTAAAGCAACAATATTTTCTTGTTTCAGCAAGTATTCACTCCATTGTTCGCTCTTACTTGAACCGTCATCGGGATATTACCAAGCTTCATGAGAATGTTTCTATACACATTAATGATACACACCCTGTCGTAGCAATTCCTGAACTGATGAGAATTCTACTTGATGAGCACAGCTTGGATTGGGAGCAAGCCTGGGAGATTACAGTTCATACATTTGCTTATACAAATCATACGACATTATCAGAAGCACTTGAAAAATGGCCGATTCGTATTTTTAAGCCACTCCTTCCAAGAATTTATATGATTGTGGAGGAAATCAACGAACGTTATTGTCGTGAGCTTTGGAACAAATATCCACATGATTGGGAGCGAATCGAGAGAATGGCCATTATTGCTCATGGTCAAGTGAAAATGGCGCATTTAGCTATTGCAGGGAGTTTTAGTGTAAATGGAGTAGCACAGCTTCATACCGAAATTCTTAAGAATCGAGAGATGAAGGATTTTTATGGATTTTATCCAGAAAAATTTAATAATAAAACAAACGGTGTTACTCATAGACGGTGGTTGTTACAATCGAACCCCAACCTATCAAGCTTCATTACCTCATCGATAGGAGAAGGGTGGGTGCGTGATCTCGAGCAACTAAAAAAATTAGAAGCTCATATCGATGATCATGGATTCCTTATGGAATTGGATGAAGTAAAGCTACAAAATAAAATCCGATTAGCAAAGAGGATTCAACAGCAAAACGGGATTAAGGTAGATCCTCATTCAATATTTGATATACAAGTCAAAAGGTTACATGCCTATAAACGTCAGCTGCTTAATGTTCTTCATATTTTATATTTGTATAATCGCTTAAAAGAGGACGCTAGCTTCGATATCCCACCAAGGACGTTTATTTTCGGTGCAAAGGCGTCACCTGGTTATTTCTTTGCAAAAAAAGTGATAAAACTGATCCATTCCGTAGCCGACATGGTGCATCGTGATCCTAAGGTTCGTGACCGGATAAAGGTAGTATTTTTAGAAAACTATAGAGTCTCTATTGCCGAAGAAGTATTTCCTGCTGCCGATTTATCTGAACAAATTTCTACAGCTAGTAAAGAAGCCTCTGGTACCGGAAATATGAAATTTATGATGAATGGTGCCATTACGTTAGGGACACTTGATGGTGCCAATGTTGAAATTCTTGAACAAGTAGGACATCAAAATATATTTACCTTTGGTTTAACAGCTGAAGAAGTCATGAGGTATCAGCGTGAAGGCGGATATGATGTGATGGAGTATTATCACCATGATAAACGAATCCATCAGATTTTGAATCAATTAGTGGATGGAACTTTTGCGGATGCAACGTCACACTTTGAACCAATTTTCGATTCTTTGCTTACTGAGAATGATCAGTATTTTGTACTTCGTGATTTTGATTCTTATGTAAAAGTTCAGTCAGAGGCTGGTCGTTGTTATGAGGATCGATTAAAATGGTTGAAAATGAGCTTGAGGAATATTGCAAATTCTGGACATTTTAGTAGTGATCGGACGATTCGTGAGTATGCTAGGGAGATATGGAAGATAAGTGGTGAGGCTGTTTCTGTTGAAGAATGATGCTTTTTTAATGGATGTTTTCGCAAAGATTGTTGTTTATGAATGCTTATTATTTTATAGTGAAATGGAGCGGAAGACACTTGACTCCTACGGGAATAGAGGAAAGGTCGAGACCCGGGTTCCGTACCCACTGGAACGGAACCGTCTACCCTGGAGGCTCGACTTCCTCCCCGTGGAAAGCAAGTGTCTGGAGCGCAATGGAACAACCAAGTTACTTGCAAAACCAAGTTAAAAAAAGCAACAAAGTATACGAAAACAGCTTTTTTAATAGAGATGGCCAATTGATAAAGTGAGAAAATATGACTTTTTCTCAAGCGAAGCGGACATTAAAGCTCTTATTTTAGTGATTCAACGACAATTCTAGGCGTTTGCGGACATTTATTCCGTTATTGTACTAAAAAATCATCACATTAGGTGAAAATCACCAAAATAACGGAACAAATGTCCTCTTAGACTTCAAAATAGGGCATATCAGCTGTAATAACGGAACAGATGTCCGCTAGATCTATATAAACCAATGTTCTACCATAAGTCTAGAATCTCTACTTTCCTGGCTCGGAGAATGGTAACGGAAACAGAAACAAAGTGCATGTATGTCAGTGCCTAATCAGAGCTCAACTCCAAAGCAAAAAAGGTGATTGGATGAAATTCCAATCACCTTTAAAAATGTTAAAACAGTGTAGAAACTAATAATCCAATCGATACTAAGAAACCAAATATCGTATTAGTTTGTGCTGTTGCTTGCATGGCTGGCATCATTTCTAGTGGTTGTGTTTTACCAATGAAGCCTTTTGTTGCTTTAACTGCTTTTGGAATGCTTATAAAAGCAATTAGAATCCATGGTGATGCTTGGCCAGTGATCACAAATATAACCAGTAATAGGTATGACACTAGAAACATTGTAGCTAATAAACGGATAGCGTTTCTTCTGCCAATTAAGATTGCAATCGTCTTACGTCCGTGTTCTTTGTCTCCATCTAAGTCACGGATATTGTTTGCTAATAGAATAGCGCCAACTAGGATGGAAATCGGAATGGAAATAAGAATACTTACAAGATTAATAAAGCCTGTTTGAATGTAAAATGAAATCAGAATAATAATATTCCCCATAAATAGGCCTGCAACAATTTCCCCGAACGGAGTGTACGCGATTGGAACTGGACCACCAGTATAAAAATAACCAGCCGCCATACATACTATTCCTATAACTGCAATCCACCAGGTTGAATTTACACAAATATAAATACCAAGTAATAACGAAATAAAATAAAGTAAGAAGGCTAATTGGATAACGGTTTTGGGTTTAACACCATTTCTAACGATGGCGCCACCAATTCCAATGGACTTTTCTGTATCCAAACCTCTAACATAATCATAATACTCGTTAAACATATTTGTAGCTGCTTGTATAAGAAGACAAGCAAATAGCATAGCAAGGAATAAAAATAGGTGTAGGCTTGTAAAGTGAAGTGCTAATACTGTACCAAGAAAAACGGGAACAAAAGCTGCAGTTAACGTATGAGGACGTGTAAGCTTCCACCATACTTGCCACCCTTTGTCCGCATGTATGTTGTTTGCTGAGTTTATTTCCATATTATTCTCTCCCTTATAATCAGAAACAAAACAATTCCTATTAAAGTTTAGGTAAAGGGTACTTAAGTGTCAATGTTTTTTTCCAAACAACTAAGGGAGTATCTTCCTATAGAGCATAAATGTTTCTGAAGGATTGAAAAGAAGGTATGATATATAATAAGGAAAGAAAGAGAAGATCGTTTCATAAAGGAAGTAATGAGGGATAAAGATAAGACTCTTTATCCTGATTGTTGACACACATTGTTGACAAGTGTATCTTAAAATAAGTCTTAATTGTACGTGACGTAGTTTTGGAGGGATCGTTTTGGTCACGATTCAAAAAACAAATAGTGATCGAGCTTTTGAGCAAGCAAAAAGTAAAGCAAAAAAGCTTGAGAAGCCAATTATATATAGCTCAGTTCTTGAAGTAGATTATATTAACCCAGTAGCCTTCTATCATGCTGGTTATGAATTGTTTCAGGGGGAACGTTTCTTTTGGAAAGACCGTGATCATACTCATACCATAGTCGGATTAGGAACTGCTTTCCATATTCGCAATGAAGAAGTATCAGGTCGCTTTTTATCAGTTGAACAGAAGTGGAAGCGCTTAATTGCGGATGCAGAGATCTCAGGAGTTCAACAGGTAATGGGAACAGGCCCTCTTCTATTTGGTGGCTTTTCCTTTGACCCATTAAAGAAACGTAAAGAAGAATGGAGTCATTTTTCACATGCTACATTTCAACTTCCTTCACTAATGGTAACACATGTTAATGACAAAACATATGTAACGATGAATGTCATATGTACGCCTAAGGATGAGGGAGAAGCACTTGAAAATTTAATCAAACAAAGAGACATTATCCTAAATCAGCTACATTCAGACCACCATTCTGATGAGCCTCAAATTGTCGATCTTGAAGAAATTAGGCCAGAAGAATGGAAACAGTCAGTACAGCATGTTGTTGAAGATTTGCAGGCTGGATTAATGGAAAAAGTCGTGTTAGCCCGTTCACTTAAGGTAGAATTTAAGGAAGAAGTCTCTTCGGATCCTTTACTCAAAAATCTTTCTGAGCAGCAACCGAATAGCTATCTGTTCTCAATGGAACTAATGAATAGTTGTTTTATCGGTGCATCACCAGAGAGACTTGTTAAAAAGGCAGGAGAAATGATTCTTTCAACGTGTTTGGCGGGTTCTATAGGAAGAGGCAGCTCACCTAAGGAAGATGAGCAATTAGGGCAGGAGCTACTTCATGACTCCAAAAACCTACACGAGCACCGACTCGTTGTTGATAGTATTAAAGAGGCACTTGAGCCTTATTGTGAAACCATTGAAATGCCAGGTCAACCCCAGCTGCTAAAGGTTCGTGACATTCAACACTTGTACACACCAGTTACAGGGATTGCATCTGTTCACACTTCATTATTAAGTATCGTCGAGAACCTTCACCCTACTCCAGCACTAGGAGGGGTTCCTCAACAAAAAGCGGTAAGAAAGATTCGTGAGATTGAGGAAATGGACCGGGGTTTATATGCGGCTCCAATCGGTTGGTTTGATTCGTTTGGTAATGGTGAATTTGCAGTAGCCATTCGCTCAGGTCTTTTAACGCAAAAGCATATGTATTTATATGCTGGCTGCGGAATTGTTGCAGACTCAAATCCGGAAAGCGAATATACAGAAACACAAATAAAGTTCAGACCAATGCTTCGTGCTATAGGAGGCAGAACAAATGCCACACAATCATAATGATGTTCTAACAAAATATGTTCAAACCTTTATCGAAACATTATTACAAAATGGTGTGGAGGATGTTGTGATTAGTCCGGGGTCACGTTCGACTCCTATGGCGCTTGTTTTCGCACAATATCCTTCCCTTAATCTTTATATCAATGTTGATGAACGATCAGCAGGATTTTTTGCATTAGGAATTGCAAAAGCGAAAAAAAAGCCTGCTGTTTTATTGTGCACATCTGGGACAGCGGCTGCAAATTATTATCCTGCCATTGTTGAGGCGCGTTATGCGAGAGTTCCTCTTATTGTGCTAACAGCAGATCGTCCTCATGAATTACGCGAGGTGGGAGCACCTCAAGCCATTCATCAAGTAGATATGTATGGGAAGCATGTGAAGTTATCTATCGACATGGCAGTACCAGATTCTAGCGAAGCACTCCTTCACTATACGAAGGGAGCGGCTGCTCGTGGATATGCTACAGCACTAAAAGCTCCATCTGGACCTGTTCATTTTAATTTTCCGTTCCGTGAACCATTGGTACCAAACAAGATATCACCTAATGAAACAAAAAAAGGAACGAAAAACGTCCTGTTAGGAGATGGTAGGACACTTTCTCCCAATGCAAAAGACGAGTTAATAGGCCTATTAACATTAAAGGAAAAAGGAATTATTGTATGTGGTCCGAATATCTCAGAACGTGATATTCCGTATCTCTTACATTTTGCCGATCAATGGGGATTCCCAATTCTAGCGGATCCTTTGTCACAATTCCGTTGCGGCGAACATGCAAAGGATCTTATTATTGACGAATATGATGCGTTCTTACGGATTCCAGAGTTGAGGCCGGTTTTACAACCAGATCTTGTTATTCGTTTTGGAGCTATGCCTGTATCAAAGGCATTAACAACGTTTATTTCTTCGAATGAAGTAGATTATGTTGTCATTGAGCCAGGGGAAGAGTGGCAAGACCCGACCGGAAGAGTGAATCATATGGTCTATACAAGTGATCAGGAATTTAGCCGTTCTATTCTACCAAGCATCAAAAGAGAGAAACAGTGGACAAGCACTTGGCGACAATATAATGATAATAGCAAGACATCGATTGATGCATTTTATGACAATATCGAATGGGAAGAAGGTAAAGTTGTAAAAACACTACTTGATGTGATCCCAACCGATGCAACATTGTTTGTAAGCAACAGTATGCCGATTCGTGATGTTGATACCTTCTTGTCCAAAACCGATAAATCTCTAAAGGTACTAGCGAATAGAGGAGCTAATGGGATTGATGGAGTTGTTTCTAGTGCGCTTGGAGTTAGCACTGTATATCAGCGTACATACTTACTTATTGGAGATTTAGCTTTTTTCCATGACCTTAACGGCTTGCTTGCTGCAAAAAGCTATGATCTAAACATAACCATTATTGTGTTAAATAATAATGGTGGTGGTATTTTCTCTTATTTACCACAATCAAGTGAAGAGGAGTACTTTGAGAAATTATTTGGTACGCCAACTGATTTAGACTTCTCACATATTGCCGCACTATACAAAGGGCATTATGAGCTTATTGACAATATAAGAGATTTGTCGCAATGTATACAAGCTAATAATGAAAAACAAGGTCTTTCTATCATTGAAGTGAAAACAAATCGTGCTGTTAACACTGAAACCCATCGAAAGATGTGGAACTTTGTTTCCCAGGAAATAAAGAAGCAACTGTAGGTGACAAATGATGAGGATTTTAGCAAATGATGTTCACTATCATGTTGAGGTTTTAGGTAAGGGTGAGCCACTGTTATTTCTGCATGGTTTTACCGGTGATACTTCTACTTGGGAAGAGATTACACAGCAATTAACAGAGCATTATCAGTGTATATTGATTGATATTATCGGACATGGGAAGACAGAAAGTCCTGAACGTTATGAACGGTATATGATTGAACAGGTAGCGGATGATATCAAGAACATTTTGGATCAACTAAACATAAGTAAGGTCTCCATTATAGGGTATTCGATGGGGGGGAGACTGGGTCTTACCTTTGCTCTCCTATACCCTGAGCTTATTCATAGGCTGATCTTAGAAAGTAGTACACCTGGACTTGCTAATGAAGAGAAACGTAAAGAGAGAAGAGAAGCTGATTCGAAACTTGCAGATTCTATTGAGAAAAATGGAGTAGAAGCATTTATTAACTATTGGGAGAATATATCCTTATTCTCAACTCAGAAGAAGTTGCCTCTTGAAAAAAGACGAGCCATTCGTCAACAACGCCTTTCTCAAAATCCGACTGGCTTAAGTAATAGCCTTAGGGGGATGGGGACAGGAAGTCAACCTTCATGGTGGCATCGGATTGGAGATATCTCGTTTCCTTTCATGATGATTGTTGGAGGAAAGGACATAAAATTTTGTCAAATAGCAGATTCTATGAAAGAATTAAATCAGAATCTTGTTATAAAAACAATAGATTCAGCGGGGCATGCAAATCATGTGGAAGAACCGCGAAAATTTGGTAAAATAATAAGAGAGTTTTTATTGATTACATAAGGAGGGGTTTTTAATGGCTTTTGAATGGGTTTCAGAAAGAAACTATGAAGACATCTTATACGAAACGTATAATGGAATTGCCAAAATTACGATTAACCGTCCGGAAGTTCGTAATGCATTCCGACCGAAAACAGTAATGGAGCTTATCGATGCATTTGCATATGCTCGTGACGATTCTAAGGTTGGAGTAATCATTTTAACAGGTGCAGGAGAAAAAGCATTCTGTTCTGGTGGAGACCAACGTGTACGTGGACATGGTGGATATGTAGGAGAAGATGAGATTCCTCGTTTGAACGTATTAGACCTTCAGCGTTTAATCCGTGTCATTCCGAAACCAGTTATTGCAATGGTAGCTGGATACGCAATTGGTGGTGGACACGTACTTCATGTTGTATGTGATATTACGATTGCTGCAGATAATGCAATATTTGGACAAACAGGTCCTAAAGTTGGAAGCTTTGACGCAGGTTACGGTGCTGGATATTTAGCACGTATTGTCGGACATAAGAAAGCAAAAGAAATTTGGTACTTATGCCGTCAGTACAATGCTCAAGAAGCACTTGAAATGGGTCTAGTAAATACGGTTGTACCATATGACCAACTTGAAGCAGAAACAGTGCAATGGGCATCAGAAATGCTAGAAAAGAGTCCAACAGCACTTCGATTCTTAAAAGCTGCATTTAATGCGGATACAGATGGTCTAGCAGGATTACAACAGCTAGCTGGTGACGCAACGTTACTATACTATACAACAGAAGAAGCAAAAGAAGGACGCGATGCCTTCAAAGAGAAGCGTAAACCAGACTTCGGTCAATTCCCACGTTTCCCTTAATGCTTTTTAAGAGCTTGGAGGATCTTTGTATCCTTCAGGCTTTTTATATTGCTCGTTGCTATAGAGAGGTTCAGCTCATGCATAAATTCACTTTGGAATTCAATAGTTTGTGGGTCTCATTCATAAAATAGAAATAGAATCTGCATGTCCTAATATCTTACTAACATCTTTCGATTCAGATAAGTTACACTATACATAATAGAGAATTTTTAATATTTATAAATATAAATAACACGGTAAAAGTAGGTATAACGATGAAAAACTCAACGATTCCGAACTGGTTAAAGCAAAGGGTGTATCTCACACCTGATCGATTGGCCTTAACATTTCAAAATCAAAAATGGACCTTTAAACAGCTATGGGACAATGTTCAACAGTATGCGGGGAAAATTCAAACATTGTCAATTGTAAAAGGGGAGCAAATAGGAGTCTTAGTGAAAAATGACCCAAGTAGTGTAATGATCATCCATGCACTACAACAAGTAGGGGTAACAACCGTCCTGCTGAATAATCGGTTAAGTGTTTCCGAGCTGTCCTTTCAAATTGATGATGCCAATATTCAACACCTCATTTTTCATGATTCTTTTAGAGAAAAAGTAACATCCATTGAACAAGAATGCTCGGTGTTAAAGACTCACTCCATTTCCGAACTACACTCCTTAGCATTCAGTGAGATAACGGTAGAAGATACATTCACTCTTGATGATGTATGCTCGATTATGTACACCTCAGGAACAACAGGAAATCCAAAAGGCGTCCAACAAACCT
The DNA here is from genome assembly GCA_003667865.1 of Rossellomorea marisflavi. GTDB lineage: Bacteria > Bacillota > Bacilli > Bacillales > Bacillaceae_B > Rossellomorea > Rossellomorea marisflavi_C. The sequence continues at coordinate 174,262 of CP033051.1, read as the reverse complement.
ATGGAAACCATTGGTGGAGTGCTATCGGATCTGCTTTAAATATGGGATTATCTGATTATGATCGGTGGTTATGTGCAGTCCCTTTGTTTCATATAAGTGGCTATTCAATTCTCATGCGGAGTGTCATATATGGCATTGGTGTCAGTTTGCATGAACATTTTGACGAAAAACAAATTAATCAAGAGCTTCAAGCAGGTAGTACGACCATTATTTCTGTTGTGAGCAGTATGCTGCAGCGTTTACTTGTTGATCTAGATGAAGGTCATTATCATCCTAGGTTTCGTTGTATGTTACTAGGTGGTGGGCCAGCACCAAAACCACTTTTAGAGAAGTGTAAATCACGTAACATTCCGGTTGTACAAACCTATGGAATGACTGAAACATCATCTCAAATTGTGACATTGTCACCAGAGCATAGTCTGACAAAGCTAGGCTCAGCTGGTAAGCCTTTATTTCCATGTGAAGTCATGATTCAAACAAGTGCTCACTCCTCACAATCAGGTAACCGAGAAGGAGAAATTCTCGTTAAAGGCCCGAATGTAACAATTGGATATCTAAATCGTGATGAAGCGAATGAAAAAAGCTTTTCTAATGGCTGGTTTCATACGGGCGACATAGGATATTTAGATGATGAAGGTTTTCTTTATGTTCTGGATCGGCGCTCGGATCTCATTATCTCTGGTGGAGAAAATATTTACCCAGCAGAGTTAGAGGGAGTCCTCCTATCTCATCCTCGTATTCGAGAAGTAGCCGTTGTTGGCGTTCCTTCCACAAAATGGGGTGAGGTTCCGTGTGCTTTTATCGTGGAGGATGAAGACTGTAATGACATAGAACTAAGTGAATTTTGTAAACAAAGACTTGCAAGCTACAAGGTACCAAAAGTATTTGTGAGAATAGATGAACTCCCACGTAATGCTTCACAAAAAGTACTAAGAAGGAAGCTGAAAGAGCTGGCGGGAAAGGAATTTCAAAGTATATGAAAATTGAGAAGGTTAGGCTCTCTGTCATAACAATGCCTTTGAAAACGCCCTTTAAAACCCATTTAGAAACCGTTAAAGAACGTGAAGCCATAATTGTTGAAGCAATTAGTTCAGATGGAGTAAGCGGGTTCGGTGAAGCAGTTGCATTTACAACACCCTGGTATACAGAAGAAACGGTCAAAACGTGTCTGCATATGCTAAAAGAGATCTTGATTCCTATCATTCAAAATAAGGAAATAGAGCATCCTTCCATAGTTTCAAAATGGTTCGAGCCCATACGTCGAAACATGATGGCAAAAGCATCACTTGAAATGGCCATATGGGATGCCTTTGCAAAGCATGAGAGAATGCCTTTGTGGAAACTTATTGGTGGTGATAGAGAAGAAGTACTTGCTGGTGCTGTCGTCGGTACAAGCTCAGTTCATGAAATGCTAGCTCAAACAGCGAAGTTAGTGGAGGAAGGCTATAAACGAATTAAAATTAAAATTTCTCCACAAAATGATATCGAATTTCTTCAAGCATTAAGAAATAAGTATCCGCATTTATCCATTATGGCAGATGCTAACTCTGCATATAACCTAGGAGATGTAGGTGAATTACAAAAGCTAGATAAATTTAATCTTTTAATGATTGAACAGCCACTAGCGGTAGATGATATTGTAGAGCATAGCCTCATTCAAAAACAAGTCAATACACCGATTTGTCTTGATGAAAGCATTGTCACCGTTCAGGATTTAAAAAATGCCATCCACCTTGAAAGCTTGAATGTATTAAATATTAAGCTTGGTAGAGTCGGTGGATATGCACATGCATTAGAAATGTATAAGCTATGTCAAAAACATAATATTCAAGTATGGTGTGGTGGGATGATTGAGTTTGGTGTTTCACGTGCTCATAACATCTCCCTAGCAACTCTTGACGGATTTTCAATACCGGGTGATCTATCTTCTTCCTCTCGATATTGGAAGGAAGACATCATAGAACCCGAAGTACATGTTGTAAATGGTAAAATTAAACGACATAATGGTCATGGGATTGGATTTGAAGTGAACAGAGAGCGGTTAGAACGTGTCACTGTTCTTCAAGAAATTATAAAGTGAAAATATTATGTAAGGGTGTTAAATTTAAGATAAGAAGACCAATTACGAGAAAATAAAAAGAGATCAGATTTTTGAGATTGGATCTCTTTTTATTTTTAAATTTACTAGACCTCAAAATATAAATACAAGGAACACATATGTAACAACAATCAGGGCTATAACGGGTTCATGAAAGAGCTTGGTAGGCAAAAAGATTGTGTAGAAATGAAATTATCAGTGCAAAATAGTGCAAGCAGATTTGACTATTACATATAGTATAGTAGACGATTACTGCGCAACAGCTATTACCATGATTATGGAGGAAATAGACAATATTTCATTGTCTACTATTATGATTTTAGTAAGAAAATATTTCATATTGTGAAGATTTTCCCTGAAATTCACGAAGTAGTAGTGTAGGAGTTGTCAAGATATCAGCATCTTTAGTTTATAAGGTCCAATATAGTGAAAAAGGCTTTGGAAATAGTTCAACCTAATAATTCAAAGGGAAATACAGTTCGCTATAAAGACAAAACAAGCCTCATTACCGCAGATGTAAGGCTTGTTTTATTAGTTATTTTATGAATATCCCCAATTTGACCTAGACTGATTTAGTTGCTTCTTCTTCTATTACAGTATTTCTCTTTGGCATAAACAAGGTTAACAGAAGTGCAGCAACTGATAGTGCCATCATAAAGAAATAAGCATCACCTGAACCTAATATAGATGAAAGACTTTCTATTTGTTGTGTAGAAGCTGTTGGGTTTTCTTTTATGATATTTGATGTATGGTTCGTAACTTGTGCTGTATAGATAGTTACTACTACTGCAGTTCCGATTGCTCCTGCAAGTTGACGTACAGTATTAACAACAGCTGAGCCATGTGATGCTAACTGTTTAGGTAATGCGTTCAAAGCAGATGTATTAAGCGGCATTGTAATAAAACTTAAACCAATACGTAATATGATGGTACGTATCATTAAATACATGAATGACGTAGAAGCTGTTAAATCCGTTACAGCCCACATTGATGGTATCATAAAAAGAAGCCCAATAATAAATAATGGCTTTGCACCAATTTTGTCATACAATTTACCAGTGACTGGAGATAAGATGGCATTTATGACAGCACCCGGCAATAATAAAAGACCGGCTTCAAATGCTGTAAAACCTCTACCCGTTTGGAGGTAAATAGGTAATAAGATTAAGTCTGCATACATTATGATTGTTACTAACACATTTAATATGGATGTTAAAGTAAATATCTTGAACTTGAATACTGATAAATTTAATACTGGATCCGTAGATTTTATTTGACGAATACAGAAGAAAACCGTAAACAACAGACCTATAAATAATGAACAAATAACAATTGGGGCATCCCAACCTTTATTACCAGCACTACTGAAACCATATAATATTAAGCCGAATCCAATGGTTGATAAAATCACACTGACGAAATCTAGTTTCGATTTTGCTGTTTCGGATACATTCACTAAAAACTTAAATGCTAATAAAATTACGACGAATACAGGAGGTATTAAACCAATAAATAACCATCGCCATGATACATAATCAATAATAAAACCGGCCAAGGTTGGTGCAATAGCAGGGGCAAATATCATAGCAAAACCTATTAAGCCCATTGCGCTACCTCTTTTTTCAGCAGGGAAAATAAACATAATCACACTCATCATAAGAGGGATAATAATCCCTGCTCCAACGGCTTGAATCATTCTTCCAATTAATAAGATGGGAAAATTAGAAGCCACTGCACAAACTATGGTACCGAATAATAAAAATAACATGGAAGTGATAAATAATTGTCTTGTCGTAAAACGCTTCATTAAATAAGCAGTTGTAGGAATTAACACCCCATTTACAAGTAAATAGCCCGTTGAAAGCCATTGAGCGGTTGCGGCTGTCACATCAAATACATCCATCAAATTACTTAATGCTACATTTAACAATGTTTGATTCAAAACTGATAGAAAGCAACCCGAGATCAGTACAAATAAAAGTATTCTTTTATTCAATTCTTTTTTATTATCTGTCATTGGTAATCTCCTTTAATATTACTTCACATAAATCCATTAAGTTTGTTTTTCTTCATTATAATCACAGGATATACATTGAACTTGTAATCCTTTTTTAACTTTCTTTTCTACAAGGTATTTTTCACATTTAGGACATTTTCTTGGAAGAGGCTTATCCCAAGAGAGAAATTCACATTCTGGATACCTGCTGCAGCCATAAAACAATCTCTTTTTTTTACTTTTTCTTTCAACAATTGATCCTTCGCTACATTCGGGACAAGTGACACCAATTTCCTTAATAATCGGTTTCGTGTTCCTGCAATCGGGAAAATTGCTGCAAGCAATAAATTTTCCGAAACGTCCCATCTTGAACACCAATTGGCTGCCGCACTTCTCACAATCTTCACCGGTGGGTTCATCTTTAATTTCGATTTTTTCCATTTCCTGTTCGGCTGTTTCCAAGTAAGTGTGGAACTCTTTGTAAAAGGTATCAATAAGAGTTATCCACTCCATTGTTCCTTCTTCAATATGATCCAGTCCTTTTTCCAAACGTGCTGTGAAATCCACGTCAATAATTTCAGGGAAGAATTCCTCCATTACCTTATGAACGATCTCGCCAATCTCAGTTGGAATAAAACGCTTATTATCAAGCGAGACATATCCACGCTTTTGGATTGTATCCAAGGTGGGAGCATAGGTGGATGGACGGCCGATTCCCAGTTCTTCCAATGTCCTGACAAGCCTTGCTTCCGTATATCTAGGCGGTGGCTGAGTGAAATGCTGCTTGGGGTTCAGTGTCTTATTCTGCACTTCATCACCTTCATTAAGGTCGGGAAGGATAGTCTCTTTTTCATCGATTTTGTCATCGGATCCTTCCACATAGAGTTTCATGAAGCCTGGAAATTTGAGTGTTGAACCAGTTGATCGAAAATTAACGCTCCCATTTTGTAAATCAACTGTCATAGTATCCATTACTGCCTCTGCCATTTGGCTAGCTACAAAGCGTTCCCAAATCAATTTGTATAAACGGTATTGATCTCGTGGAAGGATCTCTTTTAGAGCTTTTGGATGCCTAAGTGTACTGGTCGGACGAATGGCTTCATGAGCATTCTGGGAATTTATGGATTTCTTTTCCTTCTGTTTGGCTTTCCTTAAATAGTTTTCGCCGAATTCTGAAGCGATGTAGGCTGCCGCTTCACTTTGCGCTAGTTCAGAAATTCGGGTGGAGTCTGTTCTCATATAGGTGATAAGACCAACCGTTCCTTCTTTGCCGAGATTAACTCCTTCATATAACTGCTGTGACAGCATCATTGTCTTTTTTGTCCTGAAATTAAGCCTTCTTGCGGCTTCCTGCTGCAGGGAAGATGTTATAAAGGGAAGGGCAGGGTTTCGCTTCCGCTCTTTTTTTATCACTGATGTAACGATGAACTTGGAATCCGTTATTTGTTTTAAAACGGATTGGACATCGTGTTCAGAACCCAAAGGTTTCTTGTCTTCGTCTGCTAATGAATTGAATGAGCCGCTGAAGGAATTTCCTTCTTTGATAAATTCTCCTTCAATTGTCCAGTATTCTTCAGGTATAAATGATTTAACCTCTTGTTCCCTATCTATGATTAGTCGTACAGCGACAGATTGAACCCGTCCTGCACTTAACCCTTTTTTAACTTTTTTCCAAAGAAGGGGACTGATGTTATAACCAACAAGGCGGTCAAGAACCCTTCGAGCCTGCTGTGCATCAACTGTATCCATGTTTATTGGACGGGGATGCTTAAAAGATTCTCGTATTGCTTCTTCTGTAATTTCGTTAAAAACAACCCGGCAGTCTGAATGGATATCAACACCCAAACTGTATGCTAAGTGACGGGCAATCGCTTCACCTTCTCGGTCAGGATCGGATGCAAGAAAAATTTTTTTTGCTTTTTTTGTAGCTGCCTTTAAATCTTTTAAAACAGGTCCTTTACCACGGATGGTTATATATTTAAGTTCATAGTTGTTTTCGGTATCAACGCCCATTTGGCTTCGAGGTAAGTCGCGTATATGCCCCATTGAAGCTTTAACCTTATATTTCTTTCCAAGGTATCGTTCAATTGTTTTAGCTTTAGCAGGGGATTCAACGATTACTAGAAAGTCCGACATTTTGTATCCTCCTAATTGAATGATGGTAATAGGTATATAGATGATGGATTGCTTTATCCTTATTTGAACTATTACAGTAATGAATAGTACGACTGTGGAAGTTCTTCGTTGTTCTAAAACAATGCATTGCTTTATCAACACAGTGTCGATAAAATCTATAGTAACAAACAACTTATGTTCCTGACCATGAACAGTTTTTTCGAGAATGTCCATTAGTCAACAAATGAATATTTTATGTTGACAAAACCATATATTAATCGATAAAGGAGTACGAAATGTCTAAAAATAAAAAAACAGATCCCCGGGCTGTTCGTTCAAGAGAAATGTTTAAAAGTGCTGTCTTTAAACTTTTAAATGATAATCCATCGCTTTCCAGTTTAACAGTTCAAAAAGTAGCTGCAGAAGCAGGATTAAATCGCACAACGTTCTATCTTCATTACCATGACATAGAAGATTTACTCACAAAGATAAATGAAGAGCTTGTAAATGAGCTTTCAGAAAAAATCACAGGGTTAATCCATGTTGAAAATCTAACTGAAAAACAACAGCTATTACAATTGCTTAATTATCTGTATGATCATCGTGAATATTTATCAATTTTAAATAATGGAAATCAGTTTGAAGATCAATTGTTTTTGATGATTAAGAGATTAGTGGAAACTAGAAGGCAGAACTCAAAGGAGGAATTACCGGCCGATTATGTCTCAATCGATATCAAGACTGCTTCTTTGGTAGGAATCATCTTGTGGTGGATAAGGGAGGGTATACATTTTAGTTCTGAGTATATAGCGAATCAAATTAATTTGATGTACAGGGGAAATTAATTAATTTCTCGATAATGGTTGGAATTGTTAATAATAAGAGGGAATTACAAGAGGTTTTTTTTCATCCATTTAAGGGCAAATTGAGGATTATTTTTTGTAACAGCAACTTATATCAATCACGGACTTCTCTCCTGAACAAGTAGAAAAAGTAATAGCTGATATAAATTCAAATGAACTATTTCCTAGAGATGCAAAAAAGGCTTTTAGGGAAAACTATCGTTAGGATGTATCACGGAACAAAGCAGAACAACAATTTATATCAGTCTTACAAAAAAACAAAACATAATGAGATGCCAGTAGTTGAATTTACAATTTTAGGGATTTTAATAGATCTAAATATATTAAGCTCGAAAAGTGAAGCACGTAGAATAAAGGAGTAAAAATAAACGGAGAAAAGGTTGAAGATACAGGGCTACAAGTTATTCTTACTGATGGGTAATTGTACAAATTGGGAAACAGATGTTTATAAAGATAAAAGTGTAATATTATCAAGCTGCAACAATGGATTGTACCTTTAAATTTCTCACTAGGGAATATTCAAACGGTAAAGAGCTGGAACAGGAATATCAACCTGTTATCCATATACTTTGGCAAACAACCGCGTGGTAAACCAAATGTCATTTACCAAAGAGTGGCTTAACTCCTAAAAATGAGAAGGGGTGAATATTGCCATGAGTGCACGCCAAGTCAGTTGGTTAAATTTAAGGCTGCACTGAACATGGCAGAGTTGTCACTTTTTCATAACAAGGGCGAATCTTAATAAGGCACCGCTGTTCTCTTATTGAAATCACATTCTTGTTGAAAACGAAAGATGAAAAATATCAGAGTCCTATGCTGCACAGTCACCCATGTATCGCAAAAACTGGTATACACCACAGAGGATGAAAATATGTATTTTCATGGTAGTACAAATCTACTGGCAACTAAATACAATTCATTAGGGACGGTCACTTTTTTTAGGGTGATCGTTTTGTAGTATTTCGACTAAATACTATGCAACAAAGTATTTATTTTTTGAAGACTTTGTAAAAGAATGTCCTAAAGTATCGCTTCAGTTTAATGATGAAAATGTAGCTAGAATAAACAAAACTAATTGAGGAAACCTAATTGTAAAATATAGGGTAATTAAATTAGGTGGCAAGTATATGAACAACTACACGAATGACAATACAGCAAGAAGATACAGTGCTCATGTAAGTATATTAGGAACTACACAACTCCATTTAAAAAGCCCATACATCATAGCTTGGTGGAGTGCTGCTTTCCCAGGATTTGGACATTTGCTTTTGTCTAAATATCTTCGTGGTTTTGTTTTATTCATTTGGGAAGTGATAGTAAATGTACAAGCTAATGTTAATTTAGCGATGATTTATTCATTTCAAGGCGAAATTGATATGGCAAAAGATGTATTGGATACGAGATGGCTTTTAATTTATATTCCAGTATATTTATTTGGAATTTGGGATAGTTATCGTACAACAGTTGATATGAATAAAGTTTATCTATTAGCAGAAAGGGAAGAGCATCGATTTAACTCATTTAGTTTAGGTGCACTTGAAATTAACTACCTTGACAAAAGGAATCCTGTTATGGCTTTAGTTTGGTCTCTATTTGTCCCTGGTCTTGGTCAACTATATATACATAGAATCGTTACAGCATTCTTTGTTATTATTTGGGTGGTCATCTTTGCTTTGGATTGTCAACACTAAACTAGACAGTTTTCTTAAGGTGCGTAAGTTTGTATTCAACTGGACTTAAATAGTCTAAAGTACCATGGATACGTAGATGGTTATACCAGTGCACATAGTCTGTAAACTCTCTATGTAACTCTTCTAAACTATCAAAATGACGCTTCTTTACGAACTCTGTTTTGATGATTTTAAATGTTGCTTCTGCTACTGCATTATCATAAGGACACCCTTTTAAACTGAGAGAACGTTTGATATTAAACGTTTCTAGTGCTTCATCAATGACCTGGTTTTTAAATTCTCTTCCTCGGTCCGTATGGAACATTTGAATGGAATGTAAGTTACCTTTAATTGATGACAGAGCTCGATAAACTAGTAAAGCATCTTTGTTCTCACCTGTGCTAAACCCTATAATTTCCCGATTAAAGAGATCAATAAATACACATATGTAATGCCATTTTTTATGGACTCTTACATACGTTAAGTCGCTCACCACGACAGTCAACTCTTCTTCTTGTGAAAATTCACGGTTTAATTCATTTACTTGATCACTCTCGTTTGGTTTATCATTATGCGGTTTAAATTGAGCCACAGTATAAGTCGATACAAGTCCTTGTTCGTTCATAATTCTCCCGATTCGACGACGAGATACTAATTTTCCACGCTTCTTCAGCTCATGCTTTATTTTTCTCGTACCATAATTTTGGCGGCTCTGATGGAATACTTCTATGACATCTGATGTGATATCATCTTCATTCTTTCGTTCTTTTGCTTCATAATAATATGTACTCCTAGGGAGTTGTAGGACCTTGCACATTGCTGATATCGAGTATTTGTGCTGGTTGTTTTTAATCACATTTACTTTCGTCCTAGTATCAGCGCTGCTTGCTTTAAAATGTCATTTTCCATTTCTAATAGTTTATTTCTCTTCCTAAGTTCCAGTAGCTCTTTCTGTTCGGGGCTGAGGTTATCCTTTTCTTTGAAGGAACCGGAGGTTTTACTTTGACTAATCCACTTATCAAGTGAAGAAGGGGTTAATTCATATTCACGAATTATATCTTTGCGAGGCTTACCACTTAGATGAAGCTGCACGATCTGTTTCTTAAATTCCTCGGTAAATGTTCGACGTACTCTTTTTGTCATGTAGATTCTCCTCATAACTGATTAGTATAGTTAATTCTACTTGACCTTAAATTTTCTGTCTAACTAAGTGTAGACTATCCACTTACTATTCACATGGTCTTGAGGCTATTTCACTTCTATTTTTAGGAAAGGTACAAGAAGCTACATCTGTTTTAAAACCTGAGTGGCTCTTATTTTTTCCTTCAATTTATGGTTTTTCTGTATTTGACTCATACATGAACACGGTTGAAAACAATAAACTTTATGAGAGAGAACAACGAAAATTTTTAAAGGCAAATTATCAATCTCCTTCTTTCAAAATACTATATGGGCAAAAAGTGAAGTGATAAAATGCAACTATTTTCAACATTTGAAAATAATTCTTTTTTAGAATTAGCTATTTCTACACTCGAAAAAAAAGGTATCAAGAAAGAAAAAATATATGTAGTTCCTCTTGATAATCGAACGGAAGAACGAAAAATTTTTGATACCATTCATCGCTCAGATGGGACGTCTCTAATTGATATTGGCATGGCACTTGCAACAGCATTTTCAGTAGTTGGTGCCAGTATAGGATTTAAGTTAGCATGGGGTCCTATATACTGGGGACTAATTAGTGCATTTATTGGATTTATCATAGGACTGGCTATTCGACTTTATATGGAAAAGATTTCAAAAAAGAAAAAAAGATTACTAAAGGGTAAACATTCAGAAGTAATTGTTATTGTGGATTGTGAGGATACTCAAGCTGAATTAGTAGAAAATATTCTTTGGAGTCATTACGCTTTGGGTGTGGCAAAAGTAGTGAAAAAAAGTTAGGATATGACAAAATGAAGCCCCAATGGTATATACTGCACCGATTGTAACTGTAATTTCAACGGTAATTGCAATTATAATTGGGGGCAAACTATAAAAAAAGTAACAGAGATTGTGGCTAGTAAACATGGTTTTGAGGAGCTATTTTTTTCACAATTACAAGCAGAATATTTAATTTGGAAAATAAACAAAAAAACTGATCAAGTAAACAAATGATTATATTAGTAATAGCATTGTTAAACTAATTAACCTTAATTTGAGGAAAAACACTAATATAACAAAGTCGGTTGTTGCGCAGTACAAATCTACTACGCAGTTGATCCGAGGTTGTGAAAAATGATTATTGTTAGCAAGAGTAGAGCATGAAATTGTTGAACTGCTTTAAAAATACAGGTTATGTTCCGTGAAAAAAGTTTTCCAATTGTCAATGGATTGGAATCAAACAGCTCCTAATATTAATAAGTAGAAAGAAGTCCTTAATCATAAAAATGCAGACTAACTATTACTAAAAAGTAGATTTCTTTAGTTACTGATATTCCTTAAAGCATATATAGATACGGATAAAAACTAATGACTTTGGAATAGTATAGGTAGAAGGGGGACAAGATGTGAACTCTATATTCTTAATACCTGCTATGATCGTTTGCACATTAACGCATTATTTGTTTACACAATATTCTCTCAATAAGCAAAAAAAAGCTTCATTAGTGAGTGGAGTTATATTGACTCTTTTAGGTGTCTTGTATTCCACTGTCCAAACTCGATACATAGTGGATAAATTATCAAAAAAATTTAAAGATTGAATTTCTCTAATTCATGGTATTACTGATAGAAGTGGTTTTATTAAGAATTTAGAAAGAATGTTGAAATATTTACTAATAGGTTAGGAAGTTTACTTTTTTTATCGGGGTAGAAGTCTAAGCTCAAATTTTAGTGAAGTAAAAATAAGTCCCGAATAGAGCAGAAACTATTCGGGACTATGAATATTAACCTTCTTTAACATTCATTAAGATAGGAATAATCATTGGCCGTCTATTTGTTTTCTCAATAATAAATGGAACGATACTATCTAATATTACCTTCTTTAGTTCACCATAATGGTATGGATTATGTTGTAAATGGAATTGAATTGTATGAACAACAAGTTCCTTAATACTATTCTTATGGTTTGGTTTTATTGAGAAATGCCTATGTTTTTATAAGCAATACGAGATAGTGTTGCAAAGGGCTCTCCTTGGGTACGGATAGATTATAAAATTTGTGAAGAATGTACTTAAGCTATATTTAGTAAAAGGTGTTGTCTAGAAGGGAACTCCTTTTGTTAATGATCTGTATAAACTACTCAACCCTAGTTTTTACACAATATAAATAAGATTAAATAAGAATTTCTTGCTAAATTATCTAAGGCGCTGATCCAAGAAGGGGATTGGCGCTTTTTTGTTGAAGTAACATACTAATAAAGTCATAATCTTCAATAACGTTTATTGAATAGTGGAGGACAATGTAAAACATGAGTAACGTAAATTTTAAAGATATTGATGATACTAATGAATATGAAGTTAGAAATATAAAATTAAAGTCTGGTCAAGAAAAGTTTATAGAAACTGTAGATGAATGTTTGAAAGAAGCTGAAGCTTATAAGGAATGGCATCCAGTAGCTATCTATTGTGATGAGGATATTATAGGTTTTGCTATGTACGGTTCTTTTGGTCCTAATAAAGATACATGGATTGATAGAATCATGATAGATGAGAAATATCAAGGCAAAGGCTATGGGAAGATGGCGATGCGACAACTGATAGATATCGTTTCAAAAGAATATGGGATAAACGTTTTATATTTAAGTATTACAGAGGAAAATAAACTAGCATATAACTTATATACAAGTATAGGGTTCAAGTTTATGAATGAAAGAGACCCGAATAATGGAGAGTTCTTGTTTAAGTACACAATTAAGTGAGAGAATTGATGCTTTGTTTTATCGTGAGCGATAATCAAAAATGGAGGGAAACATGGTTAATCATAAATTTAATGAATTTATTAAAATTACAAAAAAACTGAATGATATTGATATCATCCCACTGTTAATGGGGTCAGTAGGTCTAGAAATTGTTACAGAAAAAAGTTGGGATGCACAAGACTTAGATATTCATATACCTGGTGATAAAAGAGGGTGGGAAGTACCTCCTGAATTAAATATATATAAGTGGAATGATGTAGTGGACATTATGAATTCAATGGGTTATAGCCTGATTGATTTACACGAGCATGAGTTCTCTAAAGAAGGATTATCAGTAGAATTTGGTATTATTGATACGCTACCGAGTTTTGCAGGAGTGCCATTAGAGGATTTGGAAGTCCATCAAATGGGAGAGGTAAAGTATTATTTACTGAATCCCAAGCAATACTTATGTGTCTATGAATCTTCATCAAAGGATAGTTACCGAGCAGATAACAATAATAATAAAGATATTCGTAAAATAGATTTCTTGAAAAGTATGATAGGTGGTAATGAAAAAACAAAAAAATGAGTCATCTCGGGGCATTAAATGAAGAATAGTAAGTTGTGCTTCATTTATTGCTTTTCTTCTTCATAATAATAGATCAGAGTTAATACTAAAAGGGTGAAATTAAATGAGTTGGTTGACCGCTATCATTGCAATAATAATTATTTTCTTTTTAGTTAAGTGGAGCAAGCAATTAGAAACACGTCGTTTTACAGTTTTTCTCTACTTTTTAATTAGCACACATATTGGTCCAATTTTTTCTCGAGATACAAAGGACGGTACATTCGAGTTATGGGTTCCTTTAGGGTTTTTAGTTGTTTTCTTTTACTTACTTCTAAGTAAAAGAAGTCATTCTTCCAAAATGAAAGCTAGTATTTTAGGGCTTTGCGTTGCAGTTTATAAGCTGATTTTCCAATATATTGGCTAGTTTTTGGCTTCAAGGTGAGCTCATTAATCCAAAAAAGGGATTTGCCACTCTTTTATTGAAGGTATTGTATTAATGGCAGAACTGTAAAATTAGCTTCAGTATAGGAGAGGTTTTATGAAAATTAAGAATAACAATAAACGTAAGATTATTCAGTGGATTGCTCTTGGGATCGTTCTATTAAGTACTGTTATACGATTAGTGTTAGTTGTATCAGGAGTTGGCCAGAATATAGCCTACAGCACGCAAACCGCTATAATGTGGATAGGATATGGTATAGGTATTATTCTACTTTTAATTTCCTACTTGTTTCCTAAGAAGCCTTGACCTCATATATTTTCAAAACTTTTGGGCAAAAAAATTATGCGACATCAAATATCATTACATTCTATATATACACCCCACTTAATTACTACTATTCTTACATTACCATAACTTGCGATGACTATATAAACTATTCTGATAATATAGATTCATTAATAAAACTGAATACTTACTACAACTAGAACAGCTACTGATCCGCCCTAGATCAGTAGCTGCTATTGTTTCACCTTCATTATCAGATGATTTGAAAGAATTAAAAGTACCAACCTTAGTTATTAATGGCAGTAATGATCAACATGAAGTAGACTCCGTACAATATATGAATGGAAAAAATCATGAAATTCAAGTAGGGTTAATTCCAAATGCGGGTCATACAGCAAATATTGACCGTCCAGACGTTTACAATTTAATAGTTAAAGAGTTTATAGAAAATCATAAATAGTTTTTTATTTAATAATCAATGAGCAAATGTAAAACAATAATTGTTGTATAACTCGGCCATTTTATGGAGAAGTACAACGATACTGCACATTTGTTCTAATGTTGTAAAGAAAGGAGAATGTTATTTTGGGGAAATATCTTAACTTGAAAATCTTCTCTTATTAGTGGCAGAGGCTGCTATAAGAATGGCATTTGAGTAGACAATCCTTTTAGCGGTCTTTGCTATTTCTTATTATTACAATATAAGAAAGCAGGGACAATGATGGGATATAAAAAGGCTAATGATGTATTACCAGAAGAATTAGTGATCTTAATTCAAAAATATTTTGATGGAGATTACTTATATATACCAAGAAAAAAGGGAAATGAGCTTTCTTGGGGAGAAAAGAATGGTACAAAAAGAGCTATAGAAGATAGAAATCGAAACATTCAATATGATTACATTAATGGATCAACAAAGGGACAGCTAGCTAAACAGTACCACCTATCTATTAAAAGTATTGAAAGAATTATATATAAACAAAAAGAATAAGTTCGTATAAAAATGCTTTATGTAATCTAATACATAAGGCATTTTTATTCGTTTACTTAAGATTACTACATACTTGTTTTTTAGGGAGCCTAGTCATCAAAATGGTATTAAAATGATTGTAAGTATTTTGGAAAGGGGTTAAACGAATGAGCTATAAAATTAGAAAGAGAACAGCAGAAGATGTTAGAGAATTCATTACTTGGACCTATGATGGTGTGTATTCTTTTTATGATAATAATATACAAGAGGAAAAAGTGAACGGATTCCTAAACAGCATAGATATTGATCATTTTTATTCGGTTATTGATGAACAAGGTACATTAATTGGCAATTGTGAATTCTTTCATGTTGGAGAAGCTCCCGAAGAGATTATAGCTGTAGGCGTTCAGATGAAACCATCACGGACTGGTAAAGGTAATGGTCTAAGGTTTATCGAAGAAATAATTGAATATGGAAGAGTGAAAATAGGATATGAACACTTAGAGCTTGCAGTTGCTGATTTTAATAAGCGTGCAATAAAAGTTTATGAAAAGGCAGGCTTTAAAAGAAAGGGGAACTTTCAAAACAATATAAGAGGTGAAGATTATAATTTCATCATAATGGAGAAGGATTGGTGAAAGGAACATGTTTATTAAACGGGTGTGGGAGATCTCGCAAATCCGATAAGACTGTGAAAAAATGATCTTAGTTATAGAAGAGTATTTGTGGAAAAAGAGTAGCTACTGATTTAGGGAGAAATGATAGTTGTTATTATTGAACTATCGAAGCAGGATAATTGGTAAATTCATTACTTGAATGTAAGTATGATTTCATTTAAAGTGTTGGTGGTTATGATGCAAACAGAATGTGTAACGTTAGATAATAAGTTAAACGTATTAGTCAATATATGGGGGATTGAAAATAAAACAACCTTAATTTTGTTACATGGGTTAGGCAGCACAGGGAAAAGTTTTGAGGAACTTGCTTCTATATTGAGCAAAAGCTTTAAAATTTTTGCTTTCGATTTACCTGGACATGGCAAGTCATCCTTCTTTAATGATGAAGAATTCTTTTCAATGGATTCCTTAGCAGATTGGGTTATGGATATTATCGATTTTTATAATATAGAAGACTATCATATTATTGGTCATTCTTTGGGCGCCTATATCGGTCTTAATTTTGCTAAGAAATATCCTCTTAAATCATTGATCTTGTTGGATGGCGGATATATACAGTCTTCCAACATACCAGATAACTCACTTAAAGAAGAAATAAGTGTAACACTAAGGCATATAGAAACGTACACCTTCCAAAACTGGGAGGATTACGAGCAAGCACAGTATAATAATGGAGTAACGAATAGGTTGGTAGAATTATCAAAAAATAGTATGAAGTGTGAAGAGGGGAAAATAAAATTAATTATTCCTATTGATGTGGCAGTACATCTTACTCAGAAGATGTTTACAGAACCCTCAGAAGATACGTTAACAAATATTGATATACCAGTTTTGCTTTTGAGAAGTACATTACCAGAAGAATTTAACTCGATAAGAAAAAGAGAAACCGAGCGTTTTACCAAACATTTAAAGGTATCTGTTACAGAAGTGGACAAAGCTACCCACGATATTTATTGGGATCAACCTACTATTGTATGTACTCATATACTAAAATGGATTAATAGTTGAATGATAATATTGTTTTTATGTTGATGAGAAGTTATCTAGTGTTGATTTTTTTAGAGGAAAATGGAAAATTAAATTAAGTTACTGGACTGATAGGGATATTTTAATTATACACATTTAAAAGGAGCGTTGATCCAAGAAGGGATTAACGCTTTTTATGTGGAAGTTATTGTATTAATGATACAGGTTAAACGCATAAGATGGTAAATCAATATAAAGGGTGTTTGTTATGAGCGAGCAAAGGTTTTTTCCAGAATTAGAGACTAACAGATTAAAATTAAGAAATGTCAGCGGTGCTGATACTAAGTTTATCTTTAAACTTTTCAGTAATGAAAAGATATGTGAATTTCTATATGATGAAGAGATATTTACAAGAATAGAGGATGCAGCCGAATTTATTGAGTGGAATAGAAACCCAGAAATAAAAGGGCATAATAGATGGGTTATAGAGAAAAAGGACAGTAATGAAAAGATTGGTACCTGTGGTTTTGATTTATGGGACCGAACCAATAATATAGCAGAAATAGGGTATGATCTGTGGTATGAATATTGGGGATACGGATATATGAAAGAGGCATTGATTGCAGCGATAGAGAGTGGCTTTAGTAATATGCAACTAAATAGGATAAACGCATATGTTGCTTTAGACAACACTAAGTCCTCAAATACATTAGAACGTTTAGGTTTCATAAGAGAAGGAATTTATCGAGACAAACATCTGTTTAGAGGAAAATACTATGACCATTATTCCTATTCACTACTTAGGAAGGACTGGGATTTAAAAAATCTCTCGAATTCAAGTGAATGAATGTGTCAGAAAAGAGTAACAACCTATGACAAAAATGGTAGAAGTAATTTTCAATTGGAGGATCTTTGCATGATAAAGAGAAAAATCATAACCACTCTATTAGCTACACCTTTTTCTTTATTTCTTATCTTTTCAATATTTTTTGGAGAGTGGAGACAACCTTTGGAGCTAGTTGTAATGACAGGAATGTTTAGCTTATTCATTTCACCTTATGTTATCCTCTACGGGGTTCCGGTTACATTCTTATCGGATTATTTAAGCAGGAAGTTAAAACGTGCCAGAATCTATGTTGCTTTTATTGTTCATATATTTTTTGGTGCTTTATTCGCTTTTATAACGAATTCAAGCACCCTTTTTCCAGTGTTCGGTATAGAGGTAATGGAGAATTTGTTTGTGCAGTAATTATTGCTATTTGCTTTTGGGCATTCGATGAGCTGATTAGAAGAATTCAAAATGAGGAGTTTATTTTCTCTAAATGTCGCTGTATTTTTGCTAGATAGTTTCGGTCAGGGATATGCTACTTCACCTTCACCCAATGACAGCGGATAAGGAGAAAATGAGTAAAATAGTACGCTGTTATCATTTAATTAAACCTATCTTACATGTATTGTATTGAGGATCCCTATTATACTTGGGGCTTATATATAGAAGGATAAGCCTTATATTGTAAGAATTTATTAAGCTGAGGATTTTATTTAGAATGTGATCTGATTATGAAAAAAACTTTGGAGAAAAAAGTGATATCACTACTAAATTAAGGCTCTAAATGGAGGTATTATATGAGAAAAAAACTCTTTCCTGTCTCGTTTTCAGCATTATTGGTGTTGTTGCTTATTTTAAATGGATGTTCACAAAAAAACGATACCTCTTTTAACCAACAAATTTATAATAGCATTCCCGAAAGTGAAGGTTTTCAAGAGATTTTTCATATTGAGGTAATCAATTCTGGTTTTCTCGTTTTCTATCGAATGGATAACGAGTTAAAAGTAGGAATTATAGATGAGGAATTAAATTGGATAACCAAATCAGGGAGTGCTTCTCTTAATCCAGAAGAGGGACTTTCAGTTGTTTTCTCAAACAGACAGGAAGAAGCCCTATATTTTTCATATGGTGTGATCAATAACCCAGATGTCGTAGAAGTCATTTCTTCCAGTGAGAGAAATGAAGAAAAAGCTAAAATAATTAAGACGAATGAAGGCGTAAGATTATGGTTTGTTTTTTATGAGAAACCAACTGAATCCATCTTGCCTGATATTATAGGTGTTTCAGAAGAGGGGCAACACTTAGTAAACAGCAATGAATAAAATTAGCTTTCTAATCTAGCTGAAAACTGAAGTTTTACTAGTAGCTAATCCGTGAGGTTTAACAGAAAAAACAATATTCATAAACATAATAGATTGCTTTATGAAACATTAAATAACTTAAAGAATAGCGACCGAATGGTGAAAATTTCGGTCTGCTATTCTTTTTTTATAGTAGATGGATGCACAGTGAGTAGAAAAATTATGATAAACTAGTGTTGGTATAAATTCCAAACTTTTCAAAAAATGCACTAAAAAGTGGAGATTTATAGAATGAATAGTGAATACTGCTTTAATCATCAAAGGAGAAGGTGAATTGACAATTTTAGAAGAAAGATTGGCTGATAGAGGCTTAACGCTATTAAAAAAAGAGGTTATCAATGGTGCTCATGCAGGAAGAATTTATAGAATTGAAACTGTTGATGAAGAGAATCAAAGGGTGAACCTTATATATAAGGAGTTTGAAACTGAACGAAACAATGAACTTGCCCTCTATTCAAAGTATTCTCAGCTTATTAAGCGATTTAATAAAGTGGTAACAGTCTGGGATTCTTCACCAAAAGCTATTCTTATGCACGACTTAAATTCACCACTAAAAAAGGACTTTGAGTTACTATCAGATATAGATAAGCGAAAAGTTTTAAAGAGTATCTTAGATAGATTAGCTGTCCTACATAGCTTACGTATTAGCAAGAATGCCAATGGTTTCCCAATTCACCAGATTACATATGGATGGTACGAATGGTGTATGGATCAAATGAATCGTTTAGGTTCACAGAAACTATTGAGTAATACAAATTGGATTAAAATAATCAACAATGCGTATGAGAAATTAGATTTTAAATATTTCAAGCAACAGTGTCCACAAGTGATTACTCACGGGGATCCTCACCTGGAGAACATATTCTTAAAAGATGGACAGATATGGTTAATTGATTGGGAGTGGGCAGCTCTTGGTTCACCATTAAGAGACATAACGATTATGTGTCAAGATATATATGACACACGGTTGATTCAATATGTAATAGATTCCTATCAAATGATATTAAACAATCATAACCTCAATATCCCCACCGAAGATTTTCAACGAGATTTTACATACTATTATATTGACCATACCACTATGATGTTAGCGTGGGAGATTGAAAAATATTTTCAAGGACATACATCTGAAGAAAAAATCCTAGAAATAATAGAATTCAAAATTGGAGAAATCAAAAGAGTAACAAATGAAGAATTAGGATTAGAACGGTAAAGAGATCGTTTGCTGAAGAAGCATCTTCAATGTGGTTGTTCCAGTAAACGTGCAGGTTGTGGAATAGAGTGATTAGTAATTCCATACTTGAAAATATGAATTCCCAATGTATCCTAACCTACAATATAAAAATAAAAACCTTAAAAAGGATCAAGGCTTGTAAAGAAAGAAGATTACGAACAATAATTAGAGATTAAAGAATATAAGGTTGGAATCTTCGAAGGCATCATAGTCACCATAGTCACCATTTGTCTTACTTGGACTGCCGTCTTTATAATGAGTGTCTTGTTTAATATAGGTGTATAGGTACCAAAAATATATGGGAGAAAAATCATGCAGTATTCCATTCGAATTTTCTAGTGAAAAGCAGGTATTTTGAACAAGAGAAAAATAATATTGAATTAGGATAATAAAATGGGGGAATTAATATGCGAATTCTAATATTAGGAGCAACTGGTTTTTTAGGGAGTACTTTACTTGATCAAGCAGAAAAA
This sequence comes from Rossellomorea marisflavi, assembly GCA_003667865.1. Classification (GTDB taxonomy): domain Bacteria; phylum Bacillota; class Bacilli; order Bacillales; family Bacillaceae_B; genus Rossellomorea; species Rossellomorea marisflavi_C. The sequence continues at coordinate 153,835 of CP033051.1, read as the reverse complement.
TTAAATTACACAGTATTAGGGACTTCAAGATTTTCGAATGAAAAACCAAATGTAATAAAATTGGATATTACGGATAAAAACGCAGTTGAACAAATGCTCCAAGATTATCAACCTGATGTAGTTGTATGGTCATTACTAAGTATGGGTGAAGAGGATGTACTAATAAAAACGGGTCTGACAACTCTTTTGTCAACGATAAGCAAACAATCAAAACTTATTTTCATCTCGACTGATGGTGTCTTTTCAGAAGGGAAAGGAAGCTATACAGAGTCAGATGAAACAATACCAATAACTGAAGAGGCACCTTTTGCTACTTACATCAATTCAAAAATTTTGGGTGAAAAGATGGTTCAAGATCACCATCTAAACCACATTATTATTCGAACAGGTCCACTATACGGAAAGGATCTAAACCAGAATATAGAAGAGAGAACTAAAAGGGTAATGAGTGAAGTTGGAAAAAAAGGATTCTTCTATGCGGCTACAAATATGTACCGAACATTTGTACATGTTGAGGATTTGTCAGAAGCCATACTAGAGCTTTCCTCAATAGACTTTAAAGGAATTATACATGTAGGTCCAACGCAAAAGGAAAGTTACTTTACGTTTTACCGAAAACGATTAAAAGGGTTGGGTTATGAAGAAAATGTTATAAGAGAATCTAGCATTGATTTAAATGAAAATCCTTATATAGTACTTGATAGTTCATTAAATACTCAAAGAGTAAAAGATTTGCTTGAATCCAAATTTAGAAGTGAAGTGTTGTAAAATCGATTTAAAATAATTAACTATTTAGTTCTTTTACCGAATACCAAATTGATAGTGGGAAAAATTAAAGAACTCATTCTTAAAGACGAAAAGTATCCCAAAGGCCATGTTATTTTTTAAACAATTTAAATATGCACTAAGTTTATAAGAAGCAGGAATCGAATTTAACTTCTCTGAAACAATGGTAAAGGACCTATCAAGATTTATGAAAGAAGAAATAGAGGCAACAAGATAGATTTAGATATTTTCGCTATGTGATTTAAATTAAATGCAGTAAGGCCAATATAAGAATTATGCTATATCTGCTTTCTAAAAAGCAATATAAGCATTCATTATGATTCTATTCTGTTTCGTTCCATGAGAGTAATATAAATATTCGGAGCCACTTCAATATTTTCAACTTCGTGAAAGCCTAACTGAAAGTATAAATTCTTTGCAGGAGAATTTTTAGCTCCAGTAGTTACTACAATTCGCTTATTAATAGCAATTGAGTTTATAACGTGTTCTACCAAAGCTTTTGCAATGCCTTTACGGAAATAATCAGGATGAACTACTAACCTGCATATATTCACCTTATTGTGATCTTCTGTATAGGAAATAGAGGCAACTAGATTATCATTCATGATATAGCCTATAAATTTTTCATTAGATTGCATTAGCTTTTCTGCAGTATCTCTTAGTTGAGGAATCCCATCAAATCCAATTATTTCTGCTTCAACCCTATATGATGGAATCTGAACATTTAATAAACTCTTTGCAGTTTCTAGATTATTTACGTCTAAATTAATGATCATAAAAAATACCCCTTCATTACAATATAGATAACATTATATCTAAAAATTTTAATATTAAAGACTTGAAACTTTTATTCTTCATGTTCTATGTCATTATTGGTAATAAATTGATCATATTCCGATATAAATGTTAGATGTGTTTTCTGTCGATAGTAATTATAGGAATTATTTGACTTTTTGATTTCCGTTCGTTAAGATAAGTGATAATTAAATAATGAATTCAATGACGAGAAAGAGTAGTTATGTACATCTTATCTACAGAGAGTTGACGTTTTGCTGAAAGTCAACGTTAAGACCTTAATGAAAATCCTCTCCGAGAAGCAAAGTTGAACGAAAGATTAAACTTTGACGGCATTCTACCGATACCAAGGACACGTATGTTAGTACGTAGTGTAAGGAATTCAAAAAACCACTACTATGGTTTTTTTTATTTTTTAGGAAGATTATATATTCATATATAAACTCGATTCTACGTATGTAGAGTCGAGTTTTTTTATTTTAATGAGGTGATTATGTTGACAGAATCCAATGTTGAGAGGGAAGTAAGAGTTCGAATAAAGTGGAGGCAGGAAGGAACATTTCAACGTTCTATAATGAACCGAGAAGGAAAAGAGACTTTTGTTTTTTATGAGGGGCCACCAACAGCTAACGGTTTACCCCATGCAGGTCATGCTCTTGGGAGAACTATTAAGGACTTTGTAGCAAGGTATAAAACAATGTCAGGTTACCAAGTTTTAAGAAAAGCAGGTTGGGATACTCATGGTTTACCTGTGGAATTAGAAGTGGAAAAACAATTAAATATTCGTGGTAAAGATCAAATAGAAGAATACGGAATTGAAAATTTTATTCGAAAATGTAAAGAAAGTGTTTTTGCGTATGAAAATGAGTGGAAACAATTCACTGAAGCACTAGGGTATTGGGTTGATATGGAGAATCCGTATATCACATTAAATAACGAATATATTGAATCTGTCTGGAATATCCTATCCACCATTCATGATAAAGGATATTTATATAAAGGACACCGAGTTGTTCCTTATTGCCCTCAGTGTGAGACGTCACTGAGTTCACATGAGGTCGCACAGGGGTATAAAGATGTAACAGATTTATCCGTTATAGCTAAATTCCGATTAAAAGGAACTGAAAATGAATCCATCTTAGGCTGGACTACTACACCTTGGACTTTGCCATCTAATGTAGCTGTTGCAGTTAATCCTAGCATGAACTATGTACGAGTGAAACAAGATTCAGATATATTCATACTTGCTGAATCCTTGGTTTCAAAAGTTATGAAAGGAGATTACGAAATAGTTGATGTGGTAAAAGGGCAAGATTTAATTGGTCGATCGTATGAACCCCCTTTTAATTACTTCACTGTTTCCAATGGTCACAAAGTTCTTGGAGCAGATTTTGTCACAGAAACAAGTGGAACAGGTATTGTACATTTAGCACCTGCACATGGTGAGGATGATTACAACGCGATTCAAGACAATGGTTTTGATTTTGTTAATGTCGTAGATACGAAGGGCCGCTATAAGGAGTATATAACTCCACTTGCAGGTGAGTTTGTAAAAGACTGTGACGTAGCAATAATAAAAATGCTAGCAAATCAAAATCTATTGTTTGATAAACAAAAATACGAACATAGCTACCCACACTGTTGGAGGTGTGACAGTCCTCTACTTTATTACGCAATGGAAGGTTGGTTCATTAAAACGACTGCTGTAAAGGAACAAATGCTACAAAATAATCAAGGTGTTCAATGGTTTCCGAACCATATGAGAGATGGAAGGTTTGGAAACTTTTTGGATAACATGGTTGATTGGAATATTGGTAGAAATAGATATTGGGGAACCCCACTCAATGTATGGGTTTGTAAAGAATGTGGTGAAGAAAAAGCACCGAATTCAATTGAAGAATTAAGAAAGCTCTCTGTAGAGAAATTGCCAGAAGATATAGAGCTGCATAAACCTCATGTAGATAAAGTTCAATTTAGGTGTACATGCGGGAGTAAAATGGAAAGAACGAGTGAAGTTATTGATGTTTGGTTCGATAGTGGTTCAATGCCATATGCTCAATACCATTACCCATTTGAACATAACGAAACGTTTAAGAAGCAATTTCCTGCTGATGTAGTAATAGAAGGCGTAGATCAAACAAGGGGATGGTTTTACAGCTTATTAGCCGTATCTACTTTGTTTACAGGACAGCCAGCCTATAAGCGTGTCCTTTCTTTAGGACATATCTTAGATGAAAACGGGCAAAAGATGTCAAAAAGTAAGGGAAATGCTCTAAACCCAACTGAACTAATAAACGAGTTTGGTGCTGATTCACTCAGATGGGCTTTGTTAGCGGATAGTTCTCCATGGAATAATAAACGCTTTTCTAAAAAAACGGTCAGTCAGGCAAAATCTAAAGTGGTAGATACACTGTTAAACGTTTATTCATTTTATTCTATATATGCAGAGATTGACAAATTTAATCCAGATTGTGACTTGGGTGGGACTCAAACTACTCTGGATAAATGGATTCTTTCTCGCCTTAACACTGTAATAAGGGATGTTACTCAAAGTGTAGACGAATATGATATCACAAAAGGTGCTAGATCCATTTCTGCATTTATCGATGAACTCAGTAATTGGTATGTAAGACGTTCGAGACAGCGTTTTTGGAGTAGTGGAATGACGGATGATAAAAGATCAGCCTTTAGCACTTTGTTTGAGGTCTTGAAGAAATTGTCGCAGCTTATGGCTCCTTATACTCCTTTTGTCACAGAAGATATTTACTCGAACTTAGTTAAAGATAGCGTGCATTTGTCTGACTATCCAATATCAGATGAAACTCTTATAGATGGTAGATTAGAAAAAGATATGGAAGCAGTATTACAGATAATAGAACTCACAAGATCCCTTAGAAATACTATAGGAATAAAAACGAAACAACCCTTAGCTCGATTGATCATCATCCCAAAAAAAGAAACAAATCTATCTTCATTGGAAAAGTATGCATCTATTGTTAAAGATGAAATGAACATTAAGGAAGTTGAATTTAAGCGAGATTATCAAGATTTATTAGATGTGGAACTTAAATTAAACTTTGCTGTAGTCGGGCCAAAGTTAGGCAAATCCATTGGTAAAGTTAAAAATAAAGTAGAAAAATTAAATGATACAGAAATAGACAAATTCCTGCGAAAAACAGCAATCCAACTACCTTTAAACTCAGGGGATACGGTCACTCTTACTTTGGATGACGTACTTATTGATAAGAAAGGCAAGGATGGTTTTGAATTATTGGAAGGTAGCGATTTCCTGACATTATTAGATACCAAGCTGACGCAAGAGTTAAAAGATGAAGGATTAGTAAGAGAATTTGTTCGTGCTGTTCAAACATATAGAAAGGAATTAGATCTTCCAGTTGATTTACGAATAGATCTTTATGTAAAGACTGATCCATGGCTTCAAGCTGTATTGAAAACATTTGATGAATTAGTCCAAAAAAACCTCATATTAAACTCAATTAGCTTTGAAAGTAAGCCAGATATGAAAGGTTTTAAAGTAGAAGGACACGAAGTTAATTTTTATATTAAATCATAAGAAAGGAACACAGATTCAACAGCAAATAGTTGGATTGGCTTTAAGACAAAATGACCTTCAACATTGAGGGTCTTTTTATTTTTAGTTCTTTAAAAGTTTATTGGATTATTATGGTAAAATTAGTGTGGTGCAAAAAAATGGGGTGAAGAGTAGCGATTAATCCTACAAAATGGTGCACGAGATGTCGGATGAACCTATTTATCTCCTGCTATTCTATTGATGAAGGGAGGTCATGTAATGGATTCGCTTAAGAACATGAATGATGCAATGAAGTATATTGAAGAGAATCTTACTGATGAAATAGACTTCAATGAGGTGGCAAGAATTGCTCTTTGTTCAGAATATCATTTTAAGAGGATGTTTTCTTTTCTTGCAGGTATAACTTTATCCGAGTACATTCGCCGTAGAAGACTTAGCTTAGCCGCATTTGAGCTTACCGATAGTACTATAAAAGTAATTGATGTTGCCATTAAATATGGATACAACTCACCGGATTCTTTTACTAGAGCCTTTCAGAATCTCCATGGTGTAACACCTTCGGATGCAAGACGTAAAGGACAGCATCTAAAAGTCTATCCAATCATGACCTTTCAATTATCAATTAGGGGAGGAAATGAAATGAATTACCGAATCGAACAAAAACAGGCATTTAACATAGTTGGGATCATGAAAAGAGTTCCAACTATCTTTGAAGGCGAAAACCCGGAAATTACAGAAATGTGGAGATCTTTAAATATGGAAATGATAGATCAATTAAAGAAACTTTCTAATGTTGAGCCAAAGGGTATCATTCAAGCATCTACGAACTTTTCTGAAGGACGTATGGAAGAAAAAGGTGAGCTTGACCAATATATAGGTGTGGCGACGACGGAAGAATGTCCTGATGAGTTTACAAAACTTGAAGTACCAGCAGTAACATGGGCGGTGTTTGAGTCAACAGGACCGTTTCCTAGTACACTTCAGGAAACATGGGGGAGAATTTATTCTGAGTGGCTCCCATCTTCTAACTATCAAATAACAGAAGGACCTGAAATCTTGTCAATTAAAACGAAAGACCTAACCTCACCTTCTGTACAAAGTGAAATTTGGCTTCCAGTTATGAAAAAGTAATGTTATTCATTTTTACTGAGCTGTTCACGCAGCTCTTTTTTATTATTGCATACATAATATGACGGTTGATAAAGCATCAATACTCTCAAAATTACTAGAGCAAGAATCTAGCATTCTTTGAAGTAGCAAGTTTGAAACTGATAAAGAAAAATAGAAAAGAACGGTAAGTGAGGGGAAGGCTATGTCTATAACTTTAAGTAACTTTCTGATTGAAAAAGTTTCAAAGGACGATCTGGGAAAATTCCTCAAGCTGCATATACAACTTCCCGATGGTCATTGTGTGATTCGTTGGGGGTTAGATGAGTTTACTTATTTACAAATGAATAAAATAGTGTCTAATAAATATTTTGATCCTCTTGCAGTTGATTATAAATATGAGCTGGTGCCATATGTATCTACTTATCATGATAGAAAAAATAATAGTACCTATTTCAAAGGCGTCATTAGATGTATTCAAGGCAGACGTATAGCAAGAGTGGAGTTCATTTGCTCAGATCAATTTGCAGCAAATATGGAATGGTTTAAAAAAGAAGTAAGAAATGCAGAAGATGTAAGGCATGTATTATGGGATCATTTTAATGAGTAGTTTCATGTAAAGGAGTCATCTAAATATAAATGATATGCAAAAAATATTTAGCTAGAAGAACATTGACCAGAAGGGGACTAACTTTTTTATAGTAAAGCTATTTTAATAGGTTCAGAATGTATCGTGAGAAATTAAATCAGTATGGTGAAATGGTATAATAAGGTAATTGGTTTTGAGGAGTGGAATCGAATGTTAAAAAGAAAATTTGGAGATCGTTCGGAATGGAAACGAGTAGTAAAAAGGAAATATTCGCAATCATTTATAGAAACAAATGAGTTCAAAGGTTATATAACATTATTAAATACGATAAAAGTAACTGAACCATTATCAGTTAGCTATGGTGAGGAAAATGTATGTATTGTGGATGATGGATATATGTGGTTGCAACAATTTCCTTTGGAGAAAAATCATTCAGTAACCACTATGTTTAATGCAAATGGTGAAATTGTCCAATGGTATATCGATATATGTCTTCGTAATGGAGTTGAAAACGATATACCGTGGATGGATGATTTATTTTTAGATCTTGTAGTATTGCCAACTGGAGAAGTAATTGAAAAGGATGCAGACGAACTTGAGGATGCTTTAACAAAAGGGATTATCGATCATTCTCTTTATGACTTGGCATGGAATGAACTGAAAAATATTTTGAGTTTAATAAGTACAGACCGTTTCAATTTACTAAAACTTTCAAACTACCATAAGGAAATTTTATCTAAAACATTGCAATAGTGACTATTCAATTTTGGGACGAGAGATTAATAAGTAGTTAGCAACGAAACGTTAGAAAAATCTGTAGGGAGAAAGGGATCGTGAAAAGATAGATTACCATAGGATGTATGTTTTTATACTATTTCTAACTAGGTGTGGAAAAGAATTTGATCACACTATCAATCCAAAACAATAGGTCTCAAATAAATAAAAGCAAATAATATCAAAAAACTTGAATATTCTTCCTTTAGAATAAAAAGTGAGGTGAGTGACTTGTATAGCGAAGTAACGAAGAATGTAATCAATTTTTTAGAAGAATATTTACTTGATGATTGGCAGCTGGATGATTACGCAATGAAAGTTGGGTATTCGAAGTTTCATTTATCACGAATTTTCAAAGATGAAACGGGATTGACCATAAGTGAGTATATCCGAAAACGTAGATTGGCAACAGCAGCTTCATACTTATTATACTCAGATGAATCAATACTCCAAATAGCAATTGAATTGCACTATCAATCACAAGAGGCATTCACTCGTTCTTTTAAAGAGCTATATAAATTGCCACCTGGAAAATATCGCAAACTCATGCGGGTATTGCGAGGAATGGAGGAAGAATATATGAGTGATACAATAATCAAAGGCTGGATTTTAAGTGGTTCACATCCTACTAGTTATGAAATGAAAACCGATGGAGAAGTATTTCACACTGGCACAAAATCAGGTTTACTATGTTCAAAAACAAACGCGAGTGAAGATCAATTTGGAACGATGATGCAAAGCTTTTCAACTGAAAAATGGAAAGGGAAACGTATTAAAGTTTCATGTTTCATAAAGACAGAGGAAGTCCATAAATGTGCAATGTGGTGTCGAGTAGATAATACTTCTAGTGATGTAATGCAGTTTGATAATATGGATAATCGTTCGATTCAAGGAACAACAGACTGGAATTTTTATTCGATTGTATTAGATGTTCCAGAAGATAGTGCATCTATCCACTTTGGAATCCTTTTAAATGGGTCAGGTAAAGTGTGGGCAGATGGATTTAAGTTCGATGAAGTAGACCTTTCTGTTCCTTCAACAAATATGCTTGATTCTAGTAATCTCCCACTAGAACCAGTAAACTTAGGATTCGATGAAATGTGATTGTTATTTAATTGGTTATTTATGGGGATCTATACTTCATTAGAGTTTGGAACAAGTGAATATAAAATGAATGAAAAATAGATAAGCTCGGTAAGGAATATCCTGAAATGTTAATTAGCCGAATTATTCAGAGATGGATACATTGTATATTATTGATTGAAAAAATGAGAGCGTGGATCCAAAAAGGGATTGACGCTTTTTGTGTTGAAGTTTTGTATTAATAAGGCACATAAAGCAAGTGGCTTCGTAAAATACATTTCGATAGTAGGTTTGTAGGTATTTACTTAACTTTAAGCGAGCATTGATTCTATAGGGAATAATGCTTACTTTTTTTGTACTTTAAGACAGCAGACTTTTTTTGAAAAAAATTTCCAAAAACACACAACAGAACATACATTCGTGTTAAGGTTATAATATAAATTAAACTAAGGAGAAAAACATGAAATTAAAGAGTCTTAACATTGAAGAACGAATGAAGCATTATGGTGTGAACGGAATAAGTATTTCTTTAATAGAAAATGGGCTATTAAGTGGAACAGTAAATTATGGAATACTAGAAGTTAACAGTAAAAGAAAAGTAAATAAGAAATCTCTATTTAATGCTTGTTCTATGAGTAAATTCTTAACAGGCATGTTGGCTCTAAAGCTCATTGAGGATAAGCTGCTTGATTTAGATGAAAATGTTAATGAAAAGCTTGTAACATGGAAAGTACCTGATAATAATTTTACTAGTAATAAAAAAGTTACATTAAGAAACTTGCTAAGTCATCAGTCTGGAATCAAGGACCCTAAAGGTAGCTTTTCTGAATTAGATTCAACTATAGGTGTTCCTACGATAGTTGATTTGTTAGAAGGGAAAACTCCTTATTGTAACGTCGCTATTGAAGTGCAATGCGAACCGGAGAGTGAATTCCAATATTCAGATGCAGGTTTTTGTGTTATTCAGCAACTAATTGAAGATGTAACGAAAAAACCATTTGATCAAGCAGTAAATGAGTTCATATGTAAACCATTAGAGATGGGAAGTAGTCATTTAAAAACAACATTGTTCGATATCGAAAAGAAGAACCTCTCTTGTGGTCATAACAAAAAGGGTGAATTAGTAGATGGAAAATATCCTATATATCCTTATCCATCAGCTTCGGGATTATGGGCAACTTCACTTGATATAGCTGCATTAGTTCTTGAATTAATGAATGCACTTAAAGGAGATAGTAAAATCGGCATTTCAAGACAGTTAGCCAAAGAAATGATAACGTCTCAAAGAGGAAAAGCTTGGACTGGGCTAGGTGTATTTCTAGAAGGAACGGATCATGAATTGGAAATCTCATCTATGGGCTGGGGAGTAGGGTTCCAATGTATGATGTTTGCACTTCCACATCTAGAAAAAGGTGCTGTTATTATGACGAATGCAGAATTAGGTGTACATCAATTAGAAGGAATTATTGGAGAGATATATAAATCTTTAATTTCGTAAAATGCTGTGACTTTAGAAGTGTACATCATAGTATGAGAAAATAAAAAGGGGATTGGTAATGAGCCGACCCCCTACAACTAATTATGTAACTGTAAGATCTCCTTCCATGACAACTCTGTCCCTACCTAAGTTTTTAGCTTTATATAAACATTCATCCGCTTGCTTAATCATTCCATCTATTGATGAATTCCAGGTAACGGTTTGACTAGAAATGCCAATACTAACGGTTAACAAGATCTTTATACCATTATCTAAAGTCAGTGGATGCATATGAAACGATTCTCTTAATAAATTTGAAGCTTCCAAAGACTTTTGTGGGTTGATATTGTTTACTAGTGCAATAAATTCTTCTCCACCATATCTACCTACGAATCCGATATCTTTGAATATTTCAGCAATTTTGTTCGCTACATATACAATTGCTTGGTCCCCAATATGATGACCGTACGTATCATTTACTTGTTTAAAATGATCAATATCAATTAACAAAACAGATACTTCAGTAGATTCTTTTAATACTATAGTTGCTTTTTCTAAAAAGTATTTTCTATTTAAAACATTGGTAAGATGATCATACATCGCGGATTTCTTTATGGAACTATAATTCATTACATTATCCATTAAGACTGTAAATTGATCATTGAATTGTGGTAGAATCTTCTCTTCTTGATACTTCTCTATTGTATATGTTTCATCACTATATACAATTAGTAAACCAGTATGACTTTGACATACAACAGGAATAGATATGAATGTTCCGATAGACTCCTGTATGCCGAAATTCCTTGGATTTATGTCATTTGTGTATACGATTTTATTCAAGAATTGTTCATCAATAGTAAAGGTGTGCTCAATGGATCCACCTTGTTGAGTTAAAATATTCCAAGTTGAGTTACTCTTAGAAAGGTATAATCCTTTTTCAAGTTTAGTAAGATTTTGTAGCGCGTTCATACCACTGTTTGCTAACTTGTAATGTTCCTTTAAAGTAGTCATCTGTTTAAATGAATGCTGTAGAAGTACTTGCATGTAATACTTCTTTGACTCTAATTCCTTCTCAAGAGTAACCCTTTTAATTCGATCTGCAAGCCCTAATGATAAGACCAACACTTCTACTAGAGAGCCTACTTTAGGAGCAAATAATGTTATTGAGTTTATCGGGAAAAGCTTATAGGCAGCCATAATATTCAATAACACTCCAACTAATAGTAACGCCCATGCTGCAATAAAGAACTTCGCTTCTCTTGTTTTTAACCTAACTTTGAGGGCGATCAAAATAATAAAGATAACAAAGATCGTAGCTATAATCGTACTAACCATAGTGGAAGTACTGACACTAAATACGATAGGAATGATTAAGGAAAAGGCACAAACACAATTGAAAACATTGACCATTTTATTTAAAGTCGGTGCAATACTCTTTAACTGTAAAAAATGCTTGGCGAACTGTAATGCAAATAAAGATGAGCAGAGTATAAAGAATGAATTTGATCGAAGAGCCCACCAAGGATATTCATCCCAAAGCCAAGGAAATGCAAAACCATCCCAAATGGATTGCATAGTTGTGAATGCAACAATAAATAAAATGTAATAAAAATAAGTTCTCTCTCTTAGAGAAAAAAATAAGAAACTATTATATATAATCATGGCGAGCATGGTTCCATAAAATAATCCGTAAATAATCTGATCATTAGAGTTATAGGTTGCAAAAGCAATAGGGTCCCAAAGTGTGATAGGGGCTTGAAAAAAACTATCTGTTTTGATTTTTAAATAATATGTATTGTGTGCGTTAGAAGGGTGTGAGTTGAGTTTAAAAATCAGATTACGGTGCTTAATGGTTCTCTCGTTGAACGGTAAGCTATACCCAATTGTCTCTTCTAGCCTAAGTGTTTCATTGAAAGGAGTATATAAAGAAACCAAACTTAAATGTGGTTTTTTTAATTCTAATAGTAATTCTTTCGGAACGTCACTAGTATTTAATATGTTCAGCTTTATCCAGTAAGTTGAGTTAGACAAGTTGCCATCTATGTTAATAGAACTCATGGAAACAAATTTGTCCTGATTACTGAGGATTTCGTCTTCTGATAAATTACTATGATCCACGTAGACTGACAAAAACGAAGTGATATTCTTCTCTTCAAAAGAATGATCTACTTCAATGGTATCTGATTTAGCATAAAGCTTTGTTTGACAACTAATAAATAGAGTAACAAGGAGAATACATAAGATAATCTGATTCCTTTTGAAAGCTAGTTTCATAGTTTAACTCCTGAATTCAAGTGATTGTTATCATTATAACATGAGCTTTTCTTAGTTTAGCATAATGTTTAGAAAGCAAAGAAAGTGTTTTAATAGGATGAAGCATGAATCACCATTTGTTACTTTTGAAAAGCACTAAGTTTCTCTAATAATCGTAATTTTTATGAAAAATAAACGTTCTTGAGCAAAAAGCAAAAGTAATTCAAGAAGGGATTGACACTCTTTATTTAGAAGTAATTGTATATAAGCATGATTATAATAGGATAAGCTCAATCGAGGTGTATTTGTGGATAGATTTTTATTTATTTTCGGACTATTAGTAGTTGTTTTCTGTTTCATTTTCTTTGTTATGAATATTATTGGAGTATACGACGGAATGACACTAATCTGGACAGTGTTAGGTATGCTAAATGGGAGTATAGCAATGGGGGTGTCTGAGATATTAATGATTGTTAAAGAGCAGAATGCAAAATAGCATTCTATTTTATAAAACATTATAGAAGATAATGATTTAGGGGGAATGAATTTGTTTACGATTACAGGCCATGAACTGAGCAGTCTTCATGATATGAAGAAATTAGACATTGTTGTCATACAAGCTATCTTAGATGAATTACAGAAAAATAGTGACCATAAAAGAAAAATTAAGATAGCAACTTCTAATTGTTTTATTATTGCAGATAGAATTAATACAGAGGAACCCGACATCGATAATAACCCTTTATTGGATCAGGCGATTTTAAAATCAGAAGATACGACTCTTAAGATTATGCAGGATGGAAAGGTCGCAAATTTACATGCAATGATCGTATTAAATAATGTTAAAATCATACCACTTGCAAACCCAGAGAAAGAAATAGAATGTGAGACTTTTGCCTTATATACCGATCACATAATGGGGATCACTTTAACTGAATAATAAGAAAGTGTTGGTAATTCATGTTGGTGTGTAAGTAAAGTTATAAAGGCATACAATTCATTTCAATAGATTAATCAATAAAAACATAAGCAGAAGAAATAGCATCTTCTGCTTATGGTAGTTCATCTAGTATTTGAATCGGTTAATAAGAATCTGTAGATTCTCTGCCAAATTCGAGAGAGAAGAGGCTGCGTGTGAAATTTCTTCCATTGAAGCTAATTGTTCATGTGTGACTGAAGCAACTGCCTTTGAACTAGAAGATGTTTCTTTCGTACCGGATTCAATAGTTGAAATGGTATGCTGAATACCTTCCACGCCTGAAGTTAATTGTTGGGTTGCAGCTGCTACCTCTTGAATTTGAGAGGTTACTTGGCTAATCAGACTTAGAATTTCGCTAAATTGTTCCTTAGTATCAAAAGCTAAGCTTATTCCTGATTTAACATTATGATGAACATCATTGATATTATTTTTGGTAACTTTTGAGTCAGCCTCTATTGCTAATACCAAGTCCTTTATATGATTAGCAGATTTATTTGTTTCATCTGCTAACTTGCGAACTTCATCCGCTACAACGGCAAACCCTTTTCCTTGTTCTCCAGCTCGAGCAGCTTCAATGGCTGCATTTAATGCAAGAAGGTTGGTTTGCTCAGAAATGTCTGTAATAAGAGACGAGATATGGCTTATTTCTGTTGTATTATTCACTAAAGCTTCTAGTCCGTTCCCTGCATCTCGAACAGATTGATTAATGATTTCCATTTGTTCTGACATCTTATTTACAGAAGAAGAACCGATCTCTGCTTTATCTCTCATGAAGGATGATTTATCTGCAATACTGCTTGTATTATTTGATACATTGGAAAGGCTCTCTAAAATTTCAGTTATTGATTCAGAACTTTTTTCAATCATAGTGCTTTGATTGGTACTTGTTACGGCAATTTCTTGCATTGATTGAGAAACTTGACCAGATGTAGATTTTGATTGTTCAGCGCTAGCAGATAATTCCTCTGAAGAAGCTGCGACCTGTTCGGATGAACTACTTATTTGTCTGATAATGTTTGATAATGTATGAACAAAAGCATTAAAAGATATAGCGAGTTGACCAAATTCATCCTTACTTTTTACTGTAAGCTCTTGAGTTAGATCTGCATCTCCTTGTGCAATATTCTCAAGTTGTTTATTTAAATCTCTAAGTGGTACTAGGATAGATTTAAGAAGGAGTATGCTTAAAAGGATTCCTAAAATAATTGAGACTATTGTGACTGAAATAATAATCAATCCACTTACATAACCATATTGTTCTATCTCTGTTTTTAATTCTTCTACATCTTTATTTAATTGATCAACTAATTGATTGACAGATGGATCCAATACTTCTTTTCGTAATGTTCTTTCCTCACCAAAGTGAAGTGATTTTGCTTGTTCTGGACTTGTACGAAAAAGGGTCACTACCTCTTGGTTTATGCTCCAAAAATCCGTGAAATTTTTCTCAATATCATGAACCTGCGTTATATAATCCTTATTATGAATGAGTGACTCTAATTGTTCTAAAGTAGAAAAAATGTCCTCAGACTTCTCTTTCATACCATCTGCGAAATCGCTTTCACCAGTAATCATAAATCCTCTTTCGTCATTTGATAAGCCTGCTAAGCGATATTGAACATGCTTAATTTGGTTTTGAAACGCCATTTTATCTTTTAGGATTTGATTTTTCTCCGTAGTGGAGTTATTAATGAAAATAGATGATCCACCAATTACCAATAATGAAATAATTAAAATAGAGATTATACTTAATAGTTTTGTCTTTATTTTCAATGCTCATGTTCCTTTCTTGTTGTAGATTTTAATGCTTAAAAATGGATTCAGTACTTTTATCGACAAAATCAGACAAAATTTGAGCTAGGAAGTGTTTCTTTATAAAAGTAAAAGCTGGATAAAAGTGAAAGAAGCTTGTGAAATATCACCACAATGTCTTATTAGCAGTTTAATCTAAAGTTTCTATCTACTGTTTTTTATTTATTTTTGAATTTTCAAATCAAAATATAAAGGGAATATTTGGTTGGGAATGGTAAAATTGTTTTGAGAGGGAATACGTAGCTGCTTGATCGATGGGTTTTAATACCTTCAAATCAGTAGATTGGATCTACTAATGTAGCTTACTGTGTTTGGAATGAAGTGTGAGGTGATTTAAACAAAACCATAGTTGCTTTCATACTATCGGAAGGAATCTAGTAAAAAATTCAACAGGAAAAATAGAAAAATAGTTCCTAAAAATGGGGGGGTCCTTATAATATATTTCAGTATATTCGCCTGGTTGATTCATTCTATGCTTAGTATCTATTCAAAAAGAATAAATATTGCTCTTATTCTAGCAACAATCCTATTACCTTTTATTCCTTCACTCTCTTATTTAGCAGTAGAAATCAGTAACTTTGGTGGATGGGAGAATATAAAATCAAAATTCACAGGTTATTTCCTGATTGACTTCACAATTTTCTCTTTTATTGTCGGGTTACTAGTGTTACCCTTTACGATTTATTTTCTCGTACTCTCTTTGTTTGTAGGACAATACTATATTATAAAATACATACAAGATATGAAGAATAAGAAACATGCGAGCTAGATTTTGGAAAGCAGGGGATACTATGAATACAGTAATATATCTGGTGAGGCATGGTGACTCACCGAAAATAGGCGAAGACCGTGCTAGAGACTTGTCTCCATTAGGAGAATTGGGTGCACTTCAAGTAAAAGAGCTTCTGAAAACGGAGGGAATAGATGTTGTTGTATCCAGTCCATACGTACGTTCAATACGTACAGTTGAAAAACTAGCTGAGGAATTAGGGCAAGATGTTCTAGTGTATGAGGATCTTAAAGAGAGAATATTTTCATATGAATCTCATAGAATAAGCGACGAGGAATTGCTCCCTATACTAAACAAATCATTTTCAGATCCTACCTATTCCGTAATAGGTGCTGAATCCAATGAAGCATGCCAGGAACGAGCTATACGTGTCTTAAAGGAGTTAATTATTACTTATTGTGGCAAACGAGTAGTATTAGGTACTCATGGTGTTGTCATGACAATGATCCTAAATTATTTTGACAAATCATTCGATTTAGACTTTCTATTGGGTACTACAAAACCAGACATATATAGAATGGAATTTGCAAATCAGGATTTAATAAAAGTAGAAAGACTATGGAATAGTGATCAATTTTCTTGAACTATAGGCATGATCAAAAAGCAGGAAATCTATTACCGCTAGTATAATATGTATCCACCTCAAGTCACTAAAATAGCTTTATCATTACGATTTTTTACATAGAATGTGATAACCCGCTCAATATTCAATATATTGTTCAATACAATGTGTCTAGGCAGCTACATTAGGATAATAGAACATCGTCCGCACAAAGGAGAATCCAATGCCAACAATAAAACATGAACAATTCATAAAAGCTCCTCTTAAAGTATGTTTTGATCTTGCAAGAAACGTGGAAATACACACTTTAACTACAAGTCAAACTAAGGAAAAGGCAGTTAGTGGAGTTACGCAGGGGCTGTTAGAAGAGGGGGATTCTGTTACTTGGGAAGCCGTACATTTTGGAATCAAACAGAGGTTAACCGCAAAGGTGACTCATATGGAAAAATATACTGAATTTGTTGATAGTATGGTTAATGGAGCGTTTCGTTCATTTACACATACACACCGGTTTGTTGCTTATAAAAATGGAACCATTATGATTGATATATTTGAGTACAAGGCACCTTTTGGCATCTTAGGAAAGATTGCTGATAAACTTTTTTTAGAGCAATATATGAAAAGGTTTTTAGTTGGACGTGCAAAGGAACTAAAACGGATTGCTGAAGGTACATGAGGTTTTAAATAATAGTCAATAGATTGGCAGGCTATTCGTCATTTGGAAGAATAGCTTTTTTAATTATTGACGAGTAGAGAATCTTAAGAGATTAGATAGACTATGTGTGTTTGAGCTTTTACTTTGTACAGTAGTGGGCTCCCGAACTTGCCTACTTTGGTTTAGTAAAAATCTTTCCGTTATTCAGCTCACACCAATCGTCTAATTCCTCATACGTTTCCTTATTTCCATACTTTTCTAAAAAGGCTTCCTTTGATTCGAATACCTCCATTTGATCCTCTTCTATTAGTGTAATCATTTGATAAGGGTTTAAATGAAAGACCTTAGATACTGCGATTAATTCCCCAATATGAACAACGTTAGCGATATCTTTCATGATTTCATCTCCTCTTAAAGTTAATGATTTCCTTTTTGCTATATTATCAAGCTAAAAATAAGTTCCTTTTTTAGTTTTTAGTTATAGTTCTAACCAGGAGGGATTGTTTAACCAAAAACACAAATGCTCGGAACTTGAATTCCAAGCATTTGTTTTTCACCTTAATGAGTAGTAATCATAGTGTTAAATCCAATCTTTAAAGTAATTCCGTTTTATTACGTTTTCTGGCGTAAATATTTTTTATCATGCATAAACAATCTCCAGAAATAAACAAAACCAGGAAATAGGATTAAGAAACCTACGATATAGGAGGCGAATACTGCTCTAAAAGAGTTCGGATCCGTAAACCCTGACTGAATCGTTACTTCTGGATAAATCATATAAGGAAGATGGGCTTTGCCATACACGAAGCTAGCTAACATGTATTGAAGGGTGATAGCAATCACCGCAATTCGAGGCATCCCTTTTACCCCGTATTTATCCTTAGGGACGTATAATGCAAAACCAGCAACGAGAAAGCCGAGTAATGATAGGACAAGAAGCCAAACATCGTCCATCATTTTCGTATAAAGCCATGATGCTTCATTTTTTAAGGTTATCATGATAAACAATGCAGAAACGAGTGAGAGTGGCCCTGTTATCATCGCATCTCGACGGTATACTTTATAGGCATCATATTCCTTTGATACCTTTGAATAATCAGCTAACAGTATAGAGGAAAGAAAAAGAGTGCTTGTAACCGCAAATGCGATAAAAGCATATTCATTTGGACTTGTAAAAAGCTTACCTATCAGTAAGGTTTGTCCATTTTCGAAATCAACAAACTCTCCGTGGGATATAGGCAATACACTAATTAATAAACCAGGTATAAGGATTCCTGTAATTCCAGAGATGATGGTGAGAGCGGTTCTGTATTCATCTGCAACATGAGAAAAGACGAGAAATGCACTTCGAAGTGCCAACAATAATAAAATCATACTCCCTGGTATTAGCAGGACCGTTCCTAGTGAATAGGCAGCACCAGGGAAGAAGCTATAGACGGCTACAACGATTGCAACGATAAAGGTGTTTGTTACTTCCCATGTAGGAGACAAGTAACGATTTGCAATATTCGTTGCCTTAGTTTTTTCTTTTCTCATATAAACCATGGACCAAAAGCCTGCTCCAAAGTCCATGGTTGCCATGACAGCATAAATAAACACAAATCCCCAAAGGATTGAGACCGCAATTAATGCTTGTGACAAGTGTAGTCCCCCCTATTCTAAGTTGATAATGTTAGACCTGAATCTGTTTTTTCAGCTTTTTCTAGGTCATCTTCTGCTGGGTGGCGCTTAAAGTAATAAAGTAAAACGAGTACAACTGCAATTCCTAAAATAATATATACTGTTGTAAAGAGGACAAATAATGTCGTCAAATTCCCTGCTGTTGTGGCTGAGTCTGCTGTACTTAATACGCGATAGATGGTCCAAGGTTGACGACCGGTACAAGCGAAAATCCAACCAAATTCAATTGCAAGAATGGATAGGGGTCCCCCAGTAATAAAGAGAATCATTAACCACTTCGGGAATTTGTCCTTCTTTAATAATTTGTTCCATACAAACGCAATAAGTCCAAATAGAATAAGTAAACTACCTATTCCAACCATTGCATTAAAGAGTGTGTGGATATACAATGGTGGCCACTCGCTTTCAGGAAACTCATCTAATCCAACAACGACTGTATCAAAGCTATCACCTGCTAGGAAACTAAGCGCCCATGGTATTTCAATTCCCCATTTGACTTCACGCTCTTCAGGATCGGTAAATCCACCGATTGCTAGAGGGGCATGTGACTGTGTTTCAAATAGACCCTCTGCAGCTGCAAGTTTCTCAGGCTGATATTCATGTAAAACTTGTGCACCTTCATGACCATTAATTGCTGTGAAAAAAGAGAAAATAGAACCGAAAATTAATCCAAGCATAAGAGCTTTCTTATGGAAATTGTAAATCTTTGTTCCTACAGGATTCTTCATCATTTTGTAAGCTGCTACAGATGCAACGACAAACCCACCAACAACATAAGCAGATAATCCAACATGAGTAGCAGTTACAAAAAAGCTCGGGTTGAAGAACGCTTTCCATGGGTCAACATCAACGATTTCTCCGTTTACTATTCTAAAACCAGCAGGTGTCCCTTCAAATGCATGGACATTGGTAATGAGAACAGCAGATGCTAAACCGCCAATTGCAACAAGTATAAGGCTCACAATCCGCATCCATGGAGCAATACGATGGGCTGCATACACATAGATTGACATAAATAATGCTTCAACGAAGAATGCATAGATTTCAATCTGAAAAGGCAAGGCCATAACACGACCAACAACCTCCATAAAGCCCGGCCATAACAACGATAACTGCACTCCAGCTATGGTACCTGAAGGAATACCGACGCCCAATAGTACCGCAAATGCTTTTGTCCATCTCTTTGCCATTACCGCATAATCAAGATCCTTCGTTCTTTGATACAATAACTCTGCCATTAAAATCATCAGCGGAAGGCCAACACCAATCGTGGCAAAAATAATATGGAATCCCATTGTCGTTCCGAACATTGCTCTTGCTGTTTGTAAATGATCCATTCTGATTTCTCCCTTTACTAGACTTTACCTTTCCTTAGTGTCCACAAAATGGTAAGGAATATGCAAAGTTTTCCTAAAAGAGAAATCATTAGATTAAGGTGAGAATGAAGGGTGAATGGGAGTGTCTGTTTTACTGTTTTAAGAATATATTCTAAGCGGAGTGGTGAGGGGAAAGTAGAAATATATATTGGGGAAAAGGCGGAGAACATGGCTTTCACCGCAATAATATCTAATGACGTACTATGAAGAAGATTTATCCGGCTTCTTTTCAGGAACTGGATCCATCCCACCTGGGTGGAAGGGATGACATTTTAAGATTCGTTTGATTGTAAGCCATCCTCCTTTAAGAGGTCCAAATCGTTTAATCGCTTCGAGGCCATAATGAGAGCAAGTGGGATAAAAACGACAAGTAGGAGGTTTCAACGGAGAAATAACGACTTGATAAAATCGAATGAATGCAAGCAGTATTTTTTTCATAGTACAAGTAGCCTCCTTTTTAGCTATACTATAGCATGTTTACACTTTAGAGTCATTGAAGTAGCTTTATTCTGCTATTATATTGCCAAGTTATGCTCCATACATGGTGAGATTGACTAGAGGAGAATTGATAACGCCCTCAAATGATGCACTAAACGACCTAAATGGCGTTCTAAACGTCTCAAATTAGTATCAAAACGACTTATCTACGATTCTAAGCGACTCAAACTAGTATCAAAACGACTTATCTACGATTATAAACGACCAAATCAGTATCAAAACGACTTATCTACGATTCTAAACGACCCAAACTAGTATCAAAACGACTTGTCTACGATTCTAAACGACCCAAAATCAATTCTTAACGCCGCATCACGACACGCCTGCATTTTAACGCAAAAAAAAGCTGGTTCACCTTCTTACAGGAACCAGCTTTTGGTGTGACATTATTTTTCTTTATCTTGTTCATCCGTTTTCATATTCTGAATATGTGGATTTCCCTCTAAAGGATCCACCTTATGCTTATATTGATACGCTTTAGATGTAGTTAATGCACTTACTAGGATGACAATAACGCAGATAATGATAGCTAGAATCATGACAATAATTAAACCCATGGCGAATCTCCTCCCAGAGTTATTTTATCATGGAACAGAATAGTGTAACTAGCTATTATGGCAAAAATCAATATCAGTACAAGCAGCGTTACCCATCAGTAGAAGAGACCATCAATTAGTGAATATTGGGTCTGTTATGATCGAAAAAATCTCCTTCTTCAGTGGTCCACTTTACTTTTAATGTTTCAAATATGTATAAACGAATAAAATATTCGAGCTCACTTGTTTCCATTTCTTCAATCATTTCAATGAGCTCCTCTCGAGAACAATTCTCTAAGATTGTAAGAGCAATCATATCTAAGTCTTCATCTGTTCCTCTAATCTTTCCTCGATACATTTCATATAGCTCATCTAGTAATTTCAATTTTTTTCACCTCCTATGTTCTTTATCTTGAACAACTTTTTTCACTTTATCATATGATTTAATAAGACAACCTTATTTTTATAGTATTCAGTTACGAGCTTATGATGACTGACCTTACATGTATATTTACCCGATTTCCTTATTATTAACCTATTGTACAAGGAGGAATGTGTTGTGACAAAGTTTATCACTCCCTCTATAGCTGGAATCGGAACGATTATTACAAATTTTGTAGGAGATTGGGAGTCCTCTCTTTTACTACTATTAATTGTTGTAATCATTATTGACTATATAAGCGGTTTAATTGCTGCAGGTATAAAAGGTGAGCTTTCAAGCAGCTTTGGTTTAAAAGGTATTGGAAAAAAGGTTCTTATATTTTCTATTGTAACAGTTGCTCACCTCCTAGACTCTATTTTAGGAAATCAACATTATATTCGTGATGCTACAATTTTATTTTATCTTGTTAACGAGATTCTTTCCATTATTGAAAATGCTGGACGAGCTGGGGTTCCTGTTCCTACAGTATTGATTAATGCGGTAAAAGCATTAAAAGAGAGGCGGAATAAAAAATAATTCATCCTGAACCAGCACTAAATTTGTATAGGATGAAGGGATTTGAGGAACAAGTAAAATAACAATAAAAAGGGGTGGAGTTCGTGGAACAGCAAAAACATGACTATTATATAGAAGTGGCAACTGGAGAAATATCAAGGAGTTCAACTGATTCTCCTTGGAATTTTAAAATTTCCGCAACTGATGAAGAAATAACAAAGTTGCGTGAAGTTTTTGACTCAAATCATTCAACAGATTGGCAAAACTTTTATCGGGCTCACGTACCCTATGTTCAATATCATTTCGATAAAGAAAATGATGCGTATGATGAAAATTTAGTGCAAATATATAAAATGATTCATGAACTTGGAGATAAAGATGCTAAAGAGCATATAGAAGGAATGGGAATATTAGACCACTTTAAGTCCATTTAAGTAGCCATAGCATTTTATTATTTTAAAAAAGGATGTCTCTATTAAAGAGACATCCCACTTGTATTTACAGTGCTATTTCTTCAGCAGTGTCGACAACTTCCTGAGGAACTGTAATTGCTTCTACTTGATTGTAATCTTTGAATTTACTTTCAAGCTTCGTGTTTGTTTCTATATTTCCTTCTGGGCTTTCTAAGGTCATCTTCATAGTAGAATTTAACTTCATTGTATAGAATGTTTCTTTATCAATAAAAAGTTCGTATTCTACTTGATCAAAGCCGATGTTCTCTAAGCCGTCTGCTTGTTGAAGCATATCAGGCATTGTTTCTTTGATTGTATTTTGTATTAGCTCGTTAAACTTTTCACCAGAAGCATTAAGCTTTAAAATATAGTAATTCTCATCTTGTTGAAACTCAAAATCATCCTTAAATGGCTCTAAGCTCTCCAATTGTTGAGATGGGTTTGTTTGAGCATTAGACGTTTGTAGAATTTGATCAGAAAGTTCCTTTGGCATCTTGACCCATTTATTTTGAACAGATTCCTTCATGAAGAATCCTTCATCAGTTAAGTAGCTCTCCATATTCATATCCTGCATTGGAACACTTTCTTCGCCGGCAACCATGCTCATCGTCATATTTTGATGTAATGTCATCGGTTCCATGATAATAGCTGAATCAATATTTGATTGCATTTCAAGATTTCCAGCTTCTTCTGCAGAACCAGGCATTGTCATTACTTGGTTCATCTTCATAATAGAACGAAAACTGCTAACCTCTGACATGACACTATTAGACTTTTCAAATACTTCTTGTAATGTAAGTTCGCTTTCCTTTGTACTTTTCTTTTCTTGCGTTGTACTTGTAGGTTCTGCCGTTTGATTACATGCAGCAAGGACAAAGGTCAATGTTACTGCTGACATTATTCCTAGTATTTTTTTCATTTCTCCACTCCTCACAATCTTGTACTCACCTATCATATACGAAATAATGGGGGAAGGGTTTCAAAAAAGGAAAATTGGTACTAATTACCTAATAACGGATATTGGAAGTATTTATAGGTATAATGGAAGGAGTATTTTATTTGCATAGATTACAAGACCAACATGGGTACACCGTAGAAGTAGCTTTCCAACAAGGAGCATTTTCTATCAAGCCTGAACATGTATTTGTCATCTGTAGGTATGATGATAAATGGCTATTTACAAAGCATAAGAAAAGAGGGTTAGAATTTCCTGGTGGAAAGGTTGAGCGTGGAGAAAGCTGTGATCAAGCAGCCATTAGAGAAACCTTTGAAGAGACAGGGGGAGTGATTAAGAACTTACAATGTATTGGAGAATACAAGGTTTATCATCACCCACCCTTCGTCAAGGCAATCTATTATGCTGAAATTGAGAAGCTTGTAAAGAAAGAGGATTACCAGGAGACAGATGGTCCGATCCTATGGGAGGAGGATCTTGACTCCATACATCATGATTCAAGATTTAGCTTTATCATGAAAGATGCTGTCGTACCTCTTGCTGTAACATACGTAAAAAAACAATTATGATTTTACGAGTTTTGTTTCAATGTATTCTACGACCTTATACATAATCGTTGCAAAGACAGCTATGACAAGTAGAGAGAGCAAGACGAGTGTAAAATTGAACACTTGGAAGCCGTAAATGATTAAATACCCTAACCCCTTTGAAGACACTAGAAATTCACCAACAATAACACCCACCCATGAAAGACCAACGTTTACTTTCAAGGTTGAAATGATTGTTGGAAAAGAGGAAGGAAGAACGACTTCTTTAAACATTTGCCCTCGACTGGCATTGAATGTTTGCATAACCTTTAAGTAGTTTGGATCGGTTTCACGGAAAGACGTATATACGACAATGGTCGTAATAATAACAGAAATAATTGTCCCCATCGCAATAATAGATGTTAGCCCTGGTCCTAACCCTACAATTAATATTGGTCCTAATGCGACTTTTGGCATTGCATTTAATATAACAAGATACGGATCTAGTACCTTTGATAAAAATGGAGACCACCACAATATCGCAGCAAGGATTGTTCCGAGCAGTGTTCCTAAAATAAAGCCTGCAACGGTTTCACCAAGCGTAAATGAAAGATTGCTTACTAAGCTACCATCCATAAGCTTTTCAAGAAACAGATTCCAGATTTTTGTTGGGGAGCTGAAAATTAACGGATCAATCCAGCTAGCTCGGCTGGAAATCTCCCAAAGAGAAAAAAAGACAAGAAATATTACAAGTTGGTAGAACATAACATGTCGTTTCTCTCTTTTTAATGACTGAATATACTGATGATGTTTGACTTCAGTTGTTTGATCTAGATTCAAGTTGCTCCAGCTCCTTCCATATAATCTGGAAATATTGAGAGAACGTGTCATGATTTCGTACTTCAAAAGGTTTTAAGTCCTTTAACTCTTTTGGTACATGAAAAATTTTGTGGATTTTTCCTGGATTGGGAGAAAACAATACAATTCGATCACTCATGGCAATCGATTCACCGATATCATGTGTGACGAGGATTGCTGTCTTTCCAAATGACTTTAACGTTGAATGAACAAGATCCTCTAGCTTCAATTTGGTTTGATAATCAAGTGCTGAAAATGGCTCATCAAGTAAAAGAAGCTTTGGCTCAACTGCCAATGTTCGAACTAATGCAACACGCTGGCGCATTCCCCCTGACAGCTCATTAGGGTATTGTTGTAGAACTTTACTTAATCCCATCGTATCCAAAAGCTGAAAGGCATGTTGTTTGGTTTGTTCTGTGAGTGAGTTCGTAATCTTTAAACCTATTAGAATATTTTCTTCGATTGTTTTCCATGGGAATAAGTAGTCTTGTTGCAGCATATAGCCCATTTGATGCCGAATTTTTTGAGGTGGTAGAGTTTGGAGTAAGACTTTTCCTTCTGTTGGCTTTAATAGGCCTGCAATAATGGATAGAAGGGTTGTTTTCCCACAGCCACTTGGTCCTATGAAAGAGATAAATTCACCTTCTTCAACGTCTAGTGAAATATTGGATAGGGCTTTTGTTGCTGATTTTGGTGAAAAATAGGAATGATGGACGTCTTGGATTGTTAAGAAGCTCACGGATCGTCCTCCTTTTCTGTAAATTAAGAATTAGGGACCAGGATTGGTCCCTTTGTGCTTTTGAATTGGGAATGTTACATAACATAGTCCGTTGCTTTGCGCTCCAGGTGCTTGCTTTCCGCGGGGCGGGAGTGAGCCTCCTCGCTTCGCTGTGGGGTCTCACTATTCCCGCTATGTCCCGCAGGAGTCAAACACCTTCCGCTCCAAGCAACTCTGTGGATTTACAATTAACTAACTAAACTATTTATTTCTATGAAGGGTCAAATTGTTGAAAATACATTATTGACCACTTAGTCTTTTAAACGACTCTTAACTAATAACCCTACTCAATAACTTCCTCTGCAACAGATGTGTTTACTAGTGTTTCGTAGTCTACTCGTTCTGGTAGTTCTCCGGATTCGTCCATGATGTTTTGTAGGTTGTTCCATTCTTCTTCGTCTAGGATTGGGTCAGTGGCGAATGAGCCTTGTGATTTGTAGCGGTCTACTACGGTTTCGATAATGTCTAGTTCTGTGTCTTCGAAGTATGGTTGAATAACTTTTGCGATTTCTTCTGCGCTGTTTTCCTCAACCCATGTTTGAGCCTTGTAGATTGCTTTAGTAAAGCTTTTTACGACATCTTCTTTTTCACTCATAAAGCTTTCTTTTGCCATGAATGTTGTGTACGGAACGTGACCTGATTCTTCACCAAAGGATGCAATGATATGACCTTTGCCTTCTTTTTCGAAGATTGATGCTGTTGGTTCAAATAACTGTACATAGTCTCCAGTCCCGGATGCAAAGGCATTTGGGATATTGGCGAAATCGACATTTTGAATTAGCTCTAGGTCATTTTGGGGGTCGATGCCATTTTGCTTTAGTACAAACTCTCCAACCATTTGTGGCATTCCACCTTTACGTTGGCCAAGAAATGTAGAGCCTTTTAATTGATCCCAGGAGAAATCGTCTACCTTTTCACGTGCTACAAGGAATGTGCCATCTGTTTGTGTTAATTGAGCAAAGTTGATGGCTGGGTCATCAGAACCTTGGGCATGCACATAAATCGTTGTTTCAGAACCTACTAACGAAACATCTGCTCCATCTGAAAGGAGGGCCGTCATGGTTTTATCGCCACCCCAAGTTGTTGTTAACTCAATATCAAGACCTTCTTCTTCAAAAAAACCTTTCTCAATGGCTACATACTGAGGAGCATAGAAAATCGAGCGGGTAACTTCAGCGACGCGTACCTTCTCAAGTGATTGATTTTGGCTTCCACAAGCAGCAAGCCCTACCATTAGAATGGAAACAAGAAATAAAGCCACACTAATTTTAACTATTTTTTTCATACATACGTCCTCCCTAATAAAAGGTAAAATGATTTGATTTTTGATAAGATATCGTATGATTGGGTAAAAAAATGTGTGAATACCTATAGCACGCTTTGAAAGGAAGAGAATATGAAGGTTGATGATCTAGTAATTGACAGGCAACCCTTTCCGTCTCCGAATCCAAAAGTGAATTTATATGTCTTAACATATTATTCAAAAGGTTTGCAGGTGAAAGGGTTACTTGCGGAGCCAGTTGGAAATGAATTTTATGATGGCTTTTTATATTTACGAGGTGGGATTAAAGGTATCGGGATGGTTCGCCCGGCAAGAATTGCTCAATTCGCCTCTGAAGGTTTCATTGTGTTTGCACCATATTATCGAGGAAATCGGGGTGGACAAGGCAATGAAGATTTTGCTGGTGATGATCGGGAAGATGCGTATAGTGCGTTTGATATTCTAAAAGCGCATCCAAGAGTACGTTCCCATCGTGTTCATATTTTTGGCTTTTCCCGAGGGGGAATTATGGCCTTATTTACTGGTGTGGAGCGACAGGAGGCTACATCCATAGTTACATGGGGCGGCGTTTCTGATATGGTTTTAACATATATGGAAAGAAAAGATATGCGCAGAATGATGAAGAGGGTCATTGGAGGAACACCATCCAAGGTCCCCGATTCTTATAAGTGGAGAACACCTTTGTACCGGGCTGAAGAAATTAAGAGTCCTATATTAATCATTCATGGTGAAAAGGATAAGAATGTTACAGTTGATCATGCATACCGCCTTGAAAAAAGGTTAAAGGAATTAGGTAAGAAGGTGGAATCATACTATTTCCCAGAATACACACATTATTTTCCTCCAAAAGTAAACCGAGATATTGTGAAAATGGTATGCAAATGGATGAAACAACAATAAAATAAAAAGTGAGAAAATTGATTTAAGATTGAGAGGGATTTGCTATGGGAATGGGATTAGAGCTTAATACGATGATTGTGACAAAAGGGAACGAACAGCGAGAAGAGGAAAATGTATTTACACTTGTGAAGGATTCCTATCGTTTATATCCGATGCATGTTCCAATTGAAGTGAGAAGAACGAAGGAAAGTGAACATAATGGATATGCGAAAATCGAAAAGCTACAGTGGGAAAACGATCAGACGATTATTACATACCGTCTTGTTGCATTAAATTCTACTAACTGACCTTATGTTGATAAAAGCAAAGTTGCGTGAATACAGCTTTGCTTTTTGTTACGAAGATTATTTAAATGTGTTCATACTCCAAAATCCAATATCCTCAAACCCAAGACGCTTATAGATCTTTCCAGCTTCAGGGTTGTCATAAAATAAGCAAAGCTCTTTTCCTTCAGCAAGGATATCTAAGCATAGTTGATTCAGGCAGCGTGTTGCATAGCCTTTTCTTTTATAATGAGCATCTGTTGCAACCCCAACAATCATAGCAGACAGACTATTTTCAGCTGTTGTTGAAGCAGTGGATACCATTTTCCCATCTTCTTCAAAATAGTAGCTTCTTGAGACGCCTTTTTCCATATTTCTCTTTTTGTTCTCAATCGTCGTTTGACTGTTATGAAATTCAGGAATACTAGTTAACAAATCAACGAGTTGGGGGATTTCTTCAAGTGTTACTTTTTTTACTTCGTCATCAACTCGTTTTACTAACAATTCTGAATGTGTACATTTGGCATAATAAAATTCTCTCTTTGAGGTTGGTTGTACAGTTAAATATGGTTCAATCTGAGAAACGATTTCTTTAAGACCAGATAGAAATGTGAAAGATTCAGAGCTATTCATAATCGTTGCAAATCCTTTTGCGTCAAAAGCTCCCAAAGAAAATGGGATGAAATTTTCTTCATATTTTAAAAGAACAGCTTGTAGCTTTCCATCATCATCGAATTCTCCCCATAATGTTTGAAAGTCTTCTTCGTAGCCGAAGGCTTCTACATCACCAATGATAAATAAATTTTCCGCAGGCTTTTGCCTTATTAGCTGTTGAACAGCAGGGTCGTCTGCTTGCGTTAACTGTCTAATCATTTCTTTTCCCCCTTAATGCTTTAAGATATCTTACCAAAAAATAGTTCTCTATGTATAGATGAATTTTAGTTTGTATACCTAAGGAGCACAATGAGAAAAAATAATAGAAAAGGCTGCCTCTCAAAGAAATACTTCCTTTTACGACGACAGATATCGTTGTGATCAGGTAAGATTTCTTGTTACGAGACAACCTTTACTAGTATTGCAATTGTTGATTTATTTTAAAGGTCCACCTTTTTCCTCAATGGCAGTTGAGAAGCTAGAGAATTTCTTGAAGTTGTTACGGAATTGCTCTGAAAGCTCCAATGCCTTTTGTGTGTAAGCCTTTTCATTATCCCATGTTTTGACTGGTTGAAGAACCTCATCAGGAACTCCAGGTACGTGTACAGGAATAGATAGACCAAAGATTTCGTCTTGGACCGTTTCAACATTTGTTAATTCGCCTTCAAGTGCAGCTTGAACCATAGCGCGAGTATAGCTAAGCTTCATACGCTTCCCAACACCGTATTCTCCACCAGTCCAGCCAGTGTTAACTAAGAACACTTGAGAATTATGCTCATCGATTTTCTTTCCTAGCATTTCAGCATAGCGAATTGCTGGAAGTGGTAAGAAAGGAGAACCAAAGCAAGTTGAAAATGTCGCTTCTGGTGATGTAACCCCACGCTCAGTGCCAGCAAGCTTTGATGTGTATCCACTTAAGAAATGATACATTGCTTGCTCTTTTGAAAGCTTACTGATTGGAGGTAGCACGCCAAAGGCATCAGCAGTTAAGAAGATAATTGTATTTGGGTGTCCTGCAATACTTGGCTCAACAATATTGTCAATTGCTTGAATCGGATAAGCAGCACGTGTATTTTCTGTTAACAAATTATCATCATAATCAGCAATACGAGTATGTTCATTAACCATTACATTTTCTAGTACAGAACCAAAGCGGATGGCATCAAATATTTGTGGTTCTTTCTCACGAGACAATCCAATACACTTCGCGTAGCAGCCACCTTCAATATTGAAGACTCCATTTGGTGACCAGCCATGCTCGTCATCTCCAATAAGACGTCTGTTAGGATCTGCTGATAGTGTTGTTTTTCCTGTTCCGGACAAACCAAAGAATAAGGCAACATCACCCTCACGACCAACGTTTGCTGAGCAGTGCATGGATAAAATATCGGTTTCAGGAAGAATATAGTTCATAACAGAGAAGATTGATTTCTTCATTTCTCCTGCATATTCTGTTCCACCGATTAATACTGTTCTCTTTTCAAAAGATACAATGATAAATGTTTCTGAAGTTGTTCCATCAACTTCTGGATCTGCTTTAAAGTTTGGAGCATAGACGACAGAAAACTCTGCTTGATGTTCAGATAGCTCATCTTCTGTTGGACGGACAAATAATTGATGTGCAAATAGATTGTGCCAAGCATATTCATTAATCACTTGAATTGGCAATCTGTATTTAGGATCTGCACCAGCAAATCCATTGAATACGAATACTTCATCTTTATTTTGTAAGTATTTGATCACTTTATCATAAAGCTTTTCAAAGACCTCAGAAGAAATGGGTTGGTTTACGCTTCCCCAATCAATCTTATCTTTAATGCTTTCTTCTTCAACGATAAATTTATCCTTAGGGCTGCGACCAGTGTATTTCCCAGTTTCTGCTCTAACAGCTCCAGTAGAAGTAAGAACGCCTTCCTGACGCTGTAATACTTTTTCTACTAGCTGAGGAACAGAAAGCTGCATTTGAATATTTTGACCCTGAAGCAACGATACTAATTCATTTGACATGCTAACTGAATTCATCAAACCCATCCTTTTATGAAAAAATTTACTAATATTAATAATCTTGAAATTAGTATAACACAATTAAATTATTAGTCTATACTATTTAGCCGTTTTTTTAATTGTGCTTACAAAATAGTGTATGTAACGATTATATTATGTGCAAAATAGGTTTGTTTGTCTATTTTTTGTAACTATTAATAGTATAATGATTTTTCTGTAAACGAAAAGCAAAATATTCCTTATAATATAGATTCGCAATATTCAAATTCATTGAATAAAATACAACTGGAAATCTAGGAAATATTTGTTGACACGTTTTGACATAGACGTTAAGATAAGTGATTGAAACGGATACTCTTATCCTGAGTCGGTGGAGGGAGCAGACCCAATGAAGCCCAGCAACCTGCTCATTTTATGAAAAAATATTGTATGTTCGGTCTCCATTATGTAGACCCTTAAATTATACAATAAACTTTCGGAGCGAAGGTGCTAAACTGAGGCAAGGTTCAATACCTTGAGCGATAAGAGTGAAAGGCTAAGACTTTGAAGTAAAACCTTTCCTCTACGATATCTATAGGAAAGGTTTATTTTATTTTATAAAATTCCTATGTTTACTTCATACTACTTAGGGAATGAGTACCGTGACGAAATATGTAAAGTAATGATGATTAAGGAGGAACCCCGATGTCAAAAAAACGTCGTCTCTTCACATCTGAGTCTGTAACAGAAGGACATCCAGATAAAATTTGTGACCAAATCTCTGATTCAATTCTTGATGCTATTTTAGCAAATGATCCAAATGCACGTGTAGCTTGTGAAACATCTGTTACAACTGGTTTAGTTCTAGTTGCAGGGGAGATTACAACAAACACATACGTAGATATTCCAAAAATCGTTCGTGAAACGATTCGTGGAATTGGATATACAAGAGCTAAATATGGTTTCGATGCTGAAACTTGTGCTGTACTAACATCAATTGATGAGCAATCTGCAGACATCGCTATGGGTGTTGACCAAGCTTTGGAAGCTCGTGAAGGTCAAATGTCTGATGAAGAAATTGATGCAATCGGTGCAGGAGACCAAGGCTTAATGTTTGGTTTTGCATGTAATGAAACAAAAGAGCTTATGCCACTTCCAATTTCTTTAGCTCATAAAATTTCTCGTCGTTTAACAGAGGTTCGTAAAGAAGATATTCTTCCATACCTACGTCCAGACGGAAAAACACAAGTTACGGTTGAATATGATGAAAACGATAAGCCTGTTCGTATTGATACAATTGTTATCTCTACACAACATCATCCAGAAATCAGCCTAGAGCAAATTCAACGTAATCTTAAAGAGCATGTTATTGATCCAGTTGTTCCAAAAGAACTGATTGATAGTGAAACAAAATACTTCATTAACCCAACTGGCCGCTTTGTTATCGGTGGACCACAAGGTGATGCTGGTTTAACAGGTCGTAAAATCATTGTTGATACGTACGGTGGATATGCTCGTCACGGTGGCGGAGCATTCTCTGGTAAGGATGCAACAAAGGTTGACCGTTCTGCAGCATATGCTGCTCGTTACGTAGCGAAAAATATCGTAGCAGCAGGATTAGCTGATAAGTGTGAAGTACAGCTTGCGTATGCAATCGGGGTTGCACAGCCAGTTTCAATTGCAATCGACACATTCGGAACAGGTACTGTTACTGAGGATGTATTAATTGAAGTAGTACGTAATAACTTCGATCTACGTCCAGCAGGTATTATCAAAATGTTAGACCTACGTCGCCCAATCTACAAGCAAACTGCAGCATATGGTCACTTTGGACGTAACGATCTTGATTTACCATGGGAGCGTACAGATAAAGCAGCTGCATTAAAAGAACAAGCAACAAAATAATATTAGATATAAAAAGGACTGCCTAAACTAGTGTATTTAGTAAAGGCAGTCCTTCTTTTATAATTTAGTGGACTAATGAATATTCATTAAGCATATAACTTACACTAAAACTTGAGACTTACCTCATTTATCAAGAGGTGTTAGGCTCTTATAATATTGCCCTTTTTCAGCGTATTCTCTAGATATGCGCTTCATTTCACTTATATCGTGTTCATTTACCTCACGAATGACCTTTGCAGGTCGTCCAAAAGCTAGTGAGTTTGGAGGTATCACCTTACCTGGAGGAACTAAACTTCCTGCTCCAATAAACGCTCCTTCTCCAATTTCAGCATTGTCCAACACGATACTACCCATTCCAATTAGTGCACCTTTACGAATTTTACAACTATGTAGGATTACACTATGTCCAACCGTCACATCATCTTCAATGACAAGTGGGTTGTTTGGACTCTGATGAAGAACAGAGTTGTCTTGAATGTTGACTCTATTTCCAATAATTGTTGGAGCAACATCTCCACGTATGACCGAATGAAACCAAACACTAGATTGTTCTCCAATTTCAACATCTCCGCTAATTGTTACATAGTCAGCAATATAGGCACTTTCGGCTATTTTAGGGATTTTCTCATAATAAGGATATTTCATATCATTACTCCTTTTTATTAATTGGTTATACTAAATGGTATCAGATTTTTTTTAGAATAGTAAATTTTATTATAGAATGGTTATTAACACGGTTTTCAGCATTATAAGATTCGCTAAATAGATAAGCTTGTAGTCAGAGGAGGAAATAATTATGTGGAAGTGGGAAACTGAAAAGGAAGCGAAAGCAGTGATTGTCATCATCCATGGAGCCATGGAGCATCATGGTCGATATCGTTGGCTCATTGAGATGTGGAGAGCGGAGGGGTATCATGTCATAATGGGAGATTTACCGGGTCAAGGAGTAACGTCTCGTAGACAAAGAGGACATATTGATCATTTTGATGAATATATAACTGAGGTAAAGGATTGGATTCAAGCAGCTACTGATTATGAACTACCGATTTTCTTGATTGGTCACAGTATGGGTGGACTGGTTGCTGTCAGAATGCTTCAGGAAGCACATATCAAGCTTGCAGGTGTGATCTTGTCGTCTCCTTGTTTAGGTCTAGTGAATAAGCCGCCAAAACCGGTGGATTTTATTTCCCATGGGTTAAATAAGGTGTTTCCAAAAGTGAAATTTCCATCTGGACTTACAATTGATATGGCTACACGTAATCCAGAAGTAAGAGAAATTGATAGTAACGACACTTTGTATATTACAAAGGTTTCTGTAAGATGGTATCGTGAACTTGTTCATGCCATTAGCTTAGCCTTCAGAAATATCTCAAAGCTACCGGACTTGCCTTTACTTGTGATGCAAGGAGCAGATGATAAGATTGTTGATAAGACAGAAGTAAAAAGATGGTTTCAACAATTGCAGCTTTCAGAATTACATTATAAAGAATGGCCAAAGTGCTACCATGAAATTTTTAATGAGCCTGAACGTGAGGAAATATTTGAATACGCAAAACAATTTGTAGAAAATAGACTAGAGGCAATCGGTTATATAGTAACGTGAGGTGAAACTATGTCAATTCCGACACATCCCTTTTCACTCATGCATGATGTGTATCGAAAGGTCTTTCCTATTGTGCATAAGGAATTAGATTTTTGGAGAGAACGGGCTTCACAGATTCCAAATGTGGAGCTAAGAAAGCAAGCTCTTGATAGCATTGAGGATAAAACGTTTCACTGTGAAGGTGGATCAATATTATCTCTCGTTTCTCTTCATGCAAAAGAAGACGCCGTTCGCTTTATTGTTGCCTATCAAACAATCAGCGATTATTTGGACAACTTATG
Source organism: Rossellomorea marisflavi (assembly GCA_003667865.1). Classification (GTDB taxonomy): domain Bacteria; phylum Bacillota; class Bacilli; order Bacillales; family Bacillaceae_B; genus Rossellomorea; species Rossellomorea marisflavi_C. The sequence goes on along the minus strand of CP033051.1, from coordinate 119,149 downwards.
TGACAGAAGCACATCATTAGATCCTAAGGATTTTGAGCTTCTCCACACGTCTATGCAGCATGCCCTTACAACGGGTGCAAATTTGGAAAATTATTATGCACTTCGTGAGGATCAAGATGATGGTGGATATCTACATGATCTCGTTTCAACATGTCAGGATAGCTTAGAAAAGCTAGACCATTATGAAGTAATCAAGCCTTTTTTATTAGAACTTTGTCAGTACTACTGTGATTTACAAATACATAAGCATGTTGTTGTAGAAGAGCGCGTTGAACGTTTACAAAGATGGTTTGATGCATTAAAACAGTCGCTTCCTGAAATGGAATGGTATGAGTTCTCTGCATGCTCAGGTTCAACGCTCGGTATCTTTTGTCTCGTGTCATATGCACTTCGAGAAGACTTTGAAGAACATCATGCTCAAAAGATTTACAGAAGCTATTTTCCTTATATTCAAGGCTTGCACATTCTCCTGGATTACTATATTGACCAGGAGGAGGATTTAATCGAAGGCGATCTGAATTTTTGTACATACTATCAGGATGAGCACCATCTGCAGTCTCGCTTATTACATTTTCTTGAAAAGGCTGAAGAATTTTCAAAAGATCTGCCTCATTCCAATTTTCATCGATTAATTAATAAAGGATTAATTGGTGTATATTTGTCTGACGAAAAAGTATGGAAGCAAAGAAAAATCCAACAATTCTCAAGAGAATTTATTGGAGCAGCCGGCTGGGTTTCGCGCTTCTTTTACGTAAACGGAAGACTCTATCGGAAATGGCAAAATATCAGAAAAACATCATAAAAGAGAGGGACGGACCTTCCGATTGCATCGGGAAGGTCCGTCCCTATTTTTAGCGTTTTTCTATGGCAATAATAAACGGTGGATTGTTTTGTTGATTCATAAACTGATAACGAAGAACATGAACCAGTTTTTGATCAAGTGTTTCTACGAAATCTAAGAGGTCATCTCGTTCAACGGCTCCCTCTGGATGTCCATGATAGATGACCAAGACGAGAATGGCTTCTGGAGCCATTATGGAAATCAAGCCTTGAATGGCTTTAATAGTGGAGTCAGGTTTTGTAACAATTTCTTTATTACCACCAGGTAAATACCCTAAATTGAAGATTGCCCCCGTAATCTTACCATGCTGTTCCTTAGGGATTACTTCAGTTACATCCGCATGACTCTGATGAAAGAGTTGAACTCGTCCTTGGATATGTTGCTCTTCTAAACGTTTTTTTGTATTGTCAATGGCTTCTTGTTGAACATCAAAGCCATATACGGTTCCGGTTGCACCAACTAGTCCCGCTAATAAAACAGTGTCATGCCCATTTCCAACCGTAGCATCAACCGCAAGGCTACCTGGTATAACGGCTTTTTCTAAAAGAGTTCGTGCAAAAGGTAGGATTCTTTCTAATTTCATTATATCGTTACACCTGCTCTATAAAATTTCCCTTGCCAGCTATCTCGACGCTTTAATTCATCATCAATTGCATTTAAAACTCCCCATTTATTAACGCTCCACATCGGTCCAACCATCAAATCAATAGGTCCGTCCCCAGTAATTCGGTGTATGATCATTTCCGGTGGAAGAATTTCTAATTGGTCGCATACTAATTGGACATAATCGTCGAAAGAAAGGAATTCTAAAAGTCCTTTTTCATACTGCTTTACCATGGGTGTGCCTTTTAGTAAATGAAGTAAGTGAATTTTAATGCCCTGTACATCTAATTTTGCCACCTCACGAGCTGTTTCCATCATCATCTTGTAATCTTCTTGTGGTAGTCCGTTAATAATATGAGAGCATACGCGAATTCCATGCTTTCTCAATTTATTGACTCCTTCAACATAGCAAGAATAATCATGCGCACGGTTAATCATAGTGGCTGTTTTCTCATGAACGGTTTGTAATCCAAGCTCTACCCAAAGGTATGTTCGTTCATTGAGCTCAGCTAAGTACTCCACCACATCATCTGGTAAGCAATCAGGTCTTGTTGCAATGGAGAGACCGACCACATCCTCTTGTTTAAGGACGGCTTCATATTTTTCGCGCAACACCTCAACAGGAGCGTGAGTATTGGTGAATGCTTGAAAATAAGCCATGTACTTGCCATCTTTCCATTTTTGATGCATCCGTTCTTTAATGTCGTGAAATTGTTTTTCAAGTGGATCAACGCGATTTCCGGCAAAATCACCAGAACCTGCAACACTACAAAATGTACATCCACCATAGGCTACGGTACCATCACGGTTTGGACAATCGAATCCCCCATCAAGTGCAACTTTAAATACCTTATGCCCGAAATGATTTCGAAGGTGATAATTCCATGTATGATATCGCTTATTATCGCTAGCGTATTGGAAACCGGTTTTGCTCATGTTTGTACCTCCTTCAACAGAGAGCCAGTTGTAAGATTCTCATGTTGTTAACTACTTTCGTTATGTGTCATTGTTTATTTCAAAATTTTATCACGAACTTGTTTTGGATACCAAGGGATTCGTGAATTCCTAATGATTACCACTGTTTTTTTTAAGCGGGCGAGAAACAATAAATGAGAGGGAGAGAAGGAATCCTTTTCAAAAGGACGCTCTCTTATAAATTGATTACATTAGGAGGTATTCGTGATGGCAACGAGACAATCTGTTGAAGAATGTATACAAAAATGTGAAGATGCCATTCGTTACGCTCAAGACCAATATGCTGCTGGAACAAAGCAAGAGCATTATCATGATCAAGAATACACAGATGCGATGCAAAAACTTGAAGAATCCATCAATGATGTCATGAACCTTGCAAATAGTGCAAATGCTCAGCAAAGAGACCAGCTTCACAGAATGAGGCTGCAATTACAAAATCTACAAAATGAAATGATTTTATTAGATCATGATCCGGACACAGTTGGAGGGGTATTACGATGAGAAAAAGTAGTGATCGGAACAACCCAGAACAAAAAACACGTACTGCTTCTCGTAACCTTGATACTGAATTTGGTGAAGAGTACAACCCTGTCAAGAAGGCTAAAAAGAACTATGAAGAACAGGGTCAACCGATTAAATCAAAGCAACGTCATGAACAGTAAGAAATTTGATGAGAAGCTCCTTTGTGGGCTTCTCTTTTTTATATCTTAATCTGATAGCTGTATATAACAACGAATTTAATTTATTCACAAATAAGCTCCTGAATCTTAGTTATAGTTCCAGAAATTCCAAATCAGCATTTTAAGAAATTCTTTTATTGAAACATAATCACTAGTGTCGCATTAAAATAATTCAGCACAAATAATTAATTTAAATTTTCAGTTAAAACTTTTCCATAAAAAAAGCCTTTATAATGGTTTGGTGGTAGTAACCTATCCAAATCCAAAATAAAGGACAATCGCATGGATAAGTTTACACGAAAAACATCATTTGAACAATGGATTTCACCTATTTCCAACAACTTATTTGAGGAACAAGTGAAAAACTATCAACTAAATTACTATACTAAAAAGCTGCATATGACTTCATTCCTTAAATTATTACTGTATGCACAACTCCATGAAACGGAGAGTTTACGAGCATTAAGTGATTGCGTGTTTTCAGAAGAATTACAGGACGCAACCAAACTTGAGTCGATCAGTTTTTCTCAACTGGGTAGACGATTAACTCAGGTTCCAACGGAGTTTTTCCAAACCATTTTTCTAGATCTAGTCACGCAAATTCACACAAAGACTGATTTCCAAGCGAGACGAAAAACGACAACACCTCTCAAAATCATTGATTCAAGTACACTACCATTGAACTTGAACAACCATAAGTGGGCAAAGTTCCGCAAAACTAAATCGGGTGTAAAGCTCCATTTACGCCTCGTATTTATGGAAAAAGGTTGTTCCTATCCAGATCAATCCGTGCTTACAAATGCGAAAGAACATGACCGAGGACAGCTCGAAGTCCTAGTCGATGACAAGGAGTGCATGTATGTGTTTGATCGAGGATACTTGGATTATGAACGATTTGATCGCATGACAGATGAAGGCTATTTCTTTGTCTCTCGACTACGTAAAAATGCTGTAGTACGTAGCCTTGAAACACTCTCGTTACCAGATGATTCTTCTATTTTATCTGATGAAATGGTCGTCATTGGAACTACGCAAAATCGGTCGGAAAATGTTTTCCGTCTAATAAAAGTGTTGGATTCAAAAGGAAATGAGCTACACTTATTAACGAATCGTTTTGATATAAGTGCGGATGAAATCGCTGAACTATACAAATCACGGTGGGCCATTGAACTGTTTTTCAAATGGATGAAACAACATTTGAATATCAAAAAGTTCTTTGGCCAGAGTAAACAAGCTGTGCACAACCAAGTGTATATAGCGATGATTGTATATTGCTTGAATGTACTGGCTCAACTGAATACGAATAGTAAGCGAACGTACTTACAAATTAGTCGTTATTTAAAAGCAGCATTATGGAAATCTGGACACATTTGGTTGAGAAAAATAGGAGAAAACGCTATCCCATAAGCATTTCACCTATCTCTGTCGCACTCGCCCCAAGTTATAGTAAAAAAATGGATGTTTACTACCTATGCTTAATCATCTTTCTTTTTACTCAAATGGAAGAATAGTTAAAAACTGAAAATTTCGTCAATGTTTATGCGACGCGAGTGAAACATAATCAACTATTGATTTTGCAAAACCACCAAAACCAATATCATAACTGAGGATTAATGTTGTCAAATCAACATTTTCCTGCAAATTTCATCAAGATATTATTAAGATTCCGTTAACTTTCTAAAAGACAAAAAATAACCCTTGTCATGGGCTAGAAAAAGGAGTAAAATCCCACTTGTTACTTCTAGAATCGAAATATTATTTAGAAAAGGGGAGCCTTCTTATGCCAAGATCTTTGTGGTTACTCGTAATAGGAATGATGGTAAATGTTACGGGTTCGTCTTTTTTATGGCCTTTGAATACGATTTATATCCATGATCATCTTGGAAAGTCGTTAACTGTAGCTGGGCTTGTCCTAATGCTTAATGCAGGAGCAAGTGTTATTGGGAATTTAGTTGGTGGGAGTCTCTTTGATAAAATTGGGGGATACCGCTCTATACTGCTTGGAATTGCGATTACGTTAACGGCTCTTGTTGGGTTAACGATTTGGCATGGATGGCCACATTATGTTGTATTTCTAACGATTATCGGGTTCGGCTCAGGAGTTGTGTTTCCATCGATGTATGCGATGGCTGGTTCCGTCTGGCCAGAAGGGGGACGTAAAGCATTTAATGCCATTTACGTTGCTCAAAACATCGGAGTTGCGGTCGGTGCTGCACTTGGTGGAGTCGTTGCTTCAGTATCGTTTCAATATATCTTTTTTGCAAATATGTCAATGTATGTCGTGTTTCTTTTAATCGCTTTTTACGGATACAAAAACATATCAGCAGAAGCAGCAAATCAAACATCCGTATTAAATGAGAAAACGATGATTAAAAATAAAAGCCGTTTCACTGCCTTAGTACTTATATGTGCAGGATATCTATTATGTTGGGTAGGTTATGTACAATGGCAGTCAACCATTGCGACCTATACGCAAGAAATCAATATTAGTCTCGGACAGTATAGTATCTTATGGACAATAAATGGTGCTTTAATTGTTTTAGCACAACCCATCCTTTCGAAGTTAATCCGTAGATTTGAAGATAACTTAAAGCTTCAAATTATGATCGGAACCGTCATCTTCATGGTTTCCTTTGGGGTTGCAGCAATCTCTGACACCTTTAATATGTTTGCATTAGCAATGGTTATTTTGACAATTGGAGAAATGCTGATTTGGCCAGCGGTTCCTACTATTGCTGACAATTTAGCGCCAAAAGGAAGAGAAGGATTTTATCAAGGAATCGTAAACAGTACGGCAACAGGTGGAAGAATGATTGGACCACTTCTAGGTGGAGTCCTTGTAGACCTATTTAGCATGCAAATCTTGTTTATTTCATTAATTGGATTCTTTGTTATTTCACTTTTCCTTACAAGTCTTTATGATCGTCCTTTGAAAAAGAAGGAATCTGTACCTGTAAGTCTTTCATCATAACTACCTCTTAACCGTCAGTTTTCTGGCGGTTTTTTTAAATGAATTCTGCCAAATAGGGAAAGTGAATATGATAAAATAATGACACAACACGAATGTAACGGTGGATTATAAAGGTAAAAAATGAAAACTTGATTAAAGAGAATAAATGATTAGCCTAGTAGGAGTTGAAAAGCCTTGGTTACAAATAAAGTGGTATTAATAACTGGTGCCGCTCAAGGAATCGGTTATGAGATTGCAAAAGATTTTGCAGAGCATGGTGCCAAAATCGTTTTAACTGACTTACAAGAAGAAAAAGTTTTAGCATCTTCTAAAGGACTTCGTGAATTAGGCTATGAATCTATTGGAATTAAGTGTGATGTAACATCTGAACAGGATATTGAGCACGCTATTAACGAAGTTGTAAACCAATATGGAAGACTAGATATTTTAATCAATAATGCGGGGCTGCAATATGTATCAACTATTGAGGATTTTCCAACTGAGAGGTTTGAATTTTTAATAAAAGTCATGCTAACAGCACCTTTCGTAGCGATTAAGCATACGTTGCCTATTATGAAAAAACAACAATTTGGTCGCATTATTAACATGTCATCTATTAATGGTCTAATCGGTTTTGCCGGAAAAGCAGCCTATAATTCAGCAAAACACGGAGTAATCGGTTTAACAAAAGTCGCTGCATTAGAAGCAGCAGAGCACGGTATTACGGTAAATGCTGTTTGTCCTGGATATGTCGACACACCACTTGTACGAAATCAGCTAGTAGATCTTGCGAAAACGCGAAATGTTGAGCTTGAGAAGGTGCTTGAAGACGTGATCTATCCACTTGTTCCGCAAAAGAGATTATTATCGGTAAAAGAAATCTCTGAATATACGATGTTTTTATGTGGAGAAGGAGCGAGAGGTGTTACAGGTCAAGCGGTTGTGCTTGATGGTGGGTATACGGTGCAGTAATTGCTTGTTTGGATCCCCCTTTTGTATGGGGGATTTTTTAGTGGGATGTTTTTGTAGATTGGTGTCGAAAAATAGTTATATTGGGAATTTCGATAATAAAGTGAAGCAATTCGATAATAAAAATGGAAAAATGATAATAAATGGGATGATTTCGATAATAAAACACCACCTCAAGCCTAAAACCGGCCATTTCAAAGTAGCGCCAGCCCCTATTCCGAAGCAAAAACGCATAAACAAACAAGTTTTTTCACAATAGGGTTGCACTCTTGTATATTTTTAAATAAAATAGTGAATACAATAGTTAGGTCTATAGTAAAACGTTGATAAGGAATAGTAGTGACACCCTTCTGAACAAGAGAGTTGACGGCCGGTGAAAGTCAACCAGAAGAATCATGAACTCGCCTTTGAGTTGCAGGTGTGAAGTAATAGTAATGCTTGCCGTTTTCCGCGTTAAGGATGAATGAAGTTGCGTGTACACGAATGTGGGTGGTACCGCGGGAGTACTTAATTGATTATACCAAGCTCTCGTCCCAAATGATTTTTATTTGGGGTGGGAGTTTTTTTGTTTTTCAAAAATAACAACGAGAACCCGACAAAACAATAAATAACAGACAAAAAGGAGGGCTACCATATGAGCTTCAATCACAAGCAAATTGAAGGAAAATGGCAAAGCTACTGGGAAGAAAACAAAACATTTAAAACAACAACGGAAACGGACAAGAAGAAGTTCTATGCGCTCGATATGTTTCCATATCCATCTGGGGCTGGACTACATGTTGGGCATCCTGAAGGATACACAGCGACAGACATCCTTTCTCGTATGAAAAGAATGCAAGGCTATAATGTACTTCATCCAATGGGGTGGGATGCATTTGGTCTTCCAGCAGAGCAGTACGCGTTAGACACTGGAAATGATCCAGCTGAGTTCACAGAAAAGAATATTAATACATTCCGTAGACAAATTAAATCACTAGGCTTCTCGTATGATTGGGATCGTGAAGTGAACACGACGGATCCAAATTACTATAAATGGACACAGTGGATTTTTACAAAGCTTTATGAAAAAGGTCTTGCTTATGTTGATGAAGTAGCTGTGAACTGGTGTCCTGCACTTGGAACCGTTTTAGCAAATGAAGAAGTTATTGATGGAAAGAGTGAACGTGGGGGACATCCTGTTGAGCGCCGCCCAATGAAACAATGGATGCTGAAAATTACAGCATATGCTGATCGTCTACTTGAAGATTTAGAAGATGTAGATTGGCCAGAAAGCATTAAGGATATGCAACGTAACTGGATTGGTCGTTCTGAAGGAGCAGAAATTACGTTCTCGATCGACGGTCATGATGACACATTTAATGTATTTACAACACGTCCTGATACGATTTTTGGTGCAACTTATGCGGTGCTTGCTCCAGAACATCCATTTGTTGATACCATTACTACAGCTGAACAAAAAGCAGCAGTTGAATCATACCTAGATCAAGTGAAAATGAAGAGTGATCTTGAACGTACAGATCTTGCAAAAGATAAAACAGGTGTATTCACAGGTGCTTATGCAATTAATCCAGTAAACGGAGCAAAAATGCCAATCTGGATTGCAGACTATGTACTAATGAGCTATGGATCTGGTGCAATTATGGCAGTACCTGCACATGATGAGCGTGACTTCGAATTTGCGAAGAAGTTTGATCTTCCAATCGTTGAAGTGGTTGCAGGTGGAAACGTTGAAGAGGAAGCATTCACTGGTGAAGGGGAGCATGTGAATTCTGAATTCCTTAACGGCCTTATGAAAGAAGAAGCCATCACAAAAGCAATTGCGTGGTTTGAGGAAAAAGGGATTGGTACAAAGAAAGTAACGTACCGCCTTCGTGATTGGCTATTCTCTCGTCAGCGCTATTGGGGAGAGCCGATTCCAGTTATTCATTGGGAGGATGGAACAACAACAACAGTTCCTGTTGAACAGCTGCCGTTAACGCTTCCTAAAACAACTGAAATCAAGCCTTCAGGTACTGGTGAGTCACCACTTGCAAATATTAGTGAATGGGTAAATGTAGTAGACCCTGAGACTGGTAAAAAGGGACGTCGTGAAACGAATACTATGCCACAATGGGCAGGAAGCTGCTGGTATTACCTACGCTATATTGATCCAGATAATAATCAAGAGCTTGCTAGCCAAGAAAGCTTGAATCACTGGCTACCAGTGGATATGTATATCGGTGGAGCGGAGCATGCGGTACTTCACTTACTATACTCTCGATTCTGGCATAAATTCCTTTACGATATTGGAGTTGTACCAACAAAAGAGCCTTTCCAAAAACTATTTAACCAAGGGATGATTCTTGGTGAAAATAATGAAAAGATGAGTAAATCAAAAGGGAATGTTGTCAACCCAGATGAAATTGTTGCAAGTCATGGTGCTGATACACTTCGTCTTTACGAAATGTTTATGGGACCACTAGAAGCTTCTGTTGCATGGAGTGAAAATGGACTTGATGGTGCTCGTCGATTCCTAGATCGTGTTTGGCGTTTACTTGTTAACGAAGACAACTCTCTTTCTGAAAAAGTAAAAGAAGAACGAAACAAGGATCTTGAAAAACTGTATCATCAAACCGTGAAAAAAGTGACGGAAGATTACGAGGGACTTCGTTTTAACACGGGTATTTCCCAGCTAATGGTGTTTGTAAACGAGGCGAACAAAGCAGAGGTTTTACCGAAGGAATTCGCTGAAGGCTTTGTAAAACTACTAGCACCAGTGGCACCACATATTGCTGAAGAGCTTTGGGAAAAGCTTGGTCATACAGATACGGTTTCTTATGTACAATGGCCAACATATGACGAATCGAAGCTTGTTGATAACGAAATTGAAGTTGTACTTCAGGTAAATGGAAAAGTACGTTCAAAATTAACTGTTGCTCGTGATATCTCAAAAGAGGATCTAGAAAAAGTAGCAATGGAAGATGAAAAGGTACAGGAGTTTATTGAAGGAAAAACAGTTCGTAAAGTGATTGCGGTTCCTGGAAAACTTGTTAATATCGTTGCAAACTAATAGAAATGTAACAGTCGCTGCTAGAGCATTAGCAGTGGCTGTTTTTTCTGTGCACAGAATTTTGGGGAACTGGGGGGCTCTGCTATAATGAGTTCAGATACATAGAAAGGGTGTTAGATTACGATGAGTGAAATTAAAACCATTACGACTGAAGAGCTTCAAAATAAGCTTGAAAAAGGCGAAGAGCTATTACTTGTCGATGTTCGAGAAGATGAAGAAGTAGCAGAGGGAATGATTCCACAAGCAAAACACATTAAAATGGGTGAGATCCCTGAGTCATTAGATCAATTTGACAAAGACAAACAATACATCATCATTTGCCGTTCTGGCAACCGCAGTGGCAATGTCTGTGCCTACCTTCAAGACCAAGGCTACAACGTTGTCAACATGGAAGGCGGCATGCTCCAATGGGCAGGCGAATCAGAAACAAAACACTAAAGTAATGTTGAAGGTCCGTCCCTCAATTGAGAGACAGACCTCTTTTTTATATGGGATAAGGTAAAGGATCATTATTAATCCCCGACATTTCTATCAATCTGTCTTTGTATTAATTTTCGGAAAATTGTCTACACTATTGCTAAAAACAATAGGGAGACTGAGAGAACGATGATTCAAGTAAAGGTGTTTGATTATGAACATGAAAAGGATCTTGAAAAGGATATGAATTCATTTCTTAGTAAGCTTGATGATGGAAAGGTTATTGATATTAAGTATCACGTGACGGGGATGCCAGATGAAGATGATGATGAGCAGATTTATTGTTTTTCTGCTATGGTTGTTTATAAAAAATAGACGGATCATTGAACCTATCTTATTCTAGTAAAAATGCTGCCATACACAAATTGTGTGTGGCAGCATTTTTATTTCAGCCCAATACCTATTCTACGCTCATCAACCCAGCATTATGTCCAGCTAACCTTCCTGTAACCAATGCGGAAGTAATGTTGTATCCACCAGTATAACCGTGAATATCCAATACCTCTCCGCAAAAGAAGAGACCTTCTGTCTTCTTTGAAGCCATTGTTCTTGGCTCAATTTCTTTTACAGAGACTCCGCCACCGGTTACGAACGCTTTCTCAATCGGCAATGTTCCATTGACTGTAAACGAAAATTGCTTTAAAAGTCCAGCGAATGTACGAATTTTTTCTGTGGACAATTGGTCGCCTTGTTCGTTCTCTTCCATTTCAGCACGTTTCAGTAAAAACAATAATAGACGCTCAGGTACGAGTCCTTTTAAACTATTTTTCACCGCTTTTTTACTATCTTCTTTTATGGTTTTATACACCATTTGAAATACTTCTTCTTCATTTTGCTCGGGGAACGAGTCAATCACCATCGTTACACGTTGTAAGTCCCATTTCTTCATCGCTTTTACAACATATTGACTACAACGTAACACGGCAGGACCTGATATTCCAATATGCGTGAAGATCATATCCATCTTATGAGTAACAAGTTTTTTTCCTTTAGGGTTAAGAACACTTAATGCCACATCTCGTAATGACAAGCCTTGTAGCTCTTTATTACGTATGAAAGGCTCATCTGAAGTGAGTGGTACTTCAGTTGGAAATAAATCAGTAATCGTATGTCCTCCTTGTTCTGCCCATGGATAGGCATCACCAGTAGAGCCTGTGTGAGGAACTGATTTTCCACCTGCTGCAACAACAACAGCTTTAGCTGAAATTGATTTTCCGTCCTTTAATACAACACCAGCCACATTTCCGTTTTCATAGATAAGCTCTCCAACTGCTGTATTTTTGCGAACGTGGACACCAAGCTCGTCCATTCTATTTAACAATGCATCAACAACATCCTGAGCACGGTTTGAAACAGGGAACATTCGTCCGTGGTCCTCTTCCTTTAATTGAATCCCAAGCTTTTCAAAGAATTTTATAATATCTTCATTATTAAATTCCGAAAAAGCACTATATAAAAAACGCCCGTTTCCTGGTATGTGTTTAATAATTTCATCTATTGGCAGGCGGTTTGTTACATTACAGCGTCCGCCTCCAGAAATCGCTAGCTTTCTTCCAAGCTTTGAGCCTTTATCAAGCAGCAACACCTTGGCACCCGCTTCACCCGCTGCAATAGCTGCCATTAAACCGGAGGGTCCTCCTCCGATAATGATTACATCATAATCCATATTCTTTCACCAACTTTATTAATTTGAGGTCCGTCCCTCTAATACTAAAGTATTTTAAACCTGATGGGGGTGGATTACAACTGTCGAAAAAAAATTGTCTTCTCGATGTGACAGTAGTAAACTACTGATAGTGTTTAAATTTGTCAGGTTCTTTTAGGAAAGGATATTGTATGTCATCAAAACTAATTAGAGGAACGTTTATCTTAACATTAGGTACTTTTATTTCGAAGTTTCTAGGGTTATTTTATGTGATACCATTTGACGATTTATTAGAAGGGCATCCTGAAGGTGCTTCACTTTACCAATACGGATATGTCCCATATACAATCTTTTTGACAATCGCAACAGCTGGTGTACCATTAGCTGTTTCAAAATTTATATCAAAATACAATGCTATAGAAGAATATGCAGTAGGACGGAAGCTTTTCAGGTCAGGCTTGTTGATTATGACACTGACAGGAATTCTCTCATTCTTAGTCATGTATTTGTTTGCTCCTGTTTTTGCAGAAATGACCATTCCTAGTGATGAACAAAAGGTTACTGTAGAACAAGTAACCAGTGTCATTAGAGCAGTAAGCTTCGCATTAATTATCATCCCGTTTATGAGTTTAATACGTGGTTTCTTTCAAGGGCATCAATCAATGGGGCCAACAGCTGTCTCACAAGTCATAGAGCAAATTGTCCGCATTGTCTTTTTACTTGGCGGAATTTTTGTTGTGCTACATATTCTTGACGGCTCTGTTACAACAGCAATAAGTGTGGCAACCTTTGCCGCTTTTATAGGTGGAATTGCTAGTTTACTCGTATTAATTTGGTATTGGTTTAAAAGAAAACCGCATCTTGATAAGCTTCTAGAGCAAGATAAGGGTCAAGAGGATGTTTCATTAGGAAATATTTATAAAGAAATTATTTCATATTCTGTCCCCTTTATCTTTGTTGGACTTGCGAATCCTTTATTTCAATTAGTAGACCAGGTAACGTTCAATCGTGCAATGGCGGCGATTGGGAATGCAAACTTTTCGGATATTGCGTTTTCCGTGTTGAATTTCTACACGCACAAGCTTGTCATCATTCCAGTTTCACTCGCAACGGCATTTTCTTTAACGCTCATTCCAACAATTACGTCGTCTTTTACGAATCAAGACTATAAAGAAATGAAGAGTCAAATAGATAACACTTTTCAGATTTTATTATTCTTAACGGTGCCAGCAGCGCTTGGTTTATCAATCCTTGCAGAGCCGATGTATACCGTATTTTATCATCCTTCAGATTTAGGAACAGATGTATTAGGAACCTATGCTCCTGTTGCCATTCTGTTTGCATTATACGCGGTAACAGCTGCTATTTTACAGGGAATAAATGAACAACGATTTACAATCTTTAGTTTACTTGTTGGATTATTACTAAAACTAAGTTTAAATATCCCATTAATCAAAGCATTTGAAACACAAGGTGCTGTCTTAGCAACAGCAATTGGTTATCTTGTTGCTGTGCTCATTAATATTGTTGTTATTCGAAAATATGCAGCATATCAGTTTAAATTAATTGTGCGTAGAACGATTCTGATTTTAGCCTTAAATACAGTTATGGCTGTTGTGGTTATTGTAGTGTATAAGTTCCTTAATCGTTTTCTTGAGTCAGACTCCACATTCCAATCGATCATTATGATCACAATCTGTGCACTAGTTGGTGCTGCAGTCTATGGATATTTAAGCTTACGAGTGAAGCTTGCAGAGAAGCTATTCGGTAACAAAGTAGCTAAAATTCGAACAAGGCTAAGAATAGGATAATTCGTTATAGCCCTTACATAGAAGGAGATGAACATATGAGAATAGATAAGCTACTAGCAAACATGGGCTATGGTAGTCGAAAAGAAGTTAAGAAGCTATTAAAGGATGGCGGGGTAACGGTTAATAATGAAATGGTAAAAGACGCCAAGCTTCATGTTAACCCTGAAAATGATACCGTTTCGATTTATGGGGAAGAGGTACATTATCGTGAATTCGTTTACTTAATGATGAATAAGCCTCCTGGTGTCATATCTGCAACTGAGGATGCCGTTGATCAAACGGTTATTGATTTGCTTGAACCGGATCATCAAATATTTAATCCTTTCCCTGTAGGTCGACTAGATAAAGATACAGAGGGGTTACTGCTCATTACAAATGATGGTCAGCTATCTCATCAATTGCTTTCTCCGAAAAAGCACGTCCCTAAAACATATTTTGCTGTTATTGATGGTGAGGTAACAGATAAGGATATTGAAGCTTTTAAAGAAGGTGTTGAGTTAGATGATGGTTATGTAACAAAGCCGGGAGAATTAACCATTTTAAAATCAGGTATTCGTTCGGACATTGAGTTAACAATTACTGAAGGGAAATTTCATCAAGTAAAAAGAATGTTTGAAGCTGTTGGGAAGCGGGTAGTATATCTTCAGAGGCTTTCAATGGGTCCTTTAAAGCTTGATGAAGAACTCGAGCTTGGAGAATATCGTGAGCTTACGGAAGAGGAACTTACGAACTTACTAGATAGAGAATAATAAAGAAAAAAAGAGAGGCTAATCTGTTTTGCTAGCATAGACCCTTTTAGGACAAGCGAAACAAAATAGAATAGCCTCTTTATTTATGTTTATAAATTTAGTGATCCTTATGAAGTTACCTTAACTTTTTTACTCGTCGTTGTCCATCTGCCTCTACTTGGACTTTTTACCAAGTCATTGTAGGCTAACACATTCAAATCTCTTTGAATTGTGCGAGGAGTAATGCCAAACTCATTAACTAGATCTTGGGTTGATACTGTACCTTGTTCTTTAATGAACATATACACAGATTTAATTCGAGTTAGCATACGATTTGTTGAAGGTTTCAAAAAACCACTCCCTCATCTTATTTCCAAAGGCAAGACTACGAAACTGTCACGAATTCACTCAAGATGTTATGAATATGTATTTTGTGTCACAGACAACCCCTTTACATATCAGCTTTACATGAAGTAAATTGCCGCTTCGGTGCCCCTATAACGATTCAATGCTTCTAATCCTTGTCCTTTACTTATATACTTCCTTATTGTTTGAAGCTTAGTTGTTTTACATTTTCTTATAGCTTAATAAAAGACTAGGGTTTGCTCGGAAGTTTGCAAAGTAATACACGAGCAGAAGCTTGAGATCCTTCCTAATAGGAAGAAATGGGCCCAATGCTTTTCTGTTAAGATGTCAGACAATTACATTTTACCCTTCCTTGAGAAAAAATTCTAGAAAATCGTCTAAATTTACAAACAATTAATGTGAATTTAATAAATTTATAGGAAAGGTAATAGAAAAAAGCTTTAATAATGGAGTCTTTTCTATTGTTTTACTCCTATAGTATTTATGTATTATTTGAAAAGGATAAATATGTGCCAATTGAGCGATTTTCAGATATTTTAAATAACTTACTGATTTTCTATTTTGATTTAGAGAGGTTTCGATATACAATAGAGTCATTATAAAGACTGAAGTTGCCGGAGGAATGACCATGAACATTAATTGGACTGAAGAAGTTGAAAAGAGAAAAGATGATCTGATTCAAGATCTTCAAAAATTATTGCAAATTAGAAGTGTCCTAGATGAAGAAAATAGTACAGAGGATGCTCCATTAGGGAAAGAAGTAAAGGAAGCGCTAGTACATTTATTAGAACTTGGAGAGAAGGATGGTTTTACGCCTAAAAATGTAGACAACCTAGCTGGACATTTAGAATTTGGTGAAGGTGAAGACCTATTAGGAATCCTTTGTCATGTTGACGTTGTACCAGAAGGAGATGGTTGGTCAGTTGATCCTTATGCAGGAGAAGTGAAAGACGGGAAAATTTATGCCCGTGGAGCTATTGATGATAAAGGACCTACAATGGCTGCATATTATGCAATGAAAATTGTAAAAGAATTAGGTGTCCCTTTACATAAGCGCGTGCGCATGATTATTGGTACAGATGAAGAGAGTGAATGGAGATGTGTATCACATTACTTTCAAAAAGAAGAAATGCCTTCTATGGGCTTTGCACCAGATGCTGATTTTCCAATTATATATGCTGAAAAAGGAATTGCAGATTATGATTTAGTTCAGGATTTGTCTCATTTTGACCAAGGTAAATCTGACTTAGAAGTTCTTACTTTTGAATCAGGCCGTCGATATAATATGGTGCCTGACTTTGCACGAGCAAGTCTATTATTGCAGGAAGATCACACGAAGACGGTTCAATATTTTGAAACCTTCTTAAAGGAGCAGGAATTAAAAGGAAACTATTTTATTGAGAATGGAAATCTCATTTTAGAAGTTGAAGGGATATCTGTACATGGTATGGAGCCAAACAAAGGAAGAAATGCAGGTTTATACTTAGCAGTCTTTTTATCTAGCTTGAATATAAGTGGTGCTGCAAAAAGCTTCTTTGACTTCACGAAAACCTACTTTTTCCAAGATTCGCGCGGAAAAGCACTGGGGATTCAATTTCAAGATGATATTACCGGGGAATTGACTATTAATGTTGGGAAATTATCATTTACAAAAGAATCTGGTGGACGATTGGGACTGAACATGCGTTATCCAGTAACATTTGAATTGCAAAAGGGTTTAGATGTCATGAAAGAAGCCTTAATCAAATATCATTTTGTAATCGAAAATTTTTCTGATTCAAAGCCTCACCACGTACCAGAAGATGATCTTCTTATCCAAACATTAAAGAAGGTGTATGAGGAGCAGACGGGTGAGGAAGGCAAGTTGTTAAGCATTGGAGGAGGTACGTATGCACGTTCGTTAGCATCGGGTGTTGCGTTTGGAGCTTTGTTCCCAGGTAGAGAGGACATTGCACATCAAAAGGACGAATACATGTATATTGAGGACCTTCTAAAAGCAACAGCCATCTATGCTCAAGCTATTTATGAATTAGCAGCAAAGCAATAATCAAATAACGAGGGGAGTATGGTTGGAATGAGCTATGTTCTTATTAACAATGAAGTGGTCGAGAGGGAGTTTGCAAAGATAGATATTGAAGACCGCGGAAATCAATTTGGGGATGGAATCTATGAAGTGATTCGTGTGTATGAAGGGAAATGCTTTGCTTTAAATGAACATATGGAGAGACTATATGAATGTGCAGAGAAAATCAACATTCATATTCCTTTTTCAAGTAGTAGTTTAAAGGAAAAGCTTTTGCATTTATTGCAAAAAAACGAGATTCAAGATGGAATTATTTATCTTCAGGTTTCAAGAGGAGTCGCTTCTAGACAGCATCACTTTCCGCAAGACGAGAAAAGTGCGACACTCATTGCTTATACAAGTGAAAAGACACGTCCATTGGAGCAAATACAAAATGGTGCAAGCGCAAAAATCGTAGAAGATATTCGCTGGCTGCGTTGTGATATTAAGAGTTTAAATCTCCTAGGAAGTATTCTTGCAAAGCAAGAAGCGCATGCAGCAGGAGCATTAGAAGCAATTATGCATCGTGATGGAACAGTAACAGAAGGGTCGTCCTCAAATTGCTTTGCTGTTATTGATGGGGTTATTTATTCACACCCAGTTTCGAATCTAATCTTAAATGGAATAACACGTCGCTATATCGTTGAGATTTGTAAGGAACAAAATGTACCTTTAAAAGAGCAAGAATTCACTCTTGATGCTTTACGGAAAGCAGATGAAGTATTTATTGCGAGTACGACAGCTGAAATCACACCGATTACACAGATTGATGGTGTTGAAGTTGGTAACGGACTTCCTGGTCTTGTAACGAAGGCCCTTCAAGAACATTTTGAAGCAAAAATACAGGATGCTATTTTAAATCCAATTTCTTAATTATCGTCATGAATTTTGTAAAAGAAAAGCCTAACCCATTAGCGTATTTGTTTTGGGTTAGGCTTTTTTTATGTTTCTTACATTTTTTGTTTAAACAGATCCTTATTTAATGATCGAGTTACTCTTCAAAACGAAATAAGTCACTAGATAAATAACGCTCACCTGTGTCACATGCGATGCATACAACAACATCATCTGGTCCAAGACGTTTTGCTACTTCAATGGCAGCATAGCAAGCAGCTCCTGACGACGGTCCCACTAGAATTCCTTCTTCACTAGCCATTCGTCTAGTAATGTCATATGCTTGCTCATCTTCAATCTTGTGTATTTCATTATAGACATTTTCATTTAAAATCTCAGGGATAAACCCTGGACTTGTTCCAACAAGCTTGTGCTTACCAGGTTTTCCACCAGATAGAACAGGTGAACCTGCAGGCTCAACAACGTGTACTTCTACATTCTCATAATGCTCTTTCAGTACCTCACCAGTTCCTGTAATCGTCCCACCTGTACCCGCTGTAGCAACAAATGCTGATAAAGGTTTTCCAATTTCCTTCATCGCTTCAATAATTTCTATAGCTGTAGACGTTCTGTGAGCATCGGGGTTTGCATGATTTTCAAATTGCATGGGAAGATAGCTATTTGGGATTTCAGCAGCTAGTTCCTTTGCTTTTTGAATGGCCCCAGGCATTTTCTCGTCGCCAGGTGTTAGGACAACCTCAGCACCATAGGCTTTTAGTAAATTTATTCGTTCTTGTGTCATTGTATCAGGCATTACAAGAATGGAGCGGTATCCTCGAGCTGCTGCATTCATGGCAAGGCCAATGCCTGTGTTTCCACTAGTCGGTTCAATGATTGTAGAGCCTTCTTTTAATAGTCCTTCTTTTTCAGCTTCAATGATCATGTTGAAGGCTGCACGGTCTTTGACACTTTTACTTGGGTTATAGAATTCAAGTTTCACGTATACGTCAGCTCCACCAAGTGGGTTAAGGCGGTTTAATTTTACAAGTGGAGTATCTCCGATTAAGTCCGCTATATTATTTACGATTTTCATGTTTAACTTCCTTTCGGTCATCTAGTAACTCTCAATGAATGAGACCTCTATATCTTTCTGGCTAGGGGGGAATATTGAGAATAGGTCTTTTGCTTTCCGCGGAGCTAGACACTCGCTTCGCTCCTGCGGGGTTCCGTTCAAGTGGTACGGAACCTTGGTCTCACCAGGGTTGAATGCTAGCATTCAACCTGACCCGCTATTCCCGCAGGAGTCAAGCACCTTCCGCTCCAAGCAACTCTGTAGTCATAAGAATGTTACTTTACACCAAAGTCTAAAATAAACAAATCCAAAAGAGGATTGTTTAACATCTTCTTTTAATATCGTACTAAATTCTTATAAAGCTTATCAAATAAATGAGCTATAATTATAAATAAATTTGTAGAAAAAATGAAAGACACTTTAAATCACTTAACAATAGCTTATAGGGATGATTTTTATCCTACTCGTCAATTTGCTACAATGTAGAAAAGCATAGGCTTGGTGTTCGTGTTGGAAGCTAAGGAAAATAATTTTTGAGGTGAAGTGACTGTGAGTGCACATTATTTTTTTGCTCTTTCATTACCATCAGATGTAAAACAAGTGATAACGGATGATCTTGAACCCTTACGAAAAGAGAGTGCTTTTAAAAGCTGGGTGCATACGGAGGATTATCATATTACGCTTGCCTTTTTAGGGGCTGCCGAGGAAGAGCAGCTTCTTCATGCAGAGACAGCCATTCAAAATCGGTTAAATAGCTCACCATTCCCCTTGGAAATTCTTAAATATAAAACGTTTGGCAAAGCTGATTCGCCACGAATCTTTTGGAGAGATGTGACAAAACCGAGTGAGCTTATGACAATACAAAATATTGTATATGAAAGCTGTAAAGAAGCAGGATTTAAATTGGAGTCTAGGCCATTTACTCCTCATATTACAGTAGCTAGAAAGTGGAACAAGGATGTTCCCTATTCAGATGACTGGATTCAATCATTTGAGACGAAAGATAAGATTCCCTTTAACGCTTCAGAGGTTGTGCTATACCAAACACACTTAGATCAAAAACCAAAATATGAAAAGAAACGACAAATACCATTGGTGCAAGCATGAACTTCTAGTAATGATCTTGAACCATCTAAGGTATGCACACCTGACAACTCAGAAGAGACCTTAGATGGTTTCACGATCTATTAGATGTTCTTGAAAGGAAGAATAAGATGGCTCAATTAATTAAGCTTCAAGATTACGTTTCTCGTTATGAGAATGATTTATATAGATATCCTTCCCAATTTGTTCGATTAAAAAAACAACAGTGGGAAAAGTTGAAACAGCAATGGGAAAATCCAGAAGATGAAGTAACGACTGTTTTTGAGGAGCAGCACGAAAAGCTCGATCGACCATCTTTTAAAAGTAGAATCTTCTCTTTAATAAAAAGGCAGCAAGCTGAACAGGAAGAAGAGGAGTTTCATAGTTGGTCAACTAGTAGGGAACAAAATGATGAGGAAATGCACTTCGAACTAAATAATAAAGTTGAGACGATTGAGGATTTGAAAAAGCTATTCCTAGATTTAATATTTGATTTTCAACTCAGATGGGCTAGCTCGACTGTATCACAGAAATCATATGTTGATCATAGTTTTTACCATGATGAAAAATTAAAATATTTACTTCAGCGTTTCCCAGATAATATTCTCTTGTTTTATTATCCGATTTTAAAAATAAAGAATGCACCTGTAGAACTAGACGTTGTCTTTATTACACCGACTGCCCTATGGTGTATTCATTTTATAGAAGAAGAGGATGAGATGGTCTTCATCGGCTCGAATGAACGGTTCTGGACCAAGAAAAAGGGAAATACAGAGAAAAAGGTATTAAATCCGTTAATTTCCTTGAATCGGATGGAAAAGCTTCTCATGCAGATTTTTAAAACGCATGAAGTAGATTTTCCAATAAAAAAATTAGTACTCTCTCGTAATGGATACATTGATTTTCCGCAAGTCCCATACGGAATTCAGCTTTTAGACAAACGCACTCATGAAGAATGGTTTCAGCAACAAAGAAGCATCAGCTCACCCATCAAAAGCATGCAGCTAAAAAGCGCCCAAGCACTAATACACTATTGTGAAACAACATCATTTAGACGAATGCACCGTGAAGAACCTTTAAAGGTTAACGAAGACCTAGAAGAAGGCTTTGAAAACGATTAAAAGCAGCAAATTTTAGATATACTAAAGACTTACTTAACTATGAACTCCACAGCAAAAGACAAACATTGTGGAACAACTAGCTGGGTAAGTTTTTTTATTTCATAGTACCAATAACTTTTCAGTAACTTCTCTAAAACAAAAAACGTCTACGAATAGAAAGATAATGAAAACTCAATTTTGTACATACATATAGTATTAGAATACAAAGGTTATGTTAAGCAAGCCGAGTTAAAGGTCAAATGTGAACGTATAATCAATGTATAAAAAATCTAGAAACTTTATTAAATATTCACTAATTAATACTACAGAGTTGCTTGGAGCGGAAGGTGTTTGACTCCTGCGGGAACTAGCGGGAATGGTGAGACCCGGGTTTCGTACCCACCGGAACGAAACCTTCCATAGGAGGCTCACCCCCGCCCCGCGGAAAGCAAGCACCTGGAGCGGAAAGCAACGGTCCTATTTGAAAGACAAATTTTGTATCTATAGTTTACAAAAGCAGAGGTGATGACATGCTAATCATAAATCGACCGTTTGAAGCGTACCTAGATGATTTTCATACGATAACCATTCTACTTCCTTATCAATACCATAATGGTCATTCATCATCTTTTACCTTACTCCGAAATCAACAAGAAGCCGACCTGAAAATCACAGAAACAATCGAACTAGAAGATAAAATGAAATATGTTTGCTATATTCAGGATGCTCCAACCTTGGGAGAAACCTACATAATCAAAGACGAACATGGTACAGAAACCGACCTACAAATAGGTGCGATTATACGAACAGAAGAATTTGATGAGGCATTTTATTATGATCAAAATGATTTAGGTGTCACGTTTAATCAAAACTCTACAACCTTTAAAGTGTGGGCTCCAACAGCAACAGAAGTAAAAGTGAAAATAAAGCAACCAAATTCCACTCGTATCCTGAAGTATGATCTTACTAGAGAGGAAAAGGGGATTTGGTCTATCACCTTAGAAGAAGATAATAACGGATACTATTACACGTATCTGACGTGCATCAATCTTCAATGGAATGAAGCAATCGACCCTTACGCTACAGCTGTATCGTATAACTCTAAATGGGGTTGTATTGTTGACCTATCTGATTCAAGCTTTCAGAAGTCTTCATCTTTACCTCCTTTTACAGATGCAACAGACGCAATCATCTATGAGTTACATATTCGAGATTTTTCCTCTGATGTAAACAGTGGAATAAAGCAAAAAGGAAAATATGTAGCTTTTACAGAAAAAAACTCAAAAACGCCTAACGGCTATAGTACAGGCATTACATATATAAAAGATTTGGGAGTCACACATGTAGAATTGTTGCCGTTTAATGACTTCGGAGGAATTCCAGATAAGCCTACAGCAGAGGAGTATAACTGGGGATACAACCCACTATTATTTAATGCTCCTGAAGGCAGTTATAGTGTGAAACCAGAGGAGCCACAAGAGAGAATTCGTGAACTAAAAGCATTAATTGCTTCTTTACACGATGAAGGAATTCGAGTGATTCAAGATGTTGTCTATAATCATGTTTACATTCGAGAAGAATCTCCTTTTGAAAAGCTTGTACCTGGCTATTATTTTCGTCATGATATACATGGAATGCCTTCAAATGGAACAGGCGTAGGCAACGATTTTGCTTCAGAGCGAAGAATGGCCAGTAAGTTTATCTTAGATTCTGTTACCTTTTGGGTTCGGGAGTATGGAGTTGATGGCTTTCGTTTCGATTTAATGGGCATTTTAGACACGCAAACCATGAATCGAGTACGAGAAGAAGTGGAGAAAATTTTGCCAAGGGCCATTATCATTGGTGAAGGATGGGATTTGAATACACCGCTACCAATAGAAGAAAAGGCAACCATTCGAAATGCTCACAAAATGCCTACAATTGGTCAATTCAATGACCTGTTTCGAGATTCTGTGAAAGGAAGCACCTTTAACCTACATGATAAAGGATTTGTTCTTGGTCACAGTCATTTAGAAGAAAAGATAGCATTTGTGCTTGCAGGTAGTATTGGCTTCAACGGGAAGCAAGGTATATTTGCTGCACCAACACAATCGGTCAATTATGTAGAATCACATGATAATTATACATTGTGGGATAAGATGTGTGCATGTATCCAGGAGGACAAAGAGCTTATGATGAAAAGGCACAGACTCGCTTCATCAGCAGTGATACTAGCACAAGGCATTCCATTTCTTCATGCAGGTCAGGAATTTTTTCGAACAAAAAATGGCGTAGAGAATAGTTACAATGCCCCTGATAAAATTAATAGGCTAGAGTGGACATTAAGGGAGCGATATGATGAAAACATCACTTACTTAAAAGAGCTAATCCAAATTCGTAAGCAACACAAAGCCTTCCGATTCACAACAGCTGAGGATGTCCGTAAACACATTGAAGTCATTCGTAAAACAGATCAGATCGTGTGCCTGTGGTATAAGGATATTGGGCAATACGGCCCCTGGGATGAAATGCTTTTAGTTTTAAATGCACAACAAAATGCTATAGCGATTGATTTACCTGACGGAGATCAGTGGGCTTGTGTAGCCAATGGAAGCGTTGCATCTTTTGAAAGAAGAGAGCCTATAGAAGGATTGACTTCTACGATTGAACCGATTTCTTCGTATATTTTTACTAGATAAGAATTAGGGAAGCTTGACGAAAAATGACGATGGCGATAAAATCTAAAATAGGATGGCTATTGATGACAACCTTTCCACAATAGCTGTCTTTTTTATTTTCTCAAACATTTAGAGCTCTGTAACCATTCCTGCGTGGAACCATTATTCGTCTTCGTGAAAAGAGGAATGATTATTTTAAGTCAGAGCTGATGATAAATATTGCTTTAATTACCATTAGAAGGTGACGGAATTGGAACATTTATTTGACCAAGAATGGGAGATCATTCCTGCTGGTGGTGCGACTGGAGAAGCCTTTTTTGCACAATATCAAGAGCAAAAGTTATTCCTGAAAAGAAATTCATCGCCTTTTTTAGCCGTTTTGTCTGCTGAGGGAATCGTTCCAAAGTTAGTTTGGACGAAGCGGTTAGAAAATGGTGATGTCATAACAGCTCAGCACTGGTTAAAAGGAAGAGAATTAAAACCTCATGATATGAACAGCGAACGAGTAGCGAAACTACTGAAAAAGATTCACTCTTCTCGTCCGTTATTAACAATGCTTGAACGATTAGGTAAGGAAAAATTTCAGCCTGAGCATATGCTAACAGATCTTGAAACGGGGTTGGATTTTGACTTAGTATCACTACCAATTGTGAAGGATGCGCTTCGCTTTCTTCAAGGAAATATAACGAATATGCAGCATTCCGATTACGTTGTTTGTCACGGAGATGTAAATCATAACAACTGGCTGCTTTCTGATTACAACCAGTTGTACTTGATTGATTGGGACGGTGCAATGATTGCTGATCCAGCAATTGACATTGGGCTTCTTTTGTACTGGTATATTCCAGAAGAAGAATGGAGTAACTGGTTTGATATTTACGGGTTACCTATGACGGACTCCTTCAAGCTTAGAATGAAGTGGTATGTTGTAGCGCAAACCGTACTTTCAATTCAATGGCATAAAGGAAAAGCAAGGTTTCACGAAATGAATCATTGGATTGAATATCTGCACAAAGTTCTTTAAGTATATTGGTTTACACTGCTAACCCAACTAGACAAGTCCTGCTGATGAGCCGTAATATGTTCATCTAGGTTTTGAGTATATGTTCCAAGTTGGCCGTAACGATAAATTTCTTCTAAAACAGGCTTAATATTTTCGTTTATATTTGTATTAACCATAAGAGATTTTACAAGACGTTCAAGTTGTTCACATTCAGCAACGGACCCACAGCAATCAACTTGATGATTGCTTAATATATCACGCAATAACTGCATTTGATATTCATGATTTAATGGCATGAGGAATGACATCCTTTCAAATAAATTGTTCCAAAATAAAAAAGGAATTCACTATAGTTTGTGAATTCCTTTTTTATTTATTCGTTTGTAATCTATGCTCTGCCTGTTAATTTTTCAAAAGGATAGACTGTAACACTATATCCGATAAATAATGCTGTCATGGTCGTAAGGACTGTTACCTCTGCAATCGTTTCTGCTGTTTTCCCGATAAACGTCAAAAGAACTCATCCCCTCTGTTTCGATCTTGTTTAACTATTATTATGTTAACAAGCATCGTAATAAAGTGAAACGTTGCTATAAGCTCTTAAATGTTCATACTGAGAGGCTTTCAAGAAAGAAAGCGTATTCATTAGGGTATCCTATAGTAATCCCTACGATTCCGAACAGATACTTCAGATACGATAAAAGTACGTATATTTCGATGTTTTTTGACATCACTGTTGCACTCCCTTTGCACTCATGGTATGGTTTTGACGATAATAAAAAATGAGGTGTCATTATGCGTTTACGAAATAAACCTTGGGCTTCTGAGAAAATTGCGGAGTATCCTCACTATATTATTCCAGAGCCAGAAACAAAAAAAGGAAAATGGGCAGACGTTTTTGGAAACAACAATCCCATTCATATTGAAGTTGGTACAGGAAAAGGACAGTTCGTTACGGGGATGGCCAAACAAAACCCGGAAGTGAATTATATAGGAATTGAGTTATACGAGAGTGTTATTGTTTCTGCACTAGATCACTTAATTCAAGAAGGCTTGCCGAACCTAAAGCTTTTAAATGTTAATGCGAAGGACTTAAAAGATTTCTTTGATGAATCAGAAGTGTCCCGTGTCTACCTAAACTTCTCGGATCCATGGCCAAAAACAAAGCATGCAAAGCGTAGACTAACGTATAAAACATTTTTAGATATGTACAAGCACATTCTTATTCCTAAAGGCGAGATTCACTTTAAAACCGATAACCAAGGACTATTTGAATACTCATTAATGAGTTTCTCAGAATATGGACTTTTACTAAAATTCTTAAGCCTTGATCTTCACAAAAGTGATTTTGAAGGAAACGTCATGACAGAATATGAAGAAAAGTTCTCAGCAAAAGGCCAAAGAATTTACCGATCAGAAGTACAATACAAAGATTAATCTCCAAGAGGTCGTTCTCAATTTTAGGGACGGACCTCTTTTTTTTACCAAGAGTTTCATATCTAAATCATTGTTTGCTTCTACAACGATTTGATAAAATGGAAATGTACGGAAAAGGAGGAGTAATGATGGAGAAACTAGAACTGCAAGACCTTACGATTCATTGGTTACGTGGGGGTGTAACCCATATGGATGGAGGAGCTATGTTCGGTGTTGTTCCAAAGCCGTTATGGTCCAGAAAGTATCCAGTTAATGAAAAGAATCAAATTGAACTAAGGACAGATCCTTTACTGCTTCAATACAAGGGGAAAAATATTTTAGTTGAAAGTGGTATCGGAAATAACAAAATGTCTGACAAACAAAAACGTAATTATGGGGTATTAGAGGAATCTTCAGTAGAGGAGTCCTTAACATCACTAGGCTTAACGGCAAACGATATTGATATGATACTCATGACCCATATGCATTTTGATCATGCCTGTGGTCTTACAAGGATAGAAGGAGACGGACTTGTTTCTACCTTCCCAAATGCAACGATTTACACGTCACAAGTAGAGTGGGACGAAATGAGAAATCCAAATATACGTTCACAAAATACATACTGGGAAGAAAACTGGAAAGCCATTCAGAATCAAGTAAAAACGTATGAAGACGAACTTGAGGTCATGGAAGGGATTACAATGGTTCACACAGGTGGACACAGTGATGGCCACTCCATCATTGTCATCAATACAAACGGTGAAAAATTAATTCATATGGCAGACATCATGCCAACACACGCACACAAAAATCCACTATGGGTACTGGCATACGACGACTACCCAATGACATCAATCTATGCAAAAGAAAAATGGATCACAAAAGCACTAGAAGAAAACTACTGGTTCCTCTTCTACCACGACGCCCAATACCGAGCGCTAAAATGGAATCAAGAGGGTGAAATTACTGACAGCATTAAGAGAGAAGTAACAAACGTTTAAGATAGAGTTTTCTAAAATTAAATTAGTAAGGAAATTAGATGTTTGTACATTTACAGAGTTGCTTGGAGCGGAAGGGAGCTTGACTCCTACGGGAATTGCGGGAAAGGTGAGACCCGGGTTTCGTACCCACCGGAACGAAACCTTCCATAGGAGGCTCACCTCCCGCCCCGTGGAAAGTAAGCACCCTGGAGCGGAGAGCAACGGACCCTTACACAAGATACCATCCAACCCAAAGCCTACTTTTATATAGAATACACATCAATAATAGACCCAGTATAAGCATCCGCCAGAAACTCAAGCTGCTCTACATCAGACCCATTCCTTCTAGAAATTCCACCCTTATACACCTTCGTCTCATAATCCATCATCTTATAATCCTCAGGCTTCATATGAATCCAAGAACCATCAACCTTACTTTCCTTCTTAAATGTATCTTTAACCCTCGTAAGTACCTTATCAGCAGAAATTGTTGAAGTTCTTTTGGATGTTTCACTTACAAGAATGGTTGTTGCAACCCCCACACCTAAACCAATGAAAAATGATCTCCATTTCATAAAGATCCTCCTAACAAATGTATTTAACAATATTATTCACTCATTATGTACATCATATCAAAGAAGAGTTAGAAATGAGAAGCATGACACTTTAGAAGTGTATAACGAGATTCATTCCCTTATGCGTTCTTATATTTAGAGTCTCTAAATAAATGTCTCCAATTTAAGTATATATGGTGGTAAGAGGTAAGAAAGTTCTGTAAAATAAAAGAGTACATAATTTGTTTAAAAGGGGTATGATGATGAATCAGGAAACTTTAAGCTTATTTAAAACGTTAACCGAATTACCAGGTGCTCCTGGCAATGAGCATGCTGTAAGAGCATTCATGAAAGAAGAATTAGCAAAATACTCTGATGAAGTTGTTCAAGATCGTTTAGGTGGAGTATTTGGATATAAGAAGGGTCAAGGAAACGGACCAACTGTAATGGTAGCTGGACACATGGATGAAGTCGGGTTCATGGTCACGTCTATCACTGAGAACGGAATGATCCGTTTTCAAACTCTTGGAGGTTGGTGGAGTCAAGTTCTACTAGCACAGAGAGTTCAAATTATTACAGATAATGGACCAATAATCGGTGTGATCGGATCAATCCCTCCACATAACTTAACAGAAGATCAAAGAAGAAAACCAATGGATATCAAAAATATGTTAGTTGATATCGGTGCTGATGACAAAGAAGATGCGCTTAAGATTGGTATTAAACCTGGTCAACAAATCGTACCAATTTGTCCTTTCACACAAATGGCAAATGAGAAGAAAATTCTAGCTAAGGCTTGGGATAATCGTTATGGCTGTGGTCTATCCATCGAGCTATTAAAAGAATTAAAGGATGAGACACTTCCAAATAACCTTTATTCTGGTGCGACAGTTCAAGAAGAAGTTGGTTTACGTGGAGCACAAACAGCAGCAAACTTGATTAAACCAGATATTTTCTATGCATTAGATGCAAGCCCTGCAAATGATATGACAGGTGATAAGAAAGAATTTGGTCATCTAGGTAAAGGTGCCCTTCTACGTATCTATGACCGCTCCATGATTACACACAAAGGAATGCGTGAATTTATTTTAGACACAGCAGAGTCTAATAACATTCCATATCAATACTTCATTTCCCAAGGCGGAACAGATGCAGGACGTGTACATATCTCTAATGAAGGTGTGCCGAGTGCGGTAATTGGAATTTGCTCACGCTATATCCATACACATGCTTCTATGATTCATGTTGATGATTATGCTGCTGCAAAGGAACTAGTTGTAAAGCTAGTAAAAGAAACAGATCAAAAAACAGTTGATTTCATTCGTCAAAACGGATAATGATAGGGTAAAGGAACGACCTGGCCTTAAAAGTGGATTCCATTTTAAGGGTCAGGTCCTTTCTGTATAAGGAGAGATTTTCATGTTAGTTGCGATTGGTTCAAAAAATCCTGCAAAAATTAAGGCTGTTGAAGATGCCTTTTCAAAGCATTCAAGTGAAATTTCTTTTACCAGCTTTGAAACAGAATCTGGTGTGAGTGACCAACCTTTTTCAGATGAAGAGACAATTACAGGTGCTTTAAATCGTGCAGAAAGTGTATTAGGTCTAGATAAATCTGCAGACATTGGTGTTGGCTTAGAAGGAGGCGTAGTTGATACAGAATTTGGAATGTTCTTATGCAATTGGGGAGCACTAGTTACACGTGAAGGTGCACGCTATATTGCAGGGGGCGCGAGAATTCTTCTT
Organism: Rossellomorea marisflavi; assembly: GCA_003667865.1. GTDB lineage: Bacteria > Bacillota > Bacilli > Bacillales > Bacillaceae_B > Rossellomorea > Rossellomorea marisflavi_C. Next base: position 89,551 of record CP033051.1, on the reverse strand, counting down.
CCAGAGGAAGTAGCAATACCACTAAGAGAGGGCTCAGAACTGGGTCCAATTATGGATGCCTACACAAAGCAAAAGGGTATTCGTCATAAGGCAGGAGCAATAGGTATTTTTACTGCAGGTGAGATTACGAGGGATGAAATGTTTCAACATGTTGTTTCAATGCTATTAGGACAATGGAGATACCAACAAAAATAAATGTAAAAAGGGAGTCCATTCTGTAAAGTAGGGACTCCCTTTTTACGTAGCGTATTAGCCTTCAAAAATATATGATAAGACTTTTAATGCTTGATCGATGCTTTCAACAGTTACATTTGCTTTACGGGAAAGCTCTTTTAACGGGTGGTGTAAGGTTTCAGGTCTAACTAGTATAAGCGGTTTTCCAAGAGCAAGAGCGCTACTTGCGTCCATAGCCGTGTTCCATTGTTTATATTTTTCCCCAAATAGTGCAATTACAAGGTCGGATTTTTCCATTAGAAGCTGTGTGCGTAAGTTATTGATGCTTGAAGCTGCTTCATCTTTTAAAATCTTGTTTGGTTGTTCTCCTAAGATGATTTCACCAATAGAGTCCGAGCGGTCATGGTTTTCCATTGGCCCAACAAAGTGAATAGGTAATTGCAGAGATTTACTTTTTTCACGAATCTCATCACGCCATTGACTATGAATTTCTCCAGCTAAATAGACAGTTATTTTCATAAATCTTCCTCCTTATTTATTGTTAATAGTTCTTGATATTAAGAAGTTTTATTTTATTTACTCAATTAAAATTTGAGTATAATTCCTACTTTCAAACCTAGTCCGTTGCTTTCCACTCCAGGTGCTTGCTTTCCGCGGGGCGGGAGTGAGCCTCCTCGCTTCGCTGTGGGGTCTCACTATTCCCGCTATGTCCCGCAGGAGTCAAGCACCTTCCGCTCCAATCAACTCAGTAAAAATAACAAATGATGCTCGTCAAAACTAAGGTGGTAGTGAGATTTGAGCTAAGTCAGTACTTATAATCATAGTACCATAACGAAGAGAGTATTCTAATCAATAGGAACCATGAAAAAAGCATCTTGTCAAAAATATGGTATGAAGAGTATGATTATAGTAAACTAGTCCTAGAAAAGGAGGACGTTTACGTTGAAACGATTGATGATTCTGATGGCTGTGCTCATCAGTATGTCAGCCTGTAGTGCATCCATTGATGAAGAGCAAAGTAAAACCGCAGAGGCTGTACAAAAAATTCTTGAAAACCCAGTAACAAAAACAGATCAGACAATAGGGGACGTTTCCTTAAATCTCCCTTTTCGAGCTAAGATTGAAGCGTCATCTGAAAATAATATCATTATTACCAAAGGCTCTAATCAGTATATTCTTTTCTGGAATCCTAATGAAGACCAGTCTAGTAAGTTATTATATGAATTAGGTATTGAAGATGAAGAGGACATTGTCGATCATGGAAGTTTTGAAGATGAGGACCGCTTTGGCTACTATATTATTCGAGAAATTAATCAAGAAGATGGGCTATACGAACTAGTTGTTGGTACTGGTGGTGTTAAAATGACAACACAGTCTGAAGCAGCAGATTTGTCGAGTCATGCTGAAATGATGATGGAAATTGTGACATCGATAAAATTTAAATAATGAAGTAACAAAGTCTTCTATTAGTGGTTGAGATTAGAAGTACAAAATAGGAAAAACCAATACCTTTAGCATACGAATTCACAATATATTTCGTATGCTTTTTTGTTGGTATACTAACATATTGTGGTCCAGAATTTATGTAGCAAATTTAGTTTCTGAATGGCAGCAGTGAAAAAACTATAGAGGATTTTATCCATAAATATATTCTAAATTTCAAATTAAATTTGCAGCTTAAAAAAGGTACCTTTAGTCAACTAAAGTTGCGAATTAGCGACAAAGTAGTATTGAGTGAGGACATTTATTCCTCTATTTCACTAATTATCGCTCATTTCGAAGTGCTGACGGACATTTATTCCGTTATAATCAATATTCATTAAGAGGGTGACCTTGATTTTGTAAAATAGAGGAACAGATGTCCGCTAACACTCAAAATTCATTGTTTTTAACTAAATTAACGGAATAAATGTCCGCATTGCAGTAGTCATCCAAGCTTATCGTTACTGAAAAAACCCCTATCAATGAAATACCTAGTTACAAAGAAAACTTTTATAAAAATTGGCACTTACGAAAAACCTGCGCTTTGAGCATTGAATATATAGCAGTCCCATTTGACTGTTTTTTCAAATTTACATAAAAACTGAACCACTAGTCTCGTTTGAAAGGCTCTTTTTTTTACGCTAATATGGACATTTTTCCAAAACATCCCTACTATATGAATGAGTGCCCCATTGCTAAGTGCTGAGTAAGCTTTAAGGCTGTTATTGCACTATATTTATACGATACTCATTTTGGAGCTGCTCATTGGGAAAACTATATAGAAAGAGGAGGATAAGAATTTGAAGGAATACTTAAACAAAAAAGGCATTAAACTTTCAGCTAAATCATATTTTATTGATGCATTAAGCTATATGGCTTTGGGACTATTTGGCTCATTAATTATCGGATTAATTATTCGTACATTAGGTGAACAGTTGTTTGAGAACTACTTTGGAATCACAGTGTTTACTGAAATGGGGCAGTTGGCCATTACACTAGCGGGACCAGCTATTGGTGTTGCCATTGCCTTTGGCCTAGGAGCTCCACCATTAGTCATGTTTGCTGCTGTTGTCACAGGTGCAGCAGGCTATACATTAGGTGGGCCAGCAGGTGCTTATGTGGCTGCTGTTATTTCAACAGAGATTGGAAAGCTTGTCAGTAAAACAACGCGTATTGATATTATCATTACTCCTTTTATTACGATTGTAGCTGGTTATTTAGTGGCAGCTCTTATAGGACCAGGTATTTCACAATTTGTTGAGTTATTCGGTAGTTGGATTGAATGGGCGACAGAACAACGTCCTATAATTATGGGAGTTTTAGTAGCAGCGTTAATGGGATTAGCATTAACAGCTCCAATTTCAAGTGCTGCTATCGCGATTATGCTTGACTTAAGTGGAATTGCAGCAGGTGCCGCTACAATTGGCTGTAGTGCACAAATGATTGGATTTGCTGTTATGAGCTACCGAGAGAACAAATTTGGTGGTTTCCTTGCGCAGGGGATTGGAACATCAATGCTACAAGTACCGAATATTGTCCGAAATCCTTTAGTCTTAATTCCGCCGACAGTTGCAGGGATGCTTTTGGCTCCCATTGGAACAACCCTTTGGATTATGGAGAATAATGCAGCGGGTGCTGGTATGGGAACAAGTGGTTTTGTTGGTCAAATCATGACTTTCACAGTAATGGGATTTAGTAGCGGGGTGCTCCTAAAAGTTGTTGTTTTGCATTTTATTGGACCTGCCATCATAACCCTGCTATTATCTGAGTACATGAGAAAGATTGGCTGGATTAAGCCGAATCAGCTGCTCATTGAGACAGGAGGAAAATAAATGAGAAACCTAGAATCCATAGATCAATTTAATCAAATGAAAAACGATGGAAAACATATCTTTATGTTTTCGGCAGATTGGTGTCCGGATTGTCGTGTAATCGAACCAATATTGCCAGAGATTGAAGAAAGCTTTCAGGAATTTACATTTGTTTATGTAGACCGTGATGAATTTATCGATATTTGTACAGAGCATAATGTGTTTGGGATCCCTAGCTTTATTGCTTTTGAGAATGGTAAAGAACTAGGTCGGTTCGTAAGTAAAGACCGCAAAACCAAAGAAGAAATAACGGAATTTCTTCAAAGTGTTTCATCATAATTCATGTAAAGGCTAAGCAATGGAAAGAATGAGATTGTGTTAGATCTCCATTTCTTTTGTTTAGCCTTATTTTATTGTAAAATATGAAATGGTGCTCCTGAAGCGGTAAAAGGAGGAATTAGCATGGACAGTAAAAAATTAAAAAATATTTTACAAGAACGTCTACAAAAAGAAAATCGTACGTTTACATATGATCGAGAAAAAGATACCTTACGAATTGAGAACAAAGAAACTGGTAAAGGCATTACGGTTACCCTTCCTTCTATTGTGGCAAAATGGCAGGAAGAGAAGGAAACAGCTATAGATGAAGTTGTCTATTATGTGGAAGAAGCACTAGAAGTAATGGGGCTAGAAACAAGCTTATCTCAGCAGGAAAAGAAGGTTTTTCCTGTCATTCGTTCTACATCTTTTCCAGTAGAGTCTAGTAATGGACAACCCTTACTATATGATGAGCATACAGCAGAAACTCGTGTGTACTATGCATTAGATTTGGGTACAACGTATCAATTAATTGATGAAAACAAAGCGAACAAAGAAGGCTGGACACCAGAAAAACTTAAAGAAATTGCCCGCTTTAATATCCGGTCATTACCGACTTCAACGAAAAAGGATGAAGTAGCAGGGAATATTTTTTATTTCCTCAATCAAAATGATGGATATGATGCCAGTAGAATATTAAATGATTCTCTATTAAAGGACTTTAAGGCCAAAATTGAGGGAGATATGACGGTATCTGTTCCACATCAAGATGTATTAGTTATCGGTGATATCCGAAATGAAACAGGATATGATGTGCTTGCTCAGTTAACAATGAGCTTTTTTACAAATGGGAAAGTGCCAATCACAGCCTTGTCATTTATTTATGAACATGATGAGTTAGAGCCAATCTTTATTCTTGCAAAAAATCGTGTGAAACGAGAGGAGAAAAAGTAATGAATGTTTTTTATAACAAAGAAGGCATTGGTGATACATTAATAATTTCAATAGTTCCAGGTTTTGAAGGAAAAACAAGCTTTGAACGTAAAGGAAATGTCGCATTAATCAAATCTGATGAGACAGGAGAAACACTAGGGTACAATGTATTTGCTGCATCTGAGTATATAAATGTAACCGAAAACGGTCAAGTTGATATGAACAAGGATCGCTTAGAGGAAATCAATCAAATTCTTAAACAGAACGGATTTGACACGAAAATTAAGGCTGATTTCACTCCGAAATTTGTAGTAGGATTTGTAGAGAGTAAAGAAAAGCACCCAAATGCAGATAAACTAAGTGTTTGTAAGGTGAATGTTGGTGAAGAAACACTTCAAATCGTTTGTGGAGCTCCGAATGTAGATCAAAATCAAAAAGTAGTTGTGGCGAAGGTTGGTGCAGTTATGCCAAGCGGAATGGTTATTAAAGACGCAGAGCTTCGTGGAATTCCTTCTTCTGGGATGATTTGTTCTGCTAAAGAATTAAATCTACCAAACGCACCGCAAGAAAAAGGAATACTAGTACTTGATGATCACTATCAAGTAGGACAAGCATTTAATTCCTAATATATGTACAAGTGAGGGTATCTCAAAAGGAACAGTCACTACCTCTTACTACATTGAAAGATTGTAGAGAGGAGGCTGACTCATTTCTTCTTGAGATGCCTTTATTTATTATTTGTCACAGGAAGTTTCATTGTACTAGTGTCAAAAAGAGATATTAGAAAAATGTCATGTATCATACCATATAACTATTTGTTGAAATGTGTTCGTATTTTGCTCTATAACTGATAAAATATATAGTGATTCTATTAGAAAGAGTGATTCGCTTTGAATTGGTTTAAAAAGTTTTTTGGATTTGGACAAGATGAAGAAGTAAAGAGTACAAGCATAGAGAACGAGAATCCAACACGAAATCTCACGCAGCAGAAGGACGTAGAGACAAGGATCACTTATCATTATCCGAAAGGTCAATTTCGATTTCCGTTAATTCCCGATGAAAACAAAGATTCTAAGGATAGAACAGAATTGAAGAAGAAGTCGGAACGAAAAGGAAAGAAACACGATTGGGAGCAGGAACACATTCATGTTCGGCCAAAACATAAAGAGCAAATGCCAAAAGTAGATTATAAATCAAAGCAGCCTTTTAGACCGACAGAGATTCCCTCACCCCTATATGGTAGGAAGAAGAAATTAATTGAAGATGAGAATTTAGTTGAATATGAGCTTAGTAGTTTTATAAAAGAGGAGACACCCCCCTCTTCTCCCAATGATGAATGGATTCAAAATCAAAATGATGTGGGAATGGAAATGGTTCAAGATGAGGCAGTACCTACACCTTTACATAGTGAAGCATTACATCCAGAACAGGAGGAACAAGACTATTTATCTTTCTCTAGTGATGAGAATGTAGACGATGTACGATATGTGGAAGAAACAGAGGGTGATTTCCCTGTTGAAGTAGACCAAGAAGAAACGATTCAAGAGGTAGAAATGGATCTTGAAACCCGAATTGATATGTCTACAGAAGAAAAAAGTTCAAACCCAGCTTCAGTGGAAGAGCCTAAAAGAAGTGAAAGCAAACCGGAACGAAGTCATCTACCCTTTAACGTTTTAATGTTAAAGCAAGATAAAAGAAGTATAAGTAAACAACCAGTTGCTCAGAAGACAGCAGAAGCTGAAATGAGTAAGCAGTCAGATTCACAGTCAAAGGGTATTGTTCAGGCTGAACAAGGGAACCAAGCTTCTTCAAGTTATCAGCAGATGATTGAAGAAACGAATTACCGGAAAGGTTACCAGTTCCCTAAAGTGGAATACCTTGTACCGCCTGCTGAAAAGGTTAGCAGTGAGGATTGGTTGATACAACAAAGAGATCGCCTTGATGACACTTTAGAGAATTTTAATGTTAAGGCTAAGGTCGTGAAGGTAACACAGGGACCATCTGTTACACAATTTGAAGTTCAACCGCAACCCGGAGTAAAAGTGAATAAAATTACGAACCTAACGGATGATATTAAACTAAGTCTTGCAGCAAAAGATATTCGAATGGAAGCTCCAATACCAGGCAAACACACGATTGGAATTGAGGTCCCCAATCATGAAAGTCGTCCTGTATGGATTAGCGAGGTCATCTCAAGTGAGGCATTCCAGACATCACCTTCTCCGTTAACAGCTGCATTAGGATTGGATATTTCTGGTCAGGCGATCGTGACGGATCTTGGCAAAATGCCACATGGTCTTATTGCTGGTGCTACTGGATCTGGTAAGAGTGTCTGTATTAATTCCATTTTAGTGAGTCTACTCTATAAGGCAACTCCAGAAGAGTTAAAACTTCTATTGATTGATCCAAAAATGGTAGAGCTTGCTCCTTATAACCATATTCCTCATCTAGTTAGTCCAGTTATTACAGATGTTAAGGCTGCAACTGCAGCATTAAAGTGGGCTGTGGAGGAAATGGAAAGAAGATACGAACTTTTTGCTCATACTGGAGTTCGTAATATAAAGGGATATAATGATCATGCGAAGAAACACGGTCAGCCTCAGCAAGCGTTACCTTATTTAGTGATTGTTATTGATGAGCTTGCAGATTTAATGATGATGTCACCTGCAGATGTAGAAGAAGCAATTTGCCGAATTGCTCAAAAGGCAAGGGCTTGTGGAATTCATCTATTAATTGCTACCCAAAGACCATCCGTAGATGTTATTACAGGACTTATAAAAGCAAACGTCCCAACACGAGTAGCGTTCTCAGTCTCCTCACAAGTGGATTCACGTACAATTATTGATACTAGTGGAGCTGAACGATTACTGGGTAAAGGTGATATGCTTTTATTAGAAAATGGTTCATCAAAGCCTGTCCGACTTCAAGGAACCTTTGTATCTGATGAAGAAATTGATACGATAATAGAACATGTGCGTGCTCAAGGAGAACCAAATTATCTGTTCCAGCAAGAAGAGCTTTTAAAGAAGGCGCAAGTAACCGAAGGGGAAGATGAGCTGTTCTATGAGGCATGTGAATTTGTCATTGATCAAGGTGGTGCATCTACTTCCCTCTTACAAAGACATTTTCGAATTGGATATAATCGTGCGGCAAGGCTAATCGAGATGATGGAAGATAACGGAATTGTGTCAGAATCAAGAGGAAGTAAGCCGAGGGATGTTCTGATATCAGGTGAAGAATTAGAAGGGATTCAGGACACTAGTACGATTATTTAATTCATGATACTATTGAAATGAATTCAAGTAATAGGTGATTTCATGAGACAAGAAAACAGAACGTTAAACTTCTCAGAGTATCGTAGACATAAACAGCTTCAAGCTGAAGAACAAGTGAATACATTTCTTGATGATGCCTTTTATTTTGCTATCCATAACACAAACATTCGTGAAAAAGTGAGAGCAAAAATGTTGTTTGGACAACGATTCGGATACACGCAGCAAGAGCTAAATCAAGGTAAGATTGAAAAGCTGTTTATGGAATGGTTTCTCTATGATTATAAGACGATAAAAGGAAACACTGTTTTATTTCAATATATTCAGAAGAATGAACACAAATTTTCAGAGCCTCTTAAAATGTTAGGGGCTCTCTTTTTGGCAGCAGCATGGGAGCCTGTAAAAGTCGTTGATCATGTTTTGGAAGGAAATCGTCATATATTCCAGGTTCAAAATATAATTCATGAAAAAATAGAGCATGTTATAAGTAACAACACCTTCCGCTCAAAGGATATTCAGGTTGGGACGTTATACTTTATTAGAAAAATTCAATTAGTTACAGGGCATGGGGTCCTAGGTACGGAGATGCCTGCTACAAATGAGGAAAATATTTTACAAATGAAAAACGAATATCATACCTTCATGGAACATAAAGAAATCACATGGAGAAGTTTTCTTAAAGAACAAGCACCAAAGTATTTTAAGCGATCATACTAACGAAAAGGACTGAGTATTCGCATTCTTTGGTTGTTCATAGTCATAAGTCTGTATTAATGATATAATGACTCAATATGAAAAAGCTTAAATTAAAAATCCGTAGCATACAATTTGCTTGTATGTTTGTCATACATATAGCAAAAAAAAATTCTTGTCATATAATGCATTTAGATAGACGATTGTTGGAGGTTCTACTATGACGATATATCATTTCGTAGGTATAAAAGGTTCTGGGATGAGTGCACTTGCTCAAGTACTTCATGATATGGGGTACTCTGTTCAAGGGTCTGACGTGGAAAAATACTTTTTTACACAAAAATCACTAGAAGATTCAAATATCAGTATCCTACCATTCCAAGCGGAAAACATCCATTCAGATTTGAGTGTAATTGCTGGAAATGCTTTTCCTGACGAGCATGAGGAAATTCAAGAAGCGGTGCAGCAAGGACTTCCGGTTCAAAGATATCATAAATTCTTAGGTGAATTTATGCAGGACTTTACAAGTATCGCGATAACAGGTGCACATGGAAAAACATCAACAACTGGATTACTCGCCCATGTAATTAGTGGGGCAAAGCCAACATCATTTCTAATCGGTGATGGAACAGGAAAAGGGGAAAAAGACGCTGAATACTTTGTATTTGAAGCGTGTGAATATAGAAGACATTTTCTATCGTACTTCCCGGACTATGCGATTATGACGAATATTGACTTTGACCACCCAGACTATTTCGCAAACATTGATGATGTATTCTCAGCATTCCAAGAAATGGCTTTACAAGTAAAGAAGGGAATCATTGCATGTGGTGATGATGAACAGCTTCAAAAGATCCAAGCCAAAGTGCCTGTACTTTTCTATGGATTTGCTGAAGAAAATGATTTTCAAGCTCGTAACGTTCAAACGGATCCTACAGGAACAACATTCGATGTATTTGTTCGTAATGAATTCTTTGCAACATTTAAAATTCCAATGTACGGGGATCACAACATTCTTAATGCTTTATCGGTTATTGCAATTTGTCACTATGAGAACATTGACACGGAAAGTGTGAAGGATAGACTATCGAGCTTCAAAGGTGTGAAGCGAAGATTCTCTGAAAAGATTGTGGGAACACAAACACTGATTGATGATTATGCGCATCATCCAACTGAAATTAAAGCAACAATTGACTCAGCTCGTCAAAAATACCCTGATAAGGAAATTGTAGCAATTTTTCAACCTCACACATTTACAAGAACACAAACATTCTTAAACGAATTTGCAGAAAGTCTGCAACTTGCAGATAAAGTGTATTTATGTGAAATCTTTGGATCAGCTAGAGAAAACCATGGGAAGCTCTCAATAAAAGATCTTCAGCAGAAAATTGATCAGGCTAGTATTATTGATGAAACAGATACGTCACAATTGTTCGTACATGAAAATGGAATTTTAATCTTTATGGGTGCAGGAGACGTACAAAAATTCCAAGAATCCTACGAAAACATGTTAAAAGAAAAGCTTGAAACAAACGAATAAACATAATAATGGATAAACAATAAGGGATAAAAATACCCACTATTGTTTATCCTTTTTCTTATGAGTATTTTAATTAGGAAAGTTCTTCAATACAATATTAAATTTTGAGATAACTCTATATTACGACAAAAAGTTGCTTGGAGCGGAAGGTGCTTGACTCTGCGGGATTTAGCGGGAATGGTGAGACCCGGGTTTCGTACCCACCGGAACGAAACCTTCCATAGGAGGCTCACCCCCGCCCTGCGGAAAGCAAGCACCTGAAGCGGAAAGCAACGGACAAGTTAAACAGCCTATCTATGTAAGTAAAAAAATAAGCGTAAGAATAAACTTATAGCATACTGTTGGGGAAATTAATTATCCAATGTTTTTCTTAAATCCATAATGTTTTAAAGGGATTTTCAAGAAAAATAGAGAAGATAGTAATAGCGATGTTTTATGCTAGAGTTGATAGGGTATAGTATTTATACATCTAGGAGGTGAATCGTTATGGAATGGATCTTATATGTGAGTGTTGCAGTTATCGCAATTGCCATTTTTATTTTAGTTATAAGCGTCATGAGGACGTTGAAATCTGTACAAATTACATTGTCAAGTGTCTCAAATACCCTTGATAGCTTTGAAAAACAGCTTCAAGGAGTGACAAAGGAATCTACAGAGTTATTACATAAAACGAATCTTTTAGCCGAGGATCTTCAAAAGAAATCCGAACAGTTAAACACTGTAGTAGTAGCTGTAAAAGGCGTTGGAGATTCTATTCAAAGCTTAAATAATTCCGTGAAAAAAGTAAGTCATTCAGTCACGAATGAACTAGAACAAAACCAAGGGAAAATCTCCCAAGTTGTGCAATGGGGAAGTGCCATTATGGAACTAAAAGATAAATGGCAGCAAAAGAAAAGAGTTAAAGAGGTTTTTGAGGATGAGTTATAAAACCAAAAGATACTGAGCTTTGTAATATATTATTACATCGCTTCAATATCAACTCATATAGTACTTACTAAGGAAAAAAATAGAGAGGATGGATGGTATGTCAAATCAAGAAAACAAAACAAATGAGGGTAATATCAACGCAAAGGATTTTGTTATTGGGACATTAATCGGAGGGATTGTAGGTGCTGCAACTGCCCTTCTATTAGCACCTAAATCCGGTAAAGAACTGCGTACAGATTTAAATGAACAGGCTTCAACGATTCGTGAAAAGTCGAGTCAGTGGAAAGATACTGCATATGAAAAGGGTACAGAACTAGCTGCTGTCGCACGTGAAAAGTCTTCAGAGCTATCTAAAGCTTTACAAGAGCAATCAACCGTTATTGCAGATCGAGTAAAATCAATAAGAAACCAAGAAGAAGGTCTTGAGAGTGTTGAAGATCAAGAGCACGCTGAAGAAGAAGTGAATAATTCTGGAAACAATGTTGATGCAAAACTAGAAGAAACAAAACAAGCTTTTGACCAAGCAGAGGAAACAGTGAAGTAAAAGGCCAACTGCAACTGGAGAGCTGACACATTGTGTTAGCTCCTTTCTTTTTTCCAAAGCTTGAATACTGTATAAGCTAAATCATTGTTTTCTGTATGTTTGTGGACTATTATCAAAGAATAAGAAAGATGTACAAGTGATATTTTATAGCTAGTAAGTAAAGGTTGAAAGGGGAGTTAACATGTTAGAAAAGATTCACTCTATTGATGAGTTTAATGAAATACTTAAGCACCCTAATACGTTTTTATTTTTGAAGCATAGCTTAACATGTCCAATTAGTGCAAGTGCTTATGATGAATATAAACATTTTATCGAGAATCAAAATGAATACAAAGGGTATTACCTAGCAGTACAAGATTCCAGGGAACTATCGAGTCATATTGCAGAAACATTTGGTATTAAGCATGAGTCACCACAGGCTTTTATCATTTCTGACGGAAAACCTACTTGGAATGCATCTCATTGGGACATTAAAGAATCAACACTTAAAAATGAATTAGAAAAGTAAAAGAAAAAGGAGACGCAGCGTCTCCTTTTTCTTTATTTCTCAACATTCGTTGCAAGTGGCCAGTAAATTTCCAGGTGATCTCCTGAATGAATGGGATCATGGAACCCAATTTCTTCACCGTTTCTTAAAAGAACAAACTTCCCAGAAGCATTTTCTGGCATTTCAATTTCGACAAATCGGAATAAATCCTGAAAAATAAACCCTTCTGCTTCTGTTTTCTTAATGCGCAGTTCATCGCCAGAATGTACAATATCCTCATTTGAAATAGGCTTCCCATTTCGTGAGACATCTAAATTCTGTTTTTCGAGTACCACTTTAGTATTATTGAATAAAACGGTAATAGATGAAAGTCCGAAATCCTGTAAATGTTTTTTATCCAATACTTCTCGCAAAGTCGGATTCTGCGATTTGGTTATCGTAATACGATCGTGGTCTTGAACTTTATAGGAAGGCTTAACCGCTATGTCGTTTACAAGGATATTACCTGAGAACTTAGGGAAAAAGGTTTCTTTTTTATTTAACACAACATGAAATGGTTTTAATTCCTCAATCCAACTTTGAAACCCTAATTTTGTTAGAACATCCTTTATTGTTTCAATAAACTGTACTTCAATTTCATCACGATCAAGAATCGTATCCTGTAGTGAAGCTTCTTTTCCATTCCGGCGTACATGGATGGATACATCGTACTGTTTCCCTTCTAGTAGGACACTCTTTGGCGTTGGTGGGTCAATCAGATCAATAATCTTTAGTAAGGGCTCTGCTCCATCTTTGCCCTTAACCACTGTGATTTTATCTCCATTAATAATGGGACTGTCTAGCTCAGCTTGTTTTCCGTTAATTGTAATGGTTGGTGGCTCACCGTACTGTCCAGGTATCGTGACAACCTGTTCATTCACTTTGACCATATAAGCTGGTCCTGGTTTTCCATAAAGTTTACTAATTTTTTGTCCGGCTGCTAATAAGCAGTCGCCAACAGTAAGAACCTTCATCTCAAATAACCGTATCGGTTGGTCATTTACATATGTTGTTACATACTGTACAGGAGATTGCTTGGCAGCAATGGCGATTCCTATAGGTGTCACAAGCTCTGGTCCTCTGTGTATGTCATCTGGGATTGACAGATTCTGAATGGCATCTACACCTCTAACAGCTACCCGATTATGAGGAAGCTCAATAGCTTCTGCAATCTTTTGTGTTAATTCAGGTGTTAAGCTACCACCACCAACAAGCATAACAGCTTGAGGTGGTTTCCCACTGTTCAAAAGAAGAATTTCCTTTGAGATTGCATGAGAAAGATGGTCGATAGCAGGTACTATTTTTTCTACGACATCTGATTTGTTATATTCTGTTTCAAATCCTAAGATATCTTGTATGGTTACCGTATCTGATTGATATAATGTTCGTTTCACTTTTTCAGCTACTGGAAAATCAAGTAGAAATTGATCACTTAGGGCTTCTGTTATTTCATCACCGGCAGTTGGCACCATACCATACGCCGTAATGGTTCCCATATTAGTAATGGCTATATCAGATGTACCTGCACCGATATCAACAAGTGCAACATTTAAACGTCTCATAGATGGAGGAATCAAAACATTTATTGCTGCGATTGGCTCAAGTGTAAGAGCCTCCATCTCAAGTCCAGATCGGTTCAGAGCAGCAATTAGTGATTCAACTACAACTCTAGGTAAAAAGGTTGAAATGACTTCAACAGAAGCTTCTTCACCTTGTTGATCAATTAAGCTCCCAATATCTTCACCATCTAAATGATAATGTAGAACAGAATATCCTACACAATAGTAATGATAGCTTTTATGATCATGTTCTTCTTCAGCTACAATGGATTGTGCTTTTTGCACTGCACTTAGCTCTAAATGGACAATATCCTCTTTTTTTAGTAAAGGTTTTCCTTTTATGTGGATGGATGCTGAAGCAGATTTTGTTTTTAAAGCCCGCCCGGCTGCTGCAACACAAACCTTTTCTATTGTACCGTGATTTTTTTCAAGTGTTTCCTTAATTTTTGTAATCACAGCTGATACAGCCGGCACATCATGTATCTGACCATCAAGCATGGCTCTTTCTTTATGTTCTTCTGAAATCATTTCTATAACACGAAACGTTTCGTCCTCTTGCTCTAAAACAATTCCTACGACCGAACGAGTACCAATATCAAGAGCAAAAATTTTCTTGGATTGTTGCACATTAACACCTTCTTTGGGAGATTCTCATAGCATATATATAAGCGTGAGATACTTTAGTGCTTAAAAGCGTTTAATTAATAAAGAATTATATCGTGACATTTATTACTTCTTCAATTATAATTAGTGTCAATATATATAAAAAATGTATCATACTTTGAAAAGACATCACAGAATTTTTCTTTCTGGTTTGAATAAAAAGAGGGGAAGGGTGTTTCATTGTGAGTAATCAAGATCTTGATCAATTAAGAAAACAGGTAGATGAACTCAATCTACAACTATTAAAAACAATTAACGAACGTTCAAAAGTCGTACAGGAAATTGGGAGAGTAAAAGAAAAGCAAGGTATGAACAAATACGATCCACTTCGTGAACGTGGTATGTTGGATTTAATTAAGGAACATAATGACGGACCATTTGAGAACTCGACCATTGAGCATATTTTTAAAGAAGTTTTCAAAGCCGGTCTGGAGCTTCAAAAAGACGATCACCGCAAAGCATTACTTGTTTCTCGTAAAAAGAAACCAGAAGATACGGTAGTTTCTATTAAAGGAGAAAAAATCGGTGATGGTAACCCTCACTTTATCTTTGGACCATGTGCTGTTGAATCTTATGAGCAAGTAGCACAAGTAGCCCAAGAAGTTAAAGCAAGAGGATTAAAACTTCTAAGAGGTGGAGCATTTAAGCCAAGAACCTCTCCATATGATTTCCAAGGTCTTGGAATGGAAGGATTAAAAATACTAAAAAAAGTTGCAGATGAATATGATTTAGCTGTTGTAAGTGAAATTGTTAACCCTGCAGATATTGAGAAAGCAATAGAATATATTGATGTTATCCAAATTGGTGCTCGTAACATGCAAAATTTTGAACTACTAAAAGCTGCTGGATCTGTAAATAAGCCTGTTCTATTAAAACGAGGACTTTCTGCTACCCTTGACGAGTTCATGAATGCAGCAGAATATATTATATCACAAGGTAATGGTGATATTATTCTATGTGAACGAGGAATTCGTACGTATGAACGAGCTACACGTAATACATTAGATATCTCAGCAGTTCCGATACTAAAGAAAGAAACGCACCTTCCTGTTTTAGTAGACGTAACACATTCTACAGGACGTAGAGATCTTCTATTACCTGCAGCAAAAGCAGCATTAGCTATTGGAGCAGACGGTGTCATGGCAGAAGTACACCCAGACCCCGCGGTAGCATTATCAGACTCAGCCCAACAAATGGACTTCAACCAATTTGACCAGTTCTTCAAAGAACTTACTAAAAACAGCACGATTAGAGTGTAATAAGACACAAATTCAATAGACTACGTAATGGACTAACATTCTACGAAACATGAATGTTAGTCCTTTTTCATGTCATAATATGTAATTAAAAATGTAAATTTAGGAAAAGAATTTCTTGGTTATGCCACTGAGTTGCTTGTAGCGGAAGGGTGCTTGACTCCTGCGGGAATAGTGAGCAGGGTGAGACCCCGCAGGAGCAAAGCGACGAGGAGGCTCACCGCTCACCCCGCGGAAAGCAAGCACCCTGTAGCGGAAAGCAACGGGCTTTGATTAGATACAATCATTTTATCAAAACTATACAAAAATAGCTTCTAATGATTGCATGCGTATACAGCATGTCGTATGATAGCAACATAATAAAAGAATTTCTTGCTTTTTTCAGCTAATATACATAAATATTTCGTAAGTTCATTTCTTCTATGTAAAAATTTAGTGTAAACTAATGAATAGATATGTCGTCCAAAGGAGTGTATATAACATGAATGTAACAATATATGATGTTGCAAGAGAAGCAAATGTTTCAATGGCAACAGTTTCCCGTGTCGTAAACGGAAACCCAAACGTAAAACCAGCTACACGAAAGAAAGTACTAGAAGTCATTGAACGACTAGGCTATCGCCCTAATGCCGTTGCAAGAGGACTAGCTAGTAAGAAAACGACAACTGTTGGCGTGATTATCCCAGATATCTCAAATATCTTCTATGCAGAGCTTGCCCGTGGGATTGAAGATATTGCAACAATGTACAAGTACAATATCATTCTAAGCAACTCTGATCAGAATACTGAAAAAGAAATTCATCTTATCAATACAATGTTAGGGAAACAAGTTGACGGTGTTTTGTTCATGGGTGGGAATATTACAGAACAACATGTTGAGGAGTTTAAACGATCACCAGTACCAATTGTGTTAGCTGGTGCTATTGAAGAAACCCATGCAGTCCCATCTGTAAACATTGACTATGAAGAAGCTGCTTATGATGCTGTTAAGAGCTTTATTGACAAGGGACATAAGACGATTGGATTTGTTAGTGGACCTTTCCACGATCCAGTAAATGTAAACTACAAGCTAGTAGGATACAAAAAGGCATTAGAGGAAGCTGGTATTCCATATCGTGAAGAATATGTCGTTGAGGGAGACTACACATACGACTCTGGTATCGAAGCATGGTCTAAGCTACACTCTCTAGATACGACACCATCTGCGATTTTTGTTGGAAATGACGAAATGGCTTTAGGAGTTACTCATGGAGCACAGGATCAAGGAGTAGATATTCCAAGTGAAGTTGAAATCATTAGCTTTGATAACACAAGATTGGCCTTAATGGTTCGTCCACAATTAACATCAGTTGTACAGCCACTATACGACGTTGGTGCGGTTGCTATGCGACTCTTAACAAAACTTATGAACAAAGAGCAAGTAGAAGATCAAATCGTGGTACTTCCACATCGAATTGAGCATCGTGGCTCAACAAAGTAAGAAAAATGTCGATATAAAAATTGGGCAAGAACGATAGAATAGCTCAACTTTAACTAGGGAGAGTTACAATGAAAAAGCTAGATATTCTTACGCCAATTGGTGTTATCGTAGGTATTATTTTTGTTGCCTTTGCTATTATTTCGAGTGGAGGATTTGGTGGCTTTGCCTCCTTTATAAATGTTCCTTCTTTTCTTATTGTAATAGGAGGGCTTGCAGCGGCTATGCTAGTAAGTTTTTCCCTAGCTGAAGTCAAACAGCTCTGGAAGGTAACCATGCAATCGTTCCGAACAGAAGAACATGATGTTTCTCGAGTTGTCTCAACATTTGTAACGTTATCAGATCGAGCGAGACGTGAAGGATTATTAGCATTAGAAGCTGAAATTGAACAGGTTGATGAATCGTTTATAAAAAAAGGTATTCTTCTTGCAGTTGATGGAATTGAGCCTGATGTTATTACAGATATCATGAATGCAGAAATCGCTGCTTTAGAAGAACGACATCGTAAAAACAGAAGTTTACTAGAAAAGGCGGGAGAATATGCACCTGCTTGGGGAATGATTGGAACCCTAATCGGTCTTATTCTAATGCTGAAAAATCTAAATGATCCTTCTACACTTGGTCCGAATATGGCCATTGCTTTGTTAACAACCCTTTACGGGTCGCTTCTGTCAAATCTTGTGTTTATTCCTATGGCATCAAAGCTAGCACTTCGAACTGAAAAAGAAGTATTCATGAAGCAAATTATCATTGAAGGTGTCATTGGTGTTCAGTCAGGTCAAAACCCAAAAATTCTTGAAGAAAAGCTAAAAGTTTTTCTATCGAGAGAAGAATTAGATAAGAAGAACAAGTTGGAGGAAGCTTCAAATGAAGCTTAAACAAAGAAAAACTGATAACAAGCCAAGTGCTCCTTTTTGGATGGTTACATTTTCTGATCTCATTACGCTTATTTTAGTATTTTTTATTTTATTATTCTCGATGTCACAAATCGATATCGTAAAATTTAAAGCAATTGCAGAGTCTTTTCAACAAAGACAGATCCTTGAATTCTATCCCTCTGTAATTCCAAATGAGAACCCATCGGCTCAGCCTGATACGGAAACACCAGCTGAGGATCCTGAAGAGTCTGAATCAGAGGAAAATGCAGATGAACAACTGAATAGGCTGTTATCTGAGATAAATGAATATCTTGAGGAGAATAATTTAGGGGATGTTGTTGTTGCAACAAGAACTGAAAGAGGAGTTGTACTTGTTTTAGAAGAGCAAGTATTGTTTCAGAGCGGAAAAGCAACTGTTCTTGAACGTGCCTACCCATTTTTAGATAAGGTAGGGGACCTGCTTTCACGGATTCCTAACTTTGTTAAGGTAGAAGGTCACACGGATAATCGACCAATTTCAACGGCTCAATTCCCTTCAAACTGGGAATTGTCTTCGTCAAGAGCGAGCGGTGTCATACGATACCTCCTATTGAACCATGATCTCGATCCGAAAAGGTTCATGGCTGTTGGATATGGAGATACAAGACCAATTGCACCAAATGATACTAGTGAAAACCTACAAAAAAATAGAAGAGTTGAAATCATCATTTCTGATCCAAGCTATGATGACTCACAGGAAAATCAATAATAGAGGATGGCTCGATACTATGAACTTCCAACAGTAGGCTGTTGAAAGGGAACATGATGTTTCGAGACATCCTCTATTTATTTTTTTACGTTATTCTGCTGTTGACGAATCATAAAAAGAGCCTTCTCAAGTGTGTTGAAATTCTTCTCTGAGATCTCTTGTTTTCTTGGTATTGCAGGATACATTGTACTAGGATCATCCCAGCTTACTGGGAGGGAGAAGGGTGATTTTGTTTCCCATTCTGCTACCCATCTTTCCGGGAAGTTTTGGGTTAATGAAGTCTGATTTGTCATCTCAAGCCAAATTAAAGACCAAGCTCTTGGAACAACTCGCCAAATATCATATCCACCGCCACCAACTGCAATCCATCTTCCTTCACAATATTCATGAGCAAGCTGATGTGCTAAAGCAGGTATATGCTTATAGATTTTCATTGTTGATGATAAATGTGTTAAAGGGTCATAATAATGCGCATCTGCACCATTTTGTGTCAAAATTACATCAGGTTTGAAATATTCAATAATTTCTCGAAAGGCTGTTTCATATGCGTTTAAAAAAGACTCGTCCTCAGTAAACGCATCGA
Organism: Rossellomorea marisflavi; assembly: GCA_003667865.1. Taxonomy (GTDB): domain Bacteria; phylum Bacillota; class Bacilli; order Bacillales; family Bacillaceae_B; genus Rossellomorea; species Rossellomorea marisflavi_C. Next base: position 70,167 of record CP033051.1, on the reverse strand, counting down.
GTGGTATATTAAAAGCATAACCGTAGCCTTTGCCATTGCCACGTTCATTAATATTGCCTGTACCTGGGAATAAGTATCTTCCTGTTTCATGAATGGAAAGCGTACATACATTGGGGTCATCGTAAAAAGACCATTGAACACCATCACCGTGGTGAGCATCTGTATCGACATAGAGAACTCTAGCATTATATTTTTCTTGTAAGTATTTAATAGCTACAGAGCTATCGTTATACACGCAGAACCCAGAAGCTCTTCCTTTAAAACCATGATGCAAGCCGCCACCTAAATGAAGAGCGTGCTTAGCCTTTCCACTCATAACATAATCAACTGCTGTTAATGTGCCTCCTACTAAATAGGCACTAGCATCATGCATCCCTTTAAAAATAGGAGTATCTTCGGTTCCAATACCATAACTCTCAGCCTTATCAGCTGAAAGTGTTCCGACACTAGCAGATTTGATAGCGTTTACATAATGGATATCGTGATTTAAAAGTAACTCTTCATCTGTCGCCATTCTTGGTGGAACAATGTCTTCATCACTTAATGCATCAAGCTTATGTAACAGGTCCATTGTAAGTGTAATTCGAAATTGATTGAAAGGATGTTGGTCTGAGAAACGATAGCGCAATAATTCATCAGAAAATATAAAAACGGCATCCTTACTCATTATGAAATCCCCGGTAAGTTCGGCCATAGCACCTCATAGCCTCTTTCTCTCAATGTATCGATTACTTCTAGTGGATTCATTGTTCTAACACGAAAAACCAATACTTTATACGAGTCATCTTGTTTAAAAGGATAGACAAGGACAGTGTGAATATTGGCATTGTGCTCTCGAATGATTCCTGCAACCTCGTACAACATCCCTGATTTATTTGGTACCTTCACTTCGATTTGAGAGCCTGGTTGGTTTGCTCCTGTTAATTGGATAAGAGTATGTAAGAGGTCTGTTTCTGTAACAATCCCCACCAGTTTATTTTCTCTAGTTATTGGTAAGCAACTAATTCGGTGTTCAAAGAATAGCGTAGCTACTTCTTCTACAAAATCAAGAGGATGTCCCGTTATAACCTCTTTTTTCATGATTAGCTTCAGAGGCTTTTGAAGCTCTTGTCGAACATCATCAAGTTGGAATATAGAAGGTGTAGCATCTTTTACATCACGATCACTTATGATTCCGACTACTCGTTGCTCAGGGTCGACAATGGGAATATGCTTGATTTTGTTTTTTCTCATACAAATCATAGCTGCTTCAATCGTATCGTCTTGAGACAACACTTGAACGTTTGTATTCATGATTTCTTCAACAATCATGGTTATTCCCCTTTCTCATTGAAAACTAGTGAACTTAGTACATAAAACGATTCATAAAGCGAAGACGATCAAATTGTTGGATTGAATCAGGGTTTACTCTTTTACCCATTCGCGCCATTAAGCAGTTTGCTGGGTGTGAACTAATCTCCGGATCATCTGTTGCATACCATTCTAGACCGCCAGCATTCATCATCTTTTCCATCACTTTACGATATTCCCAGACATTTAAGCCTGTTCCCTTCAGATCCCAGTGCCAATAATATTCTGTCGTGATAATAATATAATCTTCCATTGCATCATCCATCATAGAAACTCGTAATAGATTTTTCCCTACCGAAGCACCCCTAAATTTAGGAATCACTTCAATTGCACCCAATTCAATTAAGTCTTCCATACTTCCTTGTGACCATCTCTCTAAAGGGTCCGGATATAAATAGGTTACATAGCCAACTATGGTGTCACGATCTCTTGCAATAATAATTCTACCTTCTGGTAAATTCGCAATCTCTACTAGAGCTTTGTGCTGTTGAACTGGAGGACGAAAAGCCACAAGGTCCTCATGAAATTCTAGACTTGCAAGCTGTTTACTTGTAATTGGACCTTCAATAATAAGATCCCCTTTTGTTGTTTTTAGCTCCATTGCATTGTAAGTCTTTTGAAAATTCATTGGGTCACCACCTAAATAAAATTACCTAAATCTATTATACATAAAAATGAGTTATCTTTTTCATGAATGTCGCTTCTAAATTTTTTATCATGTCTATCTTCTGTTTTCAATACACTATACTATGTGTAATCGAATGCAGAACAAGCTATTTAAAATTTATATTAAAGGAATGTGTAAAAAAAGTACAATATTTAAAAAATTGAGAATATAGTAAACTTATACTATAATAAAATTGTTAATTTAAGTAAGGGGGATTCTAGTTATGAAGGTGGAAGCGCTACCAGTCACTCAAGGGAATTTTAATCTAGTGAATTATGATGAACAGTACAAGTCTTTTGATTGGAAAGAAGCTGAAAAGAATTTTTCATGGTATGAAACGGGACGAGTTAACCTAGCTTATGAAGCCATTGATCGACATGTAGAAACTGCAAACAAGAATAAAGTTGCCCTATACTATAGAGACCCAGAGCGTAATGAAAAATATACATTTAGGGATATGAAAAATTTATCGAATAAAGCAGGAAATGTACTAAAACGTTTTGGTGATGTCGAGAAAGGTGATCGTGTCTTTATATTTATGCCGCGCTCTCCAGAATTATATTTTGCCGTTTTAGGTGCAATAAAATTAGGTGCTATTGTTGGTCCTTTATTTGAAGCATTCATGGAAGGTGCTGTTCGAGATCGCTTACAAGATAGCGAAGCAAAAGTACTTGTGACGACCCCTGAATTATTACAGCGAGTACCAGTGGATGAACTCCCTCATTTAAAGAATATATTCCTTGTGGGTACAGACATTCAGGAGGATCATAAATATATAGATTTTCTAAAAAAATTCAATGAAGTAAGCCAAGACATTGATATTGAATGGGTAGATCGTACGGACGGTCTTATTTTACATTACACATCAGGTTCAACAGGAAAACCTAAAGGTGTACTCCATGTACATAATGCGATGATTCAGCATTATCAAACAGCAAAATGGGTATTAGACTTAAAAGAAGATGATGTTTTCTGGTGTACTGCAGATCCAGGCTGGGTAACAGGTACTTCATATGGTATTTTTGGTCCATGGCTAACGGGAACATCGAATGTCATTGTCGGAGGTAGATTTAAACCAGAAAACTGGTATAAGACAATTGAGGATTTTGGTATTACGGTTTGGTATAGTGCGCCAACTGCTTTTCGAATGTTAATGGGAGCTGGGGACGGACTTGTGAAAGAATTTAATCTTAGCTCTCTTCGACATATCTTAAGTGTAGGAGAGCCATTAAACCCTGAGGTCATTCGTTGGGGAATGAAGGTATTCCAATTAAGAATTCATGATACATGGTGGATGACTGAAACTGGCGGCCAATTAATTTGTAACTATCCTTCAATGGAAGTGAAGCCAGGTTCAATGGGGAAACCAATTCCAGGTGTCATAGCAGCAATCGTTGATGACCAAGGAAATGAATTGCCACCAAATCGAATGGGCAACTTAGCAATTAAAAAAGGCTGGCCATCCATGATGCATACAATTTGGAAAAACCAAGAGAAATATGACTCTTATTTTATGCCAGGTGATTGGTATGTATCAGGGGATTCTGCTTATATGGATGAAGACGGTTATTTCTGGTTCCAAGGGCGAATTGATGACGTTATTATGACATCTGGGGAGCGAGTAGGTCCATTTGAAGTAGAAAGCAAACTAGTAGAGCATCCTGCAGTAGCCGAAGCTGGTGTTATAGGGAAACCAGACCCTGTTCGTGGTGAAATTATCAAAGCATTTATAGCACTGCGAGATGGATATGAAATGACTGATGAGTTAAAAGAAGAAATCCGTCAGTTTGTTAAGAAAGGTCTTGCAGCACATGCAGCTCCAAGAGAAATCGAATTTAAGGATAAATTACCAAAAACACGAAGTGGAAAGATCATGCGTCGTGTACTTAAAGCGTGGGAGCTTGACTTACCAACTGGTGATTTATCAACAATGGAAGATTAACCCAACCTTTATATAAAAACAAAAAGCATGGCAGTTATATTTCACTGCCATGCTTTTTTATTTGCGATTATTTGTACAATCGATGCTACAAATTCAATAAGTCTTCCTCAGTTGGATTATCGGGGTCACTAGAATCATTTCCACCACTATTTTCATTGCCATTGTCATCAGTAGAATCATCGTTTTCATCCCCATTAGAACCATCTGCTGGTTCATCTCCACTACCGGAATCCTCATCATTCGTAGGTGGGTCTTCCGAATTACTGTCTTCTTCTGGTTTATCCTCATTAGGATCGTTTGGTTCCTCTTCTGAAGGTTTTGGCTTTCCGATTTGGACAGTGTTAGATGGTGTCGATTCTTTCCCACTAATATCTACAGCTGCTACATAATATTTACCGTTTTGTACTGTAAGAGTTAAGGCTTGAGACACTTTTACACTTCCAACCTTAGTGACACCACTTTCTGAACTCTTATAGATCCGATAACCCACTACATCACTGCTTGGTGACGGTGTCCAACTTAGGGTTTTTCCTGAGGCTTTAAGGCTCACTGTTCCCGGTGCAGTACCATCATCCTCAAGTTTATTTTCGGTTACGAGAATGTTTTTAAATCGTTCATTTTCAGTAGGTACAAGCTGTCGTGGATCGGCCTTAATACCTGCAAGAACAGTATCTACAAATTCAGGATTTAAAATGACGCCTGGCTCTGAGAATTCTTCAGGTGTAGAGTCTAAAGCAAGGTACTTCTTATCATTGATCATGACATACCTGCTATCAAGCAGGCTATCGTCTATCTTATTCGGTACGTAGTTAGCATTGAATAAGTCAGTTTGTACAAGTCCAGCTCTGCTACATGCTTCAGAAGGAAGAAGACCGGAAATGGAACAATAAGATCTTCTGACGATTCCACCTGGCATCTTAAACGAATCTTCTGGATCAATTAATTCAGGTGCTAAATCTCTAGAGTTGTTTAAGAATTGTGACCATAGTCGAATGTTACGCAATCCATAATGTCCATAAGTACCTGTGTAGATGTTCATTGCTCTTGGTTCATCATACCCAAACCAAGTTCCAAAAGTAATGTTCGGATTAGAGGCAATAAACCAATGGTCTTTCCAATCGTTTGTTGTACCAGATTTTCCAGCCCAATCAGAACTGAAATTTAGGAATCTCTTAGCGTAGCGCCCAGTTCCAGCATAGTGGTTTAATGTATCACGCATCATATCAATTGTTAAATAAGCTGTTTGAGGGGTAAATACATCTACAGGCTCTACCTTGTGCTCATAGACAATATTCCCTTCATCATCAACAATCTTTTCAATCATATAGGCATCAATAAATTTACCGTCATTGGCAAAAGTTGTGTAAGCATTTACGTTCTCTTCTAAGGTAACGCCGTTTGTCATTGCACCTAAAGACAATGCTGGTATTTCTTTTTCAGTATTCGTTAATGTACTAAATCCCATTTTCTCTAAGAAGTCTACAGGCGTTTTGTTTTGGTTCAGGATATTAACGTATGTTCGTGCTGCTGGAATGTTAAGTGACTCAGCAAGTGCATATCTAGCAGGGAATAAACCATTGTAATCATAAGAGTAGTTTTGTGGTTCCCAAAGCTTCCCATCGCCGGTAGTTATGGACATTTCTACATCAGGTATTGGTGAACCTGGAGAGATTAAGCCATATTCTAATGCCGGTGCATATACAAGCAGTGGTTTCATGGTTGAACCATTTTGTCTTAGTGATTGTGTAGCATGGTTAATTTGCTCAGTCTTGAAGTCACGACCTCCAACAAAACTAATGATTTTACCAGTTTGATTCTCTATCATAATCGCCCCGACCTGTACAGGTTTTTCAACAGTTGTCGTTTCACCAGTTTCGGAGTCTGTTACTTCCTCAACGAAGGTATGACCATATAACTCGTATTCATCCTTTGTTTTTTGCATACTATCATAAATGTCTTTGTTGATCGTTGAGTGAATTTTATAACCACTCTTACGGATATCACGATCAGCTAATGTCATATATTTTTCTAATAGCTCATCATTTGAAGACAAATCATCTTTCGAATACCCATCTTTTTCTGCAAGTACTTCAGCAATAATACTAATTGCTCTGCGCTCAAGCTCAGCTGCTAAAAATGGATAATTCTCTGTTGGTGAAGCTTTTGGCTTAATAAAATCTTTGCTGATATCATAGGCTACGGCTTCCTCGTATTGTTCCTTTGTGATTGCGTTTTCCTCAAGCATCCTATATAAAACGGTATTCATACGTGAGATTCCAGGTTCTAAATTTTCCTTTACTTCACCACTATTTGTGAATGGTGTATAAGCAAAAGGTGCCTGAGGTAATCCCGCAATGAATGCAGCTTGTGGAAGTGAAAGATCTTTAGCGTCGACACCGAAAATACCTTGTGCTGCCGTTTGAACTCCTGCAATATTTTGTCCTGATGAATTTCGTCCCAATGTTGCGACATTTAAATAGGCTTCAAGAATTTCATCTTTTTCAAAGAATCGCTCTAATCTTAACGCAAGCAGAATTTCCTTTGCCTTTCGGTCAAAAGATACTTCATTCGTTAGAATTTGCATTTTGATCAATTGTTGTGTAAGTGTACTCCCACCTGTCTGTGTAGAAGAGTTTGTAAACTCTTGAACAATGGCACGAAGGATGGCCTTAGGTACAATTCCATTATGCTCTTCAAAATACTCATCTTCCGTTACAATTACAGCCTTCTTAAGATAGTCTGATATTTGGTCTAGGCTCACTTCTTCACGTTCAAGGTCTGAGCGGAGCTTTCCTAAGTACTTGTTATTTGCAAAGTAAAGCTCTGATATCTCCTCATAATTATAAATATCCTTTTGCATGTCCTCGTAGGGGCGAATAGGCTCGTCCTTTACTAGTGAAGCAAAGTAACCAGCACCAACTCCGCCAGCAAAAGTTAGTCCAATGACTGATATAATCATAAAAATAAGTAATAAGTTCCAAAAAACACCATAGGTAATGCGAAAGTTTTTCTTGAATCTATGGTTTCGAAAAACGTTTAGTATGGGAGATAAACGCTCAATAATTTTACTCCAAGAGTTTTTCATAGTCTCAATCCTCCTAAAACATTATTATTATAGCACATAACGGCTCTAGTAAGTGTTACAATTGGTAATTTGAGTGCCGAATGAGAAGGCATAAAGGAGGAGGGTTTGTGATAGTGTCCGTTGCTTTCCGCTCCAGGTGCTTGCTTTCCGCGGGGCGGGCGGTGAGCCTCCTCTTCGCTACGCTCATGTGGGGTCTCACCTGACCCGCTAGTCCCGCAGGAGTCAAGCACCTTCCGCTCCAATCAACTCTGTGAATTAATATTAGTTTCAATTACTAAATTCTTTAAGAGGGATGGTAAGTCATAATTGTCAAAATTACTAATGATTTAATAAAGGCCTATTGACTTCTAACATTAGTTTGTGATAAAACCACATTATACAATTCTATATGAAACTGCTGTGAAAGGAACTCAGTAGTATGCTATCCCTGTTATGAAGAGAGGCAGTGTTTGGTGCAAACTGTCACAAATAGTATATGAATTACGTCCTGGAGCATTTGTTGTGAACCTTATAGTAGCAGCAAACGGAACGAACCGTTAACGTATAAAGTGAAGGATATTTCCTTAATTTGGGTGGTACCGCGCGACAGCGTCCCTGCATATTTGCAGGGGCATTTTTGTTTTTCCCTAACTTTAAACGCCCTAACGTTTCAATAAAAAAGGAGGAATAACAATGGATTTATTACATGATTTAGAATGGAGAGGCATTACGTACCAACAAACGGATGCTGAAGGATTAAGCAAACTGTTATCAAGTGAGAGTATCTCAATCTATTGTGGAATTGACCCAACAGCAGATAGTATGCATATTGGGCATTTGCTTCCTTTTTTAACATTACGTCGTTTTCAAAATCATGGACATCGTCCTCTTGTACTTGTAGGGGGAGCAACGGGACTTATTGGAGATCCTAGTGGAAAAAGTGAAGAACGAAAGCTTCAAACAGTCGAGGCAATTCAACATAATGCAGCAAGCATTCGTAATCAGTTAGAGAGCATCTTTGATTTTGAGGGAGAAAATGGAGCCGTTATGGTTAACAACTATGATTGGATTGGATCCATGGATGTTGTTACCTTCCTTCGAGATTACGGGAAGCATGTTGGTGTGAATTACATGCTAGCTAAGGACACCATTGCATCACGTCTTGAAACGGGTATTTCGTTCACTGAGTTCACATACACCATTTTACAAGCAATGGACTTTAACCACTTATACAATAACTACAACTGTAAGCTTCAAATCGGTGGAAGTGATCAGTGGGGAAATATTACGACTGGTTTAGAGCTTATTAGAAGAACTCATGAAGAAGAGACAAAAGCATTTGGCTTTACAATTCCACTTGTAACAAAAGCAGATGGTACAAAATTTGGAAAAACTGAAAGTGGAGCAATCTGGCTTGATCCAGAGAAAACGTCACCATACGAGTTCTACCAATTCTGGATTAACACAGCGGATGCGGATGTGGTGAAATACCTAAAATACTTCACGTTCCTATCTCATGAAGTTATTGATGAATTAGCTCAATCTGTTGAAACAGAAGCACACTTACGTAAAGCACAAAAAACGTTAGCTGAAGAAATGACAAAGCTTATTCACGGTGAAGAGGCATTAAATCAAGCGATTAAGATAACAGAAGCATTATTCTCTGGGGAAATTAAAGCATTGTCTGCAGCTGAAATGAAACAAGGCTTTAAGGATGTACCTTCCTTTGAACAATCAAAGGATCAGGAGGTAGGTCTTATTGATCTACTAGTAGAAGCGAAAATTTCATCTTCTAAACGTCAAGCGCGTGAAGACGTTGGGAATGGAGCTATTTACATTAATGGTGATCGTGTAACAGACCTTCAGTATGTAGTAGAGGAAAAGGATATGATTGAAGGACAGTTTACAATTATTCGTCGTGGGAAGAAGAAATACTACATGGTTACTTTTGTTTAATTTGAAGCATGGGTGGAGGAAGCATGAAGCATGGGGACGGTTCGAGACCAGTGAAAAACTAACGTTTTTTTCTTTCTCTGTTCCCCTAAATGGTAAATAGTTGAAAATTAAAGTGGGTCATTAGATATTTATCTAAAAATACAGTTAAAGAGGAAGCTGCTATTGCTGCTATCCTCTTTAAATTTACTGCTAATGCAGCCAATTTTGATTGTATGGACACACTTAAAAGACCATACCCCTTTGCTCGAGATAGGCCGTGGAATCTTTTGAGCTCCGCGTTTTTTCCTTCTATGGAGGCTCTCTTTTTATACTTTTCTTTGAACTCATCTGTTTTTTGGTATTGAGAGATCTCGTAAAATTCAGTTGAATTTAGTCCCACAGATAGTATTCTTCGTGCACTCGTCTTAGCACACTCATCATGAAGAGGGCACGCTTTACATTGATTGAGTTCAAAATAATATTTATAACCTTCCCTTCTGGTACCATCTTTTCTTTTAGAACTATGATACTTCTTGTTTACAGTGATATTCCCTTGACTACACTGCCATTCATCGGAATCTTTGTTGTATGTAAATTCACTTTCATCTATTCTGTAGACTGTGGCACTAACAGGTATAAAAGCTTTCGCTTTTACGGCATTAATATCTTCAAGAATCGACTTTCTAAAATAGGCTTTGTCCCCGTAGACTTCTTCGAGTATCACACCTGCTTTTTGCGTTTCCGCCAACATTTCCTTTGCATAACTGCCATCCACATAAGCACCATCTGAAGTCCTTACTGAAGTAATAATTCGTTCATCCGTTGTCATCACAAACTCCGTTTTATAGCCATAGAAGTCTTGCGTTTTACTCTTCCTGCCAACCCTTGCGTCTTCATCGATAAGGGAACGAATACTTTTTTGGTTCAAAAACTTTGGGTCTTTTAGTATCTCACGAGACTTTTGAATGACCTTATGAGTCTGAGACTCTTTAACAGATGTACGCTTATTGACTTCGTCAATGACAGTTTCTAAATAGGTTTTCATCACAGTTTTTGCTTCTTTGTGATCCTCTATTTCCTGGTACTCTGGAATTGCTGGTAGATTTTCTAAGGGATTACCGGATTCTTCTTCGTAAGTCTTGATAATTCTTTTAGCTAAGTGCTTCATGATTCTTTCAGGGGTTTTCTTTTTTGTATTCGCTTCTATATGAGTAGAGTCAATACTAACACTCTTACTCTCAATAATACCTTGTTCTATACATTGTCTTACGACCTCAGTAATGATCTCATCGAGCGTGGTTTCTCCAAGGCGTTGCGTTCTAAATTTGGATAATAGACTTTTATCAGGTAGGACCGTTTCAGGATTTACCCCAAGGAAATATAAGTGGGCAAGGTTTAAATTTGCATCCATAATAAGCTTCTCATCTGAAAGGTTACAGAGTTGTTGTAATAAGAGAAGTTTACACATTAATTCTGGTTCTTTTGCAGGACGACCAAATCCTGCGCAATAACTGTCCGCTAGTAAAATATTAATAAAACTAAAATCTACTACTAAAGAAATCTTCTTAAGGGTATGATTTTCTGGAATTTTATCATATAATATTGAATGAAAACTTGATTGCTTTGGCTCAATTCGAAGCATAATAAAGCCCCCCTAGTAAAATTTTGTTTCTTGGTCGATACAAAATTATAACATTAGGAGGGCTTTTTTGTGTTTAAAATTATTTAAGTCAAGCAGAACAAACTTAAAACCGAAGGTTATAAATGATAACTGACTTTTTCACTGGTCTCGGACGGTTCTCATGCTTCTTTTCTATGATTAAGGAAGCGCAAGAAGAACGAAATCGCTAACGCGATGGCTCTTTAAAAGCCCAATATAATTTTAATAGTGAAAAAACAAAAAAAGTATGCCTTCTTGTGGTATTGTTTAATCGCCAAACCAAACAATCCAAGAGAGAGGACATACTTTTTTCTTATGCCTATCATACCACATCTACATACTTCTTGTCGTGCTCCTCCTTGATGGATGAATTCACCAATTAAGAGAATTCATGAATGTCAGAGGAGGAACTAATTATGAACATATATAATCAAAAAATAGAACTCTACTTTGAACTCAAAGGGACACCCCATTCTACTAGAGAATCCTACTTCAGAAGAATACAGGCATTTTTCGTCTATTTAGAAAAACAAAACACTCCCATTCAAGAGTTAAAGGAAGAGGATATCCAACAATATATTCTTTTCTTAAAAAAAGAAAAAGGTCTTTCACCAGGAACCATTAATAATTATATCTCGTCGATTCGATTTTTCTATACGTTTGTATTAGAAAAAGATTGGAACGCAAGAAAAGTTCCTAGAATGAAACGACTTAAAACCTTCCCAGTTGTCCCTTCTAGGGAAGAAATCCAGACACTTTTGAATTCTACAGATAATCTTAAACATAAAGCGATACTTGCGTTACTCTATGGAAGTGGATTAAGGGTAAGTGAAGTAGCGAAGTTAAAAATTCAAGATATATGTAGTAAAACAATGAGAGTCCGTGTGGAACACGCGAAACACAACACAAATCGGTATACGATTTTATCAGAAACTGCACTGAAAGTGCTTAGAGAGTACTTTCGATCCAACTTCACAAAAACATATCATCCTACTGATTGGTTATTTCCTGGTCAAAATAGTCAGGATCACATCCATGTCAAGACGATTAAGAATACAATTATTAAACTAAGAAACAAGCTAAAATTAGATTCTAGAATCTCAGCACATACGCTGAGGCATTGTTTCTCAACGCACTTATTAGAAGATGGGACTGACCCTGTTTTTATTCAACAATTGCTTGGACACAAAAGCTTAGTGACCACTCTTTCTTACCTTCATATGACTTCTAAAAGTTACATAGGAGTCAAAAGTCCTTTAGATTCTGAAGGTAGCCGACAAAGATGAGTACGGTTCAAGAGCTGTTTCATACTTTTTATCCTTCGTATAAAAAACAATTTAAATTATCTCGTGAACAATTGAAAGCAACTAGGGATATTATGTCTTGTCGCACCTCCGCCATAGGTGGACATGCTTATGAATGTAAAGGCTGTCATCATACTTCGGTGAGATATAATTCTTGTAGAAATCGACATTGTTCACTCTGCCAAGGAGTCAACAAAGATATTTGGGTCGATAAGAGAAAGAAGGATATTCTGAACGCTCCTTATTTTCATGTTGTATTTACCATGCCAGAACAGCTTCATATGATGATCTATCATAATCAACAGTTACTTTATGATTTAATGTACAAAGCCGTTGCGGAGACATTAACGGAGCTTGCCGGAGATCCAAAATACTTAGGTGCACAGATTGGGTTCTTTTCTGTCTTGCATACATGGGGACAAAACCTTCATTTCCACCCGCACCTTCACACTGTCGTGTTGGCTGGAGGGTTAAACAAACACAACAATTGGTGTCACACGAGTAAAAAATTCTTTATTCCGATTAAAGTTCTTTCAAAGAAGTTTCGTGGGAAGTATCTTTATTATCTCAAACGATATTATGAAGAAGGAAAGCTTCAGTTTTTTAATAACACGGAACAGTACAAAGATCCTAAACGATTTCAGAAGTTAATAGACGAGTGTTATGACCTTAATTGGTACAGTTATACCAAACGAACCTTTTCAGGTCCTTTGGCTGTGATGGAATATCTTGGACGTTACACACATCGAATTGCCATTTCAAATAATCGAATTCATTCATTTCAATCAGATACTGTCACTATTCAAGTAAAGGATTATAAAGATCATAATAAAAAAAAGACGGTGACTCTCAAAGGTACTGAGTTTATCCGCAGATTTTTAATGCATATTCTCCCGAAGGGATTTGTCAAAATCAGGCACTATGGGATACTCGCAAATCGGAATAAAAAAACGAAGTTAGCGTTGTGTAGAAAATTAACAGAGAGTCCTGTTTATAAACCAAGGTTTGAAGGGTTGAGCACCATTGAGGTTGTGTCTATTCTACTAAAAAAAGACGTTACCTTATGTCCGGTTTGTAAGAAATTTCATATGGAATCCTTTGTTCAGGAGTCTCTACCCTGACAAGATCAGTTGAATATTTAAAAATTGCCCCTTCAGTGGGGAGGGGGAAAATACATCTAAAAGAGCTAAAACAAACTAATCAACGAACAAGAAAGTTACAAAAAAATGAAAAAAAGATGAAAAAAACAAAAAAAGAAAGAACACCGGAAGATTGAAACCCCATAGGCTGGGGACCGCGACTTCATTCTTCTTGGGCAATCAAAAATTTTGCGGACAGTTCATTTGAGGATGACAAGCTTAAGGCACAACTAGATTCTGAACTAGTTGTGCCTTTTTGCGTGCAAAACTTCCGATTGACCCCTATAAGAACCGTCCCCGCGCTTCCCCCCGCGCTTCCCCTTGACAGATTCTAAAAACTATTATCTAATAGTGTTAGATATATTATCGGAAGGTGTTGAGTATGGATTATAATGCTTTAGCCAAGGAATTTTTCCATTCAATCAGGATGACGGGAAAAGGACCATTTCAAAAAAAGGTCGAAGATGTTTCACATGGGGAGAGGCGCATTTTAGGTTTTCTTATGGAAGATAACGGTGTGACAGCAGGAGAACTAAGTGAGAAGCTTTGTTTGACAACACCTCGTGTTGCGTCTACGTTAAACAGCTTATCAAAGAAAAACTTCATTGAACGGCATCGAGATGTTAGTGATAAACGTGTTGTTATTGTTAAGATTACAGATATCGGTAAAACGTTTATGGAAGCGGAGTTTGAGAAGGCAATGGAAATAATGATAAAAACATTTGAGCAGCTTGGTGAGCATGATTCTATGGAATTTGTAAGGATTATGAAACGGATTCACGAAATCCATCAATCAAATGAAATGCAATAAGCAGACCGAGTTAAAAGGTCTGTCATATTTTTCGCAATTACCTAACAGTGTTAGATAAAAGGGTAGCTAAGGAGAGAAGTAAATGCTGAAAATATTTAAATACTTTCATAAGAAAGAATGGATGCTTGTATTTTTTAGTTTAGCCTTCATTGTGATACAGGTTTGGCTTGACTTGAAATTACCTGATTATATGAGTGAAATTACGAAACTTGTGCAAACAGAAGGAAGTAAAATTAGCGATGTAATGGTGCAAGGTGGCTATATGTTGCTTTGCGCAATAGGTAGTATGTTTGCTGCGATGCTGGTTGGTTTTTTTGCTGCAAAGGTAGCGGCTGGTTTTTCCGTTCGGATGCGCGCAAAGGTTTTTGAAAAGACGATGTCTTTTTCTATGGAGGAAATTAATGGTTTCTCTACTTCAAGCTTAATTACTCGTTCGACAAATGATATTACACAAGTACAATTGCTTATTGCAATGGGTTTGCAGGCAATAGTAAAGGCACCGATTCTAGCAGTATGGGCGATTTACAAAATTATGGGGAAAAGCTGGCAATGGTCAGCAGCAACAGGAATTGCAGTAGCATTTCTTATTATAATGCTTTCCATTATCGTGTTTATTGCTCTACCAAAATTTAAAATTATACAATCGTTAACCGATAATTTAAACCGTGTAACGAGAGAGAATTTAACAGGAATTCGTGTGGTTCATGCATACAATGCAGAAAAATATCAAGAAGAAAAGTTTGAAGAGGCTAATGATGAGTTAACACGAACGAATCTATTTACGAATAGAACAATGGCCATTATGATGCCAACAATGACTCTGATAATGTCGGGAATTAGTTTAGCGATTTACTGGATTGGGGCGATTTTAATTTATGATGCGGCCGTTCCAGATCGATTGAATCTATTCGCAGATATGGTCGTGTTCTCAACATATGCGATGCAAGTAATTATGGCTTTTATGATGCTTTCGATTGTTTTTATTATGCTTCCACGAGCTTCTGTATCTGCAAAGAGGATTAATGAAGTGCTTGATACAAAAACGAAGATTACAGATGGAACAGTGACAGAGGGAGTGACCGGGCTGATTGGGGAAGTAGAATTCAGAAATGTAAGCTTTAAGTATCCCGATGCAGCTGAATACATTCTTCAAGATATTAGTTTTACCGCACATAAAGGTGAAATGGTGGCGTTTATTGGATCAACGGGTAGTGGGAAAAGCACATTAATTAACTTACTCCCACGTTTTTATGATGCAACAGAAGGAGAAATTTTCGTTGATGGTGTGAATGTGAAAGAGTATACGCTCGAAGCACTACAACAAAAGCTTGGCTATGTATCACAAAAGTCCATGATGTTTAGAGGTACAGTCGCTTCAAATGTTGCGTATGGAAGTGATGAAACAAATATTGAAGTTGATGTTCAAAGGGCAGTTGAGATTGCTCAAGGGAAAGAGTTTGTAGAGAAAATGGAAAATCAGTATGAAGGCAGCGTTTCTCAAGGTGGAATGAATCTTTCAGGTGGTCAGAAGCAAAGACTTTCAATTGCTCGGGCAATTTATAAGAAGCCAGAAATCTATTTGTTTGATGATTCCTTTTCCGCACTGGATTATAAGACGGACCGTCAATTGCGTTCACTTTTGAAAAAAGAGATTAAAGATGCAACGACTTTACTTGTTGCACAGAGAATTGGAACGATTAAGAACGCTGATCGAATTGTTGTGTTAGATGAAGGAAAAGTTGTTGGTATTGGGAAACATGATGAGCTTATGAAAGATTGCAGTGTTTATCAAGAAATTGCGTATTCTCAGTTAACAAAGGAGGAGCTTGAAATTGGGTAAAAGGGCAGAGTCAGAACAAAATAAACTCTCAAAAAAGCATGATGAACCCAGACAATCTAGTAGTGGCAAACCGAAAAACTTCAAGAAAACGATGAAACAGCTCATGTCTTACTGTCAAAAGTATGTACCAATGATTATCATTGCACTCATTTTAGCAATGGTCGGATCGGTTTTTAACATTATTGGGCCAGAATTCCTTAGTCAGATTACTGACATCATCGCAGTAGGGTTAATGGGTGAAATAGACCTTGATGCAGTCGTTCATATTGCCACTATTTTAGCGTTTCTATATGGTGTAGGATTTATTTTTAACTATGTTCAAGGATTTATTATGGCGACAATCACACAGCGTGTTTCGAAAAACTTACGGACCGATATATCAACGAAGATTAACCGTCTTCCGTTAAAATATTTTGATTCAACAAGTACCGGGGATGTACTTAGTCGTGTAACGAATGATGTAGACTTAATTGGTCAGACAATGAACCAAAGCGTAAGTGGACTTGTATCGGCTGCAACATTATTTATTGGATCTCTTGTGATGATGTTCTATACAAACTGGATTATGGCGATTGCTGCAATTCTTTCTACACTTGTTGGGTTTGGTTTTATGACTATTATTATATCAAAATCACAAAAATACTTTATTCTGCAACAGCAAGAGCTTGGAAAGCTGAATGGTCATATTGAAGAAATCTATACTGGTCAAAATATCGTGAAGGTGTATAACGCGGAAAAGAAAGCGAAGGATACGTTTCACGAAATTAATACAAGACTGTATGACAGTGCTTGGAAATCTCAATTTATGTCAGGTCTGATGATGCCACTAATGATGTTCGTTGGGAACTTAGGGTATGTTGTTGTTTGTATTGTGGGGGCAGTGCTTGCAGTTCATGGAACCATTACGTTCGGGGTAATCGTGGCCTTTATCGTTTATGTTCGTTTATTTACGCAACCACTTAGTCAACTTGCACAAGCTGTTACGAACTTACAATCAACTGCTGCTGCAAGTGAACGTGTGTTTGAATTTTTGGCAGAAGAAGAGTTTGCGAATGAAAGTGGGAAAAGAAACGTACTAGAAGAGGCTAAAGGAAATGTAGAATTTAAACATGTTCGGTTTGGGTATGACGAAAATAAAATGATTATTAACGACTTTTCGGCAACTGCATATGCAGGACAAAAAGTAGCAATAGTCGGACCAACAGGTGCTGGGAAAACAACACTTATTAATCTTCTTATGCGCTTTTATGAGGTAAACGGCGGAGAAATACTTATTGATGGTATTTCAACAAAAGACTTAACACGTCAAAACATTCACGACCTATTCTGTATGGTGTTACAAGATACGTGGATTTTTGAAGGGTCAATTCGTGAGAACATTGTGTATTCGAGAAAAGGTGTAACGGATGAGGAAGTCGAAGAAGCATGTAAAGCAGTAGGGCTTCATCACTTTATTGGAACACTGCCAATGGGATATGACACAGTGCTAGATGATAAAGCAAATTTATCAGCTGGACAAAAGCAGCTAATCACTATAGCACGTGCAATGGTGTCAAATGCACCACTTCTTATTTTAGACGAAGCAACAAGCTCTGTAGATACACGAACAGAAGTGTTAATCCAAGAGGCGATGGATAAATTGACAGTGGGCAAAACGTCATTCGTTATTGCTCATCGACTATCAACGATTAAAAATGCAGATCTCATCCTTGTTATGAAAGACGGAGACATTATTGAAAGTGGTAATCACAAAGAATTATTAGCCCAAAATGGATTTTATACGGATCTTTATAATAGTCAGTTTGAGGATGCATCGTAATATGGGGGAAGCATGGGGACGGATCTCATGCTTCTTTTCTATGATAAAGAAGCACAGGAAGAACGAAATCGCTAACGCGATGGCTCTTTAAAAGCCCAATATAATTTTAATAGTGAAAAAACAAAAAAAGTATGCCTTCTTGTGGTATTGTTTAATCGCCAAACCAAACAATCCAAGAGAGAGGACATACTTTTTTCTTATGCCTATCATACCACATCTACATACTTCTTGTCGTGCTCCTCCTTGATGGATGAATTCACCAATTAAGAGAATTCATGAATGTCAGAGGAGGAACTAATTATGAACATATATAATCAAAAAATAGAACTCTACTTTGAACTCAAAGGGACACCCCATTCTACTAGAGAATCCTACTTCAGAAGAATACAGGCATTTTTCGTCTATTTAGAAAAACAAAACACTCCCATTCAAGAGTTAAAGGAAGAGGATATCCAACAATATATTCTTTTCTTAAAAAAAGAAAAAGGTCTTTCACCAGGAACCATTAATAATTATATCTCGTCGATTCGATTTTTCTATACGTTTGTATTAGAAAAAGATTGGAACGCAAGAAAAGTTCCTAGAATGAAACGACTTAAAACCTTCCCAGTTGTCCCTTCTAGGGAAGAAATCCAGACACTTTTGAATTCTACAGATAATCTTAAACATAAAGCGATACTTGCGTTACTCTATGGAAGTGGATTAAGGGTAAGTGAAGTAGCGAAGTTAAAAATTCAAGATATATGTAGTAAAACAATGAGAGTCCGTGTGGAACACGCGAAACACAACACAAATCGGTATACGATTTTATCAGAAACTGCACTGAAAGTGCTTAGAGAGTACTTTCGATCCAACTTCACAAAAACATATCATCCTACTGATTGGTTATTTCCTGGTCAAAATAGTCAGGATCACATCCATGTCAAGACGATTAAGAATACAATTATTAAACTAAGAAACAAGCTAAAATTAGATTCTAGAATCTCAGCACATACGCTGAGGCATTGTTTCTCAACGCACTTATTAGAAGATGGGACTGACCCTGTTTTTATTCAACAATTGCTTGGACACAAAAGCTTAGTGACCACTCTTTCTTACCTTCATATGACTTCTAAAAGTTACATAGGAGTCAAAAGTCCTTTAGATTCTGAAGGTAGCCGACAAAGATGAGTACGGTTCAAGAGCTGTTTCATACTTTTTATCCTTCGTATAAAAAACAATTTAAATTATCTCGTGAACAATTGAAAGCAACTAGGGATATTATGTCTTGTCGCACCTCCGCCATAGGTGGACATGCTTATGAATGTAAAGGCTGTCATCATACTTCGGTGAGATATAATTCTTGTAGAAATCGACATTGTTCACTCTGCCAAGGAGTCAACAAAGATATTTGGGTCGATAAGAGAAAGAAGGATATTCTGAACGCTCCTTATTTTCATGTTGTATTTACCATGCCAGAACAGCTTCATATGATGATCTATCATAATCAACAGTTACTTTATGATTTAATGTACAAAGCCGTTGCGGAGACATTAACGGAGCTTGCCGGAGATCCAAAATACTTAGGTGCACAGATTGGGTTCTTTTCTGTCTTGCATACATGGGGACAAAACCTTCATTTCCACCCGCACCTTCACACTGTCGTGTTGGCTGGAGGGTTAAACAAACACAACAATTGGTGTCACACGAGTAAAAAATTCTTTATTCCGATTAAAGTTCTTTCAAAGAAGTTTCGTGGGAAGTATCTTTATTATCTCAAACGATATTATGAAGAAGGAAAGCTTCAGTTTTTTAATAACACGGAACAGTACAAAGATCCTAAACGATTTCAGAAGTTAATAGACGAGTGTTATGACCTTAATTGGTACAGTTATACCAAACGAACCTTTTCAGGTCCTTTGGCTGTGATGGAATATCTTGGACGTTACACACATCGAATTGCCATTTCAAATAATCGAATTCATTCATTTCAATCAGATACTGTCACTATTCAAGTAAAGGATTATAAAGATCATAATAAAAAAAAGACGGTGACTCTCAAAGGTACTGAGTTTATCCGCAGATTTTTAATGCATATTCTCCCGAAGGGATTTGTCAAAATCAGGCACTATGGGATACTCGCAAATCGGAATAAAAAAACGAAGTTAGCGTTGTGTAGAAAATTAACAGAGAGTCCTGTTTATAAACCAAGGTTTGAAGGGTTGAGCACCATTGAGGTTGTGTCTATTCTACTAAAAAAAGACGTTACCTTATGTCCGGTTTGTAAGAAATTTCATATGGAATCCTTTGTTCAGGAGTCTCTACCCTGACAAGATCAGTTGAATATTTAAAAATTGCCCCTTCAGTGGGGAGGGGGAAAATACATCTAAAAGAGCTAAAACAAACTAATCAACGAACAAGAAAGTTACAAAAAAATGAAAAAAAGATGAAAAAAACAAAAAAAGAAAGAACACCGGAAGATTGAAACCCCATAGGCTGGGGACCGCGACTTCATTCTTCTTGGGCAATCAAAAATTTTGCGGACAGTTCATTTGAGGATGACAAGCTTAAGGCACAACTAGATTCTGAACTAGTTGTGCCTTTTTGCGTGCAAAACTTCCGATTGACCCCTATAAGAACCGTCCCTACGCTTCCCAAACAAAAAACCCCAACCAAAATGGTTGAGGTTTTCTTATGAAACGATTAACGAGAGTAGAACTCAACGATAAGTGCTTCGTTAATTTCAGCTGGAAGTTCAGTGCGCTCTGGAAGACGAGTGAATGAACCTTCTAATTTATCAGCATCAAACGTTAAGAAGTCAGGAACAAAGCTGTTTACTTCGATTGCTTCTTTAACGATGTCAAGGTTACGTGATTTTTCACGAACACCGATTGTTTGACCAGATTGTAAACGGTAAGATGGGATATCTACGCGAGAACCATCTACAGTGATGTGACCGTGGTTAACTAATTGACGTGCTTGACGACGAGTACGAGCAAGACCTAAACGGTATACTACGTTGTCTAAGCGAGACTCTAGTAACGCCATGAAGTTTTCACCGTGTTTACCTTGCATTTTACCAGCTTGGTCAAATAAGTTACGGAATTGACGCTCATTTACACCATACATATGACGAAGCTTTTGCTTCTCTTGTAGTTGTAAACCGTATTCTGATAATTTTTTACGTTGGTTAGGACCGTGTTGTCCAGGAGCGTAAGGACGCTTTTCTAATTCTTTACCCGTACCGCTTAGAGAGATTCCAAGACGACGAGATAATTTCCAGCTTGGGCCAGTATAACGAGACATATAGTCTCCTCCTTCGTGTTTTTATTTTGTTGTAAAATAAAAACCGGCGTGAGAATTCATCTATGAGTATTTTGTTTTCATGTACCTTCGCCCCTGCAGCAGAGGGTTACAAGATACACCTGCAGTGAGGAACAAAATACAAAACATATATGACATCACTTAGGCTGCAATTTATTTTACACAACGAACATTATATGATTTCTAGATTCATAAGTCAAGGGTTGAACCGTATATTATGACAATAAGTTAAATGTTAATTTTATTACATAGGTAAATCATTTCGCGTGAACAAAACATTATATGATATAATAGTTAGTTGTATATACTAAAAACTTGGTGATTGATTTGGAAGAAACACACCGTCAAAAAATCATACGATATATACTTATTGGTATCGGGATTCTTTTCGTAATTGTAGGAATCAGCGCAAGAGAAGGTAGTCAGAATTCAAAGAAACCTGCGAGTCGTCCTATGATTGTACAAGTACTAAACGAGGCAGAAGAGAATAAGAATCCTTTTGTCGTTGTGGCGAAAAAACAGGACGATCAACAGCTCCTTATTAAATATGAAATTGACTTAGCAAATCAATATTACTTTCGTGTCATTGAGAGTATAACCTTACAGGATTCTATAATAGAAGTCTTTACAAATGGTTCAAATATATGGATACAAACAGAAAAACATGACTGGTTGCGCCTGTCTGAAACATTAAAGGTGATCGAGAGTCATTCTGATACACCAACTAACGTTGAAAGTTCGGACAAGCCTTTTACTATTCTAGAGCAAGAACCCGTTGTAATAGAAGTAGTGAGCGATAATGAACGGTATAAGATAGAGACTAAAAGTGATACACTACTAAAATCCATACACTCAATATCAATAGATGAATCAGTATGGTTGCTAGTCTATGATGATCATATCGCTATAGCACAAACGAAATGACTGAAAAAGTTTTTGTGGGTGAGATAAATGATGACAAACGTAAATCATATAATACTTCAATATAAAGCCCATCTTTTTGACCTGTTCAAAGTAAAAGGTCAAAAACAGATCACTAATCAATGGATGGACATGATATCCGAACTAATTCAAGTAGAAGGGTGTTCTTTCTACTTCTTTGGTGGGGAAAATTTTGAATTATATCGAGATATCAATTTGAAAGATGCCCCGAGTTCAATAACACAACAACAGCTTCAGTCTTTCTTAGAGCCCGGGGAAAAATGGACATATGACGAAAATAAAGGTCCATTTCATATGGTATTTCTCTTTGAGACAAAGGAAAAGAATCCATTAATCTTAGTAGGATTTACCCTTCCAGAAAAAAATGGACTATCTCAGGAAGTAGCTGGAGAACTTCATCGCCTTACAGAGAAATTCATTAATCAATGGATTACGTCAACTGGTGTAATTGATGAGGGAAATCGTTATCAGGAATTATTTAAGGTGACGGAAATCTTTCATTCAAATCGTGATGTCAATAAATTATTAGCGCAGGTCATTGGAACGCTATTTAGAGTATTTCCTGATTATACTTTTAGTGTGCTTTTATCTAATGATAACTATGAGCATGGTGATTTGCCGATTAAGAATTTTGATTTTGAGCGTGCTAATGAAGCTAGTATGAAGGCTTTTGTGAGTGGATCGATTGAGGTAGATAAATGCTTGGATACAAGAGATATCTTATTGTACGCTCCATTAAAAGGAAAGCAAGGGATATACGGGGTCTTAGAGGTTAATACCAATAACCCATCTTCCTCTTATGAAAACCAACTCGAATTCATTCGCTTGCTTGCCTATACTGCTGGAAGTGCACTAGAAAATGCAAAGCTTTATGAACAATCAAGAAGGCTTATAACAGACCTTCAACTTATAAATGAAACATCACACAAATTAAATCTTAATTTACGTATGTCTGAAACATTAGTCTTTTTAAAAAATCAAATCAAACGGTCGTTTCAGGCATCATCAATTGGATTTGTATTCAAACAAGAGAATCAATTTGCAATCTTAGATGAAAGCTCGTCATTCTTCAAGTTAGAAGAAGCAAGAGACATTATTGATTATGTAGAAGAACGTATTCAACAAGAGAAGGATTCCATTTTTATAGGAGACTTATCATCGAAACTTACAGAACCAAACTATTTATCACTAATGGCAATTCCGATGATTCAGCATAATGAGCTAATTGGATTCTGTATTGTAGCACATGAAGAGCCATATATGTTTACATTTGATATGTATAAGCTTTTACAGTCCTTCATTCATCACTCAACACTAGCGATTACCAATGCTATGCTCAGAGAAAAACTAGAGAAATTGGTCATCACTGACCATATGACCCAGTTGTATGCCAGAAACTACTTAGATGATGAAATGGACAAGTCAATGCAACAGGATCAGTCAGGTGTCTTTATCATTTTAGACATTGATAACTTCAAGTCTGTTAATGATACATATGGCCATCAGGTTGGAGACGAAGTCATTATTCAAGTATCTAATCTAATGAAGAAAATAGTGGGCGATAAAGGATTTGTTGCTAGATGGGGTGGGGAGGAGCTTGCCGCTTACTTTCCTGAACTGGCACTTGAAGAAGGGATTCATATTGCCAATGAGATGGTAAGACTGTCTCCAACGTCTACGTCACCAATGGTCACCATTTCATGTGGGGTATCTGCTTGGAATCGCATGGAATCGTTTGACAATGAAAGTGTTAATACTCTTGTGCAAAGAGCAGATAAGGCATTATATGCTGCTAAGAATACTGGTAAAAACAAAGTAAGTATCCAAAACAATATAAATTCCTAAGTCTAAACTAGTGCCAGGATGTCCTTTGCACTAGTTTTTTTGTTTTATGATAAGAATAACTGAAAGCGCTTTCTTTTTGTTTCTTTTTTGCATAGAATATAAATATACTAGTAAAAAAATATTCGCAATGGAGGATTTTATATGAAGCAAAGTAAACATTTTGAAACAAAGGTTATTCACGAAGGATATCAATCAGAAAACTTCCATCAAAGCTTAGCATCACCGTTGTTTCAAACCTCCACCTTTACGTTTCAAGATGCTCAGCAAGGGGAGCGACGATTCGCTGGAGAGGAAGCAGGTTATATTTATTCTCGTCTAGGAAATCCAACTGTTACGATGCTTGAAGAAAGAATGGCTTCCTTAGAAAATGGAGAAGCTGGTCTAGCCTTTGGGTCCGGCATGGCTGCTGTATCCGCAGTGTTGATTGCGTTAACAAAAGCCAATGATCATATCCTTTGTTCTCAAGGTGTTTATGGTTGTACGTTCGGATTGCTTGAAATGATGAAAGAAAAGTACAATATTGAATGCGATTTTTCTTCGATGGATTCTAAAGAAGAGCTATTATCAAGGATTCAACCAAATACTAAATGCATTTATGTTGAAACTCCTATTAATCCAACAATGAAATTAATAGATTTAGAGATGGTTGCATCTGTTGCAAAGGAAAAAGGAATTCCAGTAGTTGTAGATAACACCTTTTGCTCTCCATATATTCAACGTCCTATTGAACTAGGCTGTGATATTGTGATTCACAGTGCTACAAAATATATAGGGGGCCATGGGGATGTTATTGCAGGGGTGGTTGTAGGGAGAAAAGAAGTGATTGCGTCAATTAAGATGACAACAGCAAAAGATATCGGTGGAATTATTTCTCCATTTGATGCATGGTTATTATTAAGAGGCTTAAAGACACTGCCAATACGAATGGACCGCCATAGTGACAACGCAGTAAAAATTGCTAGTCTATTGGCTGGGCATTCTTCGGTTCAAGAAGTCTTCTTTCCTGGAGATGCTAATCATCCAGACTATGACATTATGAAAAAACAGATGAAAAAACCTAGTGGTGTTATATCTTTTACCGTAAAGGGATCCAAAATTGATGTGCAGAATATGATAAATCGGTTAAAGCTTATCAAAATTGCTGTTAGTTTGGGAGATGCCGAAACACTAATTCAGCATCCTGCAACAATGACTCATTCTGTTGTACCAGAAGATGTTAGAGCATCTATGGGGATTACCGAACAATTGGTGAGGCTTTCGGTTGGATTAGAAGCATACGAAGATATATGGACGGATCTAAAACAAGCATTAGATGGAATGAATAAGTAAGAATTCTTAGAATCCTTTGGAAAAGTGAAGGGATGACAGGAAAGTACAAGAAAAAGCAGCAGATCCCGAATGTATCTGTGATCTGCCGCTTTTTTTGTTTATTATTTTTTTGTGATTAAAACGCGTCCTACAGAACGGTCTTTTGCTTCACCGGTTACAGTGATTTTTAACCCGTATTGTGGGACATTACGTCCTGAGTCAGGAAGAGCTTCATTTAGATAGTTTTTACTATCATCGAATTCTTTAATGAATTTCTTTGTTTTATCCGTCAATGTGATTCCAAGTAACTCGCTGTAATCAAGGAACATGTTCTCATCATTACGTAAACTAAATGCTGCGTCATGAATTTGGTAACGTGAAGAAGCAACTGATTTATCACTCCAGAAAAGTTCTTTTTGATCAGAGTCAACCACTCCAATGAATCCTTCACCTGGGTGAATTCCAGTCCAGTTGTCACTATACTTATTGTCAGCATACCAGATTACTAGACCTGGATCATAGGACATTAAGCTTTCTCCACGACGAATATGTCCTAAGCCAGCATCAACACCTTGGTGATTTCTCCACTCTAGTAAATAGTAGTGTTCACTCGTTTTCATACCATTGTTCTTTGTAAAACCGTCTAATGTCACAATTGCTTCGCCTTCTGCATTATCGAATAAGATTTCAACTTCTGTTGCATCAGAAAGAGTTCCTTCTTGTTGAGCGGCTACGCGAATATCATCTACATATAAGCCTGGATTAATAGCTGCAACATCTGTCCAGTAATTAATTTTTACTGAGATATTTTTTCCAGCATAAGCGCTTAAATCAAAAATAGCATCTGTCCAACCATTTGAAGCACCCGTGATCCCATGACCAGGGTTTTGATCATGTGGGTTTGTATCTGTAGTGATGTTACCAGGAATAGTTGTCCAATTTTGTCCATCTTCGCTTACTTGGACTGAACCGTAATCCCAATCCTGCTCAATATCATACCACGCTTTGAATGTAAGCTGACCAGCTGTTACATTAGATAGGTCGACATTAAATGCTAGGGAGTTATCTAAATCGTTATCGCTACCACTGAAATATTCAAACTCTCCACTGAAAGGTGTGTTTACAATCGTTTCTTTGTCAGGAAGATTGATACGAAGTGCATCAAGATTTGTTCCTTTTGTATTTGCTTGATCCAGATATACTTCAAGTCCCTTACGGTCAATGTCTTCTAAACTAATTTCATCATATTTTAACCAGTTGCCACCATGTGCAGCTTGTAAGAATTCTCTTGACCAGGCACTAAACCCTGTTGGCTCTGTTCCAGGAACATCTCCAGCCCAGCTACCAGCTGACATCAATGACCAGTACGCAACAGGTTCACCAGAGCCTGTGTATTGTGTATCATATTCATCAGGAAGGCCTAAATCATGACCATATTCATGTGCGAAAACTCCAACAGCACCATCTGCAGGTTGTACTGTGTAATCGTATGCTGCCATTGTACCACCCCAGTAAGGAACTGTAGCCTCTGTACCAGCAATCGGTGTAACAGCACCTAAATTCCAACGGTGTGACCAAATCGCGTCAGGTCCTAAGCTTCCACCACCTGCTTCTTCACCAACAGCTGAGTGAACGACCATTAAGTGGTCAACTAAGCCATCGGGTTCGCGTGTGTTTCCATCACCATCAAGATCATAACGGTCTTCTTGGTCAAAATCTCCAAGGTTTAAGCTAGGATCTGCAGCAGCTGCTTGTAGAGCTTCTTTTACTAGACTACGAGCATCTTTATCATTGTCTCCAGTTGCTGGATTATTCCCACCATACTCAGCGGCATTTTTAGATGCCATGTACCAGCCTGCAACAGTACCTTCTACAGTGTAAGCACCATCCGTTTGCTGCTCGTAAAACTGTTTCATAGAAACAAATGTTTCTCCATTAGGCCCTTCAAATCCATTGTCTCCAAAGACCATATCTTCATAATGCTCTTTTACATAATCTTCGTAGTACATATCTGTCTCGCCTGGTTGGATACTATTATGAGGGAAGTCAGGGAATTCAACTAATAGAACTAGTACTTTATCTGTCCTAGTTTCACCGTCATATTCCTCTTCGACTACAGGAGCTAAATTACGTTTCCCTTTATTTTTGTTCCCTTTATCATTTGCTTTACTTTTGTTATCATTTTTCAGCTTTTCTTTAATTTCTTCTTGTATTTCCAGTTCTTTTTCTAATAACTCTTCATCACTTTCAAATTCTTTTAATCCTTCTTGCTTATCTTGAAGAAATTTTTGTACTGCTTTTTCAGCTTGTTCAATCGTAGCATCCTTAGAAAGCTTACCGGTGTTTTGCAGCATCTCTATTAATTTCTCTTCGTGTGCAATTGCTAAGTCAAAAGGACCTTCCTTATGAGAATGAGAATGTGCATCCTTGTGAGAATGCGAATCCTTGTGTTCTACTGTCGTGATGCTTTCTGCTTTTGGTACCATGCTGCTTGCAGTTGTGCCAAATGTACCTAAGGTTAACGCTGCGACCATGGCCATTGATAAAACATTTCTCGCTTTCAAATTGCCACTCTCCTCTATGTAATATCTAGTAAACATTTTAAATATAGTGTAAATTCAGAAAAATGAGAATAGATATAAATGCCTATTCTATTAATCTGTTTTTTGAAAAAAAAATTTGAGATTTGGACAAAGTTGAAATGGATTTTATAAGTCAATGGTTCTATTTTTTGACTATAAAAAAACACTAGCTTTGGGAATGCCCATAGCTAGTGACAGTTTCGAAATGATGCTATTCACTCTAGGTTTTTGCGATTATTACTGTATGTTCTCCTTTAGATTCTGAATATATTTTAATTTCTCTTTTCCATGTATGTTATGTTCACCCTGTGACTTTTCTAAGTATTTTAGCAGTTCTTCTTCAATCTCTTGCATTGTCGCACCTGTTTTTATTTTCCCTGAATCTATTAAGAATTGAATGATCTTTTCGTCATGTGCTGGTATTTTCATAGGGGAAATAGATTTATTCTTAACTAGTTCTATTGTCTTGTCATTTCCAGAACTCATTGATTTTATTTATTCCGAAACTTAAAAAGAATACAAAAAGTACACTTAGTAAAAATAAAACTAGTGGAAATCTCTTAATAGTATGTTTAAACATTTTATTCCGCCCTACATGATTTTTTACAAATTTTCTACATCATACAAGATGTATCTTGTTCATTTGAAAGAAGAACTATGCTGTGATATTTTATGTGATTTTTAAAAATATATAAATTGAAAAAATCCAACATAGGATTTTCCCCATGTTGGATTGTATTCTTTATAAATGATTTAATAACTCCTGCACAAATTCTTCTAGTTTTTGTTGATCCACTTCATCAAATCGTTCTTTTTCTGGACTATCGATATCCAGAACTCCAAGAAGCTTTCCGTCTTTTACAATCGGCACCACGATTTCTGATTGTGACGCAGCATCACAGGCAATGTGACCTGGGAAAGCATGAACATCAGGAACAAGGATGGTTTCTTGTTTTTCAGCAGATGTTCCACATACTCCACGTCCTAATGGGATTCTAACGCAGGCCGGTAAGCCTTGAAATGGTCCTAGAACCAGTTGATTTTCTGACTCGTCATATAGGTAAAAGCCTACCCAGTTTACACGGTCTAGAAATTGATTTAATAATGCAGATGCATTACTTAAATTAGCAATGGAATTTTTCTCATCTTCGAGAAGTGCACGAAGCTGCTTGATGACAAGATTGTAATTATCTGCTCTTGAGCTTTTGTATTTTTCTACTTTAAACATCAGAAATCCCCCTTATTCTACAAAAAAATGGGTAAAGCGTTTTATTTCACGTTGGATAACAGCCAAGACTTAAAAACCTGTCGAGAATTCATTAAAGGAATTACACTGGATAACACGAATTCAACTGTAATGGGTAACATCTTGCGAACCCGTTGAACCATTTTTAGCATATTTTTGTTTTGGATTCAATAAAGAAGATTTGAAAAGAGGGAGAAATGTTGAAGAATAATACAACCTCTACATGTACAAAGCAGAAGATTTTTGATGCCGCTGTTATGTTGTTCAATGACCATGGGTATGACGGTACTTCCGTTCGTGAGATTGCCAAGAAGGCAAATGTTAACGTGTCAAATATTTCTTATTATTTTCAAGGAAAACAAGGGTTGTTAGAGGAGTGTTTTACACAATTCTTTGAGCAGTACCTTCAGTTTATTGAAGATCAAATAGGACAATTAAAGAGTAAGCCTGCAGACGTTTGTTTAAAGCATGCTGTTAGAGATATATTATCGTTTCAATGTGAGAATCATTACTTGAGTCGGTTCATCTGGCGAGAAATTTCAATTGATTCACAGGTGATTCGAGAAATCATTTCGTCTTATCTTATGAAGGAACGGTACTTTTATAAGATTTTGTTTGAACAAGCAATGGAAGATCAAATTATTATGAAGCAGCCGATAAGTTTTTTGGTTATTCAGTTGAAGTCAATGATTACGATGCCATTTTTAAACAGTCAGCAGTTAAGAGAGGTTTGGCATGTGTTTCCGCATGAGAAGTATTTTATTGATTATTATATGAAGAATATTGAGAAGTGGATTGATTCCTTACAGATTACTTCTGATGGTGTAACTAGGGAGAAGGATGTTGCCGTTTTATAGTGTTTTATATTAAAAGTATGTTCAATTTTAAAAGGAAGAATGCAAAAGTGTTGCTCAACTTTTGGTTCTTCCTTTTTGTTTTGAAGATAATCAAACTTTAAAAAGCCCATTGCTTTCTGCTCCATGGTGTTTGCTTTCCGCGGGGTGGGAATGAGCCTCCTACATGGTAGGTTCCGTTCCAGTTGGTACGTAATCAAGTTTTCATAGGGACTGAATACTAGACTAGCATTCAACCATTCCTACTAAATCCCACGTAGTCAAGCGCCCTTCCGCTCCAAGCAACTCAGTAGACTTATAGAAAATAATCGTAATTACTCCTTTTTTAAAGAGATCTTACTCCCCTATTACAACAGCATCTTTTCTCTCCCTTGATTTAAGTCCTTTGCTTGGTGTGCGTCTGATCCGTATATAATTGGGATGTTTAATGCTTTTGCCTTCTTTA
The DNA here is from genome assembly GCA_003667865.1 of Rossellomorea marisflavi. Lineage (GTDB taxonomy): Bacteria > Bacillota > Bacilli > Bacillales > Bacillaceae_B > Rossellomorea > Rossellomorea marisflavi_C. The sequence continues at coordinate 40,111 of CP033051.1, read as the reverse complement.
TTATGTCTTCGGAAGGGTATGTTTCTTGACAGTATGGTTTTAGTAGGCCTGCCCCATTGTAGTCTAGCTGTAAGTCATGTTCCTTGATGAGCTTAAGAATATCATTTGTTTCCTGCTCATATGAATGAGTCGGTTTGTGTAGCTTTTGAAATTTTCGTACTAGAGTCATATGCCCAATTCGTTTTGGTTTGTAGTTACCTAGTTCAGCCAGAATTGACTTTTTTACTGTGTCGTAGTATTTATCGTAAATTAGGTCAACAGAGCCATATGTTTCAAGCATTCTGTTGAAGTATTCATGACTATAATCTAAACAGTCCCAGCTGTTTTTATTGTGAAGAAAGTGTACGGAGAGAATACTATCGTCTAATACCATTCCATACGTATTCAGAAAATCTGTTGTTTCTTTCTCATAGCCCTCAATAAAGTCAACTTCTAACCCTATTAAAATATTGATCTTGTGACTGTATCGGTTTTGTAGTTCTTTTAAATCAGATAAATACAGATCTAGGGATTCACGTGTCATACCACTGTCCATGGTAGGAGTGGTATCGACAAATCCTTTTGGTAGAGGGGCATGTTCAGTAAATGTGATTTGTGTATAACCTAATTGAATTGCCTGCTCGATATATTTTTCAAATGGATCTTTTGTGCCATGAGGGCAGTATGGAGAGTGAATATGGCCATCTATTTTCGTCATTTTTATCATTTCCTTTTCCTGATACAAAGGGTATAATTAGCTGATAGTGTCGAAAAAAATAAATTCTATTAAAATATGAAATCTACTAGAAAAAATTAAATGAATTAGTCAAAAAATGTCGTTTACATGGTATCATTATAACAATGAGTTTTTAAACTACAAAATAAAATCTATTTATATAAGTCTATAAAAGTACCACCCATTTTTGAAGAATAGACTCTGAATGAATAACTGAACAGGAGGCTTATAATGCGATACGTCATCGGTGGCATTATTATCATACTTATCGTATTTCTTATAGGATATTTCCTTCGTAGAAAATATTATACAGAAATCGATCGGCTAGAGTCATGGAAAGTAGATATTATGAATCGCCCCGTCTTAGGGGAGCTTTCCAGAGTAAAACAATTAAATATGACTGGTCAAACAGAACAATCTTTTGAAAAGTGGCGTCAGGGCTGGGATGAAATTGTTGCCGTTCACCTTCCAAATGTAGAGGAACTTTTGTTTGATGCCGAGGAATACACAGATAAGTTTCGAATTGGAAAATCCAAGGAAGTATTTCGGAAGATTGAAGATACTCTAGAAACAACAGAGAACCAGATTGAAACCATTCTTGCAGAGTTAGATGAACTTGTTGGTAGTGAGGAAAAGAATCGCTTAGAGGTTGAGCGTTTACGAGAAGACTACCGGAATAGTAAAAAGCAGCTTTTGGCACATCGCCATACATATGGACTTACTGCTATAAGCCTTGAAAAGCAGCTCGATTTATTTTCAGCAAAACTTGATGATTATCAAGAAATGACAGAACAAGGGAATTATCTTGATGCAAGAGAAGTGGTTCTATCATTAACAGATGAAATGAACCAACTGATGTATAAAATGGCAGCAATTCCGGACTTGTTAACAGACTTTCTAACATTGATTCCTTCTCAAATTGATGAACTCGAATCGGGTTACACAGAAATGCAAAAGCAAGGGTATATTCTTGAACACCTTGAATTTGAAGAACAAGTTAAGGAGATTCGTAAGGTCCTTAATGACAATGTTACAGCATTAGAACAATTGGAGATTGAACGAGTTGAGGAACAAAGTAAGGAAATGAAAGAAAACATTGAAGTTCTGTATGACTTATTTGAAAAAGAAGTTCATGCAAAAGAATTTGTTCTAAAACATAAAGAAGATACTATCGAAAATTTAGAAAAAGTGAAGGAAGAAAATTACTCGATACGAGAGGATATCGGATTTATTCAAGAGGGATATCAACTTCTTGAGGATGAGATTGAAGCACCTTCTCAGCTTGAAAAGAAACTCCAACAGCTTACAAAGCGTTATGAGCTTGTTCTAAAAGAAGAAGAGGAAAATCTGGCAGCCTATTCGTACCTTCAAGAAGAGCTTACAGAGATCCTGAAGCAAATAGAGGAAATAAAGGAAGAACAGATTGAATTTCATTTGTTCCTTCAAAACTTACGAAGAGATGAAATTGCTGCTAGGGAAACGGTAGCAGAACTCAAAAAGAACATAATGGAATCAAATCGCAAAATACAAAAATCTAACATTCCAGGGTTGCCTACTGATTATATGGAACTGTTAGATCAAGCAAACAAGAATATACAGCATATTATCCTTCGTTTAGAAGAGAAGCCTCTTAACATGAAGGCGGTTCAGGAACAGCTTTCTATTACAGAAGAGGCCGTCAATCTATTTAGTGAGAAAACGGAAGAACTTTTAGAGAATGTCATTCTTGTTGAAAAAGTGATCCAATATGGAAATCGTTACCGAAGCAGGTATGCAAGTGTTAATGAGAGTCTTATGCAAGCGGAGTCAGCTTTTAGAAGCTTTGATTATCAAAATGCATTAGAGCAAGCTGCTGCTGCAGTGGAGCAAGTTGAGCCAGGTGCATTGAAAAAGATTGAACGTCTTCTCAATGAGGAATATTAATTGCAAAAAGCCACATTGACCGTGATTGGTATTGTATGTGTCGTCATTTGGGCTTGTGTCATCAGCTTATTAATTTTTTCTAATTCTAGTAGTTCATCAGAGTATGGGACGGAACAGTTAGAATCACCTTTAGAGTATGACAATGGTGACCTAGACAAAACATCTCCTTCTATGCAACAAACTAATGCTATACAAGAAATGGAAAAGAACTCTACTAGTGTTTCAGAAGGATTGAAACTAATTGATGTGCAACATTTAGTACGAGATGGCTTTGTTAGTATAGATAACCTTTTAGAATATGTTAAAGAAGAAGAGACGTTCAAATAGAGAACGTCTCTTTCTTTGCTTATTTGACCAAGGATTACTTTTTAACAACAGTAGAAACAAGATATCCCAATACCGCTCCAATAATTGAAGGTAGGAGCCAACCTACTCCTTCTTCAAAGAAGGGGAGTTGCGAAATAAATCCTAAGGAAGCTGTCAAGTCAATCCCAGCTGTTTTGATGCCATCTATTGCACTAATGATCCCAGTAGGAATCAAAGCGAAAATGTATACGAGTGAATATCCTTTAAACCAATTATGCATAAATGAAAGCAATATTAAGACAATGGCTAGAGGATAGATCGTTATAAGTACCGGTAATGAAATGGAAATCAACTGTGTTAAGCCAACATTAGCGATTAACATACTAAAGATTGAAAGCGCAAATACGAATACGTTATAAGATACTCTCGTGATTTTTGAGAAATATTGAGCGGTTGCAGAAACCAGTCCAATCGATGTTGTTAAACAAGCGAATGTAATCGCTAGCCCAAGAATAATCGTTCCTGTTGAACCGTATAAATGATATGCCGTTGAGGAGAGAATCGCTCCACCGTTAGCCTGTAGCCCAATGGAATCAGTACTTGTAGCACCGATATATCCAAGAGAAACATACACGATTGCTAATCCAATTGCAGCAATTACACCTGCTGTAATACATATTTTTGTAATAGCTGCTCTCGATGAAATGCCCTTTTCTTTTATTGCTGAGATGACTACGATTCCGAATACTAATGCAGCAATCGTGTCCATCGTTAAATAGCCTTCAATAAACCCTTTAAATAGGGGTCCTTCTAAATAGCCTTGTTCAGGTGCATGTGGTTCTCCCATAGGTGTTATAAAACTTTTGGCTACTAATAATGCTAATACAATAAGTAGTAATGGTGTTAATACCTTTCCAATACGATCAACAAGCTTAGTTGGATTTAAGGAAAGGAAGGCAGTAATCCCGAAAAAAAGTATCGTGTATAAGAGCAATGGAATTCCGTAAGGGTCTTCAATTTCAGGTAGAAATGGAATCATTCCAATTTCAAATGCAACCGTCCCAGTTCTAGGAATACCAAAGAATGGTCCAATCGCTAAATACATAATAACAGTAAAAACGATTCCGTATATTGGATGAACTCGACTTGCGAGTGACTGTAAATCACCACCAGTTCGAGCAATCGCAATAACTCCTAACAAAGGAAGCCCTACCCCCGTGATTAAAAAGCCAATGATTCCTTGCCAAACATGATTACCAGCCTGCTGCCCTAAGTAAGGGGGGAAAATCATATTTCCGGCACCTAAAAACAAGGCAAAAAGCATGAGACCAATCGTTAGGGTTTGAGTTTTTGTTAGCGCTTTCTTATTCATGTAATGAAAGTCCTCCTGATGTATCTAATTCGTAATATAAAAAATGTAACATAGTACATTTGAAAATTGTCGAAAAAACCAAAAGTCTAAAGATTTTAAACAATTTGAATTATAATTAGCCTTATCACTTATGTGAGGATTGCGTGAAACTATGGTAACATATGAATTTGGAAACAATAAAAAAGAGGGTGGAATCCTTGATTTATTTAGATAATAGTGCGACAACAAAACCGTATCAAGAGGTTTTACATACATTTGTAAAAATAAACGAAAATCTATATGCTAATCCCTCATCCATCCATTCCTTTGGTGGAAAAGTAGAGAAACTCTTACATCAAGCAAGGGAACAAATGGCTTCTATATTAAATGTTCAAGCTCAGGAAATATTTTACACGTCTGGTGGTACAGAAGCCAATAATCTAGCGATTAAAGGAGCAGCTCTTCAGTATAGAAATAGGGGAAAGCACATCATTACTTCCTCTATTGAACACCCATCAGTCCTTCATGCATGTCAGCAACTTGAAGAGCTAGGCTTTTCGATAACCTATCTTCCGGTAAATTCGGAAGGAAGAGTTTCTGTTGAGGATGTTAGAAATGCGATTAGAAAGGATACTATTTTAGTATCCATCATGCATGTCAATAATGAAATTGGAGTGATTCAGCCAATAAAAGAGATTGGTGCCGAGCTTCAAAAGTATCCAAAGGTGTTATTTCATGTTGATTATGTTCAAGGCTGTGGAAAAGTCCCGTTGAATTTTTATGAAGCTCATATTGATTTATGTACACTATCTGCTCACAAAATTCATGGACTTAAAGGAAATGGTCTATTATTTAAACGTAAAGGGATTGATATTTCACCGATTCTAACTGGTGGGGATCAGGAGAGAAGTATACGAAGCGGAACCGAGAATGTTGCAGGCATTGTGGCATTTGCGAAAGCTCTACGAATTCATACTGAAGAAGCATCACGTTCAATCTCTCACCTTCAAATGATGAAGGAGGCTCTTAGAGAGAAACTGAAGCAGCTCTCATCCATTGTTATTCATACACCTATAGATGGATCGGCACCCCATATTTTAAATTTTTCAGTAGAGGGTTTTAAAGGAGAAGTGATGGTTCATGCACTTGAAAATCATCAAATCTATGTCTCAACTACAAGTGCCTGCTCTTCTAAGCGTAGTGAACCAAGCAAAACGCTTTTAGCTATGGGTGTTCCGGAACAACTTGCAGATCAATCTTTACGAATTAGTCTTACATTTGAAAATACTCTTGATGAAATAGACAAATTTTATCATGCGTTAATAAAGGAAATGGAAAATTTAGCCCCTACGATGAGGAGATCAAAATCATGAAATATGAAAGAATATTAATCAGATATGGTGAAATTTCAACAAAGGGAAGAAATCGCAAAAAATTTATTAGTCAGCTAAGATATAATATTCTCGGACTTTTACAAGACATGCCTACTGTTAAGGTACAAGCCGATCGTGACCGTCTTCATATCTATTTAGGAGAAGAGGACGGAGAAGTGATTCTTCCACGTTTACAAAATATATTTGGCATACAAAGTTATAGCCCGGTTGTAAAAGTAGAGCAAGATATAGAACAAATAAAAGAAGCAGCATTGCAGCTTGTGAAAAAATCATTTGTGCATGGTATTACGTTCAAAGTAGCAGCAAGGCGTGCAGATAAAAGCTTTCCTTATGAAACAAATGACCTGAATTATGAGGTGGGCTCATACGTTTTAAAGAATATTGAAGATCTCAAGGTGGATGTGAAGAACCCTGATATTAAGGTGAATGTTGAGGTACGTAAAGAAGGCGTTTATTTGTCAAGTGAGGTATTTGAAGGAGCAGGTGGAATGCCAGTTGGATCAAGTGGAAAAGCAATGCTGATGCTTTCAGGTGGGATTGATAGTCCTGTTGCAGGATTTTTAACGATGAAACGGGGAGTTGAGATTGAAGCCGTTCATTTCCATAGTCCACCATTTACAAGCGAACGAGCAAAGCAAAAAGTCATCGATCTTGCTAAAAAGCTTACACGCTTCTCTGGTCAAATCAAGCTTCATATCGTTCCTTTTACCGAAATTCAGCAGTTAATTCACAAGCAGGTTCCTGAAAATTACACAATGACATCAACAAGACGGTATATGCTTCGAATTACAGATATGATTCGAGAAAAAGAAAATGGGTTGGCACTAGTTACTGGAGAGAGCCTAGGTCAAGTTGCCAGTCAAACGCTAGAGAGTATGCAGGCAATTAATGAAGTGACAAACACACCTGTATTAAGACCATTAATCGCAATGGACAAGCTCGAAATTATTGAGCTTGCAAAAGAAATTGATACACATGATATTTCCATTCTGCCTTATGAGGACTGCTGCACGATTTTTACACCTCCAGCGCCTAAAACAAAGCCGAAAACGGAAAAAATCAAGTATTATGAGAGCTTTGTTGATTTTGAAGGCTTAATTGAAACGGCGATAGAGAATATTGAAACCATTACATTAAGTGGATCTGAGGAAAAGAATACTTTAGCTGAGTTCGAAGATTTGCTTTAATACCTACTAGGAAGAATTACCAATGCTTTTTTTGAATGAAGCCATGTGTTTCCGCACATTCTATACTCACAAGGAGGTGATACACATGGCACAAAGCAGAAGTAATTCTTCAAACCAATTAGTAGCTCCTGGAGCTCAACAAGCAATTGATCAAATGAAGTATGAAATCGCTTCAGAATTTGGTGTAAACCTTGGTCCTGACACAACATCTCGTGCAAACGGATCTGTTGGAGGAGAGATCACGAAACGTCTAGTTCAAATGGCTGAACAACAATTAGGCGGAAGCTACTCTCAACTATAATAAATATAATTAAATAAAATGGCTACAGAGCGGGATTTCGTCCCGCTCTTTTCTATGTTCTCTGAGCACAACATCACAGTTTGTTCCATGTCATATGCTACACTTGGATAAAGAGTTTTTATGGGACTTTAGGAGACTCAGAGGTAAAATGGGGAGATTAAATTGAATACCAATGATTTAACATCAGGAAATATTTTAAAGCAGCTTGTATTTTTCTCAGCACCTATTGTATTAACAAATTTATTACAAGTGTCGTATCAGTTTATTGATAGTATATGGGTAGGAAATCTTTTAGGAAGCTCAGGATTAGGGGCTGTAGCTGTTTCTAGTACAGTTATTTTTACCGTGTTGTCTTTTATTATTGGAATTAATAATACAACGTTAACCATCCTATCTCAGCAAAAAGGGAAGGATGACGAGCAAGGTTTACAAAATTACTTAAATGCTTTTGTAGTGTTATTGTTTGTCCTTGGCATTATCGTTGGCATCATTGGATATACGTCATCACGATGGACACTAGAATTATTAGGTACACCTTCAACCATGATAGAAGAAGCAGAGCAATATCTTCAAATAAATTTCATAGGTATTATATTTTTATTAGGTTATAACTTTATTGGAAGTGTACTGCGTTCCTTAGGAGATAGTGTGACGCCTATAAAATTTGTTACTCTTGCCGTCATACTAAATGCTATTCTTGATCCTATTCTTATTTCCACTCTTTCGTTGGGGATTAATGGTGCTGCATGGGCTACGGTTTTATCACAAGCAGCAGCCTTCTTTTATGGTTTGTATCTAGTTATTAAAAGAAAGCTTGTTCCTTTTTCAACACCAAAGCTTCCGAGCTTTGAAGAAATCAGTGTGATCGTTAAGTTAGGAATTCCTTCTGGATTACAAATGATGGTCATTGCAGCGGGGGTAATGGCAATTATGAGTGTTGTAACATCACATGGTGAAGCTGTAGTGGCTGGTTTCGGAGCAGCTCAACGTTTAGATAGTATTATCATGCTTCCAGCGATGGCTTTGGGTACTGCTGTAAACAGCATGGCAGGACAAAATATCGGTGCCAACCAATGGGATCGTGTCCATAAGATTACCTTATATGGATTTATTATTAATCTGCTCATAATGGTATTGATTGCCGTTGTAGTAGTGATTTTTGCAAGATACGGAATTCAACTATTTATTGGAGACGATCGAGCCGTATCATTTGGAACCGAGTACTTAGTCATCATTGCATTTTTTTATCCATTTCTCGGAATTAATTTTATATTAAATGGGGTTGTGAGAGCTACAGGTGCAATGATGCAGGTGTTAGTCCTTAATATTATCTCATTTTGGGTTTTGAGATACCCACTAACTTACCTGTTTTCACATCAGTTTGGTGAACGTGGCATTGCTTATGGGATGGGAGCCAGTTTTGTGATTAGCAGTATCATTGCATATCTTTATTATAAATATGGTAAGTGGGATGAGTTAAAGGTCTTTAATGAGAAGACTACTGAGAAGGGGTCTTGATTATTGAGATACAGAACAAGGGCATCCTAACTCGAAACAACTATCTCAAGATGCTGCCGAAAAAATAACGAAAATAGAGGGGATGTCTCTAACATGTAAGAGACATCTTCTTTTATATGAATAATTGTCATATTATTTAAAAGATTTAAATAAATCTGTATAATAGTAGTGAATGAAACAAAGGGGGAAATGGTATGAATCGTGAGCAATTACTAGCACCTGAAAACTATAATCTTGTAGAAGAAATGGAACGATTTGCTCAAAATAAGGACAAGGTAGCCATTAAATGGGAGAACGAAGATGGAAATCAAAAAGAACTTACATACTATAAATTAATAGAACGGGCAAACCAAATCGCACATGTATTCACGAAACAAGGATTAACAAAAGGGGATGTTATCCTTGTTATGGTGCCAAGACTTATTGAAGCGTATGAAACATATGTTGCCGCTCTAAAGGCAGGATATGTGGTAATCCCATGCTCAGAGATGCTGCGTGCGAAGGACATTGACTATCGTGTTCAGCATGGGGATGTAAAAGCCATTGTGTCCTATTTTCCATATGTGGAAGAACTCAATAAAGTAGAGAGTATTCATTCAATTAAAAGGTTTGTGGTAGGAAACACGGAAGAAGGATGGGTGTCTTTAGACCAAGAGTCTGCGAAAGCTCCAACGGATTTCCCTTTCTGCCAGACTTCTAGGGAGGATATGGCCTTTTTATCCTATACCTCTGGCACAACTGGAAATCCAAAAGGAGTCGTACATACGCATGGTTGGGCATATGCTCATCTTCGGACAGCGGCTAAAGAATGGTTGTGTATTGAAGAAGGTGATGTTGTGTGGGCAACGGCTGCTCCTGGATGGCAAAAATGGATTTGGAGTCCTTTTTTATCGGTATTAGGATCTGGTGCAACAGGTCTTGTCTATAACGGGAAGTTTGAACCAAACGAATACCTCGCTTTATTAGATCATCATAAGGTAAACGTATTATGCTGTACCCCTACTGAATATCGATTAATGGCAAAGGTGGATGGACTAGATCAATACAAGCTAGAGCATCTCCACAGTGCTGTTTCAGCAGGGGAGCCGTTGAATAGAGAAGTGATTGATACCTTTAAAAAATATTTTAATATCGAAGTTCGAGATGGATATGGTCAAACAGAAAACACCTTATTGGTTGGGATCACGAAAGGAATGCCATTAAAGCCTGGATCTATGGGGAAACCGACACCAGGAAACAGGGTAGAAATTATTAACGAAGAAGGCAATCCATGTTCAGTAGGTGAGGTAGGAGACATAGCTGTTCATGTTGAAACACCAGCTTTATTTAAGAATTATTATAAGGATACGGAACGGACAGCAATGCAATTTAGAGGAGATTATTATATTACGGGGGATAAAGCCAAAAAGGATGAAGACGGGTATTTCTGGTTTGAAGGTAGACGAGATGACATTATAATCAGCTCTGGATATACGATTGGACCATTTGAAGTAGAGGATGCCTTAGTCAAGCATACCGCAGTAAAAGAATGTGCTGTTGTAGCAAGCCCAGATCCGGAAAGAGGGAGCATTGTCAAAGCATTCGTCGTCTTACGAGATGGAGTTAATGCAGACGAACCGGATTTAGTAAAGGAGCTACAGAACCATGTCAAAGAGTTAACAGCACCATACAAATATCCTAGAAAGATAGAATTCCTTCAAGAGCTACCAAAAACCACTTCAGGTAAAATTAGAAGAATTGAATTAAGACAAAAAGAAGCCACCACTTTAAACAACTAAAGAAAACATGATAATATAGAATAAATGGACTGACAAAATAAGGGATGAACCTTTTTCACTTGTCAGTTCTTTTCATATGAATAAATATTGTACATATAGAAGTAGGAGGAACAAGTTGTGGGAACTTTGTGGCATAACGGTACCATTTATACAATGGCCGAAGAAGGACAAACAGTAGAAGCCCTTTTTACTAGTGATGGAATCATTAAGGATATGGGAACTCTAGTAGAATTAAAAGAGAAATGGAAAGCTGAAATTGAAGAAAAGATAGACTTAGAAGGGGGAGTATTGTTCCCAGGATTTGTAGACAGCCATATGCATCTTATTGGACACGGTGAAACGCTAATGAGATTAAACTTATCAAAACTTACAAGCAAGCAAGATGTTTTGAAGGCAGTTCAAGAAAGAACGACGGAAGTGCCAGAGGGCCAATGGATTATTGGTGATGGCTGGAATGAAAATCTCTGGGAACAGCCGGATGTATTGACGAGAGAAGAGCTAGACTCCATTGCTCCTGATCATCCGGTTATGCTGAACCGTATTTGTCGACATGCAATTGTAGCAAATTCAAGAGCATTAGAGAATGCTGGAATACATGAAGGTACTCCAAGTCCTACAGGTGGGGTTATTGAAAAGGACACTAACGGTATGTTAAATGGCCTTTTAAAGGATAAGGCACAAGATTTACTAACACCAGCACTTCCGGATATTTCTTCTCAATATCTCGAAGAAGCATTAACAAGAGCCATTAAGAGTTGCTGGAGTCTAGGATTGGTTGGAGGACATACAGAGGATTTAAGTTATTATGGAGATTTCAATAAAACGTATCAATCCTTTCTAAATATCATTGAGCAGCAAGAAATGAAGTTCCGTGCGCATTTACTTGTTCATCATACTGTAGTAGAAGATTGGAAAAAAGGAAATCATAGCTTTTTGTCAGGTGGTCCTTTTGTTGAGTTTGGTGCAATGAAAATATTCTCAGATGGAGCATTGGGGGGAAGAACAGCACTGTTGAGTCACCCTTATGCAGATGACCCTTCAACAAATGGAGTCGAGATCCACTCCAAGGAAACATTAGAGATGCTGCTGAAAAAGGCACGAGAATATGATATGCCAATAGCTGTTCACACAATCGGTGATCTTGCTTTTGAGCATGTGTTAGATGCAGTAGAGCTTTATCCTACTGTTGATAATCGTAGAGACCGTTTCATTCATGCACAAATTCTAAGAAGAGAATTAATTGATCGAATTAAACCATTACCAATCGTGCTCGATATTCAACCAAGATTTGTTGCTTCCGACTTCCCATGGGTAATAGAACGCATTGGTGCAGATAAAATGGAATACAATTATGCATGGAAGCTTTTACTGGATGAGGGAATTCCATGCTCTGGTGGATCAGATGCTCCGATTGAACCCGTTGATCCACTTCTAGGAATTCATGCTGCTGTTACAAGAACAAATCCATTAGATCCTGAAAAAACGGTTTATCAGCCTGAACAAAGATTATCAATGTATGAAGCGATTTCTTTATTTACGAAAGGAAGTGCTTATGCTTGTCATCATGAACATAATCGAGGCATGCTTCAACCCGGTTTTGATGCTGACTTTACAGTACTTCCAATCGATCCGTTCCGTGAGAACCCGGATGAGTTACTAAATACAAAAGTAAAAATGACGATTGTTGATGAAACAATTGTGTATCAATCTTAACAATACTAATCTAAATCATATCTAAAATTTTCAGGGAATTTACTTCTACCTATGAGTTTTTATGTAGGAAGTAAATTCCCTAAATGTGTTGGTTAATTTTTCAGAGTTTGTCTTTTAATATTTCTCTTGCTACAACCTTAACGGGACTTTATAATGGAGATATTTCGAGTTTAGAAATAAAATGGGGGAAGGCAATGAGAACAGAAGAACAGCAAGGCTTGCTATATACAGCTTTTTCATATTTTCTATGGGGAATACTACCGATTTATTGGAAATTTCTAAATCATGTTCCATCAGATGAAATCTTGGCAAATCGAATCTTTTGGGCATTTTGGTTTATGGTACTTGTATTACTAGTAACAAAAAGGTGGAACCATTTTACGAAGCTTATAAAAGATTCATTAGTAAATAAAAAGCAGCTTTTTGCACTTGTTTTAGCATCCTTGCTTATTAGTATAAATTGGTTTGTTTATATTTTCGCTGTCAATACCAATCAAATGGTTGAAGCAAGTCTTGGATATTATATCAATCCACTTGTTAGTGTGCTATTAGGCGTATTTATTTTAAAAGAAAGCTTATCAAAGCCTCAAATGATATCGTTTGCCTTGGCTACAATAGGTGTTTTGATTTTAACAATTTCTTATGGGCAATTTCCGTGGATTGCGATAACACTCGCATTGTCCTTTGGTCTCTATGGCTTAGCGAAAAAAATGATCAAGGTTGAATCAGATATTGGGCTTACTCTAGAAACCTTAACTGTTGCACCTATTGCTTTTGGATACATGGTATATCTAATGGTGCAGGGCAGTCAGTCATTGTTTTCCGTTTCCATTGGTACAGATATTCTTCTAGTGTGTGCTGGGGCCGTTACTGCGATTCCATTATTGTTTTTTGCAAAAGGTGCACAGAGAATTCCGTTGTATATGGTAGGATTCTTACAATATATTGCGCCTACCATCACATTGATATTAGGGATTTTTGTTTATGATGAGGTATTTACATTTACACATATGATTTCGTTCTTGTTTATCTGGTCTGCTCTAACGATTTTCACTGGTTCAAGAATTGTTGATGCACGTAAGAGAAGAAAACAGTTGCAGAAATTAAGTGCTTAGACATTTCGTTAGTAAATAATGTGGAGAGCAACGTTCTTAGTATGAAGATTCATTTACACGTAAAATGCAGGAATGTACAGACTTCTTTGGATAGTCCATTAAAAGTCGTGCAAATTCCTGCATTTTTATTTGTGAGTTACTAACCTGTCAACATTATAAGAATGAGCGTTTTACTTTTTCCCAGAAGGAGTTATTTTTTAGCTTAACCGTTTTAACAACTTGATTACTTAGTGAGAATTCAACTTGCTTCACATGTTGAATACTAATTGCTTCATTATCAACGCCCATTGCTGGGTAATCATTACCGTCTTGAACAACATTTAATTTTAGTTTGCGGTTGCCGCTAAGGATAAAAGAAGACCCTAACGTACGGTAACGATTATTGTTTAGAGAAGCAAGTTCACTTACTTGTAGGCAAGGGAGCATTGGATCGACAACGGCACCGTTAACTGATTTGTTATAGGCTGTGCTCCCTGTTGGTGTTGCAATAATCATACCATCACCACGGAAGGTTTCGAAATGAAGGTCATCGATATACACATCCATAACAAATGTTTTGATGATCCCAGAACGAATACTAAATTCATTCAAGCACATAAACGTTCCTTGATTATCGATATTTACTTCAATCGTGGGATATTTACGTACTTCAATGTTGTCAAAAGTCATACTGCTTATCATTTCTTCTATATTATCTATATGGAAATCACAGTACATACTCAGTGTTCCAGATACGGAAATCCCGACATATAAGCAATCTTGTCTAAAGCCAGTTTTACGCACAGCCTGTAAGAATGCACCATCTCCACCGATACTGACGATAATATTTGCGGATTGAGGAGTATCAACAATCGTAAACTGATGTTTTTCGGCTAATTGAAATAATGCATCAAGTTGTACTTGTTCTACATCACGAGCTTCCATTGTATAAAAATAAATATTCTTACGTTCAGACATATGTATTTCCTCCTTATGTTCCTGCATCAGTTATTACTTTTTACAAAACTTGAAAAAAGTTGCTAAAATGTTTATATTAACTATCTTATCATTCTTTTGGGTATTGTGAAAAAGGTGGCAAATCAATACATTTTATTTTGGACAGAATGTTCCATGATTATTTGATTATTATTGAGAATTTATAACTATTTTTAAGATCATGATGGTTGAAGGGTCCTTACCATTTTTTATGTGGTAAATTAGAAACCATTCTTATGAAAGAAAGCTATGGATTTTAAAAATTTCTTGATAATAATAGTTATTTGAAAAAAAAATTAACTATTTTGGCATTTTATTGAAACAATCTCTTAATTAGATTCGTAGTAGAACCTGTAAGAAAAAAACAACAGGAATGAGGAGGAAGATAAATGAATGCAAAGCGTTGGATTGCGATAGGAATTGCAGCAGGGCTTTTTCTAGTCTCAACAATTATAAATGTTGCTTCTACTATGCTTACCACAGATTTTAATAAAGTTTTTGGTGAACTTATTGCGGGACCATCAAGTGAGTTTGCAGAAGAAGTAATAGAGGAAGGAAGTATACTGGAACGAATCGCGGTCCTTGAGGTCGAAGGGGTGATTCAAGATTCAGCTGATGTAGGTTCAATTTTTGCATCTCCTGGTTATAATCATGATCTATTTATGCAACAGCTTGATGCTGTCCAAGAGGATGATAGTGTAAAAGGAATTGTTCTTAAAGTGAATACCCCTGGTGGTGGAGTTGTAGAGAGCGCACAAATTCACGACAAACTAGTAGAAATTATCAAGGAATCAAAGAAACCAATATACGTATCAATGGGATCTACCGCAGCTTCAGGAGGATATTACATATCGGCACCAGCAACTAAGATCTTTGCTAGTAAAGAGACGTTAACAGGATCACTTGGAGTCATAATGGAAAGTGTTAATTATGGAGAGCTTGCAGAGAAATATGGAGTAGAATTTGTCACAATTAAGAGTGGACCATATAAAGACATCATGAGTCCTTCACGTGAAATGACTCAAGAAGAACGTAATATTCTTCAAGATATGATTGACAATTCTTATGATGGCTTTGTTAAAGTAATCTCTGAAGGACGCAATATAGACGAAAAAAGAGTACGAGAGATTGCAGATGGGAGAATCTATGATGGTACTCAAGCTAAGGAGCTAAAGCTAATTGATGACTTTGGCTATATGGAGGATGTTATTGAGAGTCTGAAAAAAGACCAAAACTTAGAGGGAGCACAAGTATTTTCATATGCTTCAAATGATCCATTTTCGGACTTCATTTCAATGGGTGCTCAAAAAATGATGGGGAAAGATCTAGACACAATGGTCTTAACGGAAATCCTCTCTAGACCCAATTCACCACGTTTAATGTATCTATATTCTGAATAGAGGTGATAGAAATGGATGAACAGACACATCAAAACATAAATCAATCTGAAGAAGTACCTGAACAGAATCGTCAAAGTAGTTTAAGTGAAAGTGACTCTAGGTTATTAGAGCTTGGGGGTTTTTGGATTCGTTTCTGGGCCTATTTATTGGACCTTTTAATAATTGGCAGTATCACAAGGATGATTGTAAATCCGATTTTTCGTTTGCTAGATATCTCATTAACAGATGGCTCGATGTTTTCGGCAATTTCAATCGTTTCAGCCATTATTTTTTACGGTTACTTTATTCTCATGACCAAAAAATTAGGTCAGACTCTTGGTAAAATGATATTTGGTTTACGGGTAATCCATCTCACCGGAGAAAAACCAGGCTGGGATACAGTGATATTCCGAGAGTTAATTGGAAGGTTCATCTCCAATTTTATCTTTGTATTGTACGTGGTCGTTGCTTTTACAACAAAGAAGCAAGGGATTCATGATTTATTTGCAGAGACGACCGTTGTTCGAGAGAAAAGTGTCCGCCAATTTTTTAAGCCGACTTTCTCCAAATTTAATTCCTAACTAGGAAGTAAACCTGTATATTGTGCAGGTTTATTTTTTTTTCTACATGACCATAATGGTAGGCTGAAGGGTCGTGAAAAATATGAATGGCTGGCTATGGTTTTTCGTTATACTTGTAGGCATACTTTTACTTTTGTTTTTCACTATTATCATTACAAAGCTAACCATAGAAGTGTATCTATATCACGGTAATGATAATGACAAATATACAATAAAATTTCGAGCATGGTTTGGACTTATACAATATAAAATCGATATTCCAATGGTGAAGATTAATGACGATGCAAATGTAGAAATACAGGAGAAAACACAATTAGGGAAGGAAGACACAGCGGATACTACAAGTGAAAAACGGATGAAGTTCTCGCCTAAAGATTTCTTAAACATGATACAAGATACAAAATCTATGCTTGAGCATGTTCAAGCAATGCATAAGATTATTCGCAAATTCCTTAACACAATGAAGCTAAGGAATATTAAGTGGGATAGCGTGATAGGTGTGTCAGATGCTGCAACAACAGGAACACTTACTGGACTACTCTGGTCTGCAAAAGGAGGGCTAATCGGTGTTATTAGCAATTATATGCGTTTACAAAATATGCCTAGCATCACCATTACTCCCTCATTTCAAAAGCCAATCATTCAGACTGAATTTTCATGTATTATCCAGTTTCGCATAGGGAATGCTATCCTAGTAGGTTTAAAGATATTTCGTTATTGGAGAGGTGGCAAGTTTCGGTTTAAATCAATGCCACTATCACTCTTCTCTTCTGAAAAACAATCTGTTTAATAAAGGAGGACGTTCTCTATGTCAGAACACCCTATTGAAGGCCTAATGACAACCGCTATGGAAAACCTGAAGGAAATGATTGATGTTAATACAATCATTGGTGACCCTGTTGAAACACCAGATGGCAGTGTGATTCTAACTGTATCTAAAGTAGGCTTTGGATTTGCTGCAGGTGGTAGCGAATTCAAAATTGATGGAAAAGGTGAAAAAGGTCAGGATGGAGGATCATCTAAACAACCTTTTGGTGGGGGTAGTGGTGGAGGAGTATCCATTACACCGATTGCCTTCTTAATTGTAGGAAGTAATGGAGTGAAAATGCTTCACTTAGATGAAAATACTCATATCATTGACCGTTTGATTGATCTAGCACCTGGAGCAGTTGAAAAAATTCAGAGCATGCTGAAAAAAGATAATTCTTCTAATCAACAAAATCAGCAGCAACAAAATGGTCAAAATCAAATGAATCAAAATCAAAACCAAAACTTCCAATAAGAAATTTGATTCCCAATGTTGACGAACAAGAAGAAGCTACCTAGTCTTCTTTCGTCAACTTTTCTTTTTGATGAAACGTACATATAAAATCAATTTGAAATCAAGCTCTCATATAAAAGAGAGAAAAATACTACATACAATTCAAATAGTTGATTAAATTGTCCTCTATTTTGTACTATTAAACTATATACACATACTTCTCACAATAGGAGGAATTATTAAATGGCATCTATTACATTTAAACAAAATCCCGTAACATTATTAGGCAATGAAGTGAAAGTAGGGGATAAAGCACCTAACTTCACAGTATTAGCAAATGATCTTTCTCCTGTAACATTAGATTCTTCAAAAGGTAAAGTACGCTTAATAAGCGTAGTTCCATCAATCGACACAGGCGTATGTGATGCACAGACAAGACGTTTTAATGAAGAAGCAGCTACATTGAATAATGTAGAAGTTTTAACAATTTCAGTAGACCTACCATTTGCACAAAAACGCTGGTGTGGAGCGAACGGCATTGACAATGTCCAAACACTATCCGATCACCGTGATCTCTCTTTCGGTGAAGCATACGGGGTGCACATCCAAGAACTTCGCCTACTAGCTCGTGCTGTCTTTGTCGTAGACTCAAATGATGAAGTAACCTACGTAGAATACGTAAGCGAAGCAACAAACCACCCAGACTACGACAAAGCAATCGAAGCCGTAAAAGCAGCAAAATAACAGTCTTTTCGAATCATATTAAGACTGATCTAGTATAAATCTAGATCAGTTTTTCTGTTTACAACTACTCTGTTAAACTACATAGAACAAGAGAAAATAATTTATTTTTATTGTAGAAAAATTGAATTAAAAAGAATCATTTAATGGGTAAAAAAGGAATTAGACAACCTACAGAGTTGCTTGGAACGGAAGATGCTTGACTCCTGCGGGAATTGCGGGAAAGGTTAAATGCTATGCATTTAACCCTGGTGAGACCCGGGTTTCGTACCTACTGGAACGAAACCTTCCATAGAGGAGGCTCACCTCACGCCCCGCGGAAAGCAAGCATCTGGAGTGGAGAGTAACGGCCCTATAATAATAAATACATCTTATGTAATTATATTTAATTTGAAATTAGAGGAGTTTTGAAAACATGATTGCCTCACCAGTAGAAACATTATTTTACGTACTAGACGAAACAGCAACAGTTCTTGAAGAAGAACTACAATGCACATACCTTGAAGCCATTGCAGAATCAGGTGAAAACCTATTTCAACAAACCATTCTCCAAGAAGAATTAAGTGAAATTACCAAAAAAAGAATTCAAAAAAAATATGATGAAATCAAACTAGAACAACTCTCAAAAGAACAAATCCGAAAATCATTCCAATTCGCTATTTTAAAAGGAATGAAAGAACTGGCTCAACCCAATCATCAAATGACACCAGATTCTATAGGGATTTTTATGAGCTTTCTTGTGGACAAATTTTCACACAATCGTGATCAACTAACACTTTTAGATCCTGCTATTGGAACAGGCAATCTATTAACAACCGTACTGAATCATTTACCAGACCGTAACATCGACTCCATTGGAGTGGATATCGACGATGTTTTATTAAAACTTGCCTATATTGGAGCCAATCTGCAAGAACATCCACTTCAATTATTTAATCAGGATGCTTTAGAGCCCCTATTTATTGATCCTGTAGATGTTGTAATAAGTGACCTGCCAGTTGGCTATTACCCTAACGAGGTTCGTGCGAATGAGTATACTCTGCGAAGCGAGGAGGGTCATTCCTACTCACACCATTTATTTATTGAGCAAAGTGTGAAATATACAAAAGAAGGCGGATATTTATTTTTCCTAGTACCTAATGGATTGTTTGAATCACCACAAGCGAAGCAGCTACACGAGTTCTTTAAGGACCAAGTATTTATCCAAGGGTTATTACAATTACCAACATCATTATTTAAAAGTGAGTCATCGGCTAAGAGTGTTCTTGTTCTCCAAAAGAAAATGGAAGGTATCCAGCCTCCTAAGGAAGTTCTACTAGCAAAGCTTCCGAGCTTATCTAATCCTCGCGCTGTTGAGGACATTTTAGGGAAGATTGACTCGTGGCTAAAAGTGAATAAATCAAGATAAGACAGAGCGCAGCTCCGTCTTTTTTGTTTGCTGTTTTATAAGTGGATGATTAAGAAGGAGTTGGGGAGGATATATGGTAAATTGTGTAGGAGGTTTATGTAATTTTACATACTTTTTCCCTGTTTTATTTTTCAGAAAAGAATTACTTTACTATGTAACCGATACCAAAAGAAGGTTCTCCTTGAATTCGATAATTGACAATGATTAAATGAAAAATTGAGAGATAGAAACGTGTATGCTTGAACAAAATAAAACATAAGATGTTAGAAAATAAAGGAGCGGTCAATATGGCAAAAGTAATCGCAATTAACGCTGGAAGCTCTTCTTTGAAATTTCAGTTATTTGAAATGCCGGAAGAAACAGTAATCACGAAAGGACTAATTGAACGAATTGGACTTGATGACGCCGTATTCAACATTACTGTAAATGGTGAAAAGAAAAGTGAAGTAACAGACATTCCAGACCATGATGTCGCTGTAAAAATGCTTTTAAATAAATTAACAGATTACAAAATTATTGAATCTCTTGATGAAATTGAAGGAATTGGCCATCGTGTTGTTCATGGTGGGGAGGTATTCGATGATTCAGTAAACATAACAGATGACGTACTAAGTAAGATTAATGAGTTATCCGACTTAGCTCCTCTTCATAATCCTGCGAATATTACAGGGATTCAGGCTTTCCAAAGTGTATTACCAAATGTACCTGCTGTGGCTGTATTTGATACTGCATTTCATCAAACGATGCCTGAAAGCTCATTCTTATATAGCTTACCTTACGAGTATTACAAGGATTATGGAATTCGTAAGTATGGATTCCATGGTACTTCACATAAGTACGTAACAGAGCGTGCAGCAGCGATGCTCGGAAGACCGGAGGAACAAATTCGTCTTATATCTTGTCACTTAGGGAATGGGGCTAGTATTGCTGCAATAGAAGGCGGTAAATCTATTGATACATCGATGGGATTCACACCACTTGCTGGTGTAACGATGGGAACGCGTTCAGGGAATATTGACCCTGCTCTCATTCCATATATTATGGAGAAAACAGGTAACACAGCAGATGAAGTACTTGACACTCTTAATAAAAGATCAGGGATGTTAGGGGTTTCGGGCTTCTCAAGCGATTTACGTGACATTGAGTTAGAAGCAGAACAAGGAAATGAACGTGCAGAACTAGCTTTAGAGGTATTTGCAAATCGTATTCATAAATATATTGGTTCGTATGCATCAAGAATGTATGGTGTTGATGCCATTATTTTCACAGCAGGAATTGGTGAAAATAGTGATGTGATTCGTGAAAAGGTTCTTAAAGGTCTTGAATTCATGGGCGTGTATTGGGACCCAGCTCGAAACAAAGTACGAGGTGGCGAACGATTTATCAACTACCCACATTCTCCAGTAAAAGTTATGGTAATCCCAACAGATGAAGAAGTCATGATTGCCCGTGACGTTGTTCGGTTGGCTTCCATATAGGTCATTTTTAAGCATTCTTAATATTTAGTATAAGCAGTTCCTTTTGTGGAGTGCATATTAAGTAAGTGACATACGAATTGGCATAGATAATGATATCTATGCCAATTTTTCATCAGGTCTTTGAGGCTTTTCATTTGAAGATCATTTCAATTAATCGTTATGAAGGTTTATTGAATGAACGGTCGGTTTTTGAATCTTCGTATTGGTCACTTCAGCGGACATTTATTCCGTTACTTTCTGTAAAAACATTGATTGTCAGCTGCTGACGGACATCTGTTCCGTTATTTTGATAAAATGAAGAAAATTCACTGCTTTTTTGATTGAATAACGGAACAAATGTCCGCAAAACCCTCAAGATTACAGTTTTTAGGGGAAATAGCGGAACAAATGTCCGGGCGTTAAAGGAATGCTAGAGTATATTTTCATGACACAAGCTCCATAATTCAGAAAAATGTTAGACCAAAACTTGATTGTCTGCAGCCTGTTTTTTAGCGATAAACGGAACGTTCTAACAGTAAAGGGTACTGTTATGAGGTAGAGTGCACAACCTTAGTGGTAAAATATGCTATAATTAAAAAAGAAAAAAATCATAAGGGGGCTGAATTTTTGAATTGGACGGAGCGTGACCAACAAGTCTGGGAAAATATTCAAACATGGAAGAATTCTCTGTACTCCTATGAAACAAACGATTTTGAACATACATATGTAAAATGGATAAATACTGCCTTCTCTGCCATTCCCGAAACATATCAAGATCCGTTCCTAAGTCGTCTAGATGGATGGTTGTTTCACATGCATTCGATGATTCAAGGCTCACAAATGCAAAATGATGCAAGGGAACGAATCGTGACAACAGCTCGAGCCTTTAATCAAACTATAGAGGATGTTCAAGATCTGCAGCATCTTACTATCGATCAATTACATTATATTGCGGAACAGCATGCCGGAAGACATCGCATCTATTCATTACTGCAAGGTGGAGTTGCCGGAACTGGCGGATTTATTGCACTAGGATCAGATCTTCCAGCTATGGTCATCATTAATCTTAGATCTATTCAACTTATTGCGATCACATATGGTTTTGATGTTCAAACACCTTTTGAAATGATGACATCTTTAAAAGTTTTTCATGCAGCTACATTACCCTCCCGATTAAAGGCAACAGCATGGGAAGAGTTAATGGAAGACCTCAAAACAAAAGAGTCAGATTATTTTTACAATGGTTCTGAAAAGCTAACAGACACTAGTTGGCTAGAAGGACCTTTAAAGCATTGTTTTAAAGCAGTTGCTATAACACTTTTCCGAAAGAAAACTCTTTCCGGTCTCCCAATCATCAGCATGGCAATAGGAGCTGGCATTAATTATCAATTAGCAAGAAACATTACAGACTTTGCAGAGCATTATTATCAATATCGTTACCTTCATTTAAAAAAACAAGGACACTAACGTAAAGGGAAGTATCTAAAGAGTAGATACTTCCCTTTGGTTATAATTATTATCTGTTCGCTTCTTGTCGCTTTTTTTCTAAAAATTCCTTTGATTTTCTTTTTGGAATACTTAGAGAAATCCAATTTTCATTTAAAAGCATTTTTCCGATGTACATCATTTGCCCGACATGTGAACTGTAATGCGATAATTGTCGCAAGATTGCTTCATATACAGTGTGTTTTTCTCCACGCAGATAGACGTCTTTGGAAAGGTCTTCTTCTTTTAGGGAGTGTAACGTGTCCATAACAAGACTCCAGCCCTCTTGCCAAAGAACAAAAAGCTCTTCTTTCGATAAATGGTTTAAGACAAATTCATCATCACGTTTTCTCCAAGGCTTTTCTCCGTCAGTTGTTAAAAATTCTGTCCAACGTGACAACATGTTACCATGTAGGTGCTTCACAATTACAGCAATACTATTCGATTCAGCTGAAGGAGAATACAGGATGTGTTCTAATGTGAGTTGTTCGAGAGTGCGTTCGCCTTTTCCTTTTATACTTTCAAATTCAGTTATTAGAACCTGTAACGTCAAAGATAGACCTCCTATTCATCTTCTTTTGTCCGAACAATAAGAACATCACATGGTGCAGAACGCACTATATGATCGGAAACACTTCCAATTAGAAAACGCTCAACAGCATTTAAGCCCGTAGCACCACAAATGATTAAGTCGGCATTTACTTTATTCGCTGCATCCTTTGGGATGATCACTTTTGGTGACCCGTATTCTAGTAATGTATTCACATGCTTAACACCAGACTGTAAAGCTTGATCCTCATATTTTTTTAGTAGATCGTGAGCAAACCGTTCGGCTCTATCTGCAATTTTTCTATCATAGGATTCAACAGCGGCAAAGGATCGTGTATCAATTACATGTAGTAAAGAGAGCTTACTATCATTCCGTTTTGCAATTTCAATTGCCTTTTGAAACGCCCACTCTGCTTCATTAGAACCGTCAACACCAACAAGGATATTTTTATATTGTAACGCCATACAACATCCCTCCTTACTTTAAGAATACTATATTTTTCCACTCATATCTGTAACAAATTTTTGAAAAATATAGAAGAGATTCTATATAAAACGGAAGGAAGGATTAACATGAAGCAAAGAGACCCAAAAGAAACCTTTTTTTACAATGAGCATGAGGTAGAAGAGGTAAGTAGTCAAATCATGGGCGCGTATATTAACGGTGTCGTAGATAGCCCTGATGGACAAGTATTTCATAATGATGGTGAAAACGAATATTCATAAATAAAATGAGGTCCGTTCCTATAGGGACGGACCTTTGATATGTAAGTTTATAAAAACAGTTCTAATTGACATGGTCCGTTGCTTTCCACTACAGGTGCTTGCTTTCCGCGGGGCGGCGGTGAGCCTCCTCGGCGCTAGCGCCTGCGGGGTCTCACCAGTGCCGCTATTTCCCGCAGGAGTCAAGCACCTTCCGTTACAAGCAACTCAGGTTCTTAAAAGGGCCTTTAAAAAATGCAATTTCTTATTTTCTTGAAACTAACTAGCACGCTGACCTCGTACATTCCGATTTACTTTCATACTCATCAACGAGTAATACACGACTGATGTTGCGACGAATGTGATAAATCCTGGGGACCATTGGTCTGGGATGGCAATGTAGAACACAATCATGGTTAGCAAGGTTGCTAATGCTTGATGATTATATGTTGCTTTACCTTCTGCAAGCTGTATGAGGTCCTCTTCACTGATCTCTTTCTTTTTGATCAAAATAAAGTCAGTAACGATAATGGCCGAAAGAGGTACAACGAAAGCACCAAGCCACGAAATATAGCTTTCTGCATTTTCGACAAGTGTAGGAAATGCACTTAATACAATTCCACAGACTCCAAATAGAATGGCACTTTTTAATCTCCCTATTTGAGGGAGAGCATTGAGTAGACTAAAGCCACCAGTATAGGCATTACTAAGATTAATCGAAATCATCGATACCATTGCTGTAATGATGATAATAATCATGAAAACAACAGAACCGGTAGATTCGCTTGCAGCAACAAATGGATTTGAGTTTTGATAGAGTTCGGCACTTAATGATCCGAGAATAGCTGTCATGGTAAAGCCAATAACATTTCCTGCATACAATCCCCAAAATCCATGACGTTCGTTTGTAGCATAACGTGTCATATCTGAAGAAGCACTAACTCCTGAAACATATTGTACAAAGGCTAAGCTTGCGAAAAACACAAACATTGAAAATGAAAAAGAGCTTGTTTCATTTACTTGCACATTACCTGAAGTGATATCTGAGAGAAATATATATAGTAGAATCATCTGGCCGACTACTAAAACCGGTATAAACATTTTGGTAGCCTTTTTTACGGCGTCAAATCCAATTAAAGCTAAGACTGTCATGACAAGTGCTAAAGAAAGTGCAACAGGTAAGAAGGGGACTGAAAGACCTGCCCATTTTTCTAAAATTGAAATGACTACAAGGGTCCCACCGATTGTTTGGACACTAAACCAATAAAGTGACGTTAACGAACGAATAGGAGAAGCGCTGAACATCGATAATTTTTTTCCAATCATCGTTCGAATAACAAATTGTCCAGGTAAACCATAACGTGCTCCAGGCAAGGATAAAATAGATACAAATAGAAAGGCTAAGCCTGCTCCTAATACTGTACTGAGAATGGCCCAGTAAAAAGAAAGTCCTCCTTCTAAAACGGCCAATGCCGGAACGAGAAAGTTTCCAGAGTTTACGGAGAAGGCCAATTGAATCATGAAATATTCCCACCACTGCGTCGTTTTTAAGCTCATGGGTACTGGTTCAAGACCTAATCTTTCTATTAATGGTTGCTTCTGCATGTGCATCTCGCCTCAATTCTATGAAGTTACATTATTCATTGTAAAGAATGTTTGAAAAAAAGCGAAGATAAAAACTTTGGATATTTTTAAAAAACATTAGGAATTCAAAGATTTTCTTGTTAAAATGAAAATGCTTTCATATTACACAAAAATATATCGCATTTTCGACAGGAAATGTTATAGTAGTGAAGGGAATTTGTCTTTTTTTATAAAGGAATATAGGAGGTAGGTCTAATATGCGTATTGGAGTACCAATGGAAATTAAAAATAATGAGAATCGTGTAGCCATGACACCTGCTGGAGTTGTGAACTTAGTTCAATTTGGACACGAAGTTTTTATTGAATCAGGAGCAGGAATTGGTTCAGGTTTCACAAATGAAGATTATATTGCAGCGGGAGCGAATATCGTTGAAACAGCTGCTGAAGCATGGTCTATGGAAATGGTTATGAAAGTAAAAGAACCATTAGAAAGTGAATATGCTCACTTCCGTGAAGGATTAATCTTGTTTACATATCTACATCTAGCGGCAGAGCCGAACTTAACAAAAGCGTTAATTGAAAATAAAGTTGTTTCAATTGCTTATGAAACAGTTGAATATAACCGTGCACTTCCTTTACTTACTCCTATGAGTGAAGTAGCAGGAAGAATGGCAACACAAATCGGTGCACAATTCTTAGAGAAAATCCATGGTGGTAAAGGAATTCTACTTTCAGGAGTTCCTGGGGTTCAACGTGGGCGTGTAACGATTATCGGTGGTGGAGTAGCTGGAACAAATGCGGCGAAAATGGCTATTGGGCTAGGCGCACAAGTAACGATTATTGATTTAAACCCAGATCGTCTTCGTCAATTAGATGATATTTTTGGACATGATGTAACAACGTTAATGTCTAATCCATTAAATATTGAAAATGCTGTAAAGCAATCAGACCTAGTCATTGGTGCTGTTTTAATTCCAGGTGCAAAAGCACCAAAGCTTGTTACAGAGGATATGATCCAACAAATGACGCCAGGCTCTGTAGTTGTTGACATTGCGATTGACCAAGGTGGTATTTTTGAAACAACTGACCGTATAACAACACATGATGCTCCTACTTATGAGAAGCATGGAGTGGTTCATTACGCAGTTGCGAATATGCCAGGTGCGGTTCCACGTACATCAACGATTGCGCTTACAAATGTAACGGTTCCTTATGCTATCCAAATTGCGAACAAAGGTTATAAACAAGCGTGTCTTGATAATGAAGCGTTATTAAAAGGCTTAAATGCACTTGATGGGTATGTAACATACAAAGCGGTTGCAGAAGCTCATGATTTAGAATACAAAGATTCAAAATTATTATTATCATAATCGATTCATCAACAACCATCCTTTTTAGTGTAAGAGCTTAAAGGGATGGTTTTTTCTTTTGGACCTGACTCAAATGTTGACTTGAGACCATTAGATTAAGAGAACATCTCTCAAATATTTTTCTCTAAGAGTCATCATGTAGTTGACAAAGCAATTGGTGTGCTTTTAGTAGCGAACGACTTCCTAAGAAGAGAAGAAGATAAAACATATATTCTTTAGAAGAAAATAGCTTTTAAAGACAACCAAAACGGGTATACAGTATAGTGGAACATTTGATAGGAGGAAATCGTTTTTTTATAAAGAATACTAGTATTGAGAAAATAATAGGAGGTCATTTTAATGAAAGTCTCATATCATGGACATGCTGTCGTAAAGGTTGAAACCCAGGGGAAAACGATCCTTATTGACCCGTTTATCAATGGGAATGGATTAACCGATCTTAAAGTAGAAAATGAGAAACCGGATTTTATTATTTTAACTCATGGTCATAATGATCATTTCGGTGACACGGTTGAATTAGCTAAAAAGAATGATGCTCTTGTAATTGCTAATGCTGAAATTGCTACATACCTTGGCTTTCAGGGAGTAAAAGCTCATCCAATGCATATTGGTGGAAGCTTTGAATTTGAATTTGGAAAGGTTAAACTAACACAAGCTTTCCATGGTAGCAGCTATACTACACCTGATAACCAAATTATTTATATGGGAATGCCTGCAGGAGTTCTATTAATGATTGAAGGAAAAACGGTTTACCATGCAGGTGACACAGCATTATTCTCAGACATGAAATTAATTGGGGAAAGACATCCGATTGATCTAGCGTTCCTGCCAATTGGAGATAATTTTACAATGGGACCGGAAGATGCGGCTACTGCAGCATCATTTCTTAATCCGAAGCTTGTTGTTCCGATTCACTTTGATACGTTCCCTCCTATTAAACAGGATCCAAACAACTTTATCTCTCTGCTTCAGGTTGTAGATGGAAAAGTACTAGAAGTTGGAGAAAGCATTGAACTATAAGCGTTTCTTTAAATACATTCTTACTGTTAACTTGAAATAGGATGATCCTTACCGCGCAAATACTGATATAGGTGTTTGTGCGGTATTTTTTATGGAGTTTCTACTTATAAAAAGACACCCAAAGAAGTCGCAAACGAGAAATAAAATAAATAGTACGAGCATACATATGAAACAAGTATGAAAGGAGGAGCTGTTCATGAAACAAAGATATATACTTTGCATTCTATTAGCTGGTCTTATGCTGTATTATGCTGTTCCAAGACTCTCGGTTCACGCTGCAGGCATGGAAGGAATCTTTGCCATATCCTGGCTAGCATTGGCCGCTATTGTACTACTTGGAAATTTATCTGCATTAATGTATGCACCTAAGAAAGCAAAGAATACTAGCAAGTTCCAATCTTATAAAAAGCCAAAAAGAAGAGCACGTTCTTTTGGGTAATAGAAGAAGAGGGACGGACCTGCGAAGCTAGGTCCGTCCCTCTCTCTTTTTCTATAAATTGAAAGAGCCTTGAATACACTTTATAATGAAGGTACTTAATACAAATTAAAGGGTGAAAAGGTTGGCTACGAAGCACGAGCAGATTTTAGAGTACATAGATTCACTTCCAATCGGAGAAAAGATATCCGTTCGGCAGATTGCTAAAGCATTAGAGGTTAGTGAAGGAACAGCTTACCGTGCTATTAAGGATGCTGAGGCAAAGGGTTATGTAAGCACGATAGAACGGGTTGGAACGATCCGTATAGAGAGAAAACAAAAGGAAAACATTGAGAAACTTACATTTGCAGAAGTTGTGAATATCATTGATGGTCATGTATTAGGTGGGCGTGCAGGACTTCATAAAATGCTTAATAAATTTGTTATTGGAGCAATGAAGCTTGAAGCAATGATGCGTTATACAGATGCAGGCAATCTTCTCATTGTCGGTAATCGTACAAAAGCACATGAGCTTGCATTAAGAGCGGGTGCAGCTGTACTGATAACAGGTGGATTTGATACAGATGATGAAGTAAAGAAGCTTGCGGACGAATTAGAACTTCCAGTGATATCAACATCCTACGATACGTTTACTGTAGCAGCCATGATTAATCGTGCTATTTATGACCAACTAATAAAGAAAGAAATTGTTCTTGTAGAAGACATTTTAACTTCATTAGACAAAACGGCTTACTTACATCACGACGATACTCTTGAAGAATGGTATGAGAAAAACCAGTCT
Organism: Rossellomorea marisflavi; assembly: GCA_003667865.1. Lineage (GTDB taxonomy): Bacteria > Bacillota > Bacilli > Bacillales > Bacillaceae_B > Rossellomorea > Rossellomorea marisflavi_C. Next base: position 11,081 of record CP033051.1, on the reverse strand, counting down.
ACCTTTCACAGCAGATTTCCGGTCGTAGACCAAAATATGAGAGTACAGGGAATGATTACATCAAAAGATGTCATGGGACAAGAGAAGCAAATAAAAATCAATAAACTAATGACGAAAAATCCAATCACAGTAAGTACGAATACAAGTGTAGCGTCTGCTGCCCATGTCATGATTTGGGAAGGGATCGAAGTGCTCCCAGTAGTAAATGAACAAAGTAAACTTCAGGGGATTATTAGTCGTCAGGACGTACTAAAGGCATTGCAAATGATTCAAAGACAGCCACAAGTTGGAGAAACGATAGAAGATTCCATTACAAGTCAGCTAGAGGTGACTGAAGGGAAGTCAGGTGAAAAAGACCTCTATCGATTTGCTGTAACACCGCAAATGACAACCGGACTCGGTACAATCTCTTACGGAGTTTTTACGAGCATTGTTACAGAAGTGGCCAATCGTGCGCTAAAGCCTTATAAAAAAGGTGATCTTGTAGTAGAGAATATGTCTATTTATTTTATAAAACCAGTTCAGATGGAAAGCCTGCTCGAGATACAACCAAGGGTTCTTGATGTAGGGCGTAAATTTGGTAAAGTTGATGTAGAAGTGTTTCACGAAGGTGTTCTTGTTGGGAAATGCCTGATCATATGTCAACTTATTGACCGACATTAAAAAAAGACTTAGCAATAGTAAGCCAAGTCTATCTCAAGAATTATTATTTTCCATCTAACTCTTCTGCTTCTCTAATGGCAAATGGAAGTACGTGCCTGTACATTTTCCAACCAGCCCAGCAGCTTCCTAAGCCGATCACGATAAAAATAGCAGAAATGACATACGTAATCGTCATTTGATAAATAAAAAGCTGGTTAATCCCAAATAGCGCGATAAAGAATCCTAACGCGATACTTGCTTTTGCAGACAACCACTTTTTTTCCATTGGACGATTGCTACGAACTTGTCTAACTTTATAAAAAATATAAAAAGTAAGAGTAAGGACAATAAATATAGCTAAAACAAACATTTGCTTTCCTCCATTATGCTAGAGCTCAATCTTAATCTCTATTATTGTAACGGGAACAAGCAAGAAATCCAAATAATATTCTGTGAACATTTTATTTTTTCTTGAAAAATTAAATGGACGACATCATACAGGCATGTCGCATAAAAGGAGTTTTATAAGTGAAATCCGAAATTCTATCATTAATCCAACAATATGAAACCATTATTGTACATCGCCATGTTCGACCGGATCCGGATGCATACGGTTCGCAAGGTGGTCTTGTTGAAATGATTAAGTACTCGTACCCAGATAAAAAGGTGTACGCGGTTGGTGAAGAAGAGCCTTCTCTTTACTTTTTAAAGCGATTAGATGTAATAGATGACAGTGTTTATGAAGGGGCACTAGTTATTGTGTGTGATACAGCGAATCAAGAACGTATTTGTGATTCTCGATACGCAAAAGGAGAAAAGCTTGTTAAAATTGATCATCACCCGAATGAAGATCAATACGGCGATGTATTATGGGTTGACACAGCGGCTAGCTCTTGTAGTGAGATGATATACGAGCTGTATGAGAGCGGAAAAGAGTCTGGATTAAAACTTAACGATGAAGCGGCAAGATTGTTGTTTGCTGGAATGGTTGGAGATACTGGTCGCTTCCTATATCCTAGTACAACGCAGCGAACATTAGCGGTTGCGGGAGAGTTAATTACATATGATTTCAATCGAAATGAGCTTTTTAACAATATGTATGAAATGGACCCAAAGGTGCTAAAGCTACAAGGATATGTTTATCAAAATTTTGAAATGGACGAAAATGGTTGTGCAGTTGTGACAATGACAAAAGAAGTGTTACAGGAATTCAATGTGGTTCCATCAGAGGCATCGCTGTTAGTAAGTACATTAGGTGATGTGAAAGGAATTAAAGCCTGGGTATTTTTCATTGAAGAAGCTGATCAAATTCGTGTAAGACTTCGTTCGAAAGGACCGATTATCAATACAATTGCGAAAAACTACAATGGTGGAGGACATCCTATGGCAGCAGGGGCTTCTATTTTTTCTTGGGATGAAAAGGCTCTAGTTGTTAAAGAACTCCAACAGGTGTGTGCACAAAGCTAAACGCACAAAAATAACAAGCGAAATTTAAGTGATAAAATTACTTTATAGGTGCAAACATTAAAATATCAAGGAAAGTCGTACGGTAATCATATAGAAATTACTGTGCGATTTTTCTTGTTATATTATAGCTTCTAACATTTTTAGATAGTCACATATTAATTCATTGGTTCCTCCTCAGATAGGATGAAAATATCGCCAAGTATGTGTTGTTTGGTTGTTATTTAGTAACTGAATATCACGGAATGTGATTAGGGTGGGGGGAATAATAAAGGCGTTTTGAACTAATGTACGTAAAGAAAAACGTGAAAATTCGAGAAACCATTTGACAATATTATGAAATATGATAATATGTAAACTATATTGCATAACAAGTTAGTTACTTCGTTGTGCATTATTTTTACACAACTATGTTGCATAACAAGATAGTTTCAAGTTCTTTAAAAGGGGTGAAGTTTATGTCTTCGAGTCAAATATTAAAAGGAATATTAGAAGGATGCTTATTATCGATTATTTCCAAAGGAGAAACCTATGGTTATGAAATGATGGAAAGACTTTACTCGTACGGATTTACAATGGTAAGCGAAGGAAGTATCTACCCTTTATTACTACGTATGAAAAAAGAAGGGTTAGTTGTAACAACTCAAAAATCGCTTCCATCAGGTGGTCCGAAACGAAAGTATTATTCCTTGACAAAGAATGGTGTAGAAGAATTAGAGGCGTTTCAAGAACGTTGGTTTGAAATTTCTAAGAGTGTAGATCATTTATTAGGAAAGGAAGGTTAATCGTAATGAGTATATCAAAACAAAGCAGCGAATTTTTGCAGAATTTGAGATTGTATTTATTTTCAAGTGGAAAAAATGAAAAAGAAATAGAAGGCATTATTGAAGAATTGGAAGACCATTTATCAGAGGCGGAAGCAAAGGGAAAAAGTGTAGAAGGGATTATTGGTGGAACTCCGAAAGAATATATGGAACAAATTGCGGGTGAAATGTCACTTGATTTAAGAAGTTGGCTAAAATACATTCCAATCCTTATTATCGGTCTTTTTGCATATGATGTAATAGGGAATGCCCTCAGTGGTGGAATAGAATACTCTTTGTTGGAATTGGGTGGAAACCTATTTATCCTATTATTATTTTTATCACTCACATTAGTTGTTTTTAAATATGTAGCAAGCAAGAAGTTATCTAAAACAAAAGAATATTTATTATTAGTAATTCTTGGCTTCACCCCTACTAGTTTGTTTTTTGGATTAATTTATTTGGATAGACACTTTGAAACCCCTACTTTGATATTTAATGATACTGGCAATACTATTGCAATTATTATTGCGATAGCTGTGTTTATAGCTATATCAGTATGGAGCAAAACTTGGATCTCTATTATTCTCCCGTTACTTTTGTTTCTTCCGGATATTATTATGGGAATGTTTAATCTAAAAGAAGAAATAAAGTTAACGATTTCGGGAATTGGAATTCCAATATGCATTGGGATTTACTTGTTTATAGTAATGAAAATTGAAAAGACTAAAGATGTGAAAAATTTCAGTTGATTTATGTTTTGATGCATTACAATTACAGTAATGAGAACGATAGCACAATAAGACAATATGAAAATAGGCTTAGAGGTAAAGATTCCTCCTAAGCCTTTTATATTGTGAAATTGTGTGAATAAAATATATTCTGTGATTTACAGTTTTGTCTATTACATCTAAACTCATATTTAGCCTGATTGTTATTTTCTATTCTGAATAAGATAGCTCTAAATTGAGTTCAATAGTAGTGAAAAAGAAAGCATCCTTTACCTTTAACTTGTACCGTTTGTCATTGATTTTGAGGATTTTATTTTCGATAGTGCGATTAATTAAATCTTTATTTTGATAAACAGATTTGATATCCTTAGCAAGAAGACTTCGTAAATCCTTTCGTATCTGCTCCTCTGCTTCATGAATACTTAGTTGTTCAATCTTAAACTTTTCCCTATTGGTAATCTTTACTTTAATTTCTTGTATTGTTAAACTATCTTGATTCTTTTCATTAAGCTTTGTAAACTCTTCCTGCCAATACAGCTTTTCTTCCTTGTATTTTTGTATATCATCACTGTGCTTTTGAATCAGCTGTGTTTGTTTTTCCTGGAGGACACCGAACATAAATAGAAAGATAACCCAACTAATCGCTCCCCCAATAACGACACCAGCAAAAAAGCGCTGAAAGCTCGGCAATCGATAGTAAGGTGGAATCCTCATGAAATATGCTCCTGTGTAAACCACTTAATAATCTCGGAACCGGCTTGTGCCCCTCCCATTGCTGAAAGGATGAGTAAGAATTGCTTAAATAATGCTTTAGAATCCCCATCAAAAAAGCCTCTTTCTACACTATAAAGCGTGTCAAAAGTACCGCCAATTGCCGCAATAATTGCCCAGATTCTTAAAATATTTGAAAGTCGATACACTTCAGTCAACGGAGGCTGCCCTGTTGCAAAGGCTGCTAAACCTCCAAGCAAAGAACCACCCAATAATACGCCTAAAGCAATAAAGAAACTCTTGAAAAACTCCGGAAAAAATGGCTCCACCATACATTCATCCCCAATACGAATTTACTTCCTTATATCACTATATGGGACAAGACGAAAGGATATGAAAGGGAGAACATATTTTCTTTTTCTTGATATCTTCAATATAATGAAACTAATAGAATACAATGCCATTGGAATCAGTTATAAACAAGGGCCGTTGCTTTGCGCTCCAGGTGCTTGCTTTCCGCGGGGCGGGAGTGAGCCTCCTCGCTTCGCTGTGGGGTCTCACTAGTCCCGCTAAGTCCCGCAGGAGTCAAGCACCTTCCGCTCCAAGCAACTCAGTAGATAGACAGTTTATATCTACAATTCATACTCATTTTCAAATTCTTAATTATATATATATAGAAGTTCCTCTGGAGCTTTAAAAGAAAGCAAGTACTAAAAAAGGGTGTGCTGAACTTGTCCTTTGTACATTTACAAATATCAACTGCGTACAGTTTATTATCAAGTACCATTTCTATAGAATCCTTAATCCAAAAAGCAAAATCATTAGAATATAAAATGCTCGCCATTACAGATCGTAATGTCTTGTACGGAGCAATACCATTCTATAAAACTTGCTTAAAAGAAAACATAAAACCGATTATTGGCTTAACAGCAGATATTCAGAGCAACATTCAAGAAGGAAAATCCTTTCCTCTTATCCTTCTCGCAGAAAACAACGAGGGATATCAAAACCTAGTAAAAATCTCTAGTGTCATCTCAACGAAAACTCCTGAAGGTCTGCCATTAAAATGGTTAAAAGGATATTCAAGTGGGCTAATTGCCATAACACCAGGAAAAGAGGGAGAAATAGAATCCCTACTACTAGATCGTCGACTGGATGATGCAAAAGAAGCTGTGTCTCTTTTTCAATCTATTTTTTCAAAACAGCATTTTTACTTAGGGAAGCAAAAGCCTGGTGTCAAGGAAGATGACAGTTTGTTATCACAAATAGATCAGCTAAGTAAGGAAACGGGAACACAACGAGTCGTCACAAATCATGTTCAATACATAGATAAAGAGGATTCTTTTGCACATGAATGTTTACTGGCCGTTCGTGACGGTTCAAAGCTTTCTGACGATGACAGAATGCCAACAGAAGTAAAAGAATATTATCTTAAATCCAAAAATGAAATGGTTGAGCTTTTTTATGATGATGTTGATGCACTTGAGAACACGATTCATATTGCCAACCGTTGTCATGTAGAGATTCATTTTCATCAAAATCTTTTACCGAGATATCCCCTAACAGAAGGGATGAGTTCTGCTGAGGCTCTACACAAAGCCTGCCTTGTGGGGTTAAAGGAGCGAATGGGGGATACAAATCAAATCTACAAAGATCGATTACAATATGAACTACAAATCATTGAGAAAATGGGCTTTAATGATTACTTTTTAATCGTTTGGGATTTCATGAAATATGCAAGGGAAAATGGAATCCTTACTGGACCGGGACGTGGTTCAGCGGCAGGATCTCTAGTCGCCTATGTACTCAGAATTACCGATGTAGATCCAATTGAACACAAATTGTTATTTGAGCGATTTCTAAACCCTGAGCGGATATCAATGCCGGATATAGACATCGATTTCCCTGACCATCGTAGAGATGAAGTCATTGAGTATGTCATGCGTAAATATGGAGATTTACATGTTGCACAAATCATTACATTTGGAACGTTCGCAGCAAAAGCAGCACTTCGCGATACAGCTCGTGTTTTTGGATTAAATACAAAGGAACAAGAAACATTATCAAGAGCGATCCCAAACAAACTGGGAATTACACTACAAGCTGCATTTAAAGAGTCTGAACCGCTTCGGAACATCATCAATCAATCGGACCATTATAAACGCTTGTTTCAAACTGCACTAAAAATTGAAGGGTTACCAAGGCATACGTCAACCCATGCTGCAGGTGTTATTATTAGTGATCAACCGCTTGTGGACATTGTGCCAATCCAAGCCTCTCAAGGGAATGTGTATCTAACGCAATATCCTATGGATACACTAGAGGAAATTGGATTATTAAAAATGGACTTCTTAGGACTAAGGAACTTAACCATTTTAGAAAGAATTGTAACAAGTATTAAACGTAACGGTAAAAATTTTTCGTTACACAGAATTCCTGAGAATGATCCTAAAACACTTCAGTTATTAACAGAAGGTAAAACAAATGGAATTTTTCAACTCGAGTCTGATGGGATGAGGGATGTCTTAACAAAGCTTCAACCTACTTCCTTTGAAGATATTGTAGCGGTGAATGCTCTCTATCGACCAGGTCCAATGGAACATATACCAGAATATATAAAAAGGAAGCATGGCAAACAAGATATTCAATATTTACATCCAGATCTCGAACCAATTTTGAATATGACATATGGTGTTATTGTTTACCAAGAACAAATTATGCAGATTGCTTCAAAGATGGCAGGATTCTCTCTTGGACAAGCCGACCTATTAAGAAGAGCTGTTGGGAAAAAGAAAAAGGAAGTCCTAGATGAGGAACGTCAGCATTTTGTGGGAGGAGCAATCCGAAAGGGCTATTCCGATAATGTTGCACATGAAGTATATGATTTGATTGTGAAATTTGCGAATTATGGATTTAACCGATCCCATGCTGTTGCTTATAGCATGATCGCTTATCAGTTAGCCTATTTAAAGGCTCATTATCCGAGCTTTTTCTTTGGGGCGTTGTTAACTGCATCAATTGGTAATGATCAAAAGATTGCGCAATACGTGCGTGAAACAACACAAAATGATATTCCAATTCTGACCCCATCTATAAATAACAGTCAATTTTCCTTTCAAGTTGAAGGAGACAAAGGAATTCGCTTTAGTTTGGCTGCGATAAAAGGTGTCGGAGCACAAGCGTTACGTGAGATTTTCCAAACGAGAAAGGAAAAACCATATACAGACTTATTTGATTTTTGTATTCGTGTTTCGACGAAAATAATTAACCGCAAAGTGTTAGAGAATCTTGTTTTTGCCGGTGCTTTTGATGAGTTTGGGGAAGATCGAGCCGTTTTATTAGCCAGTTTAGATGTTGCAATAGAGCATGCAGATCTAGTTATGCCGGATAGTGATCTTGGAGACTTATTCCAGGATGAAGAGGAGTTTTTTATAAAGCCAAAGTATGTTGAAGTGGATCATATGGATATGAACACGAAGCTTCAATTTGAAAAGCAGGCATTAGGGTTTTATCTATCTAACCATCCTATCTCGCCTTATAGAAGTTACCTTCTTACACTGGGAGCTTACTATATAGAAGATACACGTCCAGAACAAAAAAATGTGACAATTGGGGGCTATGTATCAAGTATACGTACAATTCGAACAAAAAAGGGAGACGTTATGGCATTTATTGTACTGACGGATGAAAGCGGAGAAGTGGATGGGGTTCTTTTTCCGAATACGTATAAGCATGTTATGACACTAGTTAAAGAAGGATCGATTCTCTTTATTAAGGGAGATTTTGACGAGCGTAACGGGAAGAAGCAATTCATTGTTAGTGAAGTAAAGCCAATAGAGCAGGTAAAGGACCTTGCGGCGGCATTAACAAAGAAACTATATCTTAAAATTGTCATGGAATTAGATCCAAAGAAAATCGCAGAGGATATCCGAGGCATTATAGCATCCTATAAAGGGAATACTTCTGTAGTGTTATTCTATGAAATAGATAATAGAACGGTACAACTGCCGGTGCAATATAGAATTAAACCAACAGAAGAAGCAATAGAAGCATTACAAAAAGTGCTCGGAGAAAAAAATGTTGTTTTCAAGTAAAATTCTTTACTTGAAGTGCTATTTATATTATTGTTTAGTAGATGATGTGGTCTGACCACTTTGTCGAAGCATTTATATGTATATTATTTTACTTTATTTCAATTGAATACTAGTCTCTCATAGAAGACGTAGATGTAAAAAAATGTTACGTTTAAGTTGCTTTAACTATTTTTAAGGAGTGAACAAACTTGTCTTTAAGAGAAGAAGCCTTACATATGCACCGAGTAAATCAGGGAAAGCTTGAATCAAAATCAAAAGTAGAAGTACGTAATGCAAAGGATTTAAGCTTAGCATACTCTCCAGGGGTTGCAGAGCCATGTAAAGTAATATATGACAAGCCTGAAACGGTTTATGAATATACAATGAAAGGCAATATGGTTGCTGTAGTTTCAGATGGTACAGCGGTATTAGGGCTTGGAAACATTGGACCTGCTGCGGCTCTACCAGTTATGGAAGGAAAGGCCGTATTATTCAAAAGCTTTGCAGGTGTAGATGCGTTTCCAATTTGTTTAGATACAACTGATGTTGACAAGATTGTTGAAACTGTAAAATTACTAGAACCAACATTTGGTGGTGTGAATTTAGAGGATATTGCAGCACCGAACTGTTTCATTATAGAAGAACGATTAAAAAAGGAAACAAATATCCCAATTTTTCATGACGATCAACACGGAACAGCAATTGTAACAGTTGCCGGTTTAGTGAATGCATTAAAGATCGTCGATAAGAAAATGTCTGAAATTAAGGTTGTAGCAAATGGTGCAGGTGCAGCAGGTATTGCTATAATTAAACTTTTATACAATTACGGAGTGCGTGATATTATCATGTGTGATTCCCGTGGTGCTATATATGAAGGACGACCAAATGGGATGAATGAAGTAAAAGATGAAGTGGCTAAATTCACCAATCGAGACAAAATTGCAGGTGGCTTAGAAGACGTTATAAAAGATGCTGATGTCTTTATTGGGGTGTCTGTAGCAGGAGCATTAACAAAAGAAATGGTTGAGTCTATGAACGAAGACCCCATTATTTTTGCTATGGCAAATCCAGTACCAGAAATTATGCCAGAAGAAGCAAAAGAAGCAGGAGCAAAAGTTATTGGAACTGGACGTTCTGACTTCCCTAATCAAGTAAATAACGTTCTCGCATTCCCTGGAATTTTTAGAGGGGCATTAGATGTACGTGCTACACATATAAATGAAAAGATGAAAAGGGCAGCTGTAGAAGCAATTGCTAGCTTAATCGATGAATCAGAATTAAGTACAGAATATGTTATACCAGCTCCTTTTGATAGTCGTGTTGCTCCAGCCGTTGCTGCTGCAGTAGCAAAAGCAGCAATGGAAACAGGTGTTGCCCGAGTAAAAGTGGATCCAGAAGAAATCCGTAGGAAAACAGAACAATTAGCAGTTATTGGTAAAGGTGAGTGAAAGAAGCCGTGAACGCATTCCAGTCACATTCAAAAGTATTTCATGGAATTGTTCACCAATTAAAAGAAATGATCTCCAACGACGGTTTACAACCAGGAGACAAATTACCATCTGAACGAGAGCTTTCAGATCGGTTGAGTGTAGGCAGATCATCAGTAAGAGAAGCTCTACGTGCGTTAGAGCTTCTCGGTTTAATTGAAACAAGACGTGGAGAAGGCACATTCATTCGAGACTTTCGAAATCATACGTTAGTAGATTTATTAGGAATGTTTATTTTACAAGATGAGCGTGCGAAGAAGGACGTATCTTCAACAATGTCTATGATAGAAAAAGAAAGCATTCATCTTTTAATTGCTAACAAAAGACAAGTTCTGCATCTTGAACACGAAGTTCAACAAGCTGAATTGAACAGAGTTTCTGATTTCTTTCAGGAATTAGTAAAAGAAAGCAATAATTTTCTTCTTTACAGAATCTGGTTTATTTTAAAGGACTATTCCTTGCTTGAAAAAGGAGAGGTGTCCATCACAGACCGTAACCGATCTAAATTATTGTCGATACTACATGCCATTAATCAACAAGATGAGAAGCAAGCTTTGCTTGCGTATGATCAATTCTTGAATATTGTCGAATAGTGAGCGACAATTTCCAACAACGATTTTTAAAAGATTCGGTTAAAATGATAGACAAGTAGTATTCGATTGATTTGTTTTATACATGTCTTACGTTTTACTAAGGAGGTATCATCATGGGACTTTTCAATAGGACGAAAAAAGAAAAGATCAAGTACGCAACTATACCAACAGAAGCGGCGAAACAAGATGTCCCTGAAGGTATAATGACAAAATGTCCTGATTGTAAAAAAATCATGTACACAAAAGAACTAAATAAAAATCTCAAGGTATGTATTCATTGTGGATATCATTTTCCTATGAATGCTTTTGAGAGAGTCAAAAGTCTTTTGGATGAAGGGACGTTTCAACAATTAGATCGTGAGCTTGTCTCTGTTAACCCGCTTGGTTTCCCAGACTACATAGAAAAACTAGAAAAAGACCGTAAAAAGACAAACTTAAATGAAGCAGTTCTTACTGGTATAGGCAAAATGAATGGTATGGAAGTATCTATTGCTGTTATGGACTCTCGTTTCCGTATGGGAAGTATGGGCTCTGTTGTAGGTGAGAAAATTACTAGGGCAATAGAAGAGGCAACAAA